>NZ_JBITDB010000002.1:844387-1027198 GCF_044453825.1 Kribbella sp. NPDC051620
TGTTGCTCTTGTCTGTTGCTCTTGTCTGTTGCTCTTGTCTGTTGCTCTTGTCTGTTGCTCTTGTCTGTTGCTCTTGTCTGTTGCTCTTGTCTGTTGCTCTTGTCTGTTGGGCAAGGCGTGGGGGATGTGTGAGGTGGGTGGGTGAGAATGCTCGGATGAGCAAGGTTGCCAAGGCGGTTGTGGTGAGCAGTCGGCATACTCGGCGGTGGCCGGCCTCGTTGGCTGTGGTTGTGGCGTTGGGGTTGCAGTTGGCTGTGCCGCCGGAGGTCATGGAGGCGCCGCGGTGGATCATGCCGGCCATCGGGGCCGGGTTGCTGATTCCGTTGGTCTGGACGAATCCGTTCCATCTGCGGCGGGACGAGACCTGGCTGCGGTGGATCGAGCTTGTTCTGGTGGCGGTACTGGTCGCCGTCAACGCCATCTACCTCGTCAGCCTCATCGTCCTGCTCGCCTCCGGAGACAACGCGGACGGGAAGGTGCTGGTGAAGGCCGCCCTGCTGATCTGGGTGACCAACGTCGTCGCTTTCGCGCTCTGGTACTGGGAGATCGACCGGGGCGGTCCGTTCGCGCGGATGCCTGAGCACGAGCACGAGGAAGAACGCGCTGATCTGCTGTTTCCGCAGATGACCGTCGATCTCCCGGGCTGGGAACGCTGGCTCCCGGGTTTCACCGACTATCTCTTCGTCGCGTTCACCGCGTCCACCGCGTTCAGCCCGACCGACACCATGCCGCTCACCGCCCGGGTGAAGACGCTGATGGGGATCCAGTCCGCGATGGCGTTGCTCACCATCGCGGTCGTCGCCGCCCGCGCGGTCAACGTGCTCTGACAACCCCGTCCTGTCCAGCTGGCGAGTAACCCCTCGACGCTCATGTAATGAGTGTGAAAGGGTTATGCCAATGTACAAGGAGGTGGGACAGGGATGGCACACGACGCTGCGCGGACCAAGTCCGTCGGGCTGGGGTTCGCCGTGTTCTCGGCGATCACCTTCGGCGGCTCGGGGCCGTTCGCGAAGGCGCTGATCGAGGCCGGGATGTCGCCGGAACAGGCGGCCTGGATCCGGATTCTCGGCGCGACCGTCCTCCTCGTCCCGCTGGTGCTGATCTTCCGCGGCGCCGCCGGTGTCAGAGCGGCCCGGGGCTCCTGGCCGCAGCTCGTTCTGTACGGCCTGACCGGGATCGCCGGTTGCCAGACCCTGTTCTTCGTCGCCGCCAGCAGGCTCCCGGTCGGGATCGCATTGTTGCTGGAGTTCTCCGGCCCGCTGCTCGTGGTCGGCTGGCTCAAGTTCGGCCGCAAGGTCGCCGTACCGCGCTCGGCCGTGCTGGGCGTCGCGATCGCGCTGGTCGGCCTGGCCACCGTCGTCGAGATCTGGTCCGGCCTGAAGCTCGACCTGATCGGACTGCTCGCCGGCCTCGGCGCGGCCGCCTGCCAGGCGACGTACTTCATCCTGATCGACAAACTCACCGGCGTCGCTGATCCGCTCGTGATGACTGCGGCCGGCAGCGTCGTCGGCTCCATCGCGCTGACCGCTGTGGCCGTGCCGTGGACGATCCCGTGGCACACCCTCACCGACACGATCGCGATCGGCGACCGGTCCGCGCCCGGCTGGATCTTCGCCGGCTGGCTGATCGTGGTCAGCACCGTCGTGGCGTACCTGGCCGGCGCGGCCGCGGTCCAGCGGTTGTCGGCGGCGATCGGCGGCGCGGTCGCGTACGTCGAGGTGGTGGCGGCCAGCATCTTCGCCTGGATCCTGCTCAACGAGACGCTCACCACCAACCAGATCATCGGTGGCGTGATCGTGCTGCTCGGCGCCTTCGTCGCGCAGTCGTCCGTGGGCAAGGTCGCGCCGCCGGAGCTGTCGCCGACGGTGGATGATGAACTCCATGGACTCCATCGCGGTGACATCGTCGGGGCAGCTCCGGGGCACGACCACTGACGGGATCACCGCCTACCTAGGCATCCCGTACGCCGCCGACCCGTCCGGCCCGAAAGCCTTCCAGGCACCCGAGCCACCGCCGAGCTGGGAGGGCGTCCGGGATGCAACCACCCTCGGCTCGACCTCCCCGCAACCGCCGTACGAGCCCCCGTACGACGTACTGCTGACGAACCCGCTCCGCCCCGGACCCGAGTTCCTCAACCTCAACGTCTGGACGCCGGGCGGGTCCGGGTTGCCGGTGCTCGTCTGGTTCCACGGTGGAGCGTTCCGGAACGGGTCCAATGCGACTCCGGCGTACGACGGAACCGCGTTCGCGCGCGACGGGGTGATCCTGGTCGGGGTCAACTACCGGCTTGGCGTCCAGGGGTTCGGCGTACTGACGGATGCGCCGAGCAACCGTGGGCTGCTCGACCAGGTCGCGGCCCTGCGCTGGGTACAGGAGAACATCGCGGCCTTCGGCGGTGACCCGGGACGCGTGACGATCGCCGGGCAGTCGGCGGGCGGGATGAGCGTCGCGACGCTGATGTCGATGCCGTCGGCGCAAGGGCTGTTCCAGCGGGCGATCGTACAGAGTGGTTCAGCGACGGCCGCGGCTCTCGCTGCCGATGGCGCGGTGATCACCGCCGAGGTGGCGAAGCGGCTCGGGGTGGAGTCGACCGCGGCCGGCTTCGCGTCGGTGGCGATCGAGGAGCTGTTGGCCGCGCAACGCGTGGTGGCGTTGGAGTTGCGGCAGAACCCGGATCCGGCGCGCTGGGGTGCGACCGTCGTCAGCGCGGGTGGCGGGATCATGCCGTTCTTCCCGGTGATCGATGAGTCGGTACCTGCGCGGCCGCTCGACGCGATCGCGGCCGGCTCCGCGGCTGGGGTCGACCTGCTGATCGGTACGACGACCGAGGAGATGCGGCTCTTCTCGATCCCTTCCGGGATGGCGGCGGCGATCACGGCCGAGGCGTTGCCGGTGCTGCTCGCCCGGTCGGGGATCGATCCGGCGATCGCGGCGGCGTACGCGGCGAACCGGCCTGGCGAGTCGCCCGGTGAGATCTTCAGCGCGGTCGTCGGCGACGCGTTCTTCAGCTTGCCGACGCTGCAGCTCGCGCTTGCCCAGCGCGCGCACGCGCCGACGTACCTGTACGAGTTCGACTGGCAGTCAGCGCTCGACGGGCTGCGCGCCTGTCACGCGCTCGAGTTGCCGTTCGTGTTCGACACACTCGCGACGGCGACCTCTCCCCTGTACGGCGCTGAGCCGCCGCAGTCAGTTGCCGACTCCATGCATGCCGCGTGGGTCGCGTTTGCTACCACCGGCCGGCCGGGCTGGTCGGCGTACGAGACGACCACCCGGCCGGTGATGACGTTCGGGCTCCCCACTCGACTGGTGGAGGACCCGCGGGCTGCTGAGCTGGCGCTTTGGATGTCAGGCAACTAGCTGGAGGACTAGATCGCGGGGCAAGCCATGGGTCTCGTGAAGGTACTCGAAATCGGAGTCGTCGAGGGGCTTCTGGAAGCGTTCGTGGTTGAGGATGCGTCGGCCGCGGTCGAGCAGGTTGGTGAAGCGGATCTCCTCGTCGATCAGGATTCGGCGGACCAAGGTGAGCACCTCGCCCTGGTGGAAGTGCTCACTGGTGTGCTCGAACAGCTCCATCGGCAGGTCGGACAGCGTCCGGGTGTCGTCGGAGCGCCAGAGCAGGGTGAGCACGCGGCGGATCAGCCGGCGCAGCACGTAGCCGCGGCCGGTGTTCGACGGGTGCACGCCGTCGCCGATGATCACCATGCTCGAGCGCAGGTGGTCGATGACGATCCGCTCGTCGTGCTCGTCGAGCTTCCACAGCTTCGGGATGATTCGCGTCCACGGCTCGAACAGCGACGTCTCGTAGACCGAGCGCTTGCCCTCCAGCAGCATCGTCAGGCGCTCGAGTCCCAGACCTGTGTCGATGTTCTGCTGCTGCAGGGTTTCCAATGAGTTGTCGTCGAGGCGGCGGTAGCGCATCATCACGTGGTTCCACACCTCGACCCAGCGGTCGTCGGTGGTCGGGGTGCCCTCGGGGTCGCCGTCGCCGGTCCAGACGAAGATCTCCGAGTCGGGTCCGCACGGTCCGGTCGGGCCGTTCGACCACCAGTTGTCGCCGGTGGTCAGCTCGATCGGCTGGCCGAGCTCCTGCCAGGTACTGAGTGACTCCTGGTCGAGCGGGACCTGGTCGTCGCCGCCGAACACCGTCACGTACAGGCGGTCCTTGGGGAGCTTGAAGCCCTCGGTCAGCAGCTCGTAACCCCAGCGCAGCGTCTGCTCGGTGCCGTAGTCGCCGAGCGACCAGGAGCCGAGCATCTCGAACACGGTCAGGTGGGTCGGATCACCCACCTCGTCGAGGTCGGTCGTGCGCAGACATCGCTGCACGCCGACCAGTCGTCGGCCGAGTGGATGCGGATCGCCTTCCAGGTACGGCGTGAGCGGATGCATCCCCGAGGTCGTGAACAGCACGGGGTCGCCCGGGCGCGGAATCAGCGAGGACCCCGTGGTGGGGATGTGCCCGTGCCGGCGGAAGAAGTCGATGAAGGTCTGGTCGATGGTCATCGCGGTTTTGTCCTTGTCTGTTGGGTGCTGACCAGAAAAGGAGGCCGGGACAACAAAAAAACCGGCGAACCGTTTCCGGTCGCCGGTTGGGTGAAGAAGATGTCAGGCAGCGGCAGCCGGCGAGCACGAAGCTCGTACGGCTACTGCGAGGAACGACATCTGATGCATGCCAACACAATACATGCCGCTGCCCACCAGCACACACCGACTTCCGCCGCCGACGCAGGCTGCGCCTGCGTCGGCGGCGGAAGTCGGTGTGGATGAGGCGAGAGGCGCATGCGGGCGCGATGGCTGGCCGGAGGCGGGGCGGCGTTGCAGGAGCCGGAGTCGGCTGCGTGGGGCAGGTCTTCAGCGGAGGTCGAGTAGTTCGCGGAGGAGCTGGCCGGAGCGGGCCCAGCTCCACTGGTCCCTCACCCAGGCGCGGCCCGCCTTGCCCATTGCCCGGGCCCGGGCTGGTTTGGTGAGGAGTTCGGTGATGCGGAGGGCGGTGGCTACCGAATTGTAGGGGTCTACCAGGTAGCCGGTCTCGCCGTGGCGGACGGTGTCCGCGGCGCCGCCGGAGTCGCCGACGATGACTGGTTTGGCGGTGGCGGAGGCTTCCAGGGTGACGATGCCGAGGGCTTCTGGTTCGAGGCCGAAACGTCTTGTTCTGCAGGGCATTGCGAAGATGTCGGCGGCATCGAGGTACGGCGGGATGTCCTCCCAGGCAACCGCACCGGTGAAGCGCACGGCATGTCCCACGCCGGTCTCCCGGGCCAACGCTTCAAGCCGATCCCGATCGGGTCCGCCGCCGACGAGCAGCAGAACGGCCTCCGGTACTGCCGCCAGGACCCTCGGCCACGCCTGGATCAGCGTGTCCTGCCCCTTCCGCGCAACCAACCGCGAGACACACGCCACGACCGGCACATCCTCCAGACCGAGCCCCTTGCGGACCTGCTCTCCCCCACACCCCGGGAAGAACCTCGACGTGTCCACACCAGGCGTCAGTCGCCGCATCCGAGCAGCCGCTTCAACCGAGAGCGCCGGCGCGATCTGCTCCTCGCACCACGCCGACACCGACGTCATCGTGTCGGCCGCATCCCCGATCCGCCGGAGCGCCTGCCGCGTTCCCGGCGTACCGGCCCACCACGTCTCGTGCCCATGGGTCAGCGCGACGATCCGCCGCGCCCCCGCCCGCCGCAGCGCCGGCCCCATCAACCCGAGCGGCGCCGCGGCCCCGAAAACGACCCGATCCGCCCCGTACTCCCGCATCACCCGCACCGCGCTCCGCGTCACCCGGGGGGTCGGCAGCAACATCGACGTCCGATCCCGCACGACGGGAAACGGAAGCCCGGCGTCGTACTCCGAACAGCCCGCCATCCGCGAGGTCAGCACCACCAGATCCGGCAACTCCGAGCACAGCGACCGGACGAACGTCTCGATCCCACCCTGCCGAGGCGGGAAGTCGTTGGTGACGACCAGAACCGTCACTTCTCGACCAGCGGCGGAACCGTCTCGCCGTGCTCAGCAGCCCACGCCCGCCCCATCGCGATCCGCTCCGGCGGCGTCGGGTGGTTGGCGAACAGCCAGTACCGCCACCGGCTCGGCTCCAGCCCGCTGATGTTGCGCACCGACAACTCATGCTGCATCTCGACGAAGTCCGCCGGATCCTTGGTCAGCTGCAACGAGTGGTAGTCCGCCCGAGCCTCGATCCGGCGGCTGACCAGATTCTGCACGGGCGACGCGAGCGTCGTACCGGCGACGATCAGGGCGAGCAGGAGCGCGGTACGGCGTGGATCGGCGACGCGGGCCCCGAGCAACAACCTCAGCAGCACGATGGCGAAGGCCGATCCGAGCGCGCCGACCAATGTGCCATGCAGCACGTCGTTCTCGGCAGCATGGCCGAGTTCATGCGCGACCACCAGCCGGACCTGCGCCGGCGTCGCATCCTTCAGCAGCGTGTCGTAGACGACCAGCCGCCGCGTCGACCCGAAGCCGGACACATAGGCGTTCAGCGTGGTCGTCCGCTTGGACGCGTCGGCGACGAGCACATCCTTCACCGGTACGCCGTCCTGCTTCGCCAACTGCATGAACTCGTCGCGCTGAGCACCGGCCGGCATCGAGGTGAAGTCGTTGAACCGCGGCTCGACCAGCACCGGATACGCGAACGAGACCCCGAGCACCAGGACCGCGCCCGCGATCGCCGCCGGCGCCCACCACCAGGTCTTCCAGCGCTTGGCCAGGGCAATCAACCCGAGGCTGATGGCAATCAAAGCCAGTGACAGGAGCAACCAGTTGACCAGCCGGTCGCGCAGCCACAGCCCCCAAGACTCGGTCGACAGCCCGTACTTCCGGGTGACCCGCTCGGCCATCGCGTCCGTCGGCAGCGTGATGATGCTGGCGATCAGGCCGAGCGCGAGCACGACGACGGGGACGGCCAGGTACCAGCGGCGGATCCGCGTCACGGCGTACAGGCGGCGGCCGAGCGTGCTGAAGCCGATCGTCAGCGGCACCAGCAGCGAGAGGATCCAGGAGATCGTTGACCAAGGCAACAACTCGTGCCGGAACTGGTTCTGCTTGCTGATCTCGGCCGTCGTGAAGTCGAGCGCCGCATCGGGCTTCGGCAGGTCGATCAGGTGCCAGGGCGTCGTCGTGATGATCACGACGGCGAGGGCGGCGGCGAGCACCAGGGCAGCTCCGGCGGGAGCCAGTTTGGCGGCTCGCTCAGACACCGGCGAGCCTCTTCAGGTACTTCTGCCAGTCGGCCGTGAACTCCTGCTCGGTGGTCCCGAGCACGGTCCGGAAGGCGTCGGCCAGTCCGGTCCGGCTCTTCGACGTGTGCACGGCACGGTAGAACTCCACCAACTTGCTCTGCCCCTCACGCTCGCTGATCAACCGGCAGGCCAACCAGGCCGACTCATAGGCCTGGGGCAGCTCGGCCGACGAGGCGGCGAAGGCTTCCGGGGTGGGCAGCGTCTTCGGCGTCTTGCCGGCCCGGACCGCCTTGAACAGCTCCTTCGCCGCCGATTCGTCCTGGACGGACACGGCGGTGAAGGCGACGTAGTCGGCGAAACCCTCGGCCAGCCACAACGGTACCGGCGAGGCGGTAGCGGTCGAGGCGACGTGGGTGGTCTCGTGGGTGAGGACGATCCGGCGGCCCTGCCGGCCGAGCTCGTCGAAGAGCTTCGGGTTGGCGACGATCCGGGTCGGCGCGCCGGTCGCCGGGGTGTCCAGCTCGGCCATCGTGACCGCGGCGATCTGGGTGTAGGTTCCCGGCTGGGCGCCGAGCACGTACTCCATGTCGGACTGCTTGGCGGGCAGGTAGATGACCGCCTTCTGCTTCCAGTTCTTGCCCCAGACCTTCGTCACCGACGAGACCGCGCGGTCGGTCACCTCCGCGTAGTCGTCCGCGTCGGCCTGCGAGTCCAGGCTGATCACCAGGCTGCGCTCGCCCTTGGCCACCTCGATCCCGCCGAGCGCCCAGATCGGCCGCCGCTGGCCGGCCACGAAGCGCTCGCTGAAGGACGCCGCGTACGTCGTACCGTCACGCGTGACGAAGGTGACCGGCAGGGTCTCGCGGGCCGGTTTGGTGTCGAAGCCGCTGAGCTGCCAGGAGACCTCGACCTGGGCCAGCCAGGACTCGGTACCGCCGAGCTCCTTCTGCCGGTCCGGTGGGAGCGCGCCGATGTCGTCGCTGACGTAGCGCAACTGGAACGTGGCCAACGGCAACTTGCCGAGGTTGCTGTAGATCGTCCGGGCCTGGGCGTCGAAGCTCTTGGCCAACGGGTCGATGGTGCCGAGGAAGGCCGACTTGCGGCGCTCGTCGATCGAATCGGCCATCTTCTGCAGGACGGCCTGGCCGGCGGCGGCCCGGCGTACGCCCTCGGCCGCCTCGTCCGGGGTGGATTTCTCGGTGCCCGGGGTCTGCGCGCTGCGGCCGTGCGCATCCGGGTCGGCGGGCGCGTCGGCGATCTTGCGGAGGCCGGCGAACCCGGCCACGCCGACCAGGCAGACGGCGACGCCGAGCGCGACCTTCTTGACGATCGGACCGTGCGCGGACGTCCAGGTGCTCACCGTCTGGATCGCCGTCGGGCGGCCCGGCCCGTCACCGACCGCGTGCTGGGCCGGGATCTGGATGGTGGTCTGCTCGGACGGCGAGACCCGGTGTTCGGCGAAGTCGTCGTGCTTGCCGAAGTCGTCGCCGCCGCGCTTGCCGAAGTCGTCGCTGTCGTGCTTGCTCAGGGCACCAGTGGGGTCGGCAGGGGGCAACATGCTGCCGCGCTCGTCGACCACCTCGGCCCCTTGCTGCTCGCCTGCCCCAGTCAGAGGAGTCAATTCAGAGCCCTCCGGGGACAGTCAAGCATGGGCGGGGTGGAGGTGGACAAACGAGGGCGGCTCCGGGGGTTGCTGTCCCCGGAGCCGTAGTGCATGTCGTGACTGGGCTCAGCCCGGGCGGACCGCGCCGGCGTAGCCGCTCATGTAGTCGAGGTCGTCGGTCTTGACCGGCTTGCCCGGGTTCGGCGCGTGCACCATCCGGCCGTTGCCGATGTACATCCCGACGTGGTGGATCGACGGGTTGCCGTAGAAGACCAGGTCGCCGGGGCGGAGGTCGGCGCGGCTGACCCGGCGCCCTTCGCTGAACTGCGCCTTGGAGGAGTGCGAGAGCGAGACGCCGGCCTTGCCCCAGGCGTACATCGTCAGGCCGGAGCAGTCGAACGAGCTCGGGCCGCTGGCGCCCCAGACGTAGCTGTCGCCGAGCTGGTTCATCGCGGCCTCGACGGCGGCACCCGCGCGGCCGTTGACCGGTACCGGCGTGTTGTCCTCGGGGTCCTCGGAGGTCCGGTCGCCGCCGCGGGTCGGGCGCTCGTCGCGGGCCTTCTCGGCTTCCTTCGCGTTCTCCTGCTTGATCCGGTCGCGCTCGGCGTCGCTGAGCTTGCCCAGCACCTTCTCGGCGGCGTCCAGGTTGGCCTGGATCTGCTTCTTCAGGCCGTCCTGCTGGGCCTGCACGGACTGCAGCGCGGCGAGCTCACTCTGCTCGCTGGCCTGCAGGTCGGTGAGCTTGCCCTGGGCGGCCTGGAACCGGCGGAGCGCCGAGTTCTGCTGGCCGGCGAACGCCTGCGCGGTGGAGGCCTGGCTGAGGAACTGGTCGGGGTTCGTCGACAGCAGCAACTGCGCCGTCGTCGTCATCCCGGAGGTCTGGTACCCCGCGACCGCGAGCGAGCCGATCTGCCGCTTGACCGCGTCGACCTGCACCTGCTGCTTGGCGATCCCGGCCTGCAGCGCCTTGACCCGGATCTGCGCGGCGGTGATCTGGCCACGAAGGTCGTTGGCCGCCTCACCGGCGTCAGCTGCCTTGGTCTGCAGCGCGGCCACCTGGGCCTTCGCCTGCTCCAGGGTCGGTTTCGGATCCGCGTCCGCCCCCGTCTGGATGAAGATCACTCCCGCTACGACGGCGGTGGAGGTGATGGCGGCGAGGGCAATTCCCTTGAAGCGCTTCGTGCGGCCGATGGACACAGCCCGGTCGGTCCCTTCCTCTTCTCGACGCCGTCCCCGTCAACCCACCTGGTCAGCTACGACCGGTCGGTCACCCTTCGGCTGAATCTTCGCTGCCCGTCCGGCCTGGTGGACCGAGACTGTGAGGCAACGAGAGGTAACAGTAGTAACCGATTCGTGACCGGTGCAATTCGCCCCTCTGGTTTGATCCAAACTTAACGTCCGGAAAGCCTTTGCTTTGCGGTCACCAGACTGTCCCCGACCTGGACGGATCGGTGGCGGGGGTGGGATGAGCGAGATCGGCCGGCGGATCAAAGCGCTGCGCCAGCGCTCAGGACTGACCCAGGAAGAACTCGCCGACAGGTCATCACTGTCGGAACGGTCCTTACGCGATCTGGAGTCGGGCCGGGTCAGGAAGCCGAGGGCGAAGTCGATCCGGCTGATCGCGAGCGCACTCGAACTGTCCGCCGGCGAGACCCGCCAACTACTGGGCCTGATCGCCGACGAAACTCCGGAACCGGCCGCGTCCGCACATCCGGTCCCCAGCCTCGACCAGCTTCCGCTGGACGACCTGCATTTCACCGGCCGGTTCGCCGAACTCCGCGATCTGGATCTGCTGGTCTCCGAGCGCTCACCGGCCCGGATCGTGACGATCTCGGCCATCGGTGGCAGCGGCAAGACCGCGCTTGCCGTCCACTGGGCGCACGGAGCCGCCGGCCATTTCCCCGACGGCCGCCTGTACGTCGATCTGCGCGGCTTCACGCCTGACCAGGAACCACTCGACCCGGCCGAGGCGCTGGGGCGGATCCTCACCGCGTTGGAGATCAAGCCGGCCGACCAACCGCCGACGCTGGAAGAACGTGCGACCTCGTACCGATCTGTGGTGGCCGGTCGCCGGCTGCTCGTCATCCTCGACACCGCGGCGACGGCTGACCAGGTCCGGCCGTTGCTGCCCGGCTCCCCCAGTTGCGCGACGATCGTCACCAGCCGCGAGCGCCTTCCCGGGTTGATGGTGCGCGAAGGCGCTCATCCCCTGCTGCTCGACGCGATGGCGGAGTCCGAGGCGGGCGAACTTCTCCGTACGGTCCTCGGCAACGCCCGGGTGGACGAGGACCGTACGGCCGCGGCCGAGATCATCTCGCTGTGTGGCCGCCTTCCGTTGGCCCTGCGGGTGGCCGGCGCCAGCATCTCGCTCGGTGACTACCGAACCCTGCGGCAGGCAGCTGACGAGCTGGGCTCCCCTGACCGGTTGGAACGCCTCTCGTTGCCCGGTGACCCGACCTCGTCGGTCCTCCCGGCCTTCGAACTCTCCATCGCCCGGTTGCCCGGTGAGCTCAAGGAGTTCTTCTGCCGCTTGGGCCTGCTGCCCGGCAGCATCTTCGGCACGAATGCCGCAGCATCACTGACGGCAACCTCCGCCGACCTCGCGGATCGACAACTCCAGCGCTTGGTCGCGCTCAATCTGGTACAGAGCCGAGCTGACGGCCGTTTCGCGTTGCATGACCTCGTCAAGCTGTTCGCCCAGCGCTGCGCTGCCGTGGACGAAGCCGCCCTGAGGCGGGTGCTCGACTACTACCTGCAGTCCGCGGACGAAGCCAACCGGCAACTACGGCCCAGCCGGGTCCGGTCCCCCATCGATCCGGCACTCGACGGCGTGATCGTCGAAAGCTTCGCCACTCCGGAGACCGCCCTGCAGTGGTGTACCGACGAGCTGCCCGCGATTGCCGATGCCGTCGACGTGGCCGCTGCCGCAAACCTTTCAGCGCCCGCGATCCAGCTGCCGACCAGCATGATCGACTTCTTCCATCTCCGGAAACACTGGCCGCCTGTCTCGAACTGGGTCGGATCGACGAGGCAACGAAGTACCAGGAAACCGCCGCCGGTATCGCGCGTGAAGGTGATCACCGCTTTCCACTCGCCCGGGCGCTGACTGCACTGGGCATTCTTGCGATGCACCGGGCCGACTACGCGGCCGCCGTGGAGCACTTCGCTGAATGCGAGCGGCTCGCGGCGGAGGACCAGGACCCGTACGGCGCGATGCTCGGCGTCTTCAACACCGCCTACGCCCACCTGTGGGCGGAGAACTTCGACGAGGCCCGAGTTCTCTTCGAGAAAGCCCTGCCGATGGGTGAGGCGCTGGGCGCGGCCGACGTCATCGGAGGGTCCATCAATGCGCTGGCCCTGATCCTGCAGGCCGACGGAGAGCTTGAGCCCGCCCTCGATCGGTTCCGCCAGAGCGCCGCGGTGGCCGAGCAGAACAACAATCTGATCGGACTCGCCGAGGCTCGCGGAAACATCGCGCAGACACTTGCCGCGCTGAACCGGCCCGCCGAAGCCAGATCGGTCTTCCTGGCTGCTCTCGAGGCTGCCGAGCAGCTCGGCGATCGACGCCTGCAGGCTGATCTGCAATCAGACCTGGATGCGCTGCTCGATGCCGGCACTGTCGCCTGACAGCCGCCCTCAGCCGGCCTCAGCCGAAGCGGCGTACCAGCAGACAGCCGGCCTGGAAGCGGGACGTGGCGCCGAGGGCGGCGACCAACGCGCTGATTTCAGATCGGACGGTCCGCAGCGAGACGCCCAGCTGCCGGGCGATGGCCGCATCCTTGGCGCCGGTCGCCATCAGCTCGCCGACGGCGAGCTGCCGGTGACTCAGGACTGGTGGGCGGTCCAGCACACCAAGCTCATAGACCTGGCACATTCCTTCCGGGACGTGGTCATTTCGCTGCCCGGCCGAGACCATCTGCTCCATCGACATCTCTTCTCCCCAGTAGATGGTCTGACGCTATCCAGGGTCACCGGCCGGTGACAGGCGGTTGACCGGCAGTTTCCAGGCAGTCAGGCGGTATCTGCGGATGCCTGCGGACCCGGCTGGCCATCGACCGGCAACTCGATGCTGCTGACGGCATGCACCAGGCGCAGCGGTGGGACCAGACCGGATTGGGCCAGCACGTCCAGGGCGGCCAGTTCTTCGTCGTCGACGCGTAGTGAGGTTTGCTCGGGTGGCATGCCGAGCACCACGCTGACCACGCAGTCCCGGCAGCCGGGACCTCTCATCGCACACGCGTCGCAGTCGATCAGCACAACGTCCTCCAAGGTGGGGAAGCACCCGGACTTGCATCCGGCTGAGAAGGACGCTAAAGACCCCCACCGACAGTTTTCTGGCTAAGCGCGGGCGATCCGGTTGATCAGGGTGGTCGCGGACAGCGCCCGGGCGCCCATCGTGACGGTGCTCTCGGCAACTTCGCGGTCGGTCGAGACGACCACGATCGGCCGGCCCGGCGGCTCGGCGCGGACCAGTTGGCGGATCACCTCGTCGGCGATCACCCCGGCCGGGCTGAACCGCACCCGGACGCCACGTGGTGGGTTCAGCTGGACCGGGCCGGACAGCTCGGCGCCGTCGAAGACGACCGTGACCTCGATCCGCCGCTGCGCGACCAGGGCGCCGAGCGCGGTGACGAGGCGCTGGCGCTGGGAGTGCAGCGGGGTGCTCGGCCAGGCGGTCTTGGTGACGTTGTAGCCGTCGATGATCAGGTGCACCTGCGGCAGCGCGAGCAGCTCGTCGAAGAGAGTCGGGTCGTCGTCTGGTGCGGTACGGCCGACGGGCGCGGTCGTGGGCTCGATGCCCGCGACGGTGTCGGCCGGGCGGAGGTCTCCCCCGGGCGGGAGGGTGAGCTCGCGACGGAGTCCTCCCGCTGCTTCGACCAAGGTGTCCAGCAGCAGGCGGGTTCTGGTCGAGGCCAGTTCCCTTTCCTGTCCCGCAGTACGGCGGGCCGCGTGCTCGACCGCCTCGAGCTCGGTGATCCTCGCGCGGAGCTTCCGGACCTCGCGCTCGACCTCCGCGCGGGCCGCCTCGACTCGTTGGTCAGCGGTCGCCGCCTCGGTCGTACGCAGTTCGAGATCGCTCTGCAGGCCGGTGATCCGCTGGCGCGCCTCGTTCAGCTTGCGGCGCAGTGTGACGTTCTCGGCCTTCAGCTCGGTGACCTGCTCGCGCAGGCGTTCGCGGACCTGGCGCGTCTCGGTCCGGGCCTGGTCGAGCTGGTCGTGCAGGCGGGTGACGGCGTCCTCGTCGACGCCGGGCTTCTCCGGCGGCAACTGGGCGGCCTCGGCGACCCGCTGCTCCCAGTCATCGGGCCTGAGCAGGTAGGCGAGCGCCGCGACCTCTGTCGGCTCGGCGGCCGGTACTGCGAGTCCGTCGGCGACCGCATCACCCAGTTCGGGATGGTTGCGGCGTACCTCGAAGGCGACCAGTTTGCGGAAGTGGTCGTCGGTCTCGAGGATCGGACCGAGTACGGACGCCGAGAGCTTGGCGCGCTTGCCGGGCGCGAAGCTGGCGAACCGCCGCAGCGGAGCTGGGATGTCTGTCGCGGGCAACTGCCCCAACGCCTGCGCGGCCAGGGTCAGAACCCGTTGCCGCACGGGTTCGGGCAAGGTGGTGGCAGCGGAGCTCGCGGCGGTGCCGGCCTCAGCCACCGGTCCGCAGTCCGGTCGGAACGGCCCCCTGGCACAGCCAGTGATGCAGACCACAACGACCGGGCCCGGGGCCCGGAATCGCGGTGATCGCTTGTGTACGCATGACTAGAGCGTAGTCGGTTCGGCCACTTCGGCCATGCTGTTTGTCGCTGACGGTCGGCCGATGGGGGCGTGTCCCGGACGGAATTGTCGGCGGCGGCTTCTAGCGTCGTCGTCATGACCAGCCCACTGCCGGATCGAGCCGCTGCCCCGGCGTCCGGACCGGGGTCGCCGATCCGCGGCGTCCAGCCGAGCTTCGACGACCTCGGTACGCCGTTGCGCGACGTCACCTTCTGCGTCGTCGACCTGGAGACGACCGGCGGCGCGCCGGGCGAGTCGGGCATCACCGAGATCGGCGCGGTCAAGGTCCGGGCCGGCGAGCTGGTCGCGGAGTTCCAGACCTTGGTCAATCCGGCCGAGCCGATCCCGCCGTTCATCGCCGTCCTGACCGGGATCACCGACCGGATGGTGGCCGCGTCACCGCGGATCGAGTCGGTCCTGCCGGCCTTCCTCGAGTTCGCTCGGGGCTGCGTGCTGGTCGCGCACAACGCGCCCTTCGACGTCGGCTTCCTCAAACACGACACCCAGGTGCACGGCTACGACTGGCCCGACTTCGCCGTCGTCGACACCGCGCAACTGGCCCGCCGGGTGCTGACGCCCGACGAGACGCCGAACTGCAAGCTGGGCACGCTCGCGAAGTTGTTCAGGACAACGGTCACGCCGAACCACCGCGCGTTGTCCGATGCGCGGGCAACCGTCGACGTGCTGCACGGGTTGTTCGAGCGGGTCGGGTCGCTCGGCGTACAGACGCTGGAGGACCTGCAAACGTTCTCCTCGCGGGTGGCGCCGCAGGTACGGGCGAAGCGGCATCTGGCCGAGTCGTTGCCGCATGCACCTGGGGTGTACCTGTTCACGGACGACCGCGGCGAGGTCCTGTACGTCGGCAAGTCGAAGGATCTGCGCAATCGGGTCCGGTCGTACTTCACCGCGTCGGAGCAACGGACCCGGATCGGCGAGATGATCGGGATCGCCTCCGGGGTCCGCGGGATCGAGTGCGGTACCGCGCTCGAGGCCGAGGTGCGCGAGTTGCGGCTGATCGCGGAGCACAAGCCGCGCTACAACCGGCGCTCCAAGTTTCCCGAGCGACAACACTGGCTGAAGGTGACGGTCGAGCCGTTCCCGCGGCTGTCGCTGGTGAAGCAGGTGCGTGACGACGACGCGGGGTATCTCGGGCCGTTCAGCTCACGCAAGACGGCCGAGCGGGCGATGGCGGCGCTGCACGAGGCGTTCCCGATTCGCCAGTGCACGGACCGGATGTCGCGGTCGCCTGCCGGGTCGCCGTGTGTGCTGGCCGAGATGGGCCGGTGTGTCGCGCCTTGCGACGGGCGGATCTCGGTCGAGGCGTATGCGCCGTTCGTGGCAGGGCTGCGGTCGGCGCTGACGGACGATCCGGCGCCGGTGGTGGCAGCGCTTGATCGGCGGATCGATGTGTTGTCGGCGGATGAGCGGTTCGAGGATGCTGCTGTGCAACGGGATCGGTTGAGTGCTTTCGTGCGGAGCAGCGCGAAGATGCAGCGGATGGCGTCCGTCACCAGTTGCGCGGAGATCTGCGCGGCGCGGCGGACCGAGGACGGCGGCTGGGAGCTGCACGTGATCCGTCGCGGCCGGCTGGCGGCGGCAGGTATCAGCCCGCGGGGCACGGATCCGCGCAAGTACCTGGACATGCTCCGAGCCTCCGCCGAGACCGTCCTGCCAGGCATCGGTCCGGTCGCGTCAGCCTCTCCCGAAGAGATCGAGCTCGTACTGCGCTGGCTGGACTCCCCCGGCATCCGCCTGGTCGAGATGGACGGCACCTGGACCTGCCCGATCAGCGGCGCCGGCCGCCACATCGCCCGCCTCGACAACTCCCACTCCGAGGCTCACCACCACCCCAGCGAACGCCGCCGCCGGATGCGCCCCCTCAGCCCCACCGCCCGCTGACGCAGCATGGCAGAGTTGGGGCGTGACTGATCCGTTCCAGTTCTTCACGCCTTCGTACCGGCACGGCGGGCCCGGGTATCGGGCGCCGGACGACGCGATCGAGAGTTGGCAGAAGCTGGCCGAGGAGGTGCGGCGGGAGCTGGAGCGGATGGGGTTCGCGGCTTCCGTAGTACCGGGTGGTGATCCGCAGGGGTTGCCGCCTGGCGCGCACATCTGGGTCAACACGGTCGAGCCGTTCGGGGTGACGATCGACTGGGATCCGCCGGTCACGGGCAGTCCGGAGTACGTGGAGAAAGTGCTGACGCAGGACGTGACGAGCGGGCTGTTCTCGTACGTGGTGAACGCCTCGGAGATCATCGTGCGGGCGCTGTGCGAGGTGCTCCGGGAGGCGGGGTTCCAGGTGCTGATCGACCATGCCGGCGGGCGGACGTACAACTACCGGGTGCTGGCGGCTCCGCGGTTCCCGAAGTTCTGAACCGGCCTGGGAGGTCCTGGCCGGGGCGGCACTATGCTTCAGCGCGGTAGGGGGCTGGTTTCGAGGAGAGGACGACATGGTCACCGCGATCGTGTTCATCAAGGCCGACGTCGCACGCATCCCGGAGGTCGCCGAGCAGGTGGCGGCGATCGAGGGCGTCAGCGAGGTGTACTCCGTGACCGGCGGGCTCGACCTGATCGCGATGATCCGGGTCGCCCACCACGACGACCTCGCCTCCGTCATCCCCGACCACGTCAACCGGGTGCCCGGGGTACTGAGCACGGAGACGCACATCGCGTTCCGGGCGTACTCCACCCACGACCTGGAGGCCGCCTTCAGCCTCGGCGAGGAATCCGGTTTCTGAGGTTTCCGGGGTTTTCGACGGCAGAATTCCACGGTCTGACTGACACGCGCTGAAGTTACGGTGAACGCATGAGCAACCCTCCCGCCGGCTGGTATCCGGACCCCACCGGACAGCCCAATACCATCCGCTGGTGGAACGGGACGCAATGGACCAACCGCACCGACAAAGTCGACCCCGCAGCGGACCCCGCCTCCACGGACACCCCCGCCGAGTCCACCCCGTCGACCACCGCCGACCCCTCGCCGGTGGTCGACAACACCACCCTCCCCACTGACGCCACCACCTCCAGCGCCAGCGCCACGACCTCCGGCTCCGGGGCCTCCGGGTCCGGTACTGCGCCCGCGACGTCCGCCTTCTGGCCCGCGACGGCCGAGACTTCATCCGACGGCACCGCGGCCGCTTCCGATGCTGCTGTGAACGCTGGGGCGGCGCTGACCCCGGCAGAGAAGGCGAAGTCGACGTGGATGGCCCCCGTCGAGCTCCCGGAAGCCGCAAACCACTGGACCCAGCGCCCGGTACCAGACGACGCGGAACCCATCACCCAGGAACAGTTCGAGGCCGACCCCACCCCAAAAACCGGCCGGACACTAAAGCTCGCCCCCAACACCTCCAACACGGAGCCGACCCCCACTCCGGACCCAGAACCCCAATCCTGGTCCGCCACCAACTGGACCGAGCCCCCCACCGTCGCCCCAACCCCCAAGGACCCCGTACCAACCCCAGACACAGACACCACCCAGGAAATCACCCCCACCCCCGCCAACACATGGGCCAACCAGCCCACCACGGCCCCAGACAACCGCTGGTCCGACCAGCCCACCACGGCATCACCCGACAACCGCTGGGGCGACCAGCCGACCACAGCACCAGCCGACAACCGCTGGGGCCAGCAGCCCGAAACGACACCGGCTGACACCGGCTCGGGCCAGCAAACCAGCGACGCCGAGGTAACCCAGGTCAACACGGCGCCCGCACAACAGTCCGGCGGCTGGACCCCAACCAACCCCCAGCAACCCGACCCCGGCGACTGGAACCAGCCCGGCACCCAACAAACCCCCGCCGCCGCCCCCTGGAACCAGACAGACGCCCAGCAGACCGCCCCAAACACCTGGCCCCAGACCGACACTCAGCAGACCGACACCGACACCCAAAGCCAGGCACCCGGCCAGCAGACCGACGCAGGCACCTGGCCCCAGACCGACGGTCAGCAGACCAACACGGGCACCCGGACCCAAGCCGATGGTGAGCAGACCGCTACTGGCGGATGGAGCCAGCCCGGCAACCAGCAGACCGGTGCTGGGCCCTGGACCCAAGGCGGCGGCCAGCCGACCGGTACCGATGGCTGGAGCCAAGCCGGCAACCAGCAGAGCGGTGCTGGAGCCTGGAGCCAAGCCGACGGCCAGCAGGCCGGTGCTGATGGCTGGGGCGTGTCCAGCGCACCTCAGGCAGGTACTGGAGGTGCGGCCGACGTCCCAGCAAACGACGCGTCCGGCACGCAACAAGCAGCAGCCAGCGGCTGGAACTCCCCCAGCACCCAGAACGCGGCCACCGAGGGCTGGGGCACCGGCCCGCAGCAGACCAGCACCGAGGGCTGGGGCACTGGCACCCAGCAGACCGGCGCCGAGGGCCCCGACGCCGGTGAACGGCAGGCCGGTGCACAGGGCTGGGGCACTGGCCCGCAGCAGGCCGGCACCGAGGGCCCGGACTCTGCCGTGCAGCAGACCGGTGCACAGGGATGGGGTTCTGGCGCACAACAGGCTGGCGACAACGGGTGGGGTTCGGCTGACCCGCAGGCGGCCGGCTCCGAGGGTTCGGCTGCTTCTGGCTCGCCGCAGGCAGGTACTAGTAGCTGGGGTTCCGCCGGAGCTCAAGAGGCTCAGGCCGGTGGCTCCGCTTCGTCCAGCGCGCAGGAGGCGGGCACGAACGGCTGGGGTTCCTCTGGCGCCCAAGCGGCTCAGGCTGACAATTCGGGATCGTCCGCCGCTCAGCAGACAGGTACGAACGGCTGGGGCTCCCCCAGCACGCAGGCGACCGATGCAGAGGGCTCGGGCTCTTCGGCAGCGCAGGAGACGGGTGCTGCGAGCTGGGGATCTTCAGCAGCCCAGGAGAAGGGTGCTGCGGGTTGGGCCGAGTCCGGCACGCAGCATGGCGCAGCCGGCAGTGTGGATCAGTCCGGCGCCCAGGCGAACGGTGCTGCCGGTTGGGGCGAGGTCGGTTCACAGCAGGGCGGGGCCGGTGGTTGGGATCAGTCCGGTGCGCAGCAGAGCGGCGCCGGCGGGTGGGGCGAATCGGGCACGCAGCAGGGCGGAGCTGGCGGTTGGGGGGAGGCCGGTTCGCAGCACGGTGGAGCCGGGGGCTGGGGGCAGGCCGGTGGGCAGCAGGGTGGGGCTGCGGGGGCGGCTGTCGGTGATGGGTGGGGGACGGGCGGGGTACAGGAAGCGGATGCTGGGCAGTGGGGTAGTTCTGCGGCGCAGCAGGCGAGTACTGACCAGTGGGGTAACTCGGTGGCCACCGGGCAGCAGGGTGGTACTCCGTGGGGACCCGGTGGGCCGCAGGCGGGTGAGGCTTCGCCTTGGCAGGGGGTTGACGGATCGCAGGATGGTGGGACACGCAAGAGCAAGAGCAAGAGCAAGAGCAAGGACGGCAGCGGCGGCGGTGGCGGCGGTCGGACGCCGTTGATCGTCGGTGGGGCTATCTCACTGGTACTGCTCGTCGTGGCGGCGATCTTCCTGATCACCAACCAGGGCGACAAGAAGACCGCCGACCCGACCCCGGCGCCCACCGGCAGCGTGCCGACGAGCGCCGGCGGTACGCCGGGTCAGTCGAAGAACCCCAAGCTCCACGAGGGCAACCGGATCACCTCCGACGCGATCTCGTTCCCGCGCCAGGGCAACGGCTGGTCCGACCGCAAGCGGCTGATCCCGCAACTGCTGAACTCCAGCGGCCAGTACGTCACGCTGCAGAAGGACTTCGACGGCAGCAACGACTGGTACGCGGACATGTTCGTCGGCGGGCTCGGCAACAAGACCCCGTTCAGCGGCGACCCGAAGGCGACGGCGGCGGTACTGCTCGGACAGGTACACACCTGGAACTACGGCGACATCCCGGTCACCTACAAGGCGGTCGGCAACGGCGCGATCAAGCGTTCGGACAAGGCGGGCTGGTACTACCAGGAGACCGTCACGGCGAAGTCACCCAAGGTCAAGTCGGTACTCCTGCTGACGGTCGCGGTCTTCGACCTCGGCGACGGCACCGCGGTCGCCTACATCAGTGACATCCCCACCAACCGGCCGGATCTGAGGACGGCCGAGAGTCAGGTCTACAAGGGAATCAACGTTGGCTGAAAACGAACCACCCCGCCCCCCTGCCCGCCACAGCGCTCCGCCGCCACCCGCTGCCGACGACCGCACCCCTCCGTCAGCAGACCACCCAGCCACACCCCCGGCCGACCGCACCACCCCACCCCCGGCAGACCACACCGCGCCACCACCACCCGACCCGACGCCCACGGACTACTGGTTCACCAGCCCCCACCCAGCACCGGCCGCCCCGCAGCACTCACCCTCCGCAGCCCCCGACATGCCACGCTCCGCTGGTTCGCCCATGTCGCCCTCCGGTGGATCGAACATGTCCGGTGGTCCAGACAGGTCGCCCTCCGGTGGTCCGGACAGGTCGCCGTCCAGTCCTTCAGACGTGTCGCCGTCCGGTTCTTCGGACATATCGCCCTCCAGTGGATCGAACATGTCGGCGTCCGGTGGTTCGGGTATGTCGGCCTCCGGTGGTTCAGATGTGTCGCCGTCCGGTGCTTCGGGCAGATCGGCCTCTCGTCGTTCGGAGGGGGTGTCGGACTCGGACCCGTTGCTGGGTCAGTCGCGTGCACCAGCGCCGCCGCCGCCTCAACCACATCGCGCGCCGGCACCAGAACACCCACGAGTACAAGCCGGTACGACGGCTGCGCCGCCTGCTGCACCCAATACGAGTGCTGGCCATCACCGGGCGGGGTCCGCGCAGGATGCGGAGTTTGGCGGAGGAGCCCAGGCTCACGGGTCTCAGATCAACGCACCAAGGCATGTCCCGCCGCAGGTAGATGCTCCGAAGGCCGGTATGGCTCCAGCAACACCGCCCGCCACGGGCAGACCCCAACCAGGCATCCCTCAGCCGGGTAGGACGCCGTCCGGTCCGGCGCAACCGGGTCCAGCTCAAGCCCGTCCGGCGCAACCGGGTTCAGGCCAGGCCAGTCCGGCGCAACCAGGTAGGACACAGTCCGGTCGGCCTCAGCCGGGTACCGGTCAAGCCGGTCTCCCCCAGCCGGGTACGGGCCAGGCCGGTCCGGTACAGCCAGGTACAGGTCAAGCCGCTCGGCCTCAGCCAAGTAGGACGCCGGCCGGTCTCCCCCAGCCGGGTTCAGGCCAGGCCGGCCCGGTACAGCCGGATACAGGTCAAGCCGGTCCCCCTCAGCCGGGTATGACGCAGTCCGGTCCGCCTCAGCCGGGTACGGGTCAAGCTGGTCCGGCTCAGCCGGGAATTGGTCGGGCGGGCGGGCCTGTCGTGCCCCAGGGCCGGCCTGACGCGGGTAAGCCCGGGCCGTATGGGGTGCCCGGTCAGTCAGCGCAGGTGGGTCAGCCCGGTGCAGCTGGACAGCCGGGGGCTTTCAGTCAGACGAACCCGCAGGCGCAGTACGGTCCGCGCGGACCGGTCGGCCCGCAGGGACAGCACGGCCAGCCGGGAGCGGTCGGTCCGCAGGCGCAGTACGGCGAGCCCGGAGCAGTCGCTCCGCACGGGCAACACGGCCAGCCCGGAGCGGTCGGTCCCCGGGGACAGCACGGTCAGCCCGGAGCAGTAGGACAGCACGGCCAGCCTGGAGCAGACGGACCCCAGAGGCAGCCCGGAGGAGTCGGCCCGCAGGATCAGCAGGGTCTGCCTGCGGCGATGGGGCCGCGGGGACAGTACGGGCCGCCTGGACAGGCGGAGCCGTCGGGACCGTACGGACCAGCTGGAGTTGTGGGGGCGCAGGGGCAGTACGGAGCGCAGGGGGTGCGTGGGCCGGTGGGGCCGCCTGTTCAGTCTGATTCGGATGGGCGTGGTGGGCAGCGGGGTGGTGTGGGCTGGCAGCCGGCGGTTGGTGGGCAGCCGGTAGTTGGTGGGCAGCCTGGGGGCTATGGGCCGCTGGGTGGGCAGGTGTCTGCTGGTGAGAGTGGTTGGCAGGCGCAGGCTATGGGTGTTGGGCAGGAGTCGAGATTCGGCGGTCCGCCAGTGCAGGCTGGGTCGGACGAGCGTCGTCAGCCGGGCCGTGTAGGTGGGCCGGTGGCTCCGCGTTTGCCGGGAGGCGCCGGTTCGGCGGGGGTTGAGGGGGATGAGGGTTACGGGATTGTTGATGCGGGACGTGGTGGGGGTGGTGGGCGGAACGGGCGGTTGATCGGGGTTGTGGGGCTGGTTGTCGGCGCCCTGGTGGTGACTGGTGTCAGTGTGAACTGGATTTGGGACAAGGCTGACGCGGTCTCGCCGGTTTCGTTGCCTTCGGCAAAGAAGGAGCCGCTGGTCACGATCAGTCCGTCGGCTGCTCCGACGACGCCGCCTCCGCCGGAGGGGCGGGTGCTCGGGTCCAGCATCGTTGCCTTCAACAAGGACACGATGCCGTTGATGGGGTCCGGCTGGGAGGACAACGGGAGCGGGGAGACCGTTGGGCTGCTGGGCGGGGCGGCGACCTGGCTGACCGTGCATGACAAGTACGACGGCAAGAAGGCGAGATGGGGTAACTATGTCGCCTTCGGCGGGCTCAACCCGACGATCAAGTTCACCAGCACGCCGGCCGGGCTGAAGGAAGCGACCGTCCAGGCGACCAGCGCGGCGATCGTCAAGCTGTACGACCCGAACGTGAAGCTGATCGGCAAGGCGACCCACAAGCCGATCACGGTCGACGGGCATCCGGGGCACGAGCTGACCATCAAGGTGGTCGTGAACGTGCCGAAGCTGCCGGAGACCTACTCCAACATCATGGCCGCCGTCATCGACCGCGGCGACGGTACCGCCGACTTCGTGATCGCGGACATCGCCGGCAGTACGCCGACCTGGATCCCGATTTGGCGCGCCAAGGTGCAGGAGATCAAGATCGGCGGCTGAAAGAACCGAGAAGAGCCCGCCGACCCCAGCAACAGCGGGGACGGCGGGCTCTTCAGCAAAACTACGAGCGAACGGAAGCGCAGGCGTCGATCCAGCGATCCAGCACGTTCTTCGCCTCGCCGGAGTCGATCGCCTCGGCCGCCCGGTCCATCCCCGAGCGGATCCGCGCGACCAACGGCCCGGTACTTCCCTCATGCGCGGCCAACGCCGCACCAGCGTTCAGCAGTACGACGTCCCGCACCGGCCCCGTCTCGCCGTCGAGCAAAGCCCGCGCGACCTTCGCGTTGTACGTCGCATCCGCACCCCGCAACGCCTCGATCGGCGCCGGCGCAATGCCGAGCTCACGCGGATCCAGTGTCTCCGGCCCCTCGACCACCCCACGCCCGACCGTCCACACCTGCGACGTCGTCCGCGTGGTCAGTTCATCGAGCCCGTCATCGCCGTGGAACACCAACGCGTCGATCCCCCGCCGCGCCAGCACTCCGGCCATCAACCCGGCCACCCGCCCGTCCCCGACACCAACGGCCTGCGCCGACGGATTGCCCGGATTGGCCAACGGACCAAGGAAGTTGAACGTCGTCGGCACCCCAAGTTCCCGGCGCGGTACCGCCGCATGCCGCAGCGCCGGGTGGAACGCCGGCGCGAAGCAGAACGTGATCCCCGCCCGCTCCCCCACCGCCTCGACCTGCGCAGCGGTCAGATCGAGTGGGATCCCGAGCTCCTCGAGCACATCCGCCGACCCGCAAGCCGACGAAGCAGCCCGGTTGCCGTGCTTGAGGATCTTCGCCCCCGCGCCGGCCGCGACGATCGCCGACATCGTGGAGATGTTCACAGTGTGGGCTTGGTCACCGCCGGTACCGACGACATCGAGCGTGCGGCCCGGTACGTCGATCCGGGTCGCGAACTCGCGCATGGTGGCGACCAGGCCCTCGACCTCGGTCACCGTCTCGCCCTTGGAGCGCAACGCGATCACGAACCCGGCCAGCTGGGCGGGTGAGGCCGAGCCGGACAGGATCTGCTCCATCGCCCAGGCGGTCGCGGAGGCGTCGAGATCCTCGTGCCGGAGCAACGGGTTGAGCACCTGCGACCAGGTCAGCGCACGACCGCCAGGCGTAGTACCGGCGGGTGAATCCAGCGGGGCGGACACGGCGCCGGGATCAGGTGGTCGCGGGCAGCTTGGCGACCCGTGCGCGGAGCAGCTCCGCGGTCGCCTCGGCCAGCCGGACCGGGTCGATCGGGTGCGAGACAGCGGCCTCGGCACGCGACCAGGTCGCCAGCCATGCGTCCTGCGGGCGGCCGATCAGCACCAGGATCGGCGGGCACTGGAAGATCTCGTCCTTGAGCTGACGGGCGATCCCCATCCCACCGGCGGGAACCGACTCGCCGTCGAGGATGGCCAGGTCGATGCCACCCTTGTCCATCAGCTTGATCACGGCCGGCTCGGTCGCGCACTCGAAGTACTCGAGCTCGGGCAGGTCGGCGGCAGGCCGCTTGCCCAGGGACAGCCGGACGGACTCCCGGGTGGTGCGGTCGTCGCTGTAGACCAGCACCTTCAGCGGACGCTCTGAACTCATCGATTCATCCCAAGCTGTTGTCTGTTACCAACGGACCCATATCGAACACCGCGAATGCTACCGGGGCGGCTGCCCGGCTCTGCGCGCCTGTTCCTCCAACCGGTCCAGACGGCGGTCCTCACGCTTGGCCTCACGCTGGGACTGGCGCACCCACTGGACGAACAGCACCGCGAAGAAGACCAGCCCGATGATGTCGCCGGAGCCCCAGAGCAAACCGCCTGCGATGTACTGGTCACGCAGCGGTGACGGCGGCCAGGAACGGCCGAAACTCGTGTACCAGTCCTCGGCGATCAGCCTGTTCGCGGACATGATCGTGATCCCCAGGAACGCGTGGAACGGCAGCGTCAGGAACGTCAGCATCAACCGGAACGGGTAGATCACCCGGCCGGGCACCGGATCCAGCCCCAGCAGCGGCCAGAAGAACAACGAACCGACAACGATGAAGTGGACGTGCAGCAGGTCGTGCAGGACAGCCGACCGCAGCGTCGCGTCGTACCAGCCGCTGAAGTACAGCGCCCACGGGCTCAGGACGAACAGCACGAAGCCGACCAGGGGGAAGCAGAGCACCTTGGCGACATGGGAATGCAATACGGAGAGCAACCATCCGCGGGGCCGCTGCGGAAGGGTGCGCAGGGCAAGCGTCACCGGCGCGCCGAGCGCCATTGCCAGCGGGGTGAGCATCGACAAGATCATGTGCTGAGCCATGTGCACGCTGAGCAGCACCGTGTCGTACGTGCCCAGCGCCGACTGGGTGGCGATCACCGCGCTGCCCAGACCGACCCCGACGAAGGCGAAAGTCCGGCCCTTCGACCACTTGTCGCCGCGCGCCTTGAGCCGGTGGACGCCGTACAGATACAGGGCGCCGACGACCACGATCACGCTCAGTAGCACCGGCTCGAAGGTCCAGGCGGTCAGCAGCCGGAGCGCGGTGAACGGCTCGATCTGGTCGCCTGGTCCGGCATGGAGGGGAAGCACCTGTCAACAGTAGAAACAGGAAGTCGGCGACATGCATGGGGGTGGTCGTGCTGTCTGATACCTCGACCGACATAATGACGCCGTGGCCACTGCAACCGCGCTCCCAGCGTCTCGTGAACACGGACACCACGACCGTCCCAGCATGGTCAGTGTCGGCACGATCGTCTGGCTCTCGAGCGAACTGATGTTCTTCGCCGCCCTGTTCGCGGCGTACTTCACGATCCGGTCGGTGACGACCGCTGCCGCGGCACAGGGGGTGGCATCGCTGTGGGACACCTCCACCGCGATGCTGAACGTCCCGTTCGCGGCCGTGAACACGACGATCCTGGTGCTGTCGTCGGTGACCTGCCAGCTCGGCGTGTTCGCCGCAGAGCACGGCAAGGTCGGCCGGACCGGCTCGGTCGCAGGAGTCCGCGCCTGGGGTATGCGCGAGTGGTTCATCCTCACCTACCTGATGGGCGCGGTGTTCATCGCCGGCCAGGTGACGGAGTACGCGAAGCTGGTCCACGAGGGCGTGACGATCTCGTCGTCGCCGTACGGATCGGTCTTCTACCTGACCACCGGGTTCCACGGCCTGCACGTGACCGGCGGTCTCATCGCTTTCGTGTTCGTCCTCGCCAGGACGTACATGGCTCGTAAGTTCACCCACGAACAGGCCGTCTCGGCGATCGTCGTGTCGTACTACTGGCACTTCGTCGACGTGGTCTGGATCGCCCTGTTCGCGACCATCTACCTGCTCAAATGAGTGAGAAGAGACTTTCCTTGTCACCGGCGCGCTTCCTCTCCGCGCGACGACGGCACCGGTCAGCCGGCCTCGTCGTGCTCCTGTTCGGCCTCCTGGCGGTGGGCTCCGCGTACGCCGCGTTCGCCCCTGACAACGCGACGGCGGACACCTCGGCCCAGACCCAGCAGATCGAAGAGGGCAAGAAGCTCTTCGCGGTCGGCTGCGCGAGCTGCCACGGACTGAACGCCGAAGGCGGTGGCAACGGTGAGGGCAAGTTCGCCGGACCGTCGCTGATCGGTGTCGGCGCGGCCGCGGTCGACTTCCAGGTCGGTACCGGCCGGATGCCCGCGATGCAGCCCGGCGCGCAGATCCCGCGCAAGACCCCGGCGTACACCCCGGCCGAGATCGAGGCGCTCGCGGCGTACGTCGCCAGCCTCGCCCCCGGCCCGGCGGTACCGGCCGAGGACTCGTACGACATCAGCAAGGTCACCGACGAGCAGGTCACCCGTGGTGGCGAGCTGTTCCGGACCAACTGCACGGCGTGCCACAACTTCGCCGGCAAGGGTGGCGCGCTGCCGAACGGCCGCTACGCCCCGTCGCTGATGAACGTCGACCCCAAGCACATCTACGAGGCCATGCTGACCGGCCCGCAGCAGATGCCGGTCTTCTCCGACCAGGTCCTGCAGCCGGACGACAAGCGTGACGTGATCGCGTACCTGAAGGCGCTGCAGGAGCAGAAGGACCCCGGTGGCTTCGGCCTCGGCCGGCTCGGCCCGGTCTCGGAGGGTCTGTGGGGCTGGCTGGTCGGTATCGGCCTGCTGGTCGGCGTGGCGGTCTGGATCGGCGCCAAGGGCGTCAAGGCCAAGGGAGTGAAGGCAGAGTGAGCGACGAGAAGTCGAATCTCCCCGCAGTGAGCGGGGACCACGGCCATGATGGCCAGGTCGTTCTGGCGGAGCCGATCCCGGATCCGGGCATCGAGCCGCACGAACTGCGCATCACCGACGTGGACCCGAAGGCGGCCGACCGGGTCGAGCGTCAGGTCTCGACGATGTTCGGACTCGCCGGACTGCTCTTCCTGGGTTCCTGCGTCGCGTACTTCGCGATCCCGCGCGACTCGACCCTGCAGTTCGGGCCGCTGTCGGGCAACGCGAACAACCTCACCCTCGGCCTCTGCCTCGGGGTCGGGCTGTTCCTGATCGGCGCCGGCGCGATCCAGTGGGCCAAGAAGCTGATGGTCGACACCGAGATCGCCGAGGACCGGCACGACGCGCACTCCACGCCGCAGCAGAAGGCCGAGATCATGGAGGCCTTCCAGATCGGCACCGCCGAGTCGGGCTTCACCCGCCGGAAGCTGATCCGCCGGTCGCTGCTCGCGTCGATGGGTCTGCTCGGGCTGCCGGCCATCGTGTTCCTGCGCGACCTGGGCCCGCTGCCCGGCCGCAACCTCTACACGACCATCTGGGCCAAGGGCATCCGGGTGGTCAACGACGTCACGCTCCGCCCGATCAAGCCGTCCGACCTGATCGTCGGCCAGCTGGTCAACGCGGCACCGGCCAACCTCGCTCCGATCGAGGAGGAGAGCGCGGTCGAGTACCAGAACGAGAAGGCCAAGGCCGCCGTGATCGTGGTCCGGATCAAGCCCGAGGAGATCCGGACGCCGGCCGGCCGGGAGAACTGGGGCGTCGACGGCATCCTGTGCTACTCCAAGATCTGCACCCACGTGGGCTGCCCGATCTCCCTGTACGAGCAGACCACCCACCACGTGCTCTGCCCGTGCCACCAGTCGACGTTCGACCTGGCCGACGGTGCCAAGGTCGTCTTCGGCCCCGCCGCCCGCCCGCTGCCGCAGCTACCATTGGCCGTGGACGGCGAGGGCTACCTTGTCGCGCAGAGCGGCTTCAACGAGCCGGTCGGCGCGAGCTTCTGGGAACGAGGGTGACAACCGTGTCTGACAAAGACTTTCCGCCTCCGGTCAAGTGGGTCGACGACCGGCTGGGCATCGGGAAGATCGGCAAGAAGAACCTGCGCAAGGTCTTCCCCGACCACTGGTCCTTCATGCTCGGCGAGATCGCGCTCTACAGCTTCATCATCTTGCTGCTGACCGGTGTCTTCCTGACCTTCTGGTTCAAGCCGTCGATGGCCGACGTCACGTACCAGGGCTCGTACAGCCTGCTCAAGGGCCTGCACATGTCGGAGGCCTACGCCTCCACCCTGGACATCTCGTTCGACATCCGCGGCGGTCTGCTGATGCGGCAGATCCACCACTGGGCGGCGGTGCTGTTCGTCGCCTCGATGATGGTCCACCTGCTCCGGATCTTCTTCACCGGCGCGTTCCGCAAGCCGCGTGAGCTGAACTGGGTGATCGGCTTCGGGATGCTGTTCCTCGGCATCATCGAGGGCTTCATCGGGTACGGCCTGCCGGACGACCTGCTGTCCGGTACCGGTCTGCGGATCACCCAGGGCATGATCCAGGCGTCGCCGATCATCGGCTCGTACCTGACCTTCTTCATCTTCGGCGGCGAGTTCCCCGGCGACGAGTTCGTCTCCCGGTTCTTCACCGTGCACGTGCTGCTGATCCCGGGCCTGATCCTCGCCCTGGTGACCGCCCACCTGTTCCTGGTCGTCTACCACAAGCACACGCAGTACCCGGGTCCCGGCCGGACCGAGAAGAACGTCGTCGGCTACCCGCTGATGCCGGTCTACATGGCCAAGGCCGGCGGCTTCTTCTTCGTCGTCTTCGGCATCACCGCCCTGATGGGCGCGCTGCTGCAGATCAACCCGGTCTGGCTGTACGGTCCGTACAACCCGGCCGAGGTGACGGCAGGCTCCCAGCCCGACTGGTACATGGGCTGGCTGGAGGGCTCCGTGCGCCTGATGCCAGGCTTCGAGAGTCATTTCTGGGGCATCACACTCAGCTGGAACCTGCTGATACCGGCGCTCATCATCCCGCCGGCGTTCGTCACCCTGGTCGCCCTGTATCCGTTCATCGAAGGCTGGATCACCGGCGACAAGCGCGAACACCACCTGCTGGACCGGCCGCGCAACATGCCGACCCGGACCGGGATCGGCGCCGCGTTCATCACGTTCTACGGCCTGCTCTGGATCGGCGGTGGCAACGACCTGATCGCCACCCACTTCGGGGTCTCGCTGAACAACGTGACCTGGTTCCTGCGGTTCGCGGTCTTCCTCGGCCCGGTGCTCGCGTTCTGGGCCACCCGGCGGATCGCGATCTCCCTGCAGCGCGCCGACACCGATCGGATCCTGCACGGACTGGAGTCGGGCATCATCGTCCGCACGCCCGAGGGCGAGTACTACGAGAAGCACACCCCGATCTCGAACTACGAGGCGTACGAGCTCACCGCCCGCGAGCGGCTGCTCCCGCTGGACATCGGTCCCGAGACCGACGACAACGGCGTACGGGCTCCGAAGCGGGCGCTGAACAAGGTCCGGGCCCGGCTGTCGAGGTTCTACTTCGCCGACGCGGTCCAGAAGCCGACGGCCGCCGAGATCGAGGAAGCCCACGCGCACGGTCACCACGACGAGCACGAGGCGGTAGAGGGCGCGACCGGCACGGTAGAGCTCGACGAGGGCACCTCCCGCGAGGTAACGCGCCACTAGTCACCCGCACCACCCAGAGAAGCCCCGGCTCCGGCCGGGGCTTTTCTGTTTCTCCGGGGGGTGTCAGGGCGGTGGCGGGGCCGTGTCAGAGCGGACCGTGATCGTGGGCGGCATGAACAGATCACAGAGCAAGTGCTTCCGGCGGATAGCGACGGCTGGGCTGACGGTGGGGCTCCTGGCCGGGTTGGCGGCTCCGGGCGCTGCAGCGGTCGGTACAGGCGCGTCTGCGGGCGGTGCGGAGCGTCCGGAGCTGCAGGCGGCGCTGCAGGGCGTGGTGGATGCGGGGTTCAGTGGGATGCAGCTGCGCGTGCACGATCAGCGCGGTGACTGGGTCGGCAGTGCCGGCGTACGGCGGCTGGGTGACGACGCCAAGCCGCCGACCGACGGGCGGTTCTGGGTCGGGAGCGTGACCAAGACCTTCACCGCGACCGTGGTGCTGCAACTCGTCGCCGAGCACAAGCTCAGCCTGGACGCCTCGGTCTCCCGCTACCTCCCCCGGTACGGCTTCGACCCGCGGATCACGGTACGGATGCTCCTGCAGCACACCAGCGGCCTCTTCAACTACACCGGCGAGTACTACGACGACGGAACGACCGCACCGGGGATCCCCGCGGTCGGCAAGGACTGGGTGGACAACCGGTACCGGAGCTACCGGCCGGAGCAGCTGGTTCGCGTCGCGTTGTCCAAGCCCGCCCGGTTTGCGCCTGGTACCGGTCAGAGCTACTCCAACACCAACTACACGGTCGCCCTGCTGCTGATCGAGAAGGTCACCGGCCACTCGTACGCCGCCGAGGTCCAGCGCCGGATCCTGCGACCACTCGGGCTGCGCGACACCGCCGTACCAGGGAACAACCCGCAGTTGCCCGGCCCACACGCCCACGGCTACTACCGCTACCAAGACGGCAGCGAGTGGAAGGTAGTCGACGTCAGTCGCCAGAACCTGTCGCTGCTAGCCGGTGCAGGTGACATGCGCTCGACCACTGCTGACCTACAGACCTTCATCCGCGCCCTGATGACCGGCAAGCTCGTCCCTGAGCCGCTACTGGCTCAGATGCGCACTCCGTACGGAGCCCTCGGCTACGGCTACGGCCTCTTCGTCCAGGACCTCGGCCCCTCGTGCGGCGGGACCGTCTACCAGCACAACGGCAGCCCGCCTGGCGGGTACGGAGCCCTCATGTACAGCAACGCCGACGGCACCCGCACGATGACCGCCTCCGTGACCTCAGGAGACGCGGCCATCGTCGTACCCACCGCCTTCTCCACGGTCCTTCCCAAGCTCTTGACTGCCGTCTTCTGCGACAACGCCTAGCCGCTGGCAGTCAGACCGTCGACGAACTCCGCGATGCGAGACCGGTCAGGCGCTGCCGGGTGTCGCGGAGTTCGGCTTGTCTGGTGTCGAGGCGTGCGGCTATGGCGTCGAGCTCGGCGCGTAGGCGGGGGCACAGCTCCAGGGTTGTGCCGTGCTCGCCGGTACGAGCGCATTCGAGGTACTGCCGGATGGTCACGGTCCCCAGGCCGGCCGCGATCATCGCCTTGATCTGGGCGACGCGGGTGACGTCGGCTTCGACGTAGTTGCGGTAGCCGTTGCTGTCGCGCTCCGGTACCAGCAGGTCCTGTTCCTCGTAGTGCCTGAGCGCCCGCGCACTCACCCCGGTCACCTCAGCCAGCTCGCTGATCAGCACTGCCGCCTCCCCGTCGTTCGACTTGACCTTCACGCTGACGTGAACCCATACCGTCCAGCACCATGACACCAGCAACAACTCCCAGGCGCGCCGCAATCATCCACGGCTACGGCGCGACTCCCGAAGACCACTGGTTCGGCTGGCTGGCCGGCCAACTGGAGTCCCACGGAATCCCCACCACGATCCCCCGCCTCCCGAACCCACTGCACCCCGACCGCACCCAATGGTCAGCAGCCGTCCGTACCGCCGTAGGCATCCCCGACGAAAACTCAACCATCATCGCCCACAGCCTCGGCTGCCTCACCGTCCTCCGCCACCTTGCCACGCTCACCACCCCCTGGCGGCTCGGCAATCTCGTCCTGGTCGCCGGCTTCCTAAACCCCCTGCCCGCCCTCCCAGAACTCGACCCATACATAGCCGACGGCTGCCCCCTGGACGGCATCACCCCTAACGTCGACCATCTGACGATCATCCGCTCAGACACCGACCCCTACGTCCCCGCCCCACACACCGACCGCCTGGCCGCCCTCCTACAAACAACCCCCAAAATCATCCCCGCAGCCGGCCACTTCCTCACCACCGACGGCTTCACCACCCTCCCCCAAGCCCTCCGCCCCCTCCACCTCCGCCCAACAACCACCCCCGCAGCCATGTGACGCGCACCAGGTGGCGCACCACGCAAAACAGCAGCCGACCGCGGAGGGTCGGCTGCTGTTGGGAGCTTGCGGGGTCAGGCTAGGGCTGAGCCTGCTTTGTACTGGGCCCAGGTTTCGTTCCAGTCGGTCCAGCCGTTGCCCTTTTCCATGTGGCGGCTGGTGCCGGTGACGATGACCGGGTCGCCTCGGAGGGTCTGGCCGAAGTACCACTGGGCGTCTTTGAGGCTCATGCCGACGCAGCCGTGGCTGACGTTCGCGCTGCCCTGGGCGCCGCCGGACCAGGGGGCGCCGTGGACGAACTCGCCGGAACTCGTCACCCGCTGGGCCCACTGGACGTTGCTGATGTTGTAGTAGTTCGGGTCGCCGGGCTTGATGCCGATGGTGGCGGCGTCCATCCGCTTGGTCCTGAACTTCTCCATGATGACCTTGACGCCGCTGCGGGTGGTGAAGCCGTCCTTGCCCGCGGTGATCGGGATCGTCCGGGCCAGCTTGCCGTTGATGGTCACCGTCATCGTGTGCTTCGCGACGTTGACGTTGCTGACCACGGACTTGCCGATGGTGAAGCTGATCTTGCGGTTCGCCGAGCCCCAGATGCTGCCGCCGGCGTTGACGCCCTGGGTCTTGATGTCGACCGTGACCTTGGTACCGGCCGGCCAGTACGTCTTCGGCCGGTAGTTGACCTGCTTGCTGTTCTGCCACGACCAGGTGCCCTCGACCGGGACCGACGTGGTCACCTTGAGGCGCTTCTCGACCGCGGCCTTGTCCTTGACCGGGTTGTTCCAGAAGATCTGCACCGGCATCGCGACGCCGACGGTCTCACCGTCGAGCGGGGCGACCGACGCCTTCAGCTTGCCGCCGGTCGCGGCCATCGTCTTGAAGGTCGAGCTGATCGGGATGGTGGCGCCGTCGGTGCCCTTCGCCGTACCGGACAGCGTGTACTTCGCGCCCGGCTTGAGCCCGGGCTCGGCCGTCCACACCGACTTGTCCTCGTTCAGGCTGCCGTCGATCTTGTTGCCGTCGGAGTCCTTCAGCGTGATGTCGGACAGTTCACCGCCGGTACTGGTCACCGTGACCGGCTGGTCGGGCTTGACCGCCGAGGCGCCCTTGGCCGGGACGATCTGGACGTTCGCCGCGGCCGGGTCTTCCGACGGGGTGCTGCTCGAGCCCGGCGTCGACGGGCCACCGGTGGGGCTGGCGCTGTTCTGCGGGCCGGACGGTGCCGGATCGGCCGCCTTCGTGTCGCTGCAGGCGGTGCCGACCAGCAGCATCGCGCAGATCCCCGCCACGGCAAGACCGTGCTTACGGACCGTACTACTCAACACCCTGAGCTCCCCTGAGATAACGTTCAGCCGCCACGCGAAGCCTAGCTCGCTGAACGGTCATAGCCACGCACTGCATACGTCACCAGTACGGCGGAGCCCCCACGGCCCGCTGTACTGGTGACGTCCGGCAAGCCGGAAAAGTTGACGAAATCGAGCAGTTAGTGAGCGTGGTCACCGCGGTAGTACTCGAACACCCAGCCACTCAGCGTGACGATGCCGATGCCGGCCCCGACGATGAACAGCCACCAGCCGAAGACCAGCCCGAGCACGATCACCGAGACCGTGCCGGCGCACCACAGCGGCCACCAGGAGTACGGCGGGAAGAAGCCCAGCTCACCGGCTCCCTCGACGATCTCGGCTTCCTTGCGGTCCTCCGGCCGGGCGTCCATCCGGCGGCCGGTGATGGACAGGTAGAACGCGACCAGCAGGGACAGGAAGAACGTCATCACCAGCGCGGTCGTGCCGGTGGGGTCCTCGGACATGATCCAGTAGATCGGCGTCACGATCAGGACGAACACCGTCAGGATGCCGAAGACCCAGGCCTCCGCCTTCATGCCTTACCCTCTCCGTCCGCGCCGTCGCCGGCCACGATGTTGCGTTCCAGGTTCTCGACCCGGCCCTGGTCCTCACCGGCGTCCAGCAGGTTGTCCCGCGGAGCGCCGCTGTCCGGATACTCCGCCATGGCGATCTCCGGGTGGTGGAGATCGAAGGCCGGGCTCTCGGACCGGATCCGGGGCAGGCTGACGAAGTTGTGCCGCGGCGGCGGGGAACTGGTCGCCCACTCGAGCGAGCGGCCCCAGCCCCACGGATCGTCGACACCGACCAGCGGTGCCTTGCGGGACTTGTAGACGTTGTAGAAGAACGGCAGCATCGACAGGCCGAGGATGAAGGCGCCGACGCTGGAGACCTCGTTCAGCGTGGTGAAGCCCTCGTTCGCCCCGTACGACGCGTAGCGCCGCGGCATGCCCTCGACGCCCAGCCAGTGCTGGACCAGGAAGGTCGTGTGGAAGCCGATGAACAACAGCCAGAAGTGCAGCTTGCCCAGCTTCTCGTCCAGCATCCGCCCGGTCATCTTCGGCCACCAGAAGTAGAAGCCCGCGAACATCGCGAACACCACCGTCCCGAACACGACGTAGTGGAAGTGCGCCACCACGAAGTACGAGTCGGACAGCTGGTAGTCCAGCGCCGGCGACGCCAGGATGACGCCGGTCAGGCCACCGAACAGGAAGGTGGTGAGGAAGCCGACCGACCACAGCATCGGGGTGTCGAACGACACCGACCCGCCCCACATCGTGCCGATCCAGTTGAAGAACTTCACGCCCGTCGGTACGGCGATCAGGAATGTCATGAAGGAGAAGAACGGCAGATTCACCGCGCCGGTGACGAACATGTGGTGTGCCCACACCGCCACCGAGAGGACCGCGATCCACAGCGTCGCGCCGACCAGGCCGATGTAGCCGAAGACGGGCTTGCGGCTGAAGACCGGGAGGATCTCGGTGATGATGCCGAAGAACGGCAGCGCGATGATGTAAACCTCGGGATGCCCGAAGAACCAGAACAGGTGCTGCCACAGCAGTGGCCCGCCATTGGCCGCGTCGAAGACGTGAGCCCCCAAGGCTCGATCCGCCTCCAGCATCAGCAGCGCGCCGGCCAGGATCGGGAACGCGATCAGAACGAGGATCGACGTGACCAGGATGTTCCAGGTGAAGATCGGCATCCGGAACATCGTCATACCCGGCGCCCGCATCGTGATGATCGTCGTCACGAAGTTGACCGCACCCAGGATGGTACCGAGACCGGCCATCCACAGACCCATGATCCACAGGTCACCGCCGACACCCGGCGAGCGGACCGCGTTCGACAGCGGCGCGTAGGCGAACCAGCCGAAGTCGGCCGCGCCCCCCGGCGTGAAGAAGCCGCTGATCGTGATCAGGCCACCGAAGAGGAACAGCCAGAAGCTGAACATGTTCAGCCGCGGGAACGCGACGTCAGGAGCGCCGATCTGGACCGGCATGATCACGTTCGCGAAACCCACGAACAGCGGGGTCGCGAACAGCAGCAGCATGATCGTGCCGTGCATGGTGAAGAGCTGGTTGTAGACCTCTTCGTTGACGATCTGCAGACCCGGCTTGGCCAGCTCGGCCCGGATCAGCAGCGCCATCACGCCGCCGATCAGGAAGAACGCGAACGACGTGATCAGGTACAGATGCCCGATCAGCTTGTGGTCGGTGGTGGTCAGCCATTTGACCGCGATCTGGCCCTTGGTGCGCCGCCTGGGCAGCGCGGTCGCCGCACCGATGGCGCCTGTGCGCTCGGCGATGTCGGTCACTTCTCGCCCTCCTGCTCACCGTGGCCGGGAATGGTCGTCGCGTCCTGACCACCGGTCGCCGCCCCGGTCTGGCCCTTGGCAGCCAGTTCCTTGAGGTGCGCCTGGTACTCGTCCGCGGTGACCACCTTGACGGTGAAGATCATCCGGCTGTGGTAGAGGCCGCACAGCTCCGCGCACTTGCCCGCGAAGGTGCCGGTCTTGGTCGGGGTCAGCTCGAGCTTGTTGGTGCGGCCCGGGATGACGTCGAGTTTGAAGTAGAAGGCCGGCACCCAGAACGAGTGGATGACGTCCGGCGAGGTCAGGTCGAAGTGCACCGACTCGTTCACCGGCAGCCACAGCGTCGCGGGATTGTCCAGCGTGCCGGTCTCCCAGACGCCTTCCTGCCCGTCGACGGTGTCCTTGTAGTTGAAGGTCCACTGCCACTGCTGCCCGACCACGTTGATCGTGTGGGACGGGTGGTCCGACATCGCGGTGATCTTGTTGCCGTGCTCCACGGTGTAGAAGAAGAGCACACCGATGACCGCGAACGGCGCCAGCGTGTAGAGCACCTCGAGCGGCAGGTTGTAGCGCGTCTGCCGCGGGGCGTCCTCGTTGCGCCGGCGGAACCGGACCGAGGCGTACAGGATCAGGCCCCAGGTCAGGACACCGATGATCAGGGCGGCGATCCAGGCGCCGATCCAGAGGCTCTTCATCGCCTCGGTGCGGTCGGACGCGCCCGGGGGCAGACCGAGCCGTTTCCACTGCTCGGTGGTCTCCGACGAGCAGCCGGTCAGCACCAACGTGCCGACCGCTACTGACGTCGCCACCAGCAAGCGTCGCTTCGCCGGACGTACCGCGGCGCGGGCCCTCTTCAGACCTGCTGCGCGCACCACTCCGGGCGTGCCGTTCGAACCCACGGGGCGCCTTTCCCTTCCCAGGTGAGACTGACGACAGAACACTACTGGACACCTCCCGCGGTTCTGCGCATAGGTAGGGCTTAGCGTTTCCGGTGTGAGCAACCGTGCATACCTAGATGCCGCGACAGCCGAACCCTTGCATCCGGCAGCGCGGGAAGTGTTGCTCTCGGCATTGGAATCCGGGTGGGCCGATCCGGCCCGGCTGCACCACGAAGGACGGACCGCGAGACTGCTGCTCGACAACGCCCGCGCGGTGCTGGCCGAAGGCCTCGGAGTACGGGTGGACGAGCTGTATCTCACCACCTCCGGGACAGCTGCGATTCATGCCGGATTGCTCGCTGTTACGGCTGCCCGGCGGCGGGTCGGGGATGTAGTCGTGCACTCCGCGGTTGAGCACTCCGCAGTACTCCATGCGGCGGCAGCAGCCGGTACTGCGTACGAAATCCCCGTCGACAGCCTCGGACGAGTCGACGTGGAGGCCTTCAAGGCACGCGTCAGTCAACCCGGTGTAGCCGTCGCGGCGCTCCAGTCGGCCAACCACGAGGTCGCCACCCGCCAGCCGATCGCGGAGCTCGCCGAGGCGTGTGCAGCCGCGCAGGTGCCGTTGTTCGTCGACGCAGCCGCCTCGATCGCGCATGACGTCGTACCGGCCGGGTGGTCCGCCTTGACCGCTAGCGCACACAAGTGGGGCGGGCCGGCGGGTGTGGGGCTGCTCGCAGTACGGAAGGGGACGCGGCTCGCACCGGCCTGGCCTGTGGATGAGCGGGAGGACGGCCTCTCCCCCGGCCACCCCAACGTCCCTGCGGCCCTAGCGGCCGCAGCGGCTCTGCAGGCACGGCTGCAAGAGGCTGATGAGCTCAACAAGCAGCACCGGGCGTGGATCGACGAGCTACGGCACCGGGTCGCGGCGGACATCACCGATGTGGAGGTGGTCGGCGACCCGGACGACCGGCTGCCCCACGTACTCACCTTCTCCTGCCTGTACGTCGACGGCGAAGCACTGGTCACCGCCCTGGACGCCGAAGGCTTCTCCGTGTCGAGCGGCTCAGCCTGTACTGCGAGCACCCTGCGCCCGTCGCATGTGCTGGCGGCCATGGGTGTGCTGACCCACGGCAACGTCCGCGTCTCCCTGGGCCGCACCTCCACCCATGACGAGGTCGACCGGTTTGCGAGGACACTGCCCGGCATCGTGCAGCGGATCCGGGCCGAGGTGGGCATGTGACGCTGGACTGCCGCGGCATGCTCTGCCCACTCCCCGTGATCAAACTCGCCCAGGCGTTCCCCAACCTCCAGGTGGGCGAGACGATCACTGTTCTGGCCGACGACCCGGCCGCCGCCACCGACATCCCCGCCTGGTGCCGCATGCGCGCCCAGGAACTCGTCTCGGCGGCCGGCGACGAGTACGTCGTACGCCGGCTCAGCTAAAACCGCTGGCGGCCGTCGACCCCGCGTTGCGAGACTTCGCAGCGTGACTGACTTTGGGTTCAAGCCGACGCTGACGGGCGAGCTGGTCGAGCTGCGGCCGGTGACCGAGGACGACTACCCGGCGATGCAGGTCGCCATGGACGACCCCGACGTGGTCCGGTTCACCGGGAGCCGCGGGGAGATCGGCGAAGAGGCCGCGCGCAGGTGGTACCGGACCAGAGGCGAGCAGACCGACCGGCTGGATCTGGCGATCGTCGACCGGGCCAGCGGTGAGGTCGTCGGCGAGGCGGTGCTCAACGAGTGGAGCCCCGAGGACGAGAGCTGCAACTTCCGGATCCTGATCGGCCCGGCCGGCCAGGGACGCGGACTCGGCACCGAGGCGACCAGGCTGATCGTCGGCTACGGGATCGAGCAGTTGGGGCTGCACCGGATCGAGCTCGGCGTCTACGCCTTCAATCCGCGCGCCCAGCGGGCGTACGAGAAGGCCGGTTTCGTCACCGAGGGCGTCAAGCGGGATGCCCTGAAGTGGGACGGCGAGTGGGTCGACGAGATCGTGATGGCGGTACTTGCTCCCGACTGGAAGCCAGTACCTTCGAGGGCGTGACCGATCTCGTCTCGAAGGCCCAGCGGATCGCCGTACTGACCGGCGCCGGTATCTCGACCGCCTCCGGTATCCCGGATTTCCGCGGTCCGCAGGGCGTGTGGACGAAGAACCCGGCCGCACAGGCGATGTTCGACATCGACGAGTACGTCGCCTCGACCGACGTACGCGCCGAGGCGTGGAAGTTCCGCCGCGCGGCCGCCGCCTGGGACGCCGAACCCAACGCCGGCCACCGCGCCCTCGTCGACCTCGAACGCCAAGGCCGCCTCACCGGCCTGATCACCCAAAACGTCGACGGCCTGCACCAGAAGGCCGGCTCCTCACCCGCCCTCGTCCACGAACTCCACGGCACGGTCTGGTACGTCGACTGCCTGACCTGCGCCCATCGCCTCCCCATGGCCGACGTCCTCCCCCGCCTCGAAGCAGGCGACCCCGACCCGTCCTGCGAGCTCTGCGGCGGCATCCTCAAATCCGCCACCATCTCCTTCGGCCAGCCCCTCGACCAGCAAGTCCTCGAAGCAGCCGCCCAAGCCACCCAAACCGCCGACCTCTTCCTCGCGATCGGCACCTCCCTCCAGGTCTACCCAGCCGCCGGCCTCTGCGACCTGGCCCTCCGCACCGGCATCCCCCTGATCATCCTCAACGCCGAGCCCACCCCGTACGACGAGGAAGCCACCGAACTGATCACCACCCCGATCGAGCAAACCCTGCCCCTCCTCGTCACCTGACATCGCCAGCAATTCACTGGACCCACAGGCGTTGGGGGGTGTGGATTCGGGGTTGCTGCTGGTGAGGGACTGTGGATTGCGTCACCGGGCTGCTTGAGTGTCCTAGTCGTGGCGGTGGGTATCAAGGGCGCTTCGCGTCCCTTCGGGATCGAACAAGTTCGACCCTTGACACCCACCACCACGACCAGGGAAGGACGCAGCTGTCCCGGAGCCGCTCGGAAGTACGGCAACAAGTGAAAGACGCGCTGGCCTCAATGCCCGGCGTACCCGTCCTGCGGCCCGGGACGGCGCAGTTGCCCCTGATGACTGGGCCACCCGTTTCGGCGGGCGTTCGGGGTGGGCAATGGCAGCTTTTGGGGTCGATGGCGTCAAGCATCACGCCAGCGGCACGAAAACCGCCAGCGAACACCGTTTCTTCGGCGGCTGACGTCCCACAGGTCGCCAGCGGTCGGACAACCCGTCAGTCGACCCCAAGAAGGGCCTGTTTCGGGCGGATTGGGGGGGTCGTCGCGGCGCGACAGCACCATCCCGGCCGAGGCGCCTGTCCTACCCGGCTGGCCGGGATCGGGGAGGATTTTGTCGGGGCCCGGCGAGGAAGTTCACCGATTCGGGGGTACAAACCTCCCCAAGTCCCTTATCCACAAGGCATCTGGCTCCCCAACCACCCCACCCGCACCGCCACGCATGCACAACTCCCGCGAACCGCCCCGACACGCCCGAGGTAACCGCTTGCCCACCGAGTTGTGCATGCCCCCAGCGCCGCCCGTTGCCCCAAGCAACCAAATCCCACCGACCTTGCCAGACGCCACCCCGCGACCCGACCGACCTTGCCATCGGCACCCGACAACACGACCCACTTGCCGAACGTCACCACCGGACCCGACCCACCTTGCCATCGGCACCCCACAACACGACCCACCTTGCCGAACGTCACCCGACGACTCGACCGGCTTTGCCAAGCTGACCCCCTGGCCCACACCTCTCCGCGGGATCCCGACAGCTGCGTCCTTCCCTGGTCGAGGCAGTGCGGTCAAGAGTCGAACTTGTTCGATCCCGAAGGGACGCGAAGCGCTCTTGACGCGCACTGCCTCGACCAGCACACTCCCGCAGCGGGAGCCCGCGAACCACAGTCCCTCACCACACCAACCACCCAACCAACACCAACCCCGCCAAGAGCACCCCCCAACCACAGCACCCTCACCACAGCCCGTCACCACAGCAGCAGCCCCAGACACAGCACCCTCGCCGCGAACGCCACGCGGGCACAGCACCCTCGCCGCGAGCGCCACGCGACCTCAGCATCCTTGGCGCGGGATCCCGCGACCGCGGGGCTCTCAGGCTTGGCGCCTGGGGCCGTCATCTGAACGCGACCTTCAAGGCCTTCCGTAGCGGTGGAGGGCGGGTTAGCGTCCGGGCAGATTGTTCTGTCTTGGGAGGGGTCCCGCGATGCTCAGGTTGCGCCATGCCTATGTCCGGGCGACTGCTGTTGTCAGCGCCGTCGCGGTCGTCACGTTGGGTCTCGGTACTGCTACTCAGGCTCCGGCCCGGGTGGCCGCCGAGCGGGTGATCACGGTTGCCGGTTCGTTGCAGAGTGAGTTGGGGTGTGCGGGCGACTGGGATCCGGGGTGTGCCGCGACCAGTCTGGGAGCGGCCGCGCCGTACACGAAGGTGTTCGATGTGCCTGCGGGCAGTTACGAGTTCAAGGTGACCGTCAACGGCGCCTGGGACGAGAACTACGGCCTCGGCGGCGTGCGCGATGGGGCCAACATCCCGCTGCGGCTCGAAGGGCCGGCCAAGGTCGAGTTCAGCTACGACGACACCAGCCATCTCGTCTCGATGAAGCCGGTCGCGCTGGCTGGTTCTGCAGTCACGGCGGCCGACAAAGCGCTGGCGTCGCCGAGCCTGCGGCAGGATCTGACCAAGGAACGCTTCTACTTCCTGATGGCCGACCGGTTCGCGAACGGCAACAAGGCCAACGACTCCGGCGGCCTCACTGGCGACCGGCTGACCACGGGGCTGGACCCGACGGACAAGGGCTTCTATCACGGTGGCGACCTCGCCGGAGTGATGCAGAAGCTCGACTACATCAAGTCCCTCGGTACTACGTCCATCTGGCTGACCCCCTCGTTCAAGAACCGGCCGGTCCAGGGTGAGGGCGCGAACGTCAGCGCCGGGTACCACGGCTACTGGATCACCGACTTCACCCAGATCGACCCGCACCTGGGCACCAACGCCGACATGCAGCAGCTGATCACGCTGGCGCACCAGAAGGGGATGAAGGTCTTCTTCGACATCATCACCAACCACACCGCCGACGTGATCGCCTACCAGTCCGGTCAGTACGGCTACATCCCGAAGTCGACGGCGCCGTACAAGGATGCCAATGGCAACGTCTTCGACGACAAGCTGTACGCCGGTGGTGACACCTTCCCGCCGCTCGACGCGCAGACGTCCTTCCCCAACGTGCCGGTCTTCAAGACCCCCGCCGACGCGACGGTCAAGCAGCCGGCCTGGCTGAACGACCCCACGCTGTACCACAACCGCGGCGACTCGACCTTCGCCGGTGAGTCCGCGGAGTACGGCGACTTCGTCGGGCTGGACGATCTGTTCACCGAGCAGCCGAAGGTCCGCGACGGGATGATCGACGTCTACAAGACCTGGGCCGAGCTGGGTATCGACGGCTTCCGGATCGACACCGTCAAGCACGTGAACCTGGAGTTCTGGCAGAAGTTCTCGCCGAAGATCCTCGAGGCCGCCAAGGCGAAGGGCACCAAGAACTTCTTCATGTTCGGCGAGGTCTACGACGCCGACCCGAAGTTCATGTCGACCTACACGACAGCCGGCGCACTGCAGGCGACCCTCGACTTCGGGTTCCAGCAGAACGCGGTCGCCTTCGCCAAGGGCGACCCGAGCACCAAACTGCGCGACCTCTACGCGAACGACGACTACTACACCGACGCTGACTCGAACGCCTACCAACTGCCGACCTTCCTCGGCAACCACGACATGGGCCGGGTCGGCACCTTCATCAAGCAGTCGGGCGCCAACGGCCAGGAACTGCTGCAGCGGGACGAGCTGGCGCACTCGCTCATGTACCTGACCCGCGGCCAGCCGGTGATCTACTACGGCGACGAGCAGGGCTTCACCGGGCCGGGTGGCGACAAGGACGCGCGGCAGGACATCTTCGCGACCAAGACCGCCGACTACACCGACGACGAGGTCGTGGACGGTACCGGTACGACGACGATCGGCAGCAAGCACCGGTTCGACACCAGCTCGCCGATGTACCAGCACATCGCGGGACTGGCCGAGTTGAGGGCGAAGTACCCGACACTGGCCGACGGCACCCAGGTGCACCGCTACTCCTCCAACACTGGCGGGCTCTACGCCTTCAGCCGGTTCGGGAAGGACAACACGGAGTACCTGGTCATCGCCAACAACGCCACGACGAGCAAGACGGCGACGATTCCGACGTACATGGAGAACGGCCGCTTCAGGTGGATCTACGGCGGCGGCCAGCAGCTCAGGGCCGACGAGGAGGGCCGCGTAGTCGCCACGGTGCCTCCGCTGTCCGTGTACGTCTACAAGGCCACAGAGCAGCTCCCCCGGCGGCAGGCCGCTCCCCCGGTCTACCTGAGCTCGCCCGAGCCGGGTGCAGCCGTCAGTGGACGCGCGGAGATCGCAGCAGCCGTCCCTGCCAACACCCCGGTCACAGTGACCTTCGGCTACCGCCCAGTCGGTACTACGGCCTGGCAGCGGCTCGGGACCGACGACAACGCGCCATACCGTGTGTTCCAGGACGTCAGCAAGCTTCCCAAGGGCACCCTGCTCGAATACCGGGCAGTCCTGAAGGACGCGTCGGGCAACTACTCGGTCTCCGGCTCGTACGGAATCGTCGGGGACGCCCCGGCCCCAACCCCAGGCGGCGGAGGCCAGGACCCTGTCTCCCAGCCGGCCAACGTCAGCGTGCCCGGCGATCACAACAGCGAGATGGGCTGTCCCGCCGACTGGTCGCCCGACTGCGACCAGGCACAACTGACCCTGGATCCGAAGGATCAGGTCTGGAAGCGCACGTACACGATCCCGGCCGGCGAACACGCGTACAAGGCCGCGATCAACAAGACCTGGGACGAGAACTACGGAGCCGGCGGCAACGCCAACGGCGCCAACATCTCCTACACCGCCCCGGCGACTCCGGTCACCTTCTACTACGACCACGGCCGGCATTTCGTCACCTCGTCCGCCGAAGGTCCGATCGTCACAGTGCCGGGCTCGTTCCAGTCAGAGCTCGGCTGTCCAGCCGACTGGTCACCCGACTGCATGCGACCCTGGCTGACCGACCAGGATGGTGACGGCACCTTCACCTGGTCGACGAGCAAGATCGGAGCAGGCAGCTATGAGGCCAAGGTCGCACACGGCCTGTCGTGGGACGAGAGCTACGGCGCCGGGGGCAGCCCGACCGGGGCCAACATCCCGATCACCGTTCCTGGCGACGGGTTGGTCGTCACGTTCTCGTACGTCCTCGCGACCCACGTGCTCACGGTGACGACCTCGAAGCCCGGCGCCCAGCCGGATCTCAAGCAGGCCAAGGCGTACTGGCTCGGCAAGGACCTGCTCGCGGTACCGGCGGTCGCTCATCCCGAGTGGTCGCGCTGGCGGCTGCACTGGTCGCCGACCGGATCGCTGGCGGTGGACGCCGACGATATCGGCGGTACGTCCGCAGGGTTGCGCGTCGACCCCGACGGCATTCCGCCGCAGGTCCTGGCGAAGTTCCCGGCGCTCAAGGGCTATGTCGCGTTGAGGCTGGAGCATGGCGACGCGAAGAAGATCCTCACCGGGCAGCTCGGGCTGGCGCAGTACGACGACGCCGGACGGTTGCTCGACGCAATGGGGGTGCAGATCCCCGGCGTACTGGATGATCTGTACGGCGCCGCGGCGGACCGCTCGTACGGCGTGGTCTGGAACGGCGGGACTCCACAGTTCAACCTCTGGGCTCCGACGGCGCAGAGCGTGACGCTGCTGCTCGGGTCGGAGCGGATCGGGATGCAGCGCAACACGGACGGCTCGTGGTCGGCGTACGGGCGGCGGAGCTGGGAGAACGCGCTCTACCGGTTCGAGGTGAAGGTGTACGCGCCGAGCACCGGCAAGGTGGAGACGAACGTCGTCACCGATCCGTACTCGGTCGCGCTCACCACCGATTCGGCGTACTCGGTCGCGGTGAATCTCCAAGCCCAAGCGGGCAAGCCGGCGCTGTGGACGAACACGCCGTCGCCGAAGCTGGCCCGCGCGGTCGACTCGACGATCTACGAGCTGCACGTGCGGGACTTCTCGATCAACGACCCGTCCGTACCGGCGGCCCACCGCGGGACCTACCTGGCCTTCGCGGATGAGGGCAACGGCACCAAGCACCTGCGCTCGCTCGCGCAGGCCGGGTTGAACACCGTGCACCTGCTGCCGACGTTCGACATCGCCTCGATCCCGGAGACCGGTCAGCAGCAACCGGCCTGCGACCTCAAGTCGTACCCTGCCGACTCGGAGCAGCAGCAGGCTTGTGTGACCGCGGTCGCCGCGAAGGACGGCTTCAACTGGGGCTACGACCCGTACCACTGGCTCGCGCCGGAGGGGTCGTACGCGACGGCGAAGGATGGGCTGGCGCGCGTGGCCGAGTTCCGGACGATGGTGGGCGGGCTGCACAAGTCCGGTCTGCGGGTCGTACTGGATCAGGTCTACAACCACACCCCCGCCGCCGGTCAGGCGCCGACGTCGGTGCTGGACAAGGTCGTACCGGGTTACTACCAGCGGCTGAACAAGACCGGTGGCGTGGAGACGTCGACCTGCTGCAGCAACATCGCCACCGAGCACGCGATGGCCGAGAAGATCATGGTGGACAGCACGGTTTCGTGGGCGCGGAATTACCACGTCGACGGCTTCCGCTTCGACCTGATGGGTCATCACAGCAAGGCGAACCTGCTGAAGGTACGGGCCGCTCTCGACAAGCTGACGCTCGCCGATGACGGGGTCGACGGCAAGAAGATCTACCTGTACGGCGAAGGCTGGAACTTCGGCGAGGTCGCGAACAACGCGCTCTTCGTGCAGGCGTCGCAGGGCAACCTCGGTGGTACCGGCATCGGCACCTTCTCCGACCGGATGCGTGACGCGGTCCGCGGCGGAGGCCCCTTCGACGCCGACCCACGGGTGCAGGGCTTCGGCTCCGGCGCGGCGAGTGACCCGAACGGCGCGCCCGTCAACGGTACGCCGGCCGAGCAGGCCAAACGGCTCGCGCACGACACCGACCTGGTGCAGCTCGGGCTGGCGGGCAACCTCCGCTCGTTCACCTTCCGCTCGGCCGACAGTGGGGCCGAAGTACGGGGTGATGGGGTGGACTACAACGGATCACCCGCCGGGTACGCCGATCAGCCGGTCGAGGTGATCAGCTATGTCGATGCCCATGACAACGAAACGCTGTGGGACTCGCTCACCTACAAGCTGCCCGCGACGCTGCCGATGGCCGACCGGGTCCGGATGAACACATTGTCGCTGGCAACGACCGCTCTGGCCCAGACCCCGTCGTTCTGGCACGCGGGCGCCGACCTGCTGCGCAGCAAGTCGCTGGACCGCAACTCGTACGACTCGGGCGACTGGTTCAACACCCTTGACTGGACCGGCGCCGACAACGGCTTCGGCCACGGCCTGCCCCCGAAGACCGACAACGAAGCCAAGTGGCCCTTCATGAAGCCACTCCTGGCCAATCCGGCGCTGAAGCCTTCCCAAGCCGATGTCGCCACGGCCAGCGCGGCAGCAGCCGATCTCCTGAAGCTGCGCTTCTCGACCCCGCTGTTCCGGCTCGGCTCGGCGGACCTCATCAACCAGAAGCTCTCCTACCCGCTCAGCGGCACCCCAGCCGCCAAGCCCGGCGTCGTCGTCCTGCGCATCGACGACACCGTCGGCGCCGACGTCGACCCTGCCTTGAAGGGCCTGCTCGTCGTCTTCAACAGCACCGGTGAGCCGGTCACCCAGCAGATCCCCGGCCTCGCCGGGGCCAACCTCACGCTCTCCCCTGTCCAAGCCGCCGGCTCGGACCCAACCGTCAAACAAACCACCTGGACCACGGCAACCGGCACTGCAACAGTCCCGGCCCGAACGGTCGCGGTGCTAGTCCAGCCCTGACAGGAAGATCTCGGCCACCAGATCGTCGGCCTCGGCTGCTCCGGCGTCGACCGTCGTGCGCGACATCGTGCACTGACGGTCGGCGCCGCGGCTGTGGAAGCTGCTGGTCAGATACCCGAAGATCCCGCCGTTGTGTCCCCAGAACTCCGTACCGTCGGTCAGCCGCCGCCGCGCGATCCCGAGGCCGTAGTCGCCGACTGTGGTGAGCATGGCGTTGAGCTGGTCCGGAGGAAGCAAGTCACCGCCCAGCAACGCGGCGAAGAACGTGTTGAGGTCGGCGGCGGTCGAGATGAGTTCGCCGGCCGCCCAGGCCTGCGATGGATTCAGCTCGTCCAGATCAACGGACTCGCCGTCCACCAGCAGGTAGCCGTGGGCGTGCGGCTCGGGCAGCTTCGCATCGTCGCCGGGGACCAGGGTCCGGCCGAGCTCCAGGGGCTCCAGCACCCGCGCTCGCACGGCCGCGGCGTAGGGGCCGCCGGTGACCGTCTCGATCAGCAGACCGAGCAGTGTGTAGTTGGTGTTCGAGTACGACCAGTCCGCGCCCGGTGCGAAGAGCGGCTCGTGCGCGAACGCGAGGCTCAACGCCCGCTGCGGTTCCCAGTGGTCGAAGCGGTCTCGCACGATCTGCGCGGAGTCGGGGAGATCCTCGGTGTAGTTGTAGAGGCCACTGGTGTGGTTGAGAAGGCGACGGACGCTGATGGCGTCGCCGGACGGTACGACGCCGGGCAGCCAGTGCTCGATGGGCTGATCGAGGTCGACCAGGCCCTCGGCGACCAGCGACAGGACCACGGTCGCGGTGAAGGTCTTGGTGACGCTGCCGATCCGGAACCAGCCGTCGGGGTCGACCGGTTGGCGGGAGTCGAGGTCGGCAACGCCGGCTGAGCCGCGCCACTCGCGGTCTTGGTCGCGGTAGTGCATCAGTACGCCGGTGGCGCCGGCTTCGACCAGGCGATCCAGGATCCGTTGCATGGTGGCCACCCTATGAGCGGGCTGCAAGGCGTTCGCGCCACCAGGTGGCAAAGGGGTTGCCTGGTGGCGCGCCCTGCAGTTGGCCGAGCAGGGTCTCGAGTTCGGCTGGGTCGCCGTCGTCGATGTACATGGCGAGGTAGCGCCAGGCGCGGCCCCGGGGAATCTCGGTCGGGAGGCCGCTCCCCAGCGTGCCCTCGTCGATGGCACGTAGTACCTGGGTGCGTTCTTGGAAGGGCAGTAGCTGGTCCAGCAGGCCGCTCTCGGCAATGGCCGCGGCACAGCGGTCCGGGCCCTCGGAGACCGGGTACGACCACAGCTCGGCGGCTGAGCCCGTCACGAAGGCGGGCGGGGCGGGTACGCGGCCGGCGATCACGCCCCAGGTGACCGAGGGCGACGTCGACCCGGCGTGGAAGGCGAAGCCAGCCGACGGGATCACCGCCCACTCGAGGTGGAAGCCGACCTTGGCAGGGTCGCCGGTGAACGGGTCGAAGGCGACCAGGACGGCGTTGCCCGGATCGCCGGCCGGCGGCATCCGCAGATACCGCCGGCCGGACTTCCGGAAGCCGGCCGCGCCGAACACCGGCGCGACCACCTTCACCAGCTCGTCGAGAGGTTTCACCCGAGCATCATCACCGAACAGCCGGTCACTGGCTCACCGACCGGGCCGTCACCGCTCACCGGTCGGGCGGTCACCGGATCAACGGGATCGGGAAGGGAATCGGAATCGGGATGGGGATCGGGACCGGGATGGGCCGAACGACCGGGTTCGGCTTCTGCTCGGTCTGCGGCGGGGCCGGTGGCGCCGGGCAACCGCACGGCAGTTCCTGCCGCCAGCTCTTCCACCGGTCGCGGGTCTCGGCGAACTCCTCGAGGGTGCCGATCTCCTGCGACTCCTTCAGATGCTGCTTCACCTTCGGCTGATCCTCGTCGCCGTAGGTGACCGCGCCGTTCACCGTGCCCCAGTAGTTCGTCTTCGGGAAGCCCGCGACGTCCTTGTACGGTCCGCCGATCGTCCAGCCAGGTTTGGCGAAGATCTGATGTCCCGGATCGGACAGGTCCTGCAGATGGTCGGCGTACCACTGGGCCTCCTTCTGCGCCCGGTAGTTCCGGTCCTGACCCAGTGCCTTGACCTCCCAGACGTAGCGCTGGTCGTAGCAGGACAACGGCCCGGCAGGGCACATCTCGATGGTGAGCACGATGTCGGCCTCACCGTCGGTGGTACAGCCCGGTATCTGGATCCACGTCGTCTTGTCGGCGCACTTCTTGGCCCCTTGTGGCACCTTGACCTTGAACTGCAGCCGGACGTTCTTCATCCCGAGCGCCCGGGCCTGCCGCGCGATCCGCTCACCTGCGGCGGTCTGTACCGCGTCGTGCTTGGTGCTGTGGTTCTGCGGGTGCAGCAGGTTCGTCCCGTTGTACTCCGGGCTCGACGGGCAGACACAGGTGCCATCAGCAGCCTGGTACTCCGTACAGGCAGGGTCATCGCACATCCGCAGACCGGTCGGGTCGGCAGCGCTGACCGGGTCGTTGTTCGCGTAGGCGTACCCATTGAGCTGCTGCGGGTCACCCGGATCGGCCACCTTGTCGACCGAGAGGAACCGCCCGGTATCCGGGTCATAGGCCCGTGCCCCGATCTGGGTCAGCCCGGTGGACGCGTCCTGCGTCCCCCCGATGAACCCCTTCTCACCAGGCAGATCAGCAGGCGTCCCACGCGGAGCACCGAAGGGCAGCGACCGTTGCTGGACGACCGACTGGGCCTGCGAGTCGATCGCCAACTGCTCGGTGTTGTGGTGATCACTGGCCAGCCAGGAGAGCCCTGCCGTGGTCCTGACCGCGATCGCGGACCCTGCGTGGTTGTAGTAGCGGGTGGCGGTCAGCGCGCCGGTAGCGCGGTCCAGCTTCAGCTCCTGGTTGCCCAGGTACAGCGTGGTGCTCACCGGATCCCGCCGGAGCAGACGGGTCCCCTCGGAGTCGTACAGGAACTCGGTGCTCTTCCCTGCCTCGGTCACCTTGCTCAGGCGGCCCTGCGGATCCCAGGCCAGGGTCTGCGCGCCCTTGGCGGTCGTGTTGCCGCTGGCGTCGTAGTCGTAGTTCTCTGTCGGCCCACCCGTGATGCTGACGGAGCCGACCGCATGCGGACGTGTGCTGCCTGCCGCCGGATAAGTAGAGGTGCTGACCCGGTCTACGGCACCGGCGTGCTGCGTCTCTGTCTTGCGGTTGCCGGTGCTGTCGTAGGTGTAGGAGTTCCAGTACGGCGCCCCGCCCGCGAGCTGGTCCTTCGCCGGCGCGTTCTCACAGCCGTTGCCAGGCGTCCACGCCTCGGTCAGCCGCTGCAGGTAGTCGTACTTGAAGCACTGGACATCAGCAGGCTTCTCCAGCGGGGTGTCCGCGATCGAGGTGATCCGGCCCGACTGATCCCGCGTGTAGTGCACATCGGACTGCATGGGCTGGGGCAGCTCGGCATCGACGATCGTTCGGTTGAGCCGCCGTGTGCTGTCCTCGTAGTAGCTCGACAGCCAGACCCGCTTGGTCCCCTCGCCGAGCTGCACCCGCTGCTGTTCGCCGTACTTCGTGTAGTCGGTCTGCAGCGCGTACTCGACGGTCTGGCCGCTCGGGCCGCCGTAAGTCCGCAGCGGCCGGGCCTGGTCGTCGTACGTGTGGAAGACCGACTCCTTGAAGAGCCCACCGATCTCCGGGTAGGTCTCGCTGGCCACGCTCCCGTCGACGTTGTAGGTGCTGCTGGCCTCGTACGTCCCCGCCAACGGCCCCTCTGCGCCGACTGTGCTCTCCGGGACGGTCAGCGTCGTCTTCACCGGCTTGTAGAGCGCGTTGTACCCGAGCACGGCCTCCTTGTAGGCGGCTCCCCCGGGCCCGTAGCTCGTCGCTGTCGCCAACTGGCCCTTGACCGTCGACCCGTTGTCCAACGTGTCGTACGTCCACGCCGCCGTCTTCGTACCGCTGGTGGAGCCGACGTAGTCGCCCGTCTTCCGGCCGAGCGCGTCGTACGTGTAGGCGATCGTCTGGCTGCGGGCATCCGTGGTCGAGACCACCTGGCCCACGTCGTCGTACCCCGTGGTGGTGACGCCCTTGTCCGGGTCCTTGCGCCACACCTCCTGACCGCGGAGGTTGTAGCGGTACTCCCACTTGTTGCCCGAGGCATCGGTCATGGTGGCCAGCTGGCCGGACGGCGTGTAGGCGTAGCTGGTCTTGTCGAAGTCCCCCGTCGGTGCGGCGCCCCGGTACTGCCGGAGCTCAATCGCCCGGCCACGGCCGTCCGTGATCGTCTTGGTCGGGGTGGTGCCGTCCGGTGGGTCGATGGACGTCCAGTCCCCGCTGTACCGGGTACTGGTCCGCCAGAGTTCTTCGCTGCCATGGCGGTAGATCGACTCCGCCGGTCGCCCGGCCCCGTCGTACTCAGTGGTCGTCAGCCCTGGTACTTCGTTGTCGTTGGCAACCCAAAGCTCGGTGTCGACCGGCTTGTCGTTGAAGTACCCCTGCGTCGTCTTGGCCTGCCGGCCCTGCGAGTCGTACCGGGTATCCGCGAGCAGACGGCCGCCACCAGGCGAGGGGCTCTGCGTTTGGCGCTGCCGCAGCAATCCGTCATACAGGGCGGTGGAGGTGGAGTAGTTCCCGCGCGGGCCGAGGGTCGAGGTGGTGACCGCCGTCGGGGCGTCGTTGCGGACGAGGTAGCTGTAGCGGTAGTTGCCCGTCTGCGGCGGGTTCACGTTGCGCACGCGGTTCGGCAGCCAGGTCTCGACCAGGCGGCCGAGGGCGTCGTATGCCGACTCGGTCCTGCGGTTGTTGGGGTCGACCACCAGCACCGGCTGTCCCCTGGTCGGGTCCAGCGTGGTCGTCGTCGTGTGGCCGAGCGCATTGGTCTGGATGGTCTTGACGACCGGGCCGCCCGTCTCCGGGACGTACGTGGTCGTAGTGGCCCGCCCGAGGGCGTCCTTGCTCACCTTCACCCGGCCATGCGCGTCGTACTCGGAGGTGGCGACGGTCTTGTACGCCGGTGCGTCGGCTGTCCCGCCGACGCGCTGCTCCAGCCGGGTCACCGAGCCGGACTCGGGCGCCGTCGCCGCCGGCTGTCCGTCGAACGAGGTCCGTACGTCGGAGATCAGGTCGTCCGGGTACGTCGGAATGGTGGCGCACTTCACCGCTACCGTCTCCACCCGGGACGGCAGGCTGAGCAGCCACTTGCTGTCATTGCGGAGATAGGTCGTCCGGGTGCAGGTGTCGTCAGTGGCGACCGCGACGTCTCCGGCGTCGTCGACCTTCTTCACCTGGCCGCGGTCGTCGTACTCGGTACTGGTCCTGGTGACCCGCCAGCCGCGACCCGCGTCCAGCGCGGCGAACTCGCGGACGGTTCCCGGCTTGACGATGTACGCGTTGTAAGCCCCGCGAGTGGCCGTCGGCCCCTGCCAGACCGGGTCGGTGATCGTCTTGCCGAGCACCGTGTCCGAGTTGCCGTCGTAGGTGGCCGTCTCGTACTCGGTCCCGGCCAGCCAGTCCTCGTCGGCATGGACGCCGCCCTCGGAGTCGGTCACGGAGACTGTCTTGGTGCCACCGTCCTTGTTCAGCCGGTCGCCGTTCATGCCCCGGTAGAACCGCTGCTCCGAGCGAGTGATCGGGCCGGCCTCGTCGTGCTCGCTGCCGCCGCGGATCACCACCCGGCCGAAGCCACGGAACTCGTTCCAGGTCTTCTTGTCGGCCGGCGTGAACTCGGACTGGTCGTAGTGCCAGGCGGCGCCGTCCAGGTACTCGTAGTGGATCTCTTGCTGGGTGCTCGAGCTGAGCCGGTCGGACTGGATCACCGACTCGACGACGTACTTGTTGAAGTAGTCGGTGCGCTCGGCGAAGTCCTTCTTCGTCCAGCGGACCGGGAAGCAGCGTTTGGTGTTCGACTCCGGATTGGTCGGCGGCGCGAGACAGTCCGGTGGCGCGTAGTTGACCGAGATGACGCCGCCGGACTCCGAGACGATGCCGGTGATCCGGTACCGGATGATCGGCGACAGGTTGTCCGACTGGTAGACCCGGTTCGCCAGCTTGGCGCCCTCGAACGCCACCGACGGCAACGTGATCGAGCCCCCGGCCAGGCCTGTGTGGGTGATCGACTTGAGCCACAGCGCGGCCTTGTCGCCGTCACCCGGCGCGGGGAACTGCTGGTCGAGATCCCAGCGGTCGACATCGGCGTACGAGTCGTCGCCGGTCCGCACCTGGGTGGTGATGGCGCTCAGCCGCTTGGTGGTCCAGAAGGTCGGCGAGTAGTGGTCCTTGCAGGTCGCCACCACGCAGCGCTCGTCGAGCGGTACGTCCGGGAAGTTGTCCTTCTTCTCGTAGACGCAGGTGCTGCCGGGCACACAGCGCTCGGCGGTCGAGAACAGCACCCGGCCGGTCGGCTGCACGTCGAGCCCGGTGTGCAGCCCGTACTCCGCCTTGGTCAGCCAGCCACCACGGATGTAGGAGGCGGCCGTGTCCTTGACGTTCTGCCCGTACGAGTTGGTCTCGGTCTCGTAGTCGTACTGGATGACATTGCCGTACCGGTCGATGACCTTGTCCAGGTTCCACTTCCACGCCTGGGTGCAGACCGAGGTGGCGAAGGTGCTGCCGTGACACGGCTCGTCGGTGTCGTCGCCGTAGACCGGGACGGTCCAGGTCGACTTCGCTGCCGGACGGGAGCCGAACAGGTACTGCGTGCCGTCGACCGTGGTGATCCGCCAGTACTCACCGTCCTTGGCCCCGTTGGCCGCGCCGGTCAGCTTCTCGATCCGCGAGCCGTTGTCGGTGCGCTGCCGCCAGCCGTTGGCGCCGAGGATGAGCTGCCCGCCACCACCCGGGTAGGACGCGGTGGCGTTGTCCGACCGCCAGCACAGGTCCCCCGCGTTCTGGCCTTTGTTGCTGCCTTCCTTGTCCTCGGAGCAACCGCCGTAGGTGCGCTCGATCGAGCCGACATCGAGGTCCCACCCGTCACCGACCCAGGACGGCTGGTTGTTGGTCGCACTGGTCCGGCCGTCCACCGCCGACGAGGAGTAGGACAGTGCCAGCGAAGGCTGCAAGCCGCCGGGCGACGGCGGTACGTCGATCGGGTACGACCAGGTGAAGGTCCCCGACTGCGCTGCGACACTCCAACTCGAGGACGGCGCCAGTTGCGTCGCGTGCTGCGTACCGGATCCCTCTGCGGCCGCGCCGGACTGTGGCTGATCACCGCTCAGTGCGCGGGTGCTGGCCTCGTCCTTGCCTCTCGGCTGCATCTGCTGGCCGGTGACGTTGACGGACGGCACATCCGGCAGTGGGACGCTCGGACCGCCTCCGGCCGCTGCCGCCGTGACGGTGGTCGACGGTGACCCCACCAGGACGGAGATGAACAGACCTGCTGCCAGCACACCGGCCGACCGGCGGCGCGTTCGCGTTTCCTTCACAGTTGTGACACCCCTCCCCAGGGCGGGTGGGCATACCCGCACAGGTGATGGTGGTGCTTGTCACCGCTCCAGAACCAGGCCTTCCATCAGCATGGAAAGGGGTCGGCTGCTCAGGGCACCCGCACGAGCAGCGCCGCGGGGTCGACGGTCGCGGTGAGGATGCGGCCGTCCGAGATCTCGTCGCCGTCCAACTCGCGACGGACGGTGGTGGCGGCCTTGACCTGGATGGTGCGGCCGGTGAAGCGCTCGATGTGCCGGCCTTCCTGCATGCGCTTGACGACCAGGCTCAGGGCCAGCCGCGGCCAGTGGCTGACCCGGCGCGGCGCCAGCACGACGAGATCGATCACCCCGTCGTCGGGCTTGGCGTCCGGCAGCAACGGGATGTTGGCCTGCAGGGTGCCGACGTTGCCGATCACGACCGTCCGCGCGCGGCGGCGTACGGGGGGCTGGTCGTCGATGGTGATCTCCACCCGGACGAAGGGGTGGTTGAGGTTCTTCACGGTCGAGACCACGTACGCCGCCCAGCCGACGTGTTTCTTCACCCCGTCGGGGGCGTCGGCGATGATCGCGGCATCGAGGCCGAGGCCGGCCATCACGACGAACCGGTCGTCGAGCTGATCGCCCTCGATCCGGACACTGTCGATCCGTTGCTCGGTGCCGTCGAGCGTCTCGGTCAGCGCGAGATCGAGATCGAGCGAGATGCCGAGGTTGCGGGCCAGCAGGTTGCCGGTGCCGGCCGGCAGCACCGCGACCGCGATGCCGGTCCCGGCCAGCTCGGCGCAGACGACCCGGACCGTCCCGTCGCCACCGGCCACCACGACCAGATCGACCGCCTCCTCGATCGCACGCCTGGCCATCGTCGTACCGGCATCGTCCTCGGTCGTCTCCAGCCAGAGCGTGTCGTCGAAGCCACGCTCGGTCAGCGCGGAGTCGACCTTGCCGCGGAACTCGTCGGGATCTGCGACCTTGATCGGATTGAGGATCACGGCAGCTCGGGAAGTCACGATGTTTTCTTGTCCGTTCGAGGAGATAACGTGCTCGGGGTGAGCAGCCTTCCACGGAGTACCCCAGAAGCCCAGGGCCTATCCGCCGCCGCGCTGGACGCCTTCGTCGGCGCCCTCGACGCGTCCGAGCAGGAGATCCAGACGCTGATGTTGCTGAGACACGGCCAGGTCGTGCTCGAGGAGACCTGGGCGCCGTACCGGATCGAGGATCCGCACCTGCTGTTCTCGGTCTCCAAGAGCTTCACCTCGATGGGCATCGGCCTGCTCGTCGCCGAGGGCAAGCTCTCGATCGACGACAAGGTCGTGTCGTTCTTCGGCCCGGACGATCTGCCGGGCGAGATCAGCGACAACCTGGCCGCGATGGAGATCCGGCACCTGCTGACGATGTCGACCGGTCACACGCAGGACACCCTCGAGGCCATCGGCCGGGGCGGGCGGATGATTCGCGGCTTCTTCGCTCTGGAGGTCGGGCATGCGCCGGGCGCTCCGTTCGTCTACAACACCGGCGCGACGTACATGCTGTCCGCGATCCTGGGCAAGGTCACCGGCGAGACGCTGCTCGACTACCTGCGGCCGAGGCTGTTCGAGCCGCTCGGCATCTCGGAGGCGACCTGGCCGACGTCGAAGGAGGGCGTCACGCTCGGTGGCTGGGGGCTGAGCATCAACACCGAGTCGCTGGCGCGGTTCAGCCAGTTCCTGCTGCAGCGCGGCGAGTGGGACGGCAAGCAGCTCATCCCGGCCGACTGGATCGACGAGGCGACCAAGAAACAGGTCGACAACTCCGTCGAGCAGAACCCGGACTGGAAGCAGGGGTACGGCTACCAGTTCTGGCGGGCCCGCAACAACGCGTACCGCGGCGACGGCGCCTTCGGTCAGTACTGCCTGGTCTTCCCCGATCACGACGCGACACTCGTCATCACCAGCGCCTCGCCCGACATGCAGGCCGTCATGGACATCATCTGGGAGCACCTGCTGCCGGCGCTGCAGGGCGAGGCAGGCGACGGTACTGCGCGGCCGCCGCGACTCGAGCTGCTGCTGCCGACCAGTCCTACGCCTAGCGGCAACGGGCGGACCTACGAGTTCGACGCCAACCCGATGGGGATCGCCGCGGTCCGGCTCGACCCGGATGGCACCGGCACGTTCACCCTTGTGCCCGGGGCGGTGGCGGACGACGCCGGGGTACCCGCGGACCGGACGCAGGAGCTGATCTTCGCGCCAGGCCCATGGCGTGAGGATGTCGACAAGCTGCAGACGACCGAGCAACGCCTGGTCACCAGCGCGTACGGCGATGGCGACACCTTCGTGGCGGTCGTCCGCTACCTCGAGACGCCGTACGTCGTCACGATGCGCTGCCACCTCGACGGCGACGCGCTGCAGATCGACCTCCGCTTCAACGTCTCCTTCTGGCCGCCGGAGATGACACTGCGCTCACGCTGAGGATGTGACGCGGGTCATAGTCACATGACCGCCGTCCGCCGTGTCCCTGGGTCGTAGACAGCAAGAGAGCGTCTGGGACGGAGGATGACATGAAGGTCTTGGTGGCAGGTGCGACGGGCGGACTCGGACGTTCGCTGGTGCCGAAGCTGATCGCGGCTGGGCACGAGGTGACCGGGATGATCCGGTCCGTGTCGGGCGCGGCCGGCGTACGGGCGCAGGGCGCTCAGGTTGTGCTGGCGGACGGGCTGGATGCTGCAGCGGTGAAGGCGGCCGTCGGGTCCGTGCAGCCGGAAGTGGTCGTGCACCAGATGACGGCGCTGAAGTCCGGGATCGACTTCAGGAAGTTCGACGAGAGCTTCGCGCTGACCAACCGGCTGCGGACCGAGGGCACGGACAACCTGCTCGCCGCCTCGCACGCGGCCGGCGTACGACGGATCATCGTCCAGAGCTACGGCGGCTGGAACCTGCAGCGCAGTGGCTCACCGACCAAGACCGAGAGCGACCCGCTGGACGCTGATCCGGTCGCCGCGACCAGTCAGACGATGGCCGGCATCCGCCACCTCGAGGCGGCCGTCACCGGAGACCAGGCTCTCGAGGGCCTCGTACTCCGGTACGCGAACTTCTACGGTCCGACGGGGGCGCTCGGCAAGGGTGGCGAGCTGGTCGAGCTGATCCGCCGCCGCAGGCTGCCGTTGATCGGCGACGGCTCCGGCGTCTGGTCCTTCATCCACTACGACGACGCCGCCGACGCGACCGTGCGGGCCGTCACGACGGGCGACCCCGGCATCTACCAGATCGCCGACGACGACCCGGCCTCCGCGGCGGTCTGGCTGCCGGAGCTCGCTCGGATTCTCGGCGCGAAGCCACCGCGTCACCTCCCGGTATGGCTGGCCAAGCTGGCCGCCGGTGAGGCAGCGGTCTCCGCCTTCACGCAGATCCGCGGAGCGGACAACAGCTTGGCGAAGGACGCCTTCGGCTGGCAGCCCGGCTATGCCAGTTGGCGGCAGGGGTTCCGCCACGGTCTGGGATAGCGGGTCCGGCCACCCGTTCGGGCAAGGCTGCGTTTCCGAAAATGCAGCATGTGCTTGATTCACCGCCTTGGGCGCCGTGAGCTGCTTACGGTTCCTGCTGACCGAAGTCATCGCTCAAGGGGGATACACCCATGCGTTACAAGTCGTTGCTCGCAGCAACCGCACTGCTTGCTTCCGGACTCGCTTTCGGCACGCCCGCCGAGGCCGCGCAGACGAAGCTGGAGTTCCTCAACGGCGACCGGTTCGCCCAGCTCGAGCTGTCGGCATTCGTCTCACCGATCGGCGCCGTTACCTGGACCCCGACCAGCACCTACGGCACGGACAGCGAAGGCGACAACGTCGCCGTCCTCAAGCCGGTACCGTCGGTCACGAAGTACGCGTCGTCGGCAACGATCTCCGGCAAGCGCGTCGGCGGCACCACGACGGTGGTCGCGACCGTCGGCTACTACAACCCGAAGGCCAACGCGTTCGTCCGCTGGCCGTCGAAGGCCGTCACCCTGCAGTACAAGGTGCCGGGCAGCACGAAGTGGCTGTACCTGCGCAAGGTCACCACGAACAAGGTCGGGCAGGCCGCCTTCACCTGGACCCCGAGGGCGACCCGGTACTACCGCGCGGTCGTACCGACCAACGCCACCATCTGGGACTTCACCACCGCTGCCATCAGCAAGTGAGCTGAAGGCCGCCATCTGCTCATACACCGGCGATGTCCGCTGGTTCCGGAAGCCGCGTCCTCGGGGGCGCGGCTTTCCGGTGTGCGCTGCGAAACTGGTCCCATGATCACTCCAGCCGAACAAGCCGTTCTCGATCGTGTCGACGAGCAGCTCCTCGTCCGGATCACCCAGAGCCTGTTGCGGGCTCCTGGACAGAATCCCCCCGGCGAGGAGGCGGCGACGGTCGCCGCGTTGAGCGCGGCCGCGATCGAGCTCGATCTCGACGTCGTCGCCACCCGGGTCGAGCCTGGTCGCGACAACGTCAGCATCACGCTTGCCGGGGGCAACGGACCTGGGCTGCTCCTGCTCGGTCATACCGACGTCGTCCCGGTCGGCGACGGCTGGACCACAGACCCCTTCGGCGGCGAACTGATCGACGGCCGGATCCACGGCCGCGGCGCCTCCGACATGAAAGGCGGCCTCGCAGCAGGCCTAGCTGCATTGGCTGCCTTGCGAGGCGTCGAACTGAGCGGTCCGGTCGAGCTGGCCGCGCTGATGGACGAAGAAGAAACCGGCAAGGGAATCCGTGCGTACGTGGAGAGTGCAACAGACTCTTGGATCGGATGTATCACCGCGGAGCCAACCGACCTGCAGACCATCATCGGGGCTCGGGGCGATTCCTACCTTCGCGTCGCGATCCATGGGAAGTCCTGCCATGCAGGGAATCCGGCCGACGGGGCGAACGCCATCTATGGCGCGGCGGCTGTTGTCGCCGAGATCGAGCGGTTGCATGCGGAGCTGGCTGAGTCGCCGCATCCGTTGCTCGGGGCAGCCACCTGGAGCGTCGGGCAGATCCAGGGCGGTACCGGTGGTTCGATCGTGCCCGCGGAGTGCGTGCTCGTCGCCGACCGCCGGCTGCTCCCAGGGGAATCGCCGGAGGCGGTGCTCGACGATCTCAAGGTCCGTGTCGCCGCACTCAACCTCCAGGATCGCGGCCTCTCGGTGGAGCTGGAGATGCCGATGGAGATGCCCGCCTTCCTCACCTCCGCCGACGCGGACCTGGTCACCGTGACCGATGCGGCGCTTGCCGACGCCGGTGGCCCACGGCTGCCGCTCGGCGGGTGGACGGCCGCTTGCGACGGCGGTTTCGTCGCGCGCGATCTCGGCGTACCGGTGGTCGTGCTCGGTCCTGGTTCCGTCACCACCCAAGCCCATCGCGCCGACGAATCCGTCGGCGTCGATGAACTGGTGGTCGCTGCCCGGGCCTACGTACTGACTGCTCTACGGTTACTTGGTTGAGTACTGCTTGATGATCGGTACGGACCCGGCGACTCGCAGGGCCGCGATCGGCAGGGCCAGTACGCCGACTCCGGTCAGCATCGCGATCGGGAAGAACCCGCCGACCGCCACACAGACCGCGGCCCAGACAGGTACCGCGCCGCGCAAAGCGAGCCCGGACAGGATCGACCCGACGAAGAACAGCGGGAACGCGAACAGCGCGACCAACGGCGGCGAACTCAACCGCGACGCGAGCTGATCCAGCGTCGAGTGATCGCCGAGACCGTTCATCAGGGCGACCGGCACGCTCAGCATCGCGTTGGCGAGCATCGCCGACAACCCGAGCACCGAGCAGGCCAGCCCGGCCCCGGCCAGTCGCGGCGAGCGCCGTCCGGCCACGGCGATCGCGAACACCGACCCGAACAGGAACGGGAAGGCGGCCGCGGCGAAGTTGAAGGACACCATCAACAGCCCATGCTCACTGTTGACGACGTCGTAGTCCGGCAAGTCCCCACTCCACGGCTCATGCAGCGTGGCCAGGGCCAGCGCGATCAGCACCGGCCCGAGAACCAGGCTGACCGGAGCAAGAACGGCGCCCACCGGGCGCGTCGTGGTAGCGGGAGTAACTGCTGTCTGTGTGCTCATACTCCGACAATCCACCGCCGGCCCACCCCAAGTCTGCGGTGCCCACCCGCCCCCGACCCCCGGGTTTTCCTGGTTGTGGAGTTGGTCGGCGGGGCGGGATCATCGAGCGGTGAGCCTACGGGTGGTGCGGTCCGACGCGCTCGCGGCGGCGGGCTGGATTCTCGGCTCGGTCGGCGCGCTCTGCGGGCTGCTCGGGCCGGTGCTGGCCGGCGGGCTCGACTCCACCTCGCTCGTCGGCATCTTCAGCGGCTCGGGCGCGTGCGTGTTCGCAGCCTTCATCATCGACCGGCAACCGGCCAACCGCGCCGGCTGGGCGTTTCTGGCCGGCGGCCTCGCGCTCGTCGTGTTCTCGCTCTGCTACAGCTATGCCGCCGGACAGGTCCGCGACGGCCGGCTCACCTCAGGAGTCGGTACCGTCGCGGCGATCGCCGAGATCATCGGGGTCTTCGCCGGCGCCAGCCTCCCGTTCTTCCAGTTCCTGTTCCCCGACGGCCGGCTCCCGTCACCCCGCTGGCGACCGGTCTTCGCCGGCTACCTGATCGGCTGGTTCGCCTGCCCGCTCGCCGTCGCGATCGCGATCTGGCCACACCGGGCCCCCGGAATCGTCGCCCACAACGGCCCGGTCGACATCGCGATCCCGGCAGACCTCTCCGGTGCCCTCACCGTGATCGCCGCCGCCGAAGCGTTCGCCGGTATCTCCATGCTGATCGGCTTCGTCTCGATCGCGGTACGCCTGCGGCAACCAACTGAGCGCCGCCGGGTACTGCTCGCCCTCTGGGGCATCGGCATCACCGCATCGTTGATCGCGGCAACCGCCGTACTGGACAACCTGAGCGCCTACACCGCCGAGACAGTCGTCTCGCTCTGCGCGCCCCTCCCCCTCCTCATCTCGGTCACCATCGCAATGCGCCGCCACGAACTCTTCGACGTAGAACGCCTGGTCGGCCAAACCCTCACCTACGCGACAGTCACCCTCCTGCTGACCGCCCTGTACGCCGCAGTCGCCATCAGCCTGGGATCCCTGGCCGCCCGAGCCGGCCTCGGATCCTCACTAGCCGTTGCCGCCGGCACCCTCGCCGTCGCCGCCGCCTTCCGTCCCCTGCTCCGCTTCGTCCGCGCCGCGATCGACCGCCGCTTCGACCGCCGAACCTGGCTGGCCACGCGCGCGATCGACGCCTTCACCCGCGACCTCCGCGCCGGCAAGGTGACGACAACCGACCTCACGCCGGTACTCCGGCAAGCCCTGGACGACCCCACAGCCGTCATCGCCTACCTGGACGAGGGCCGACCAATCAACGCCGACGGCAGCCCTAGCACCGTCAAACCACCAAGCCCAACAACCATCCCGAACAGGCCCACCAGCGCAGACGCCGTTGGCGGGACCAGTGGCGTGGGTGGGGTCGGTGGCGTGGGTGGGGTCGGTGGGGTCGGCGGGGGCGGTGGCGTGGGTGCGGTCGGCGGTGAGGGTGAGGTGGTGGGTGGGCGGGTTCGGCGGACTGTTTGGGCGGGTGGGGTGGCGGTGGCTGTGGTTGAGCTGGATGGGCGGCTCGCCGGTGAACCGCGGCTGGTGGCAGCGGTGCTTGCGGCGGCCGCGCTGCCGATGGAGAACGCTGCGTTGCATGCGCATGCGGCGGTCCGACTGGCCGAGGTTCGCGAGTCGCGGAGCCGGATCGTCGAGGCGGAGGACAGCAACTGGCGGCGGATCGAACGCGATCTGCACGACGGGGCTCAGCAACGCCTGGTCGCGCTCGCCTTGCGGTTGCGGATCGCCGAGCGCGAGAGCACCGACAAGGCGGCAGCGCATGTACTGGGTGACGCGGTGACCGAACTGCGCGGGACAGTCAACGAATTGCGCGACCTGACCCGCAGCGTGCTACCCCCGGTGCTCGCCGACGAAGGACTGGCCGTCGCCTTGCGGACGGCAGCAGCGCGCTTACCGTTGCCGGTGGCAATCGAAGTACCGGATGAGCGTTTCCCGGCACTCGTCGAGGCAACAGTGTGGTTCGTGAGCTGCGAGGGCATGGCCAACGCGGCCAAGCACGCGTCGGCCGAGTCACTGCGGATCTCTGTACGCCGTACAGGTGAAGCTGTCGTGTTGGAGGTAACCGATGACGGAGCAGGCGGCGCAGTGGTGACGCCGGGCGGAGGCCTGCAGGGCTTGGCAGACCGGGTCGCGGCAATCGGCGGCCGATTCGATTTCACCAGCCCGGCCGGCGGCGGTACCCGGATCGAGGCGGTGCTGCCGTGCACGTCGTGATCGCTGACGACAGCGTCCTGCTCCGTGAGGGAATCGTCCAGCTGCTGACCAAGGAAGGCTTCGTCGTCGATGCGGCCGTAGGCACCGCTGACGAGCTCCTGACCGAGGTCGCCTGCCATCGCCCCGAGGTGGTGATCGTCGACATCCGGATGCCACCGACCCACACCGACGAAGGCCTGCAGGCAGCCGCCGTACTCCGAACGTCCTACCCGTCCCTCGGCATCCTCCTGCTCTCCCAATGGGTCCACGCGGGCCGGGCACTCGACCTCTTCCGAGGCGGCGGCGCCGGTCTCGGCTACCTCCTCAAGGACCGGGTCACCGAGATCGACGACTTCGTCGACTCCATCCGCCGCGTCGCCCGCGGCGGCTCGGTCCTCGACCCCGACGTCGTGTCCTCACTGCTGAACACCGCCGCCGACCCCCTCGCCCGACTGACCGAACGCGAACAACAGGTGCTGGCCCTGATGGCCGAGGGCAGAACCAACTCGGCCATCGCGGACCGCCTGTACCTGGGCCGCAAAACCGTCGAGAGCTACGTCAACACCCTCTTCCTCAAACTCGACCTCCCACCAACCCCCGACGACAACCGCCGAGTCCTCGCCGTCCTCACCTGGCTCCGAACCCAGTGAGCACCGCGCTGGTACAGGTTCTGCCTGCTAGCTCGCCGGCGCAAAGAGTTCCAGCTGGATGTTGTCCTGGTCGCGGAACACCAGGACAGAGGCGTACGGTTCGTCGGCGATGGGCGACTGGGTCAGCGGCTTGTCGGCCAGGTCTGCGCGAATCACCCCATGGGCCTCCAAGTGTTCCTGCCACTGTTCGAGATCCGCCCGGCTGCCGACCGTGAAGCCGGCATGGTCGAGCCCGGTCCTCGTCTCGGCGCACAGCTCTCCGTCGTTGGTCTCGTGCCGGTGCAGAGCGATCATCAGCCGATGGTCCGCATCGGCGAGGATCCGGCCGACGCCGCCGCGATGCGGGACATCCATCACCGGGTGGACGTCGAAGATCTCCCCGTACCACGAGACGCTGGCCTCGAGGTCGGTCACGGTGAGCGCCAGATGGTGGAGCGTCGGCTGGGTGACTGTGGACATGATGTGCCCCTTCAGGTACTGGTTTCCCCGGTCGCGTAGCGCGCGAGGAACATCCGGATCACCTCGTCGACGTGCCGGGTCCACCGGTCGCCACCAGGCTCGTTGGAGACCTGCTGATCGACCAGGCCGGTCGTGACGGCGGTCAAGATGTCGAGGTACTGCGGATCGTGCACGCCGTTGCGTGCGAGGAGCTCGCGAGTGTTGACCAAGGCCCTCACCGCGAGTTCGTAGGACTCCGGCGACGGCGTGAAGCCGGGCACGGAACGCTGGAAGAGCAGCTGGTAACGCGGTACGTCGTCGACGCAGAAGCCGACGAACGCCTTGGCCTCGGTCAGCAGGTCCTGGCCCGGATCGTCGGTCACCGGCAGCCCGGCCTTGAGGTCGAGAAAAGCCTGTGCCGCCCCGGCGAACATGGCGTCGAGGATCGCGTTCTTCGACTCGAAGTACGCATACACGGTCGGCGTCGTGATCCCGGCCCGCCGAGCCAGCTCCCGCAAGGACAACGCGGCCAGCCCGTCCTCCCGCACGAGCTCCCACGCGGCAGCGAGCACCGCGGCCCGGGCACTCTCCCGCCGGGCCTCACGCCAGCCACCAGCATCCTTCTTTAACATAGTCAGCATTATTTGCACAGCGTATAAATCCTGTCAACGCCTCAGGCCCGCGGAGCAAGCTCACAGGCTGAAGTGGGAACCGGGGTCGGCTGAAACAGGTCCAACTGGCCAACGGGACCTGGGAGGACGTCAGGATGAGAGCGGCTGCGTTGTCGTTGCATGAGTTGTCCTGTCTTTGCGGCGGGGCTCGGCGGGCTGTGGTGACGGCTGTGCTTGCGCTGTGTCAGTCGGGGCAGTTGGAGATCGGCGCGGATGGCCGGGCCCACCGGTTGGACCAGCCGAATTCTGCCGAGCTGGACCTGATCGAGCAGGCGGTTCTGGCCGCGGTGCCGGTCGGTCCGTTCGAACTGAGCTCCATCGTGGAGGCGGTTGCTGGGTCCTCGGGTATGCGGCAGACGCGGGCCATGTTGGTTGCGCGCGGGCTGGCGCCGAAGTGGTTGCCTGGGCTGACGCGGACGGGTCGGCGAGCACGTCGTGAGGTGCTGGCCAACCCGCCCGAGGGGCTTCGCCGGGTAGCGGTGCTCGGGCCCGAGGCCATCGAGGACGCGCAACTCCGGCGTACCCTCGAGGGCTTGACCCTGACACCGTGTCAGACCGTAGAGCTGACCGCATGAACAGACTCAGCACCGCGACCGAGGCCGCCGCCGCGATCCGCGCCGGGCAGGCCTCTTCCCGCGAACTCACCGAAGACCTGCTGGCACGGATCGCCGCCGACAACACCGTCAACGCGATCATCGAGACGCGACCCGAGTACGCGCTGGCAGCAGCCACGGCCGCCGACGAAGCAGACGATGGCGGCCCGCTGCACGGCGTACCGATGACCGTGAAGGACGCGATCGACGTCGCCGGCCTGCACACCACCTGGGGCAACCCGGCCTTCGCCGACTACACGGCCGCCACGTCGGCGACTCTGGTCGAGCGGCTGACCGGGGCCGGCGCGATCATCGTCGGCAAGAGCAACGTCCACACCATGCTCGGCGACTTCGGCCAGACGCAGAACGAGCTCTACGGCCGTACCAACAACCCCCACGACCCCACCCGTACTCCGGGAGGCTCCAGCGGAGGTGGAGCCGCCGCACTGGCCGCCGGCCTCACGTACCTGGAATACGGCTCCGACCTGGTCGGCTCCATCCGCCTCCCCGCGGCGTATTGCGGCGTCTACGGCCTCAAGCCCACCGCGGGCGTAGTACCGCTGGACGGCTTCCAACCCCCAGGCCCACCCGCCCCCACCACCGAGTTCCCCAACCCCTCCAGCCTCGGCCCGCTCGCAACCTCCGTCGCGGACCTGCGCATCGCCCTCCAAATCACCGGCGGCCCAACCGGTAAAGCGATGTCATGGCGCCTCGAACCACCAAGGCATCGCAAGCTGACCGACTACCGAGTGGGAGTAGTCCTCGACCACCCCGACGCGCCCGTCACCGACGAGGTGGGCAAGGCGCTCTCCAACCAGCTCGACGCCCTCGCAAGCCAAGGCGTGAAGATCGTCGAAGGCTGGCCGGACGACGTCGACCCATCAGCCGAGGCGGAGGCGTTCGGTTTCCAGATCGGCCTTTTCTTCGCGACGCATGGCGAGGACACCGACTTCGCCCCTCTCGCTCAGGTCATCCAGGAAGAGCAAAGGCGCTTGGCGACGCGAGCAGCCTGGCAGACGTACTTCGGAGACATCGACGTCTTCCTCTGCCCGACCAGCTTCACCACCGCCTTCCCGCACGACGACCGGCCCTTCGAGGAACGGACGATCGACGGCCGCCCGTACGACGCCCAAGTGTTCTGGATCTCGCACGCCTCGCTGACCGGCCTCCCCGCCGTCAGCATGCCGATTCCGGCGAGCGGCCTGCCGGTCGGCGCTCAGGTGATCGGCCCGTTCCACGAGGACGACACGGCGATCACCTTCGCCGAGCTCGCGGCTGGTTAACTCGGGATCATGTTCGCGATCGGGGATTTCGCCAGGCACGGCCGGGTATCGGTCCGGATGCTGCGGCACTACGACGCCATCGGTCTGCTCCGGCCGGCCCACGTCGACGAGGCGACCGGCTACCGCAACTACGACGCCGCGCAGCTCGCCGACCTCAACCGGATCGTCGCTCTCAAGGATCTGGGCTTCAACCTCGAGCAGGTCGCGACGATGCTCACCGACGAGATCAGCCTGGTGGAGGTACGGGCGATGTTGTCGTTGCGCCGCGCCGAGCTCGAGTCAGCCGTGGCCGAGAGCGCCGCGCGGCTGACGCAAGTCGAGTCGCGCCTGCGCAGCATCGAGCAAGGCGACGACGTACCGGCGGTCGTGGTTAAGGACCTGCCCGCGGCCCGGTTCGTCGAGTTGTCCGGTACCGCGGCCAGCTTCACGCCCGACGACATCGGCCCGGTCATCCATCCCCTCTGCGCTGAGCTCGGGCGACGGTTGCCTGAGGCAACCGGAGTCCGGCCGGCCGGGCGGTTGACCTGCTATTACGAGGCGTCCGGCGATGAGGTGATCGTGCATGCCGCAGTACCGGCCGCCGTCGACTCCGATGCCTCGCTCAACGGATTGACGGTGGTCGACCTACCCGCCACGCGAGCCGCGACGCTCGTCCACCGCGGGCGCATCGACGGAGTACTGCCGTCCTGGCAGGCCTTGGCCCGCTGGATCGACGACAACGGCCACCGCTCCGGCAGCGCCTCCCGCGAGCTCTACCTGGACTGCCCCGACGACCCCGCGGCCTGGGTGACGGAGCTCCAGGAGCCGCTATTTCTCAGCGAGTGAGGCCAGCCCGGCCACGATCACCTGTACTCCGAACTCGAACCGCTCATCGCCCATGGCGCCCGAGGTGAGCGCGGTAGCCAGCGACACAATCATCGGGAACTTGTCCGCCGGCAGGCCCGCGAAGTACTGACGCAGTCCCTCGACGAACTTGACCACATCCTCTTCGGTCCACTCATCCGCGCGCTGGACGCTCTCCTCGAACGCCGTCGCGGTCACGTACAGCGGGATCAGGTCGACCGCGTAGGCAGCAACCTGATCCGGCAACCTGCCCGCCTTGAGGATGCCGAGCATGTTCTCACTGCTCTGCAGCGCGCGATCACCGAGCGGAACCTGACCGATCGCCGCCCGCGCTACCCCCGGATAGGCGCGCATCATCTTCAGCATCTGGCGCATCAGGTCCTTCAGCTGCTCCTGCCAGCGCTCCGGATCGGGCTCCTCGAGCTCGATCCCCTCCGCCGCCCGGTCGAGCATCAGCTGGTCGAGTTCCTTCTTGTTCGCCACGTGGGCGTACAGCGAGGCCGGTCCGGTGTTCAGCACCTGGGCGACCTTGCGCATCGAGACCGCCTCGTAGCCCTGCTCGAGCAGCACGCTCATCGCCGCGTCGACGATCCGCTCCCGGCTGAGCGGCTCGCGGACCGGCCGGGCCGGCTTCTCGGGGCTGATGGGTTGCCACGGCGACTGGTTCATACGGACCACTGTAGCGAACACCGTACTTGACACGAACACCGTACGCGCGTAGAACGGTGTTCGTCAGCGAACACCGTTCGAGATAATCTCGAGAAAGGGGCGCCACCGATGAGCACCCAAACCCTGGCCGAACCGGCCGCGCCGGCCACCTCCCCGGCGTACAAGTGGCGCTGGATCGTGCTCGGGACCGTGCTGGTCGCCGAGATCATGGATCTGGTCGACGCCACCATCGTGAACATCGCCGCCCCGTCGATCCGGGCCGAGCTCGGCGGCTCCGAGGCGGCGATGCAGTGGATGCTGGCCGGCTACACGCTCGCCTTCGCGATCGGGCTGGTCACCTTCGGCCGGCTCGGCGACCTGGTCGGCCGCCGCCGGCTGTTCCTGATCGGCGCGGCCGGCTTCACTCTCACCTCCGCGCTCTGCGGATTCGCCACCTCGCCGGAGCTGCTGATCGGCAGTCGGATAGCGCAGGGTTTGCTGGGAGCGGTGATGATCCCGCAGGGCTTCGCGATCCTCAAAGCGGTCTTCCCACCGGCCGAGATCGGCAAGGCGTTCAGCCTGTTCGGTCCGGTGATGGGGCTGTCCGCGGTGGCCGGCCCGATCATCGCCGGGGTGCTGATCGACGCGAACTGGTTCGACGCCGGCTGGCGGATGATCTTCTTCATCAACGTCCCGATCGGGATCCTCGCCATCTTCGGAGCTCTCCGCTACATGCCGGAGGTCAAGGCAGACGGCGCCTCTCGGCTGGACCTGCTCGGCGTACTCCTGGTCAGTCTTGCTTCCGGCCTGCTGGTCTACCCGCTGGTGCAGGGCCGCGAACTCGGCTGGCCGGCCTGGTCGATCGCGATGCTGATCTCATCCGTCGGCGTCTTCGCGCTGTTCGGCTGGCGTGAGCGCCGGTCCGGCAACCCGGTGATCGATCCGTCGCTGTTCCGCAACCGCGGGTACGTCGCAGGGCTCGGTGTGATCTCGACGTTCTTCCTCGCGATGTCCGGCTTCATGCTGGTGTTCAACCTCTTCACCCAGCTCGGACTGCACTACAGCCCACTGAAGGCCGGCCTCGCGATGGTGCCGTTCTCGCTCGGCATCGCGATCGGCGCGCCGCTGTCCGGCGGGCTACTCGCTCCCCGACTGGGCCGGACCGCGCTGCAGTTGGGCATCGTGGTGATGACGGTGGCGATGGTCGGGGTCTGGTTCACGCTGCACACCCAGGGCGACGCCACGACGATCTGGAACCTGGTACCGGCCACGCTGGCCACGGGGATCGGCGCGGGCATGGTGTTCGCTCCGCTGTTCGACATCATCCTGGCCTCGATCGACGACCAGGCGGCCGGCTCGGCTTCCGGCGTACTGACTGCCATGCAGCAGTACGGCGGGGCGATCGGCGTCGCGGTGATCGGCACGATCTTCTTCCAGCTGCTGCCGGCTCACCAGTTCCTCGGCGCCACCAAGACGGCCACGTTGGTAGCCGTCGCACTCTTCATCGTCAGCCTCCTGGTCACCTTCGCCCTCCCCAAGCGGGCACGTGAAGGAGTACAGCCTCACTGAGTTGGACGCCGTTCCCGGGCATGCCGAAGCCCCGCTCACCGAAGTACCGGTGAGCGGGGCTCTGGGGTTAGCTCAGTTGAACGAGTCGCCGCAGGCGCAGGAGCCGGTCGCGTTCGGGTTGTCGATCGTGAAGCCCTGCTTCTCGATCGTGTCCACGAAGTCGATCGACGCGCCCTTGAGGTACGGCGAGCTCATCCGGTCGGTGACGACGCTGACGCCACCGAAGTCGGTCACCACGTCGCCGTCGAGCTGACGCTCGTCGAAGAACAGCTGGTACCGCAGCCCGGAGCAACCGCCCGGCTGTACGGCGACCCGCAGGGCCAGGTCGTCGCGGCCCTCCTGGTCCAGCAGCGCCTTCACCTTGGCGGCGGCGCCATCGGTCAGCAGGATGCCGCTGCCCGTCGTGGTGCCCTCCGTGGTCTGCACTGCCTCGGTCTGCGCTTCAGTCATTCCTGACTCCAGTCATCTCATGAGCGCCCGGCCGCTTTGGGCAGGCGGCCACGCGCGGAAAGTCCGCTGTCATTCGAGCCAACATCAGCCGGTCTCGAACCATTCCCATGGTCGCACACCATTTTCAGGACTCAACTCCACGCCTCACCCCTGAGACCAGCCCGGCGCACGGCATACCGGGTGTTTTCAGCGGGCCCAGGTGCGGGCGACTCGCTCGGCGACGGTCGCCAGGGAGCCGTGCGGGTCGGCGAAGGCGCGCTCCTCGCCGACCGCGTCGACCAGCGAGTACGCCGATTCGACCCCCATCGTGCGCATCTCGCGGGCACCGATCTGGACCTTCCCGGCCAGCACCACGCACGGCCGCATCGCGTCGTTCGCGACCTTCGCCACACCCGAGATGACCTTGCCGTCGCGCGACTGGAAGTCGAACGCGCCTTCACCCGTCAGCACCAGATCGACCTGCTTCGCCTTCGTCTCCAGCCCGGTCAGCCCGGCGACCAGGTCGATACCGGAGACCCGCTCGGCGCCGAGCAGCAACAGCGCGTACCCGAGTCCGCCGGCAGCCCCCGCGCCCTTCTGATCAGCCGTTTTCCGCCCGGCCAGCTCGGCGAACTGCGTCAGGTACCCGTCGACCGCGGGCTTCCGCTCGTCGGCGATGCCCTTCTGCGTACCGAAGATGTTGGTCGCGCCACGCAACCCGAGCATCGGGTTCTCGACATCGCTCGCGGCCACGAACTCGACTCCCGCCAGCCTGCTCCGCGCCGGCTCCAGATCCACCGCGGTCAGCGTCGCGAGCCCCGTGGCGCCCGCCTCGAGACTCCCACCCTCGGAGGTCGCCCCCAGCGCCGCGAGCAGCCCTGCGCCCGCGTCGTTCGTACCCGACCCACCGAGCCCCAGGATGATCCGCTTGGCGCCGGCATCCACCGCCGACCCGATCAACTGCCCCACCCCGTACGTCGACCCGTCCTCCGGCCGCCGATCCGCCGGCTCAATGAGATGCAACCCACACGCCTGCGCGGTCTCGATATAGGCGGTCTCCCCCGCGACCAGCACCGTCGCAGGTACCTCTTCCCCCAGCGGCCCCCGCACGGTCACCGACAGCAGCGTCCCATCCACCACAGCCGCCAGCACGTCGATGAACCCAGGCCCTCCGTCAGCCATCGGCGCCACCAACACCACAGCCTCCGGATCCCGCCGCCGCCACCCCTCCTCGATCGCAGCCGCAGCCTCAACGGCCGTCAACGTCCCAGCAAACTTGTCCGGAGCAATCAGCACGCGCATGCCGCCCATCCTCCCCTACCCCCGCGCCACCCCGCCCCCACCCAGCCCATCCCCGGACAACCCGCCTGGGCGCGGTAGCCTCCGCGGCGTGGACTGGCCGACGACAGCAGCTGAGGCGATCGCGGTGCAGGAAGCGCTCCGGGGGCAGGTGGACACGACCGGACCCGGCCCAGCGCCGGGCAAGACCCGGTACGTCGCAGGACTGGATGTCGCCTACGACGGAGACGACCTGGCCGCCGCGATCGTCGTACTCGACGGACAGACCCTCACCGAGGTCGACCGCTCGATCGTCCTGGGCCGGACAACCTTCCCCTACGTCCCCGGGCTCTTCGCCTTCCGGGAGATCCCGGCGCTGCTCGACGCGCTCGCCAAACTGACCATCACCCCAGACCTCCTGGTCTGCGACGGCCAAGGCCTCGCCCACCCGCGGCGTTTCGGGCTGGCTTGCCATCTCGGCGTACTGACTGGTCTGCCCACGATCGGGGTGGCCAAGAACGCCTTCGTCGGCACCTTCTCACCGCCTGCCGCCGAGCGCGGGTCCTGCTCTGACCTAGCGCTGGATGGTGAGGTGGTCGGTGCGGTCGTCCGGACGCAGAAGGCGGTCAAGCCGGTGTTCGTGTCGGTCGGCCATCGCGTCGACCTGGCGAACGCCATTGCCCACACAGTCCAGCTGAGTCCGAAGTACCGGTTGCCGGAGACGACCCGGGCGGCTGATCGAGCCTGTCGGCGAGCGGTTGCTCGCGAGGAGTGAACGCTTCGCGCAAGCGTTCGTGCTTGTGCTTTCGTGCACATGATTTCGCATGCTGGGCAGTGACGTGGACCATGAAATCGAAGGCCTGGCGCGTGGCACGATGGATGCCGTGACCACCATTGCAGAGGGTTCGAAGTCTCTCCCGTTGCTGTTCCTGGGCCGCGACACCGACCCACATTCGGAGCGCGGGGTGGAGTGCCCCGGCGCGCTGCCGCCGGCCTCCGACCCGGACCTCGTCGAGCGGGCGCTGAAGGCCAAGGCCGCGCTCGGTGACCAGGTCTTCGTGCTCGGTCACCACTACCAGCGCGACGAGGTGATCCAGTTCGCCGACGTCACGGGTGACTCGTTCAAGCTCGCGCGCGACGCGGCGAACCGGCCGGACGCGCCGTACATCGTGTTCTGCGGCGTGCACTTCATGGCCGAGTCCGCCGACATCCTCACCAACGACAACCAGACGGTGATCCTGCCCGACCTCGCGGCCGGTTGCTCGATGGCCGACATGGCCCGGATCCAGCAGGTCGAGGCGGCCTGGGACGCCCTCGCCGACGCCGGGATCGCCGATGTCACCGTGCCGGTCACCTACATGAACTCCAGCGCCGACATCAAGGCGTTCTGCGGCCGCAACGGCGGTGCGGTCTGTACTTCGAGCAACGCCGACGTCGCCCTCGACTGGGCCTTCCAGAAGGGCGAGAAGGTGCTCTTCCTGCCGGATCAGCACCTCGGGCGCAACACCGCCGTACAGAAGATGGGGATCAGCCTCGACGAGTGCGTCGTCTACGACCCGCACAAGCCAGGCGGCGGCCTGACCAAGGAGCAGCTCGCCAAGGCGAAGATGATCCTGTGGCGCGGGCACTGCTCGGTGCACGGCCGCTTCACCGCCGCCTCCGTGGACGACGTCCGCAGCCGCGTCCCCGGCGTCAACGTGATCGTGCACCCCGAGTGCCAGCACGAGGTGGTCCTGAAGGCCGACCTGGTCGGCTCGACGGAGTACATCATCGACACCATCAACAAGGCCGAGCCCGGTACTTCGTGGGCCGTCGGCACCGAGCTCAACCTGGTCCAGCGGCTGGCCAAGCAGCACACCGACAAGAACATCGTCTTCCTCGACAAGACGGTCTGCTACTGCGCCACGATGAACCGCATCGACCTGCCGCACTTCGTCTGGACGCTGGAGAACCTCGTCGCCGGCCACGTCGTCAACCCGATCAAGGTCGACCCCGACACCGAGAAGTACGCCAAGATCGCCCTCGACCGCATGCTCGCCCTCCCCGGCAAAACCGCCAGGGACTGAAGGCTTTCCAGACCTGTACTCCGGGGTACAGGTCTAGTGCGGCACCCGCGTCGTGCTGTACCAGGTTGCCAGGACGTCGGGGAGGCGTTCGGGAGCCCAGCGGTTGACGGGTTCGATGCGACCCTTCAGCGAAGCCAACCCCTTGGCGAGGCCGCCCACCACGTCGCCCTGCAAGGGGACGACGGCGCCGTCCTCGGGCGAGACGATGACCGACGGCCCGGCTCGGTCGATGCAGACGACCGGGCAACCACTGGCCAAGGCTTCGGCGACCGCCCAGCCGGCGGCCTCCCGCATGGCGGGGGCGAGCATGGCTTCGGCTCGCAGGAAGGCGGCCAGTACTTCCTCCCGTGGGAGTTGGCCGACGAACTCGACCCGGTCCCGTACTCCGAGCTCCTCCGCCAGCCGTTCCGCGCGGCGCCAGTCGGGGCCGTCACCGATCACCCGAAGTTCCCACTGAGCGGCCTCCGGGCGGGCCAGCACGCTGATCGCGATCAGCAGGCCCTTCCACGGGATCATCCGGCCGACGAACACGGCAGTCTTCACCCCGGCCGGTCCGTACGGTTCACGCGGACCGCAGGCGGCGGCGAACCGGCTGATCGCGACGTTCGGCTGGACGGTCACCTCACGCGCGTACTTGCCGAAGTACTCGGCGACATCCTTGTTCTGGGCAACGACCAGGTCGGCCCGCTCGGCGTGCTTGCGGCCGACCAGTCGCCGCATCAGGCCGGTGTAGCCGCGGCGTACCAGCTCGTTGACCAGACCCTTCGAGCCCAGCCAGTGCGCCATCGACAACGGCACCGTGGTCGAGCCGCCGACCGGACCCCAGATCACCTTCGCCGTCGACTCCTGGACGACCCCAGCGGGCATCCAGTCGGTCGCGAACGTCAGGTGGTGAATGACGTCGAAGGAGTGCTCGGCATGCAGCCGAGCAGCCGTCCGCCCGGCCAGCTTCTGCCAGAGCGGGTAGTACCAGTAGACGTCCGCATGCCGGCGACGAAGCTTCAGCAGCCACTTCGGCAGCTCCAGCGGTACCACCGTCAGCGACGGAATCGGCCGGACGGCCAGCTCCTCGGTGATCTCGTGCGCGAACTTGCCGCGGGTGATCAGCCAGACGTCGTGATCACGCGCCGCAGCCTTCGCCCAGGCCCAGCCCGCGCCCGGCTCGGATCCACCTTTCGGCCGGCACGCGTAGGCGCTGAGCAGGATCTTCGGCCGGGTCGACATCAGAGCGTCCCCTCCAGGAGCCTGCGGAGATCCGTACTGGACGTGGAGGCCGTGTACGGGAAGTAGTGCACGCTGGCACCGACCTCACCGAGCAGCTTCTCCAGCCGCAGGCCCTTCTCGGTGCCCTTCCAGTCGTCACCCTTGAAGAGCACGTCGTAGCGCAACTGCTTCCACATCTCGAACTTGTCGCTGGACCAGTCGCTGACCACCTCGTCGACCAGGCCGATCGCCCGGACGACCTCCATCCGCTCGTCGTGCGGAACGACCGGCGGACGGCCCTTGATCTTGGTGACCACGTCGTCCTCGACCACGCCGGCGATCAGGTAGTCGCAGTGCTCGCTGGCCCGGCGCAGGATGTTGAGGTGGCCGATGTGGAACATGTCGTAGACCCCGGGCGCATACCCGATCACGCCCATCAGCCGTTCACCCCGGTGCTGCGCGGAGCCGGCTGCAACGCGGCCATTTCCCTGTACCACTTGGCGATCGCGGCCACCAGGAAGAGCAGGTTCGCGGCCAGCAGTACGCCGTACAGGCCGGCGAACAGCCTCGGCCAGCCGAAGGTGAGGAAGACCAGGCAGAGCACGCCGTAGTCGGTCGGTGCTATCAGCAACGACTTCAGCACGGAGTCGCCCCGCACGTTTGCGGTGCTCGCGCCATGCCGGCGGCGGAGCTGGTCGATCAGGATCAGCCCGAAGAACAGCACCGCCGAGACGCACAGGTACGCCAGCGGGATGAGCAGCACCAACTCGTTGCTGAAGGCATCGAAGCGGTAGAACGAGATCAGCACCGCACTGTGCAGCAAGGCGATCTTGACGCAGTCGATCATGTGGTCGAGCCACTCGCCCAGCGGCGAGCCGCCACCCCGCAGCCGGGCCAGCTGGCCGTCGGCGGAGTCGAACGCGTACCCGAGCACCAGCATCACGGTCACCACCAGCGCGAGCGGGGCACTCGGCTCGACGGTGGCCAGCAAAACGATGCCGACGAGTGAACAGAACCCGCTCGTCAGGCTGATCTGGTTGGGCGTCCGGCCGGCCAGGAACGCGCCGGCGGCCAGGTACCGGCCGATCCGCCGGTTGACGAAGCGCGAGTACGCCGGAGTGCCGGCGGACGGCTTCTGCGCGCGCGACAGCTCGCCGACGACGTCTCCGATGGAGCGCCGGCTCATGCGACCGAGCTGCGCGACTGCCGCTGGTCGATCGCGGCGCGCAGGATCTGGCTTCGGGAACCGCGTCCGGACACCAGCACGCTGACCCGGCCGGCCGGGATCCCGTCCAGCTCGTCGGGACCCAGCACTCCGTCCGTACCGTCGGCGGCGAAAACGATGGCGTCGGCGAGTTCATGGACCGCCTCGGCGCCGTCCACCACGACGATCTCGTCCACGCAGCGCAACTGCTCCAGGATCTGCGCCCGCTCGACGATCGGCACGAACGGCCGGGCGCCCCAGGCGTCCGCGGCCCAGTCGTCGGTGAGCACGCCCACGACGAGGTGGTCGCACTGCTGCTTCGCCTGCTCCAGCACGTCGAGATGACCGACGTGGAACAGGTCGAAGACCCCGATCAAACAGCCGACGCGTTGCGGCACCTTGTGCTCCCCCACTGAGCCCTCACGGACCCTGCCCCGTCGCCCCCCGGGCGAGTTGAAAGACGAACTCCTGGCGAACATCCCGACAACCGGACCCCACCAGTGACCGACGTGACCCCCCACGTCAGCGCTGACCTTACACCGGGTAATCGCCACTCGCCTAGGGCGCGCCGAGCGATCTCGCGCAGTAGCGAGCAGGTGCTCGGCGAAGTGCCTCGGGGTGCTGGAGTGAAGGTCTCGATGCTCTGGCATCGTGGCCTTCGCTCCAGTGCCGCGAGGTGCTCGCCGAGCGCCGCGCAGCACGCGCGAGATCGCTCGGCGCGCCCTAGCTATCCGCCGGACCGCGTGCTGGGCTGCGCGGGCCTGTTCGTGGGTCGGCCGCGTGCCGCGCGATCGCATCGGTGTAGATCCTCTCCGTGGCCGCCAGGTCGCGCTCCGGAGTGAAGCGGTCGAGATAGACCTGGCGTGCTCGTTGGCCGAAGGCTATCGAAGTCGCCGGCTCGGTGAGCAACCCCAGGGCCTTTCGGAGTTCTTCCGTGTCGCCCGGAGCCACCAGCGCACCGGTCTCGCCGTCGTCGACGAGCTCGGCCAGCGCCCCGATCCTGGAGGCCACCACGGGGACGCCGTTGGCGAAGGCTTCGATCACCACGAGTCCGAACGTCTCATACGACCGCGCCGGTACGACGACGGCGCGCGCGGACCGCAGCACCTCCATGCACTCGGCCCACGGCAGCGCGCCGAGCACCTTCACCGACGGGTCGCGGGCAGCGCGCTCGTCCGCCTGAGCCCGCAGCGGACCGTCGCCGATGACCTTCAGCTCCCCCAGCGACGCATCCCAGGCCGTCAGCAGATCGGCGAAGCCCTTCTCCTCGGTCAGCCGCCCGAGGAAGACGACGCCCTCCCCCGCACCTTCCCGGACGGCCCCGTCGTGCGGGACCGCGTGCGGCTTCACCACGATCCGGTCGGCGTTGAACCCACCGGCGACATAGCGGGACCGGACGAACTCCGACGGCGCGATCAGGGTCGTGACGTACCGCTGCCAGGTGTGGAGGGTGTTGTGGACGGCGATCCCCGCGACGAGCGGCAGGCTCTGCACTTTGGAGTCGCGGTAGCAGCCGTGGACCGCGCCACGCCACGGGATCTTGCCGACACAGGACTCGCAGGGGCCGCCGTCGCGCTGCAGCACCCCGTTGGCGCACATCAGCCGGAAGTTGTGCAGCGTGGCAACGATCGGAAGGTCCTGACGGGCCACGGCCCGCAGTACCGAAGGGCTGAGCAGCGGAAAGGTGTTGTGCACATGCACGATGTCCGGACGCGCCGATTGCAATCGGAATGTTAAATCGCGTTCGGCGGCGAATGACCATACGGAGCGGACCGGTAACAGCGCGCGATCTTTTCGGCTCATTTGCGCAATGTCGTCGCTGTGCCGCGCGTAAAGCTCAACATCATGTCCTGAACTACGCAAAAGATCAGCCGTTTGATCGACCACGGTGTTCTCGCCACTGGGTTGACCCGAACGGTAACGGTTGTGCAACATGGCGACCCGCATGACACCACCTTAAGTCCCGCGGTGGTGACAACTGGTACTTGACAGGCCGCACCTGGGGATGAACAACCGCGCGCCGAGACACCCGGAGGGTGCTTTGAGCAGGATCAAGTCGACAAGGGTGCTATTCGCTGCCCTTATCGCCACGGCGCTGGCCATCGTTACAGTCGCCTACCCGGTCATCTCTCATCACAAGAACGCGGCATCGGCCGACAAGTCACGCGAAACGGCCCAGAACGGTCCGTCCGGCTCAGCGGTCCTCCCCTCGAAACACCCGACCGCGCAGCCGAGCAAGGCCCCTGGCACCGTCTCGAGCAAGCCACCGACGGTCGCACCGCCGAAGAAGGTTGTCCCCAGCAAGAAGCCGGTTCCCAGCAAGACGACCACGGCTGTCCCGGAGACTCCACCCACCAAGACCGAGCCCGCGATCGGCGAGACCGATGCGGGGCCGGCCGTCGCGGGTCCCTGCAGCGGCGTACTGATCAAGCCCGGCCAGAACGCCCAGGCCGTGGTCAACTCACAGCCCGCCGGCTCGACGGTCTGCTTCGCCTCCGGCCTGCACCGGATCAGCCAGACGATCCGGCCGAAGGCGAACATGACGATCGCCAGCTCCGCCCGCGCGGTCCTGACCGGCTCGGTGCCGCTCACCAGTTGGGCCAAGTCAGGCACTCGTTGGGTCAACCGCGGTGCGCTTCCCTCGGCGTACGGCAAGGCCGGGCAGTGCGAGGACAACAAGGCGAACATCTGCTCGCTGCGTGAGCAGGTCTTCCTGGGCGGTACTCACCTGACGCGAGTCGCCTCGCTGGCGGCGGTCAAGGCCGGCACGTTCTACGCCGACTATGCCGCCAACGCGATCTACCTCGGCAGCAACCCGGCCGGACACGCGGTGGAGATGTCCAAGACAGCGACCGCGATCGAGTCGAACCAGCCCGGCGTCACCGTCCGCGGGCTGACCATCGAGCACTTCGCCAGCCCGGCCCAGGCCGGCGCGCTGGTTTCCGGCCCCAACTGGACCGTGAAGGCGAACGAGGTCCGCTGGAACAAGTCGGTCGGCCTGATGCTGGTGAAGGCGAACAACACCAAGGTCGACCGCAACCTGGTGCACCACAACGGGCAGCTCGGCCTCGGCCAGTACAACTCGCTGAAGGCGAACGTCACCCGCAACGTGATCACCTACAACAACACGGACGGCTTCTGGATCGCCGACTGGGAATCGGGCGGGATGAAGTCGACCCGCTCGTCGGGCACCGTCAGCGCCAACCTGATCCGCTCCAACAAGGGCGTCGGGTTCTGGGCGGACGTCGCCGACGACGGCCGGACGATCAGCTCGAACAAGATCACCGGCAACGCGGCCGACGGGATCCGGTTCGAGATCAGCCGCAACGGCGTGATCGAGAACAACACGATCACCGGCAACGGCTTCGGCACCGGCCGCGGCTCCGGTACGTCGCTGTGGGACGGCGGCGGGATCAACGTCAACACCTCGTCGAACGTGACGGTCCGGAACAACACCGTGTCGGGCAACGTCAACGGCATCTCGATCCAGTCCCGGACCCGCGGCGACGGTCCCTGGGGCCGGTACCTGCTGCGCAACGTGCACGTCACCGGCAACACGATCGGGATGACCGGTGGCACCCAGGCGACCGGCATGGTGCAGAACTCGGGTGCCGAGGTCCCGGCCGGGCAGCTGACCTTCAGCGCGAACACCTACCTGCTGGACAAGCTGGCCGCGCAGCGGTTCAGCAAGTTCGGCACCAAGCTCACCGCCATCGGCTGGCGCAGTGCCGGCCTCGACACCGCAGGGAGCTTCTCGACGAGCTGAGCCGGTACGACACTCCCGAGCCCGATGCCCCGGGCAAGCATCACGGAGCGCAGTTTCGATGACAGAGCGCAATTGATGCACCCAGCAACAGTGTGCCGATATCAACCTCGGCACGCCTGGGGCAACTGACTCGGAAGAATGCCGATATCCCTGCGTGCAGGGAGGCCTGGTCGGCATTGGGGGGCATGCGCAACCATTTGCGTATTGCCACGACTACCGCTAGTAGTAGTCTTCTGGGGAAGGCCGCACCAGGGGGGTGCAGAAATAGGTACCCAACCCCCGGAGGGTCGTCAGTGAAGAAGTCAGTGACCATCATCTGCGTCGCGGCAGCCGGTGCGGTCGCCTTGACGGGGATCGTGGCCGGGACGCGGACCAACATGGCGTCCGCGTTCGGCCAGGACAAGTCCGGCGTCCTGCCGGGCGACCGGCCGCACAAGCCGTGGCCGCCCCGGCATACGCCGAGCCCGACCATCAGCGCGCCGACCACGGCTGCCCCGACGCCCACGCCGACAGCCACCTCCGCCACCCCGACTGCGACGCCGACCACCACGAAGCCCACCGCCACGCCGACGCAGACACCGACCGCGCCGCCGACCACCCCGCTGCCACCTGGCGCGTTCCCGGCCGGCCCGTCGCTGGCCCCGGAGTGCAAGGGCACCACGATCGGTACCGACCAGAACGCGGCCGACGTGATCGACAAGGCCCCGACCGGTACCACCTTCTGCTTCTCGGCCGGTCTGCACCGGATCAACCGCACTCTGCAGCCGAAGGCGAACTCGACGCTGGCCAGCGACCAGGGCGCCGTGCTGACCGGGTCGATCCCGCTGACCAGCTGGACCGCGGACAACGGCGACTGGGTGACGCGAGGCGTGCTGCCGGCGGCGTACGGGATGTCCGGGCAGTGTGAGGACAACGCCGCCAACATCTGCTATCTGCGGGAACAGCTCTTCCTGAACGGCAAGCACCTGACCCGGGTGAAGTCCCGCGACAAGGTTGCCGCCGGCACCTTCTACGCCGACTACGCTGCCAACGCCGTCTATCTGGGCGACAACCCGTCGGGCCAGTCGGTGGAGATGTCCAAGACGCCGACCGCGATCCAGTCGGGTGCGACGAACGTCGCCATCGTCGGGCTGACCGTCGAGCACTTCGCCTCGACGCCGCAGTCGGGCGCCGTCGTACTGGGCAGCGGCTGGCGGGTCTTCGCCAACGACATCCGCTGGAACCACGCAGTCGGCGCGATGCTCGTCAACGCGGACGGCGCGGTGCTGGACAAGAACCTGATCCGGTCCAACGGACAGCTCGGCGTCGGCCAGTACAGCACCACCAACGGCCGGATCGTCGGCAACGAGGTGAGCGGCAACAACACCGACGGGTTCTGGATCGCCGACTGGGAGTCCGGCGGCATCAAGACCACCTGGTCGACCAACGGCGCCGTCACCGGCAACCTGATCAAGGAGAACCGCGGCGTCGGGCTGTGGAGCGACGCCTACGACGACGGCCGGGTGTTCAGCGACAACCAGATCATCGACAACGCCGCGGACGGGATCCGCTACGAGATCGGCCGCAACGGGGTGATCGAGAACAACACGATCACCGGCAACGGGCTCGGCACCGGGCGCGGTTCGGGCCAGTCGCTGTGGGACGGCGGCGGGATCAACGTGAACACGTCGACCAACGTGACGGTCCGCAACAACGTGCTGAGCGACAACGTGAACGGCATCTCGATCCAGTCGCGGACCCGCGGCAACGGTCCCTGGGGGCTGAACGTCCTGCGCGACGTGATCGTCACCGGCAACAAGGTGACGATGCGCGGCGGCAAAACCTCGACCGGCATGGTGCAGAACTCGGGCGCGGCGATCCCCACCGGCGAGGTCCTGCTCAAGTCCAACACCTACGTCCTGGACAGCCTGACGGCCGACCGCTTCCAGAAGTTCGGCCAGTGGTTCAGCGCCGCCGAATGGAAGGCCGCCGGCCTCGACACCGACAGCCAGTTCACCACCGGCTGACCCCGATCGCCCGGCCGCTTCTCCCAGGGGTTGCCGGGCACAGGTGGCGGCCGTCGCGAGCAGCATCTCGCGACGGCCGCTGCTTCTACTCGGTGAGACCGCCGACCTGATCGACCAGCAGCCCACGAAAGACCGCGTTGTCCCGAAGGTCTTCGCCGAAGATCGACTCGACCCCCAGCAACGCGCCAACCACAGCAGCGGGCGCGGCGCCCAGGGCGATCCCGCTGCCCGCGGCGGAGCCGCGCTGGACGGCGGCTCCGCCAGAGCGGTGTCCTGGGGTGATGCCGGCGTCGGCGAGGGTTTCTTGGAGTCTGGCTGCCTGGGGATCGTCGAGCTTCAGAGGGTTGCCGTTGGCATCTACTCCGCCAGCGACGTAGACCATCCACGCGGCGACCGCGAGGGCAGCCAGTCGGGGTTCCGCGTTGGCGGCGAGGCGGTCGCGGATGGTGCCGAGCAGCCGGACGGGAAGTTTGACCGATCCGTCCATCGCCACCTGCGCCGTACGGTGCTTCAGCGCCGGATTTGCAAAGCGTTCCAGCACACTCTGCCCGTACGCCGTGAGGTCAAGCCCCTCCGGCGGGGTCAGCGTCGGGATCACGTCCGCGGTCATCAACTCGTTGGCGAGCCCCGCCAACTGCTCGTCCCGCACCGCCTCGGCGATCGTCTCGTACCCGCGCAGCGCACCCAGATACGCGAGCATCGAGTGCGTCGCGTTCAGCATCCGGAGCTTCGCCTGCTCCCACGGCGCGACATCACCCGTGAGAATCGCCCCAGCCTTGTCCCACGCGGGCCGCGCACCGGCAAAGTCGTCCTCGATCACCCACTGCAGGAACGGCTCCGCGACAACCACCGCCTCATCCCGTACTCCGAGCAGCCCCGCGGCCTCCTCCCGATCAGCATCGGTGGTAGCCGGCACAATCCGATCCACCATGCTCGCCGGAAACCGCGCGATCTCCAGTTGTTCGATCAAATTCTTGGCCTCAGGTAATGCTCTTACGTAGTCCTCCATCAAGCGACGGAGAAAGGGGCCGTTGGCCACCAAGTTGTCGCAGGACAGCACCGTCAACGGCCCGGCCCCGGACTCACCTCGCCGAACCAGCCCCGCCGCCAACTGCCCCACCACGGTCCTCGGCGCCCGCCCGGCGAGGTCGGCCTGGATCTCCGGGTCGGTGAGATCGAGCCCACCCTGTACCGCCGCCCGGTACCCCTTCTCCGTGACCGTCAGCGTCACCACCGAGACCGCCGGATCCGCGATCCGGGCAACTACCGCCCCCGGATCCTCCGGCGCTGTCAGCACCTCGCGGATGCTGCCCATCACCCGGACGGTGGGGTCACCCGGGCCACGCGTCAGTACGGAGTACAGGCCGTCCTGTGGGGCGAGCTGCTCGCGAACGGTGGCTGAGCGCTGGCTGACACCGCTGATCCCCCAGCCGGTCTCTCCGGTGATGATCGCCGCCTGTTCCGTGAAGACGGCCTGGTGGGCCCGGTGGAAGGCGCCGAGCCCGAGGTGGACGATGCCGATCCTGTCCGGCTCCGCTATCGGCCGCTGGCCGGCTGGGAGGGTGGTCAGGCTGAGTCGGGCGGTCATGCAGATACCTCCGCTGCTCCGTTGGCCGCATGGGCCCGGGTCTCCTCGAGAGTGGCTACGTGTCCGGTGCCGCCGAGTCCACTGACCGACAGCGAGGCGGCCGCCACACCAAGCCGGACCGCGTCCTCCAGCCCATCACCGAGCGCCAACCGCGCCGTCACCGTGCCCGCGAACGAATCACCCGCACCGGTCTGGTCTACAACTGAGGGCGCCGGGATGACCGGCACCTCCACAATGCGGCCGCCATCGTCCAGCAACACTCCATCGCCGCCACGAGTCAGGGCGACTGCGTCTACTCCAAGCGCCCTGATGGCAGCGCAGGCCGCAACCGGGTCAGTAGCGTCCGTGACCAACTGCGCCTCGTGCGGCCAGCCAGGCGTGACCAGCCGCGTGTACTGCGCGAGGGCCCGCAAGTGGTCGCCGGCACCCGCAGCACTGACCAGGCGTGGTCGCCAGTTGGGGTCGTAGACGAAGCATCGCGAGGTGGACGCGGCAACCCGCACCGCCTTCGCCGACAGCGGAGAGATGGCGCATGCGATCCCACTCGCCAGCACTGCGCCGGTCCTGGCAACCAGGTCGAGCGGTACGTCGCCCGGCCCCAGCCCAGAGCCCGCGCTGCCCCGCCGTACATAGGCGAACTCCCGCGCCCCCGACGGGTCCGCGTGCTGCAGGTAGAGACCGTGCTGCCCCGGCACCCGGAGTACTTGGGAGGTATCGATGCCCAGAGCAACCACTCGTTCGAGCAGACGGTCGCCCAGCTCATCGTCGGGCACCCTGGCGAGCAGCGCCGTGTGCGCCCCCGCGGCAGCGGCCGCGGCGGCCGAGTTGAGCGCGTCACCGGAGAAGTTCAGCGTCAGCGTGGTCCCCGCGTCCAGCGGCTCGGTCGAACTCAGCTCAACCAGGATCTCGCCGATCACGAGTACGTCGGGGATCGCCATGACTACGCCCTTCTCACGCCGGTGGAGTCCCGAACCATCAGCTCACCCGGCAGAACCCGGCGGCCGGGCCCCGCGCCGGGATCCTCGGTGGGGTTGTCGAGGAGCTCCAGCAGCAGCTCGACGGCGAGTGCACCGGCCTTCTGCGTGGGAAGCCGGACCGTGGTGAGCGCCGGCCGGGACATGCCGGCCATTGCGATGTCGTCGATGCCGAGCACGCTCAGCTCCCCCGGCACCTCGATCCCCCGCGCGTGCAGCCGGGCCAGCAACCCGATCGCCACGAGGTCGTTGTACGTCACCACGGCCGTCGCCCCCGTCGCGACGGCCTGGTCCGCGGCGGCCACCCCACCCTCGTACGTCGGAGCGAACTGCCCGACCGGGACCAACTGCACGCCGCACTCCACCGCCGCGGCGTGCAGCCCGATGAAGCGCTGCGAATTCGACCACGAGGTGGCCGGCCCGCCGACCCAGGCGATTCTGCGATGGCCGAGCGCGGCCAGATGGGCGATCGCCTGCCGCATCCCGCCGCCGTTGTCGAACGTGACGGCGGGAACACCGTCGACCAGCCGGTTCACCAGGACGACCTTCGTCTCCTGGGCCACCGCCACCAGCTCCTCGTCGCCGGCCCGCGGCGAGCACAGGATCAGCCCGTCGACCTGCTTGGCCAGAGCGTGAACCAGGCCGACCTCTGCCGTCGCGTCCTCGTCGGTGTCCGCGAGGAAGACAGCGATGTCGTTGGACCGCGCCCGCGCCTGGACCCCCTTCACGACACTCGGGAAGAACGGGTTCGCCAGGTCCGGGACGACCAGGCCGATGTTGCCGGTCCGGCCGGTGATCAGGCCGCGGGCCGCCTTGTTGGGCTGGTACCCGAGCTGCGCCGCGGCCTGCTCCACCCGGCTGCGGGTCGCGGCGTTCACCACGTCCGGCAGGGAGAGCGCGCGGGACACGGTCGAGGCCGACACTCCGGCCAGTCGGGCCACGTCGCGAATGGTCGCCGGCATCTGCCACCTCCGCGGGTCTCGGGCCGTGGACTGAGTCTGCAATCGGTTGCAATCCTGTGTCAAGCTGGCCCTGGCGTCATCGAATCACCCCGGTATTTTCCTTGCTGGCCAGCGTTGCACCGGCTGCAATGCTTTTCAGACTGTGTTGCAAACCGACTCTCCCGGAGGACTCATGCCGAAGGCCCTGCAGCCGCACCCGGACCGCGCCCTTCCCGCCGGCGAGGCGCGCGACGTGGCTCGCCGGATCCACGCGTCCACGAAGGGCCTGCCGCTGCTCTGCTTCCACGGGCATGTCGACGCCGGACTGTTCGCGAGCGACGAGGCCTTCGGCAATCCGGCCGACCTGCTGGTGGTGCCGGATCACTACGTCACCCGGATGCTGGTCTCCCAAGGCGTCTCCCCCGACCGGCTCGGGCTGCCGCGCCGCGACGGCGTACGGACCGCGGAACCGCGCGACATCTGGCGGGAGTTCTGCTCGCACTGGCACCTGTTCCTCGGCACTCCGAGCCGGTACTGGCTGGAGCACGAGTTCGCCGAGGTACTCGGGCTGAAGGTCGCACCGTCCGCGGAGACCGCTGACGAGTTGTACGACGAGATCTCGGCCCGGCTGGCCGAGCCCGAGTTCCGGCCGCGCGCCTTGCTCGACCGCTTCAGGATCGAGGTCATCTCCACCACCGACGCGGCAACCGACGACCTGGAGCAGCATGCCAAGCTCGCCGCTGAACTCCCCGGCCGGGTGATCCCTACCTTCCGCCCGGATGCGGTCGTCCACCTCGACCGGCCAGGCTGGAGCCGGCTGGCGCGCGACCTCGGAGTACGGGCCGAGGTCGACACGTCGTCGTACGCCGGATATCTGGACGCGCTGCGGCAACGGCGGCAGGCGTTCGTGGCGGCCGGCGCCTTGGCTACGGATCACGGACACCTGAGCGCGGCTGCGCTGCCGCTCGACGACTCGGCGGCCGCGCGGATCTACGAGGCCGCATTGCGCGACGAGGTGTCGGCGGAGGACGCGGCCGCGTTCGCCGGGCACATGTTGTTCCAGATGGCCGCGATGTCGGCTGAGGACGGGCTGGTGATGCAGCTCCACCCCGGCGTCCTGCGCGATCATCACTCGGGGATCCACGGGACGTACGGGCCGGACCAAGGGCATGACATCCCGGTCGCCACTGAGTTCACCCGGTCGCTGCGGCCGCTGCTGGAGAGATTCGGGCACGCCGAGGGGTTCCGGCTGGTGCTGTTCACCGTCGACGAGACGGCGTACTCGCGAGAGCTCGCGCCGATCGCCGGTGTCTACCCGTCGGTGCGTCTCGGCGCACCCTGGTGGTTCCTCGACAGCCCCGACGGCATGCGGCGGTTCCGTGACCTGGTGACCGAGACAGCCGGCTTCTACAACACCTCCGGCTTCGTCGACGACACCCGCGCCTTCCTCTCCATCCCGGCCCGCCACGACCTGTCCCGCCGGATCGACGCCGGCTACCTGGCCAAGCTCGTCGTCGAACACCGGCTGGAGGAAGACGACGCCTTCCAGGTGGCCCAGGACCTCGCCTACAACCTCGCCCGCGCCACCTACATGCACTGAATTCGCAATCGATGGTTGCGCATTCCGCCAGAGCTGATCTACTCTCGTGCAACCGATTGTTGCATAAGAGGAGATCAACCATGTCTGACTATTCGACGTCCTTCACCGTCCAGCAGTCCGCGGAGGAGGTCTACGCCGCCGTCGTGAACGTAGGAGCCTGGTGGACCGGGGAGATCGAGGGGCGGGCGGACGAGGTCGGGGCCGAGTTCGCTTACCGGCACCTCCCCCAGCACTACAGCCTGCAACGCGTGGCGGAGCTCGAGCCGGGTCGGCGCGTGGCCTGGCAGGTCGTGGACAGCAAGCTGGCGTTCGTCTCGGAGCCGGGCGAGTGGACCGGCAGCCAGATCGTGTTCGACATCCTGCCTGGAACCGCCGACGGCACTGAGCTCCGGTTCACTCACCTTGGGCTGATCCCGGACGTCGAGTGCTTCGGCGCGTGCTCGACGGCTTGGCGGCACTACGTCAACGGCAGCCTGCACAGCTTGATCACCACGGGCGCGGGGCTACCCGATCCGTGGTGAACCTATAGTTGGGCAACTTCTGGGGTCGGCTGTGTGGGGGAATCGATGGGACGCGGGTTCACGTCGGCGAGCGGTATTGTGCTGGCCGTCTTCTTGCTGGCCGGATGTACGGACGACAAGGCGGCGGTACCGGACCCGAGTGAGCCGACGGTCGCGCTGCCGACGGCGGCTCCGGCAGCGGCGAGTACCAAGCTCGGGCCGACGGGGCCGGTGACCGCGCCCAAGTGTGTTGGCGTGGCGATTCCGGCAAACACGGATCCGCAGCAGGTGATCGATGCGAATCCGGACAGCAAGACGTTCTGCTTCGGCAAGGGGCTGCACCGCATCGCGCGGGCGATCCGGCCCGCGGACGCAACGACGTTGGCGAGCAGCGAAGGCGCGGTGCTGACCGGGTCGGTGCGGCTGAGCCAGTGGCAGGCCGAAGGCGGACGCTGGGTCGCGCGGAACGTGTTGCCCGCGCAGTACAAGTTGAAGGGGAAGTGCGAGGACGAGAAGACCAATCCGTGTCAGCTCGGTGAGCAGATCTTCGTCGACGGCGTGCATCTGACTCGGGTGATGAGTCTCGACGAGCTCAAGACCGGCACCTTCTACGGCGACTACCAGGCCAATGCGCTGTACCTGGCTGACGATCCGGCCGGAAAGGACGTGGAGCTGTCGCGGACGCGGACGGCGATCACGGCTTCGGCGCGGGATGTGACAGTCAGCGGGCTGACGATCGAGCACTTTGCCAGTCTGCCGCAAGGTGGCGCGCTGCAGGTCGGTACCGGGTGGAAGGTCGTCGCCAACGAGGTGCGCTGGAACCATGCGGTCGGGGTGATGGTGATCGAGGGCGATCGGGCCACGGTCAGCGGCAATACCGTTGCGGACAACGGGCAGCTGGGGATCGGGCAGTACCACTCGGCCGATGTGAAGCTGACCGGGAACCTGGTGACTCGCAACAACACGGATGGCTTCTGGATCGCGGACTGGGAGTCGGGCGGGATCAAGTCGACCCGGTCGTCCGGTGAGGTGTCGGGCAACGACATCGTGGCGAACCGCGGGATCGGGATGTGGAGCGACATCGCGGAGTACGACCGGTTGATCGCCGGGAACCGGATCCGGGACAACGCTGCCGACGGGATCCGGTACGAGATCAGCTATCAGGCGGAGATCTCGGGGAATGTTGTCGAAGGCAACGGATTTGGGACCGGGCGGGGGTCGGGGCCGAGTCTGTGGGACGGCGGTGGGATCAACGTGAACACGTCCGCCGGGGTGACCGTGGTGGGGAATCTGATCAGGGGCAACCGCAACGGGATCGCGATCCAGTCGCGGACGCGGGGTGACGGGCCGCGCGGGCAGTACGTGCTGAAGGACGTGCTGATCGAGGCGAACCAGGTGGTGATGGACGAGAAGACGGCCAGTACGGGCGTGGTGGAGAACAAGGAGTCGCCGGTCGCGGACGGCGCGATCCGGTTCAGCCGGAACAGCTACCGGATCGGCGGCCGGCAGGCGGAGCGGTTCGCCTACCGCGGCGAGACGATGACCTGGGAGCAGTGGCAAGCCGCCGGCTTCGACAAGGACAGCATCTCCAGCTGAGCCTCAGACCCAGCGGGGTTTTGGGGGTTTTGGTGGGGGTGGATGGGCCTTGGCTCTCATTCGGTCTGCGTCGCAGACTGCGGCTGCCACTAATAGGTGCAGCGTCATGGAGCTCAGGTCGGACAGGCCGCTCTCGTTGAGGGAGGCCACCGAGACGTAGCCGAGCAACAGGGCGCCGCTGGCCTTGACATAGGGCGTCGGGGCCCGGAGGACCGAGATCCACGCGACGATGAAGGCGATTCCGACGATGGTGACCGCCAGCAGGCCGGTCTCCCAGTAGAGGCTCAGCCAGCTGTTGTCGATGGCCATCACGTCGATGTCGCCCTCGCCCCGGCGCAGCAGGACGCGCTTGTTGCCGAGGCCGTGGCCGATGATGGCGGTCTGCAGTGAGACCTCTTCGTCGATCACGTAGTGCCAGCTCGTGGTCCGGCCACTCAGCGAGCTGATCTGCTTGGTCCCCTGCCCCCGCAGCAACCAGTTGTGCAGCGTCGGAATCACCAGGAAGGCCAGCCCCATCAGGGCCGGCACGGAGACCGAGGCGATCCGGGCGAGCCAGGTCTTCCGGGTCAGGAACAGCGCAAGCACCAGACCGACGGCGATCGCCGCGGCGGCCGTCCGGGTCCGGCTGGCAGCGACCAGTACTACGCCGAGACCGATCAAGGCGCCGGCCGGTATGAACGACAACTTCCGCGAGAAGAACGCGACGATCGCCAACCCCAGCAGCAGCGCGCCGACCTCACCGACCCGCGGCGGCAGCATCGGGATCAGCACACCTTGCAGCCGGTACCCGCTGCCGAACGACGTCAGCGGCCGCCACGCCACCGTCGGCCGCCAGATCACACTGAGCACGACCGTGAGCGCCAGCAGCAGATGCGCGACCAGATGCGCACGGATCAACCGCTCCGGCACCCGGATCAACGGCCGCCACAGCATCAGCAGCAGCACCAGACCGATCAGCAGCCGCGCCAGCCGCAGCAGCGGGCCGCCCGGCTCGGCCAGCAGGAACGCCGTCGCCGTCGCGAAGAGCGTGTAGACGACGTACATCGTGGTCGCCGGGCTGGAGCGAGTCCGGAATCCCGGCTTCGTCGCCGCCAGGCAGATCAGGAAGATCGCACCGAGCAGCACGCCCTTCATCAGGCTGTTGGTCGACCCGGTCGACCCCTGCGGCGCCGCGGCCCGAGAGGTCCACGGCTGTACCCCGAGGACCAGCAGGCACCACATGGCAATCCAGAGCCAGCCGGCCTTGGTGCTGTCCGACTCCTCGATCGTCCCCGGCACGGGCGGTGCCGTCAGCGTCATCCCAGCACCATCAGCGCAGCGGGAGAGCGGACGTCTCGGCCGGGGTGAAGTTCGCCGGGATCCCCAGCGTCTCGTCGTGCTTCGAAGCACCGATCAGTACGACGCCGAGCACCGGCGCCCCCGCGAATCGCAGAGCCGCCGTGAGCCGGGTCAGGTCCGTCTCCTTGTCCTGACCGACCTGTACCACCAGCACCGACGCGTCGACGGCGGATGCGAGCGGCGTGATCCCGTGCCCTCCGCGCGAGGCCTGGCCGTGGACGACCACCGAATACCCCGGCGGCAGGTCCGCCACGATGCCAGGCACCAGCGACGGCGCGACGGCCAGCGCCGCCTCGTCGTGAGTCAGCCCAGGAGGCAGGACGTACAGATCCGCCACCGTGCCCGGCCGGAACATCTTGCGAGCCCGTACTGCCCGAGTGGGTGCCGGCTCGGCGACGAGATCGCTCAGGCCCTCGTGGTCGGTGACGTGCGAGAGCACCGGGGCACTGCGCAGATCGGCGAGCACCAGCAGCGTCTCGCGACCGTCGCGCGCGCTCGCCTCGGCCATCGCCAGCGCGATTCCTGCCGTGTTGCTGTTGGGCGAGGCGGACACGACCAGCAAAGCGCCGGCGCCGCTCGCCCCGATGCCCTTGGGGTTCAGCTCGCGCCGGGCCAGCGCGCCACTGGCCTCGGTGCCGAGTGCCATCGTCTCCGCGGCCGGCAGCTGCGGCGTCGCGCGGAGCCAGAACCGCAAGCGGAATCCGAGCCGGTACCGCCGGAAGCCGATCGCCGTGGTGATGACCGGAGCACCGGCGGAGCGGGCCGCCTGGTCGCGGGTCAGGATGAACGGGCTGAGATGCGTGCTGAGCAAGGCCAGGCCGAACCCGAGCACCAGGCCGAGGATCGCGCCGACGGTGATGTCGCGCGCTACCAACGGTGACGACGACGCGGTGTCCACCGTGGCCGGCGTGACGAGCGTGCTGCTCGCGCCGACACCGGTCAGCGCCTTGTTCATCGCGGCTGCCTCATCGGCGGCCTGCCGGGCTTCGGTCGCCAGGCCGACGCGCTGGTCACGCAGCGAGCTCGCGCCGGACGTGTCGCCACGTCCCTGCGCCTCGTTGATCTGGGTGACCAGGGCCTTCGACTGCGCGTTCGCGGTCTTGGCCCGGTCGGTGGCCTGACTGGCCAGCGTGACCAGCAGGTTCTTGGCCTCCCGGCTGCGCTGGGCAAGGTAGATCTGGGCGATCGCGTTGGCCCGGCGGACCGCCTCTTCGGCGGTCGGGCCGTCGATGGTGATCAGGTAGGCGTTGTCGGTGACCGCCTTGACCCGGGTCACGCCGGCCAGCGACTGGATCGAGTCGTCCGTGGTCGGCATCTGCAGGAACTTGGCGACCTCGCGCAGGATCGCCGGGCTGGCCATCACCCGCGCCTGCGTCTCGGCCGGCAGGTCGAGGCCGAGCGGGCCGGTCTTGTCCGTGCCCGTGGGCAGGTTGCCGACCAGGGCCGGCGGCACGGCCGGGCCGATCACCACCTGGCTGGACGCGGTCCAGCGCACGGTCTGCGACAGCGAGAAGAAGGCGGCACCGCCGATCCCGAGCAGAACACATCCGATGATCAGCCACTTGTGCCTCAGCAGTGACTGCGCGGTGTCCCGCCAGACGACAGTGCCCGGTTCCATTCCGGTCCCCCAACTTCCCAACCCTTGGTCACGCGAGGTGACCGGCTCCTTGCCGGGGACAGGATATAGGCATCACCACACCGGAGCGGCAATCGTCGGCAACGTTCACGCACCGTGACGAAAGCCGGCAACTCGCCGAAGACAACCATTCGGTGACTGGTCAAAGCTCACTTTGTGTGGCCTACTCTGTCTCGGGGGAATTCTGGGGATCACGAAAAACGGGAATCACTTGTAAGGCGCCGGGGATGGCGCCTGTCCGAGGGGGGACACCGCACGATGAAGAAGAGATGGCTTTTCGCGCGCCTGGGCGCTGTCGGAGCACTGCTGGCGGGGGCCGGCATCATGGTGCTCGCACCGTCGGCCCAGAGCATCGAGGCCTCGCTCTCGGCGCAGGACAGCCCGGTCTGGCAGACCAACGCCAGCGTCCAGGGACTGGCCGTGGCCGCTGGAAAAGCTTACGCGGGTGGACGGTTCACCAGCGTCCGGCCGCCGGGCTCACCGCTCGGCAGCAACGAGGTCGGCCAGGCGTACCTGGCGGCCTTCGACTCGACCACCGGGAACCTGGTCGCGTCGTTCAACCCGGTCCTCGACGGCCAGGTGTACGCCGTGGCCGCCTCGGCCGACGGCTCCCGGATCTTCGTCGGCGGTGACTTCACCACCGTCAACGGCCAGACCCGCAACCGGATCGCCGCCTTCGACACCGCCACCGGCGCGCTGGTCGCGAACTGGAAGCCCTCGGTCTCGTACCGGGTCAAGTCGATCGCCGTCTCCGGCAGCACCGTGTACTTCGGCGGCTCGTTCGGGCTCGTCAACGGCGAGGACCGGCTCCGGCTCGCCGCGGTCACCGCTGACACCGGCACCCTGTTGCCCTGGGCCCCTGCCACCAACGGCGACGTGTACGCCGTCGACGTGGCCGACGACGGCTCGAAGGCGTACGCCGGCGGCCAGTTCAGCACCGTCAACGGCACCAGCCAGAACACCGTCACCAGCCTCGACCCGGTGACCGGCGCGGTCCTGCCCTTCCCGGGCGCGAGCGCGGTCCCGCCGCCGAACGGCTCCTGCACCACCCGGGTCAAGACCATCGACACCAGCGGCGACACCGTGTACTTCGGCAACGGCGGTGACGGCGGCGGCTGCTTCGACGGCACCTGGGCGGTCGACATCGCGACCAACACGCTGAAGTGGAAGAGCCAGTGCCTGGGCGCCACCGAGGCGGTCAAGATGGTGAACGGCTGGCTCTACAAGGGTTCGCACGCGCACGACTGCGCCAACCAGGGCGCCGGCGGCTTCCCGCAGGGCTTCGGGTACCGCTTCCTGCTCACCCAGAACCCGGTCGACGGCAAGCTCGGCCCGTGGTTCCCGAACACCAACGCCGGTCCGCCCACCGAGGTCGGCCCGCTGGCGTTCGCGACCGGCGGCTCGGACCTGTGGGTCGGCGGCGACTTCCTGCTCACCAACGGCGTCGGGCAGCAGGGCCTGACCCGCTTCACCAACGCGGCCCCGGGCGCCGCTCCGGCCAAGCCGGCCAAGCTGCTCCCGTACTCCGTCCAGCCGGGCGTCGTCCAGATCCACTTCCCCACGGTCGGGGACAACGACGACAGCACGCTCACGTACCGGCTGCTGAAGGGCTTCAGCAACACCACGATCGCGACCTGGACGGTCAAGTCGACGCCGTGGGACAAGCCCTGGCTCCACTACACCGACACCAACGTCACGCCGGGTGAAGTGACCAACTACCGGGTCGAGGTCACGGACGGCACGACGACGATCCGCGGCAACTACTCCGACCCGCTGACCGTGGCGAGCACCGCGAGCACGGCGTACGACCAGCTGATCAACGCCGACGGGCCGCAGGCGTACTGGCGGCTCGGCGAGGCGGCCGGCACGACCACCTCGGTCGACTCGTCCGGCCAGAGCAACAACGGCACCTTCAGCGGGATGACGCTGGGCACGGCCGGCAAGGTGAGCGGCAACACGGCGGCGACGATCAGCGCGAGCAACGGCAAGATGGTCGGCGAGAAGGCGTACAGCATGCCGCAGCAGTTCACCGTCGAGGCCTGGTTCAAGCAGGGCTTCCTCAAGGGCGGCCGGATCATCGGCTTCGGCAACTCCAAGACGGCCAACAGCAGCCTGAACGACCGGATGCTGTACCTGCGCTCCAACGGCCAGGTCACCTTCGGTGTCAACGACGGCAGCCAGCGGACCATCAACAGCGCGTCGAACAAGAACAACAGCGCGTGGCACCACGCGGTCGGCACCTACGACAACGGCGCGATGAAGCTGTACGTCGACGGCGTGCTGGCCGGCAGCCAGACGATCGGGCAGGCCTCCCTGTACTACGGCTGGTGGCGGGTCGGCAACGACACCACCAGCAGCTGGTCGGGTGGCGGCGCGACCCAGACCGGAATGGTCATCGACGAGGCGGCGGTCTACCCGTACGCGCTGACCGCGGACCAGGTCACGGCTCACTACAACGCGGGCTGATCCAGCCGCGCCGACGCGCACGCTGAGCGGACGGTCAAGCGTTCATAGCACAAAGTCATAACGCCGGTGGGAGCCTGCCTTCCAGTCGGGTTCCCACCGGCGCTAGGTTACGGACGCTGATGGACTTTCCCCCCGCCCAGTCCTAAGGAAGTTGATGAAGAAGTTAGTTCTGGCAGTTGTGACGGTCGCCGCCGTGCTCGCCGCGGCCCTGATCCCGTCCGGGCCACCCGTACAAGCGGCCAACGGCGGCTTCGGCTCCGCCGTGTCCGCGATCAAGCAGTTGTCGTGGCAGACCAACTCGAGCGTGAACGCGCTGGCGACCGCCGGCAACGTCGTGTACGCCGGTGGCCTGTTCACCCGGATCCGGCAGCCCGGCAAGCCGGCCGGTCAGGGCGAAGCGGTCCGCACCTACGTCGCCGCCTTCAACCGCACCACCGGCGCGCCGCTGGCGTTCGCGCCGAAGCTGAACGGCGCCGTCTACGCCATCGCGACCAGCCCGGACGCCAAGTGGGTCGTGATCGGCGGTGACTTCACCACCGTGAACGGGATCAAGCGCAACCACATCGCGATGTTCAGCGTGGCCACCGGCCGGCTGGTCTCCGCCTGGGACGCGTCGGTCGCGACCCGGGTCAAGGCGATCGCGATCTTCGGCAACAGCGTCTTCTTCGGCGGTTCGTTCGGCCGGGTCGACAACACCGTCCGCAACCACCTGGCCGCGGTCCGGCTGATCCAGGGCGACCTGCTGCCGTGGAACCCGAACGCCGACGACGAGGTGTACGCGATCGATCTGTCCGACAACGGCACCCGGGTGTTCGTCGGCGGACCGTTCACCAAGATCAACGGCAAGGACCACTACTCGCTGGCCATGGTCGACAACGGCCGCGGCAACGCCTTCGCCTTCCCCGCCGCGGCGGCGATCCCGAAGCCGACGCTCGGCTGCACCACCCGGGTCAAGGACATCGACACGCTCGGCACCAAGGTCTTCGTCTCCAACGGCGGCGACGGCAGCGGCTGCTACGACGGCGTACTGGCCGCGGACGCAGCCACCGGCAAGCTGCTGTGGCAGAACAAGTGCCTGGGCGCGACCGAGGCGATCAAGGCGATCGGCAACTGGGTCTACAAGGGCTCGCACGCGCACAACTGCAGCTCGAGCGGCGCCTTCGGTGACGGGACCGGCACCCACTACCTGCTCGTGGAGAGCGGCATCGACGGCAAGATCGGGCCGTGGTTCCCGAACACCGACGCCAACCCGAACAGCACCACCAAGGTCGGCCCGCTGGCGTTCGCGTCCGGCGGCAACGACCTGTGGGTCGGCGGCGACTTCCTGCACGTGAACGGCAAGGTCCAGCAGGGCCTGACCCGGTTCACCAACGCCGCGGGGGGCGCGTATCCGGCGGCACCGAAGGTCCCGACCGTGTCGACCGCGGTCACCAACCAGGTGTCCGTCAGCTTCAAGGACAGCTACGACCTGGACAACCTGACTCTGACCTACAACGTGTTCCGCGGGGCGACCAACATCAGCTCGCAGAAGCTCACCACGTACTACTGGCAGCCGCGCAAGACGATCACGGTCGTCGACAAGGGCGTCAAGGCCGGCCAGTCGGTCAGTTACCACGTCGAGATCCACGACGGACGAAACATCATGAAGGGCCCGGCGATCGCCGTGAAGGTGAAGTGAGCCCGGGCATGTGACTCTCGGCCGCACCAGGCGGCCCGGGAGGACATCCTTGAGGGGGGATGTAGTGAAGAAGGTGGGGATATTCGCTCTGGGTGGACTGCTGGTGGCAGCTTTGCTGTCACCAGCAGCACCGGCCCAGAGCATCGGTGCTTCGCTGTCGGCTCTGACGAGCCCGGCGTGGCAGACCAACGCCAGCGTGCAAGGACTCGCGGTGGCGAACGGCAAGGCGTACGTCGGGGGACGTTTCACCACGGTCCGGCCACCGGGGGCGGCAGCCGGCACGAGCGAGACCGCGCGGACCTATCTGGCCGCGTTCAACCAGAGCACCGGCGCGCTGGACACCGGGTTCAACCACACCCTGAACGGCATGGTCTGGGCGATCGCCGCGACCGCTGACGGCTCCCGGGTCTTCGTGGGCGGCGACTTCACCAACGTCGACGGCCAGACCCGCAACCGGGTTGCCGCGTTCGACACCGCGACCGGTGCCCTCGTCTCCAACTGGAAGCCGTCGGTCTCGTACCGGGTCAAGGCGCTGGCCGTCTCCGGCAGCACGGTCTATCTGGGCGGCTCGTTCGGCCTCGTCAACAACGTCGCCCGGCCGCGCCTCGCGGCGGTCACGACAAGCACTGCCGCGCTACTCCCCTGGGCTCCCCAGGCGGACAACGACGTCTACGCGGTCGACGCGGCCGACGACGGCAGCAAGGTGTACGTCGGCGGCACGTTCTCGACCATCAACGGTACTTCGAGTTGGGCCGTGGCAAGTCTTGACCCGACTGACGGGTCGCTACAGCCCTTCGCGGCGGCGAGCGCGGTACCGGCGCCGAACCCGGGTTGCACCTCGCGGGTCAAGGACATCGAGACCAGCGGCGACCGGGTGTACTTCGCCAACGCCGGTGACGGTGGCGGCTGCTTCGACGGGACCTGGGCAGCCGACGTTGCCTCGGGCAACCTGGTGTGGAAGAGCAACTGCCTCGGCGCGACCGAGACCGTCACGGTTGTGAGCGGCTGGCTCTACAAGGGCTCGCACGCGCACGACTGCAGCTACCTGGGCGGCAACGGCTTCCCGCAGGGCGCAGGACGCTACCTGCTCACGCAGAACCTCGACACCGGCGAGCTGGGTCCGTGGTTCCCGAACACCAACACCGGTGGCCCGACCGTGGTCGGCCCGCTCGTGTCCGCGACCGGTGGCTCCGACCTCTGGGTCGGCGGCGACTTCACCACGGTGAACGGGGCCGGTCAGCAGAGCCTGGCCCGCTTCACCAACACCGGTCCGGGTGCGGCACCGGCCAAGCCGGCCAAGGTGACGCCGGTCAGCTACAAGGCCGGCCAGGTCAAGGTGAACTTCCAGACCGTCGTGGACAACGACGACATCACGCTGACCTACCGGGTACTCCGCAGCTTCAGCAACACCGTCGTTGCGACCTACACGGCCGACTCGCGGTTCTGGAACCGGCCCTGGCTGTCCTTCACCGACACCGGGCTGACACCGGGTTCCTCGCAGGTCTACCGGATCGAGGTGACCGACGGGAACAGCACCCTGCGCGGTGACTACTCGGCGGCGGTGACAGTGGCCAGCGTGGACGCGCCGTACGACCAGCAGGTGCTGGCAGACGGCCCGACGGCGTACTGGCGGCTCGGTGAGGCCAATGGGACGGCCAACGCGACCGACTCGTCCGGGCAGGGCAACACCGGCCCGTACTCCGGGGTGACGCTCGGCGTACCCGGTGTGCTGACCAGTGGTGGCAACACGGCCGGCGACTTCGACGGTACGGGCAAGCTGATCGGCCAGACCGTGATCAGCCAGCCGCAGAACTTCAGCGTCGAGGCCTGGTACAAGACCACCTCGGGCAGCGGCGGCAAGATCGTTGGCTTCGGCAACAGCCCGAACGGGACCAGCAGCCAGTACGACCGGCACATCTACCTGCAGAACGACGGCACTGTGACGTTCGGGCTGTGGGACGGCTCGGCGCGGACGATCAGCTCCGCACCGGGGACGAACGACGGCCAGTGGCACCACGTGGTCGGCACGTTCTCACCGGGATCGCAGAAGCTTTACCTGGACGGCGTACTGCAGGGCACCCAGAACGTGGCCGCCGCGGAGGCGTACACGGGCTACTGGCGGATCGGCGCCGACAACCTGGGTGGCTGGCCGAACGGCCCGTCCGACGCAGGCATCAACGGCACCCTCGACGAGGTCGCCGTCTACCCGGTCGCGCTCGACGCGGACCAGGTCGTAACGCATTACGACGCACGCTAGATAAAGGGAGTGCCGGAGGGGGTTCCGGCACTCCCAAGGGGGGAACACAAATGCGACTACGAAGAATCACTGCTGCACTCGGTGCGGCAGGCCTCGCGCTGGCCGTCGTTCCGACGCTCCCGGCACCCGGTACCGGCGCTTCACTGACAGCGGTGGCCGGCTCCACCTGGCAGACCGATGCCAGCGTGCTCGGGCTGGCGGTGGCCAGGGGCAAGGCGTTCGTCGGCGGCCGCTTCACCCGGGTCCGCCCGCCGGGCGCCGCGCCCGGCACCAGCCAGACCGTCCGGACCTACCTGGCGGCCTTCAACCAGAGCACCGGCGCGCTCGACACCACCTTCAACCACACGCTGAACAACTTCGTCTGGTCGATCGTGGCGTCGCCGGACGGCTCGAAGATCTACATCGGCGGCGACTTCACCCGCGTCGACGGCCAGGTCCGCAACCGGATCGCCGCCTTCGACGCGACGACGGGTGCGCTGCTGCCGAACATCAAGCCGAACGTCTCGTACCGGGTCAAGACGCTCGCTGTCGGCGGTACCAGCCTGTACTTCGGCGGCTCGTTCGGCCTGGTCAACAACGTCGCTCGCAACCGCGCAGCGGCGATCAGCACGGCCGACGGCAGCCTCTTGCCGTGGAACCCGAACGCAGACGCGGATGTCTACGCGATCGACGCGGCCGACGACAACTCCAAGGTCTACCTGGGCGGCACCTTCGCCAAGGTCGGCGGCGTGGCCCACTGGGCCGTGGCCAGCGTCAACAACTCGACCGGCGCATTGCTGCCGTTCGCGGCCTCTACCGCGGTACCGGTGCCGAAGCCGGGCTGCACGACGCGGGTCAAGGACATCGAGACCAGCGGCGGGGTCGTGTACTTCTCCAACGCCGGCGACGGTGGGGGCTGCTTCGACGGGACCTGGGCGGCGAACATCGCCACCGGCAACCTGGTCTGGAAGAACACCTGCCTCGGCGCCACCGAGACGATCACGATGGTCAACGGCTGGCTGTTCAAGGGTTCGCACGCACACAGCTGCCCGGGCGCCTTCCCGGACGGTACCGGAGCCCACTTCCTGCTCCTGCAGAACCCGGCCAACGGTGCACTCGGTCCCTGGTTCCCGAACACCAATGCAGGCCCGCCCACCGAGGTCGGCCCGCTCGTGTCGGCGACCGGTGGCTCGGACCTGTGGATCGGCGGTGACTTCACCACGGTCAACGGCGCCGGTCAGCAGGGCCTGACGCGGTTCAACAACCTGGGCGCGGGCGCAGTGCCACTGGGCCCGGTCCTGCCGACGCTGTCCAGTACTACGGCCGGCCGGGTACAGGCGACCGTCCAGACGTCGTTGGACAAGGACGACATCACCCTGACCTACCGGCTGCTCCGGGGTGGCACCAACACGGTCGTCGCGACCACGACGGCGAACTCCACCTTCTGGAGCCGCCCGAACGTCACGCTGACCGACACGGCTGCCCCCTCGGGTACGTCGCAGCAGTACCGGATCGAGGTCTACGACGGCCACAACACGGTCCGAGGCGGCTTCGCCAGCATCACCGTCCGCTAGAGCATGCGTCCGAAGTCGTGGTGGCCAATGGCGCCACGGCTTCGGGCGTGACGCGGATCAAGGCGGCACCGACGGCCGCGATCACGAACACCACGGCTGCAGCGGCCAGGCCGAAGCCGTAGCCGGCAGTCACTGCGGCATCCGCACCCGTGCCGTCGGCAACCAGCCGATCAGCACGAGCGGCCGACAACGTCACCAGCACGGTCATGCCGATGGCAGGACCCATCTCCAGCGCACTGGTGGTCACTGCCCCGGCCAGACCGGCCTGACCAGCCGGTACGTCGCTGGTGGCGATCACTGTCGCCCCGGCGAAGACCAGGCCGACGCCGAGCGGGAACAGCACCAGGCCGGCCAGCACCGCACCGACGTACGGGGTGTTGGCTCCGATCGTGCTCAAGGTGCCCAGCCCGACCGCACACACGACCAGGCCGGCCACCGTCGTCGCCCGGGCACCGAAGCGGAGCACCAACCGACCGACGGCGATACCAGTGACCACCAGGCCGACGCCATAGGGAAGGAACGCCGCCGAGACCTCCAGCGGCGCGTAGTCGAGCATCTGCTGGAAGTACAGCGACAGCATGAAGAAGATCGTGGTCGTCCCAGCAGAGCCGAGGAACACGGCCACCAGCGCGATGACTCGCGGCGGCGAGGCCAGGAACGACAGCGGCAACAGGGGAACCGCCACCCGTCGCTCGACCTGGACGAACACCACCAGCAGCACCACACCGCCGCCCAGCATCCCCAGCACCAACGGTGAGGTCCAACCGCGCTCAGGCGCTTCGACCAAGCCATAGCCGAGGACAGTGATGCTGGCGGTCACCAGCACCGCGCCGAGCACGTCCAGCCGCTCGCCGACCGCTGTGTCACCCACCGGCAGCAACCGCGGTGACAGGGCAACCGCCAGCGCACAGACGAGCACCGGCAGAACGAAGGCCCATCGCCAGGAAGCGATCGTGGCGACCACTCCCGAGAGGAGCATCCCGGCCATCCCGCCGGATGCGGCCAATCCGCCCCACACAGCCATCGCCCGCGCATGCCGGGCCGGCTCGGGGTAGAGCAGGCTGACCAGCGCCATGGCGGCCGGCACCGCCAATGCCGCGCCCACCCCTTGCAGGAAGCGCGCGGTCAGCAGCACCTCTGCTCCCGGCGCCGCTGCGGCAGTGACGGAGCTGAGCGCGAACAACGCCGTCCCGGCCGTGAAGACGCGGCGGGCGCCGTACAGGTCGGAGAGGCGGCCGCCCAGCAGCAACAGGCCGCTGAACGACATCCCGTACGCCGCGTTGAGCAGCACCAGCTCCGCCTGACCGAGGTGGAACTCGGCCTGGACCTCCGGCAGCAGCACATTCATCACGGTCATGCCAAGAATCAGCACGACCTGGACGGACGCGAGCACCGCGAACGCCCCGGCGACAGACCTCTTCATCCCTCGAACATCACACCCAGTGATGAAGCTCGGCAAAAGCTGGCCACTACTTAGTCAGATCCGGCACTCGCGCGGCATCGAAGCCGTGCAGCCAGGCCACCTTGTCCTGCAGCTCCCCAACCGACAGCCCGGACAGCATCTCGTTGCGAGCCACCCTCGCCGCTCCGGCCGGGTGGTACAGCTGCGTACCGAGCTCCCGGGCCACTAGCGTCGTCCGCCCGGTGCGGTCACGCCGCGCCTCGACAAACCGCTCCAGCCGGTACTGCGCCTCGCCGGCCGGGCAGTCGAGTAGCTCACCGAGCAGTACGGCGTCCTCCAGCGCCATGCACGCGCCCTGGGCGGCGTACTGGAGCATCGGGTGCGCAGCATCGCCGAGGAGGACTACCCGGCCGTCGGACCACTGCGAGATCGGATCCCGGTCGCAGAGCACCCACACCCGCCAGTCGGCCCCTAGCTCGAGCAGCCGACGGGCGGTCTCCCCCAGGTCTGGGAACTGCCCGAGCACATGCCCCCGCTCCGCCGGCTGACCAGCCACCGCGACCGATGCACCGTCATCCCTGGTCGCGGCCAGGTTGAGCAGCGTCCCACCGGCGATCGGGTAATGCACGAAGTGCCACTTCGGCCCGGCCCACAAGGTGACGGCGTGCCAGCGAAGGTCGTCGGGGACGAGTTCCATCGGGATGACGGACCGGTAGATGGTGTGCCCGGAGACTCGCGGCTCACCGTCGCCGACCAGCTGGCGACGGATCGTCGACCGGATGCCGTCCGCGCCGACCAGCAGGTCGCCACGGATGCTGGTGCCGTCCGCAAGCAGCAGGATGACACCATCCGCATCCTGCTGATACCCGGACACCGCACTCTTGCTCCGCAGGTCGATCAGCGGCGATCGTTGCGCCGCCGCGAGCAACGGGGCATACAGGTCGGCCCGCGCGACAACGGCGTACGGGTTGGCGAAGCGTGCCCGGTAGTCCTCGTCCAGCCGCAGGCTCTGCACCCGTTGCCCGGTGGTGCCGTCCATGAACCGCAGCTCGTCGATGTAGACCGCGCGCTCGCGGACCTCGTCGCCGATCCCGAGCCGGTCCATCGCGCGGAACCCGTTCGGCCCGATCTGGATACCGGCGCCCAGCTCCGCGAAGGCCGCCTGCCGTTCGAGTACGACGATCCGGTGGCCGCGCTCGGCCAGCGACACCGCCGTCGCGAGCCCGCCGATGCCACCCCCGGCGATCAGGATCGTGCTCATCGGGACACCAGCGCATCGGTCGCGAGCAACCGGCTGAAGGCGTCGTGCAGCAACAGCACGCCTTCCTCGGTCAGCACCGACTCGGCATGGAACTGCATCGACGCGAACCGCGGCCCGCGCAGCGCGTGCACCTCATTCGTCACCGGGTTCCGGCTGATCTCGACGTCGCCGATCCGGTCGGTCGCGGACCGCGCGGCGAAGGTGTTGTAGAAGCCGACCCGGGTCGGCCGTCCGAACAGATCGATCTCCTTCTGCACGCCCTGGTTGGGCTGCGGGCAGCGCTGGATCTCCAGCCCGAGGATGCCGCTGAGCACCTGGTGGCTCAGGCAGACCGCCAGGAACGGGCGCTCCTCGGCGATCAGCCGCTTGATGGTGCCCCGCAGATGCGCGATCTTCGGGTGCTGCAGGTCGCCCGGGTCTCCCGGCCCCGGCCCGGCCACGACCAGGTCGTGGTCCTCGATCCGGTAGGGCTCGTCGTACCGGCGTACGGTCACGATCAGGCCGAGCGAGCTCAGCTGGTGCGCGATCATCGAGGTGAAGGTGTCCTCGGCGTCGATCACCAGGACAGTACGACCGGCGAGGTCGTCGGGAGTTGCCGACGGCAACGATCGATCGTTGAACCAAAAGCCGGAGATCCCGGTGTTGCGGCCCTCCAGCGCGCTCCGCACCTGCGGGTGATCCGCGAACCGGGAACCACTGCCACCCGCCAGCGCGGCAAGCAGCCCGGCTGCCTTTGCCCTGGTCTCGGCGACCTCGGACAACGGGTCCGAGTGCCGGACCAGCGTGGCGCCGACGCCGATCGAGAGCCGGCCGGCGCTGGAGATCTCGGCGGTCCGGATCAGGATCGACGAGTCCATCGTGCGACCACCGGCCGCGTCCGAGCCGATCAGTGCGACCACACCGCTGTAGTAGCCGCGGCCGTTGAGCTCGTGCCGGCTGATCACCTTGCAGGCGCTCTCCAGCGGGCTGCCGGTGACGGTCGGTGCGAACAGGGTCTCGCGCAGGATCTCGCGGACGTCGCGGGTGGTCCGGCCCTCGATCAGGTACTCCGTGTGAGCCAGCCGGGCCATCTCCTTCAGGAACGGTCCGACCACCGTGCCGGCGCCGTCGCAGACCCTGGCCATCATCTTGAGTTCCTCGTCGACGACCATGTAGAGCTCGTCGGTCTCCTTGCCATCGGCAAGGAAACTCAGCACGCCGTCAAGGGTCGGACCGGAGGCCGGGTAGCGGTAGGTGCCGCTGATCGGGTTCATCACGGCGGTACCACCGGAGACGCTGACGTGCCGTTCCGGGGTGGCGCCGACGAAGGTGCGGTCGCCGGTGTGGACGACGAAGATCCAGTAGGCGCCGACTTCCGAGCTGAGCAGCCGGCGGAAGAACGACAACGCGTGGGCCACGCTGTACCCGGTGATCTCGGCCGTGAAGGACCGCTTGATCACGAAGTTCGCGCCCTCGCCGGTGCCGATCTCGTCCTCGACGACCCGGCGGACGATCTCGGCGTAGGTCTCGTCCTCGACGTCGAACCGTTCGTTGACGAGTGGCGTCGGCAGATTCGGCAGCCGTCGCATCAACTCGTCCAGCGGTACGACGGCCTGCTCGGCGACCTGCAGCACCAGCAGCGGGGCGCCGTCGTCGGTGCACTGGAAACCACGCTCGGCAAGCTGCCGATACGGCACGAGCACCAGCACCTCGTGCTCCCCCGCCGGCGCGTTCGCGGCCAGTGGTACGTCGGCCAGCGTCTGGACGGCGGCCGACTCCCCCACGATCAGGTCGACCCGGTCGCGGCCGGCCGTCTCCGGCCGGTAGAGCAGGGCGAACGGCGGCACACCGTTGCCATCAGCAAGCACTTGGTCGAGCAGGGCGGTCATACCAGCACCTCCTGGGCGACCAAAGACCCGAGCAACACGTCGGTCGGCGCGACGACCGCACACCGCTCGGCGGCGTACGTCAGAGCAGTTTGGTGGTACGACGCGTTGAAGTCGGCGACGGCGTCGGCGGCCAGGAAGGCCTCGATGTCGTTGGTGAAGGCGTCGCACAGACTCATCAACACTCCGACGTGCGCGTACACCCCGCAGACGATCAACTGGTCGCGGCCGGCCGCGCGCATCCGCTCGAGCAGATCGCTCTTGTGGAAGGCGCTGTACCGCCACTTCGTGAACACCCAGTCGCCCTCGGCCGGCGCCAGCTCGGGTACCAGCGCGCGGTCCTCCGGGGACGGCGTCATGCCGGGGCCCCAGAAGTCCTTGAGCAGGCCGCGCTCGGCCACGGTCATCCCGCCGGGCTGGGCGGTGTAGGCCACCGGCATACCGACCTCGGCGGCCGTCTTGCGAAGCCGTGCGGCGTTGTGCACCAGGGTTTTCACCGGTGCCGCGTCGCCGAACGGCCTGAGAAAGTACCGCTGCATGTCGTGGACGAGCAGCACCGCGCGGGCCGGATCGGCCTGCCAGCCGGCCACGTTGACCGGCAGCTCGGCCGCCACCGGCATCTGATAGGTCTCGATCAGGGGAATTCCAGCCATCATTGCCTCCTTACACGCCTAGGGTTGCGCCGCCGTCGACCGTGAGGTCGTGCATCGTGATGTGTCCGGCCTGGTCCGACAGCAGGAACTGCACCGCCGCCGCCACGTCGGCCGGCTGAGCGATCTTGCGAAGCGGGATGCCGAGCTTGTACGCCGACGGGGTGCCCGCGATCGAGCTCTCCGGGCCGGCGCCGTCCTTCCAGAGACTGGTCAGCATCGCGGTGTCGGTCGAACCGGGCGCCACCACGTTGCAGCGGATCCCGTACTCCGCGGCCTCCAGCCCGAGACACTTGGTGAACATCGCCGCGGCGGCCTTCGAAGCGGCGTACGCGGCCATCTCGGTCCTGGGTGTGCCGGCCGCGTTCGACGCGATCGTGACGACAGCACCGCGTCGACGGCCGGCCATCCGCTCGATCACGGCCCGCGAGACGTAGAAGGTGCCGGTCGCATTGACCGCGAAGGTGCTGGCCCAGTCGTCGTCGGTCAGCTCGCGCGTCGTGCCGAGCCGTAGTACGCCGGCGCCGTTGACCAGGTAGTCGATCGGGCCCAACCGCCGCTCGACCTCGTCGACCACAGCCGCGACGTCCTGGCTGGAGGTGATGTCGAGCCCGAACGCCTCGGCCCGCAGCCCGTCCGCGACGAGCAGCTCGACCTGCTCCTTCAGCACCTGCTCGGCCCGGTCGGCCGCGGCGACGATCACACCTTCACGCGCGAGCGACTCGATCACCGCAGCGCCGATGCCACCAGCAGCGCCCGTCACGAGAGCCACCTTGCCCGCCATGCCCCTCATGACTGCCACTCCGCAGCCACGGTGATCGCCTGGTTGGGGTTGAGCCGCGGGTCGCAGAAGCTCGTGTACACGTCGCCCACCTCGCCCAGGCGGCTGAGGTCGTCGGCGCACTCGGTCACACCGGTCGGTGTCGTCTCTAGGTGAAGCCCACCGGCCACACCACCCGCAGCCGGTACGACGAGCTGGAAGTCACGTACCTCCTGGACGACTCGCTCGACCAGGCGCGTCTTCAGCCCACTGGGCGTGCTCATCGTGTTGCCGTGCATCGGGTCGCACATCCAGATCACCGGATGTCCGGCGGCGCGTACTGCGGCGACCAGCGGCGGCAGCAGGTCCGTCACCGCGTTCGCGCCCATCCGGCTGATCAGCGTCAGCCGGCCGGGTTCGCGGTCCGGGTCCAGCTGCTCGCAGATGGCCAGCAGATCCTCAGCGGTGGTACTCGGTCCCACCTTGCAGGCAACGGGATTCGCCACCATCGCGAGCATGGTGAGGTGAGCACCGTCGACCTGGCGGGTGCGGTCGCCGATCCATGGCCAGTGCGTCGAGGTGAGCAGCGACCGGCCGTCGGAGTCGCGACGGATCAGCGGGAGTTCGTAGTCGAGCAGCAGTGCTTCGTGGCTGGTCCAGATCGGCGCGTCGGCAACGGGATAGCCGGCCGCGCCGCGGTCCCGCAGGGCACCGGACACAGCGGCCGCGGCGTGGTATCCGGCGAGGAGCCGCTCCGGCTGGGCCTGGCGCGACACCAGGTCCGCCTCGGGCCCGTTCACCATGTGGCCGCGGAAGACCGGCATCTCCTGGCCGTCCACGTGCTCGGTCGGCTTCGACCGGGGCTTGCCGAACTGTCCAGCGATCCGGCCGACCCGGAGCACCTTGCGGCCCGCGTTCAACGACATCACCGAGGCCAGTACGTCGAGCAGCGCCGCCTTCGGGGCGACCGCCTCCGGGGTGCACTCGGCCGGGTCCTCGGCACAGTCCCCGGCCTGCAGGACACGCAGCTCTCCGGCCGCCACCCGGGCGAGCAACGCCCTCAGGGTGTCGATCTCCGTCCCGTCGACGAGCGGCCGGGCCTCCTCCAGCTCGCTCGTCACCGCCGCCAGTCGGCCGGCGTCGTGCCACTCCGGCTGCTGAACCGCCGGCAGCGATCGCAGGAACTCGCGATCCACTCCGGCTTCGGCCAGCGGGTCCGCTGCGATATTGCTGAATCCGGCTGTCGCACCGCTCATTGGATCCTCCCCAGAACACATCAAGCTCGTTGTCTGCCAGGGACAAACATCGCCTGGGACGGCGATGCGTTGTAGCGAACCGGCCGCACTTCGTCAGGTCACTTCTACTTGGTCACTTCGTGAAGCAAGCGTTGCAATACGCAGCGAAAGACCCCTGCTCCGCAGTCGCGGAACAGGGGTCGACCGATCCTGGAACAGGCCGGTCAGGACACTTCCAGCAACGCCGTTTCGTCAAGCCCCTCACGCATCTGACCCAAATCGGCCAGCGCCCGGACGGCATGTGCGATCGATGCCAGAGTGGCGTGCCGATGCCACCCCTGGAAGCTGCGGCCCTCGAAGTCCTGGATGCCGACGTCCTTGGCGATCGCCTCGAAGTCGTGGTCCACCCGCAGTACCAGCTTGGACAACCGGAGCAGCTCAGCCGTCGACCGGCCGGCCACATCGGTCAGCCAGAACCTGTCCGGCTTGGGGCCGGGCTTGTCCCACTCGGCCAGCAGCACCATCGGCACCCGGCCCTGCGGGGTCGGCAATGCGACCCGGACGGCCGCCGTACAGCTGCGTCGCAGCCTGAGCTGCGGGTCCAGCCAGCAGACCTGCCGGCGCAGGATGCCGGCCGAATCCGCCAGCCGGCCGGCGCTGATCAGATCACCCGGCGGACTCTGCAGGCGGACATCCGTCCCCAGCAACTGCAACCCGGGACCGACCTGCATCATTACCGGTACTCCGGCCGCGCGGAACTCACGCACGCAATCGACCGGGTCGAGTGTCCCCACACTCAGCACGGCCGGCAGCGGTACGGCGTCGCGGCGTCCATCGACCAGGTCCAGCACGGACCGGCAGGCAGCCTCCCCCGGGAACGTCTCGGCCTGTTGCTCCGGAACCCCTGCCCGGCGGCGCCGATCCGTGTCGGTCACCCAGGCGTCAGGCAACTGCAGGCGCCAGTTCATCGGGCTGCTCGCCGTCTCCGACGCCACCCAGGCACCGAACGCCTGCTGGCTGTTCACGGTCTGGCCGAGCATCCGGACGAAGGCCTGCCCGACCCCGACCGAGTGGTTGCCTGCCTTCGGCACGATCATCTGCCGGACCACCCAGGCCTGCGGCTCCAGGCTCTGCCGCAGATGACATCGCAGCGCCTGGCGGACCGGCATCCAGTCCCAGGGCGAATTGCTGATGAAGTGCTGCATGCGCTGCTGCTCGGCGTCACCGCCGTACTGCTCGGCCAGCGAACGCATCGTCTTGCGTCCCTGGACCGTCAACAGGCCATGCACATAGCGGATCGCGGTGGCGCGCTGAGCCCGCCGGCGCAGCGACGCGAACAACGGACCGTAGAACTCGCCGACCGGGTCTTCGAGCAAACCGATCGACGAGGCGGGTTGAACGACCGAACACGTTTGCACTGATCCCGTCCCCTCAACACCGACAGAGCCTCACCTGCCGTCGGATACGAAAGCATAACAAACCAAGGGGTCTGTTTCGGGCCGGCAATGAAACTGGAAACTAATTTGCCTGAGACAGCAAGGGGCAGCTCTCGACAGCGGGTCAGCCCGCGATCGGCAGCTCGGTGGCAACGTGCGGGAGCACTCCGGGCACCGCGATCCCGGGCAGCAGATAGCGCCAGAACGTACTCAGCCGCTCGGGCAGGTCGACCCGGCGGCTGTAGACCTGGGAGACCAGCTGGATGCCGGTGAACGAGGCCACCACCAGCTCCGCGACCGCCGGCGGCCGGACGTGCCCGAGCAGCTCGCCGTTCGCCTTCGCCGCGGTCAGCAGGGCCTCGCAGATCTCGATCCACCGGGCGTACGGACTCACCCGGCTGGTGCCCAGGAGGTTCAGCGTGCGCTCCTCCACGGTCAGTCTGATGCCCGCGCGGAGCAGTACGTCGGTCTGCAGCCGACTCGCGATGAGCTGGGTCAGACACACCAGGTCCTGCAGCTTCGAGCCCGTCTCGGGCAGCTCCAGGTCGACGGTCTGGGCCTCGATCACGCCGCGGGCGAGCTCCTCCTTGGAGGCGAAGTGGAAGTACAGCGCCCCCTTGGTCATGGCGCTGCGACTGAGGATCTCGCTGATGCTGGCGGCGTCGTAGCCGACCTCGTCGAAGACCGACGCGGCCGCCAGCAGCAGCACCTGCCGGGTCCTGATCGCGCGTTCCTGCTGGGCCACCGAAATCAATCCTCCCTCGGTCTGACGGGCTCGCCTCAGGGTAAGACCAGGGCGAACCCTCTGGAAACCAGACCGTGCGGTCTGTATCTTTCCAGCAGACCAGGACGCGACCGCAGCAGGGTCAGCTCGGGAGCTCGATCGACTGCGAGTGGCGGAAGACGTTGCGCGGATCCCAGCGGGCCTTCACCTGCTGCAGCCGGGAGTAGTTCCCCTTGTAGTACAGGGTCGACCACGGCACCCCGGAGGTGTTCTGCTGCGGGTTCCGCAGGTCGCCGTCGGGGTAGTTGACGTAGCACCCGTCCGTGAGGGAGTTCGAGACCGGGACACCGCCGGTGTCGGCGTAGACCTCGCGGTAGAGGTCGCGGACCCAGCCGATGTGCTGGGCGTCCTCGGTCTTGTCCGCCCAGAACGCCTGGAAGAGCAGCTTGAACGTCGAGCTGCGCTGGGCGCTCGCGGTGGCGTTCTCGGCCACGGTGTTGATCTTGCCGCCGAACGACAGCATCGTCACCATGGCGTTCGGATTGGCGTAGTCCGTCCGGGTCAGGTGCTTGTAGAGCGCGGCGATGTGGCCGGCCGGGAAGTTCTTCTTCATGTACGTCGACTTGTGCGCGCCCCGAAGTGTGGGGTTCGTCAGGACCGGGTTGCTGGTGCCGAGCAGCCGGATCGACGCCAGCCAGGGCAGCCGGCGCGGAGATGTCAGCTGGACCGGTACTACCGAAGTACCGGCCGTGATGGCTGCCACATAGTCGCGCAGCCGGGCCTCGGGGTTCGGAGCGTTCGCGTCCAGCGCGGTCAGCATCACCAGGTTGCCGTTGGAACGGTGGTACAGGGTGAAGAAGCTGCTCAGTCCGGCGTTCGGTGAGCTGGGTGCGCCGTTGGCCTCGTGCCAGGCGCCGTAGTTGCTGACCAGCCGGGCGAAGGTCGGCTTGTCGATGGAGGCCCAGGGGAAGGACACCACGTTGACGAGTGCCTCGGTCGGCGGCTTCACCAACTGGGCCGACGGGTCGGTGCCGGTCGCACCCGGCGAGCGGAACCAGTAGCGGGTGATGACGCCGAAGTTGCCGCCACCACCACCGGTGTGGGCCCACCACAGGTCGCGGTTCGGGTCGTTGGGCTCCCGGGTCGCCACCACGGCCTTCGCGGTGCCGGCCCGGTCGACGACGACGACCTCGACGGCGTACAGGTGATCGACGGTCAGGCCACTGGTACGCGAGAGCAGGCCGTAGCCGCCGCCGCTGACGTGCCCGCCGATGCCGACCGAGTAGCACATGCCGCCGGGGATGGTGACGCCCCAGCCCTTGAAGAGGCTGTCGTACACGTCCATCAGCAGCGCGCCGCCCTCGACGGCGAACGCCTGCACCTGCGCGTCGTAGTACACCGCCTTCATCCGGGACAGGTCGATGACGACCTGGATGTCCGGGTTGTAGACGAAGTCCTCGAAGCAGTGGCCGCCGCCGCGGACCGAGAGGCGCTTGCCGGTGCGCACGGCCTCCTGCACGGCCTGGACGACCTGCTCGGTGGTACCGACCAGGCGGACGGCCTCCGGCGCCGCGACCCACCTGCTGTTGTTGCCGGTGATCAGTTGCGAGTACCTGGGATCGCCAGGACGCACGGTCACCGCCTCGATCGGCGGCACAGCCTCGGTGGCACCGGTGGAGGCGGTGGCGGTCGCCGTACCGCCGACGCCGGCCGTCAGCACCCCGCCCAGGGCGGCGGTGGCACTCCCCGCCAGCATCCGTCGGCGGCTGAAGTCCTGGCCTTTTGTCTCAGACATGTTCGCTGCGGACCTTTCTGTCGCTCGGAGCACCCAGGCTCACCGAGTCCGCGGCCGCTGGGAATCGCGCGTTCTCGTGATGCCGCGGCGGTACCTGGCGGCCGCATCCTGGGGACCGACAAGGATCGAAATTTCCGACGAGGGGGCCGGCGCACAGTGAGTTTCGAGGGTCAGCAGACGAGTTTCGAGGACCCGGTGGCCGAGCCGGCCAGGGGCGCGGTCTACGTGCCGCCCGGGCAGGGTCCGAGCCGATGGGTGTTCAAGGATCGCTATACGCTCAAGTCCGGACTGCACAACACCGGTCCGGCGTTCGGCCTGGTCGAGGCGATCGTGCCGCCCGGCGGCGGTCCGCCCGCGCACATCCACTACAACGAGGACGAGGCGTTCTACGTGATCGGTGGCCAGCTCGAGCTGTTCACCGGTGAGGACACCGTCGTCGCCGACCCCGGGTCGTTCATCTACGTGCCCAAGGGTGTGACGCACTCGTTCCACAACGCGAGCGACGCCGACTGCAAGATGCTGCTGATGTTCCTGCCCGCCGGCAAGGAGCGGTTCTTCCTGGAGATGGGGATCTCGGCCGACGACGGCGCACCGCCGCCACCGCCGGAGCAGTACCTGCTGGACCAGGAGAACGCGATCAGGCTGGCCCCCAAGTACGGAGAGAAGTACGTCTGATGCTCATCGATGTGCACCACCACGCGATTCCCCCGGCGTACGCCGCCGCGATCAGCGGGCTCGACCCGATCCCGGGCGTCGACTACCCCACCTGGAGTCCGGAGCAGAGCCTCGAGGTGATGGACCACAACGGCATCGCCGCCGCGCTGTTGTCGATCACGTCGCCCGGCGTCACCTTTGTCTCGGGCGACGAGGCCCGCCGGCTGGCCCGGCAGGTGAACGAGTACTTCGCCTCGCTGGTCGCCGAGCACCCCACCCGGTTCGGCGCGTTCGCGATTCTGCCGCTGCCGGACGTGGCCGCGGCCAGGGAGGAGCTGGCCTACGCGATCGACGAGCTCGGCCTGGACGGCGTCGGCCTGCTGACCAGCTACGGCAGCGACTACCTCGGGACGCCCGAGTTCGAGCCGCTGCTGGCCGAGATCGCGGAACGCGGCGTGGTCGTCCACGTGCACCCGACCACCCCGCCGGCCAAGGACGTGGTCAACTTCGGGCTGCCGCCATCGCTGTACGACTTCACCTTCGAGACCACCCGTACCGCCGTGAGCCTGCTGTTCAGCGGCGTACTCGACCGGCTGCCGGATCTGCGGCTGATCCTCTCGCATGCCGGTGGAACCCTGCCCTTCTTGGCGAAGCGGCTGACCTACGGACCGACGATCGGCTCGTACCTGGAAGGCAGGCCACCGGCCGATCTGATCGGCTCGCTGCGCCGGCTGCACTACGACATCGCCATGTCGGCAACGGATTTCGCCCTGCCCGCGCTGACCGAGCTGGCCGGCCCGTCGAACATTCTGTTCGGCAGCGACTATCCCTTCATGCCGGACTGGCACACGACCGAGAACGTCGAAGGCTTCCAGGCCTACCAGGGCTGGACGCCGCAGGAGCGCGAAGACATCGGCCGGCACAACGCCCTGAAGCTCTTCCCCGGGCTGGCCGCCAGAATCTGACCCAGAATCTGACTTAGTCGGCTGACCTGACTTAGTTCTGCCGGAGTGACCAACTGGCGCCGACTTCGTTGCCGCGCCCTGCTGCCCCCGCCGAGAGTGGCGGTGTGGGGCAATCAGGGACCGGCTGTGAGGGGCGGATTCAGTGGCAGTGACAGGAACCAGGCAAGTTGTGCAGGAGCAGGTTGTGCAGGAGCAGGACGGGCCGGGCCGATGGGCCCGGCTGACGTCTGCCGAACTACGGGTGGCGCGGCTCGTCGCGCAGGGATTGACCAACCGGGCGGTCGCAAGCCGCCTGGCCATCTCCCCGCACACCGTCGACACCCACCTGCGGCACGTCTTCGGCAAGCTCGACGTCCGCGGCCGGGTCGAACTGACCCGCCACGCCATGTCCTACGACGCCACCCACCTGACTGCCTGACAGCCTGATTCCCCGGCCGCCGTCAGTCGGCCGGGGAATCAGGTGGTCGGGTCAGGTGGCTGGGCCGAACCAGCGGGTGATGGCGCGGTCCAGGGTGATCGGGTCGTCGTCGCGGCCGCGTGCGCTCCAGGCCACGTAGCCGTCGGGCCGTACCAGCAGGGCATCGGTGCCGGCCGACGAGTCGCTGGTCGCGCTCACCACCGCCAGCCGGTCCGGCCGGCCGCCCGCCACAGCCCGCAGGTCCGTCCGGCCGGCGAGGTCCAGCAGGAACGCCTTCCCCTCGCGCTGAAGCCGCGCCACGCTGGTGATCCCGGCACCGGTCTTCAACCGCAGATCCGGGGCCAGCTCACCGGCCAGCGGCGCATCCTGGAGGCCCACGTCGTACGAGACGTCCATGCCACTGATCATCCGGCTCAGGTACTCGTTCACCTGGTCCAGTCCCATCAGCTCGCGGAACAGGTCGCGCAACCAGTCGACCCGTGGGTCGGGCTGCATCAGCGCGACCTGAGCCCGCACGTTCCACAGCACCCGGGCGCCGATCGGATGACGCTCGGAGTGGTACGTGTCCAGCAGGCCGGCCGGCGCCCAGCCGTGCACCGCGGCGGCCAGCTTCCAGCCCAGGTTGAGCGCGTCCTGCAGACCGAGGTTGACGCCCTGACCGCCTGCCGGGAAGTGCACGTGCGCCGCATCCCCGGCGACGAACACGTTGCCCTTGCGGTACTGCTCGGCCTGCAACGCCGCATCGCCGAACCTGGCCAGCCAGCCGGCGTCCGTCATCGGCACATGCCGGCCCGCGATGTAGTCGACGGTCTGGCTGAACTCCTCCAGCGTCAGCGGATCGTCCCGCTTCTCGTGCGGCCCACGGAAGTCGTAGGTGAAGATCCGGCTCGGCCCGTGGAGCGAGGCGGCGACCATCGTCCAGCCTCGGGAGTTGCGCTGCCAGCCCTGCGGAGCGTTGTACGGATCCAGCAGCCGCACCTCCCCCAGCATCGCGGCGACAGTCGCCTCGGTACCGGTGAACGGGATCCCGGCACTCTTGCGTACCGCGCTGCGCGGACCGTCGCACCCGACCACATAGCGCGCGGTGAAATGACCTTCGGCCGTCTGCACCGACACGTGGTCACCGTGATCGGTGAGGTTCACGACCTCCTCGCCACGGAACACCTCGGCCCCACGACCGACGGCCTGCTCGGCGAAGACCCGCTCGGCGTATGCCTGCGGGCTGCCCACGATCGCGGGCCCCTCGTCGACGACCTCGGCCAGGTCCAGGTCGAACATGCCGGCGAAGTGGAACGGCACCGGGCCGCCGGCGGACTGGTTCACCGCGACCAGATCCAGGAGCCCGCGCCGCTCGAGAACCTGAGCGGTCCGGGCGTGCAGCGTGCCGGCCTTCGACCTGCCGGTGGGCGCCGCCAGCGCCTCCAGCAGACCGACGCGGACACCCTGCAGCGCCAGCTCGGCAGTGAGCAGGGAGCCGACCGGGCCGGCTCCCACCACAACTACGTCGAAGTCGTAGGCCATGTCAGTCCTTGGTGCCCGCCGCGACGGGCTCGAGCTCGTCCTCGGCCACGACGGCCGGCTTGGCGAACGCGAAGCTGGCCAGGATGCCGAGCACGATGCCGGCGGCCGCGATGTAGACCGCGGTCTGCAGCCCGTGGCCCAGCTTGTCCTGGAACGCGTCCCCGGTCAGGCCGCGGGTGCCGTGGTTGGCGACGGCGACCAGTACGGCGAGGCCTACGGCGGTACCGACCTGCATCGCGGTCGACGTCATCGCCGACGCGACACCCTGCTCGTTGCCCGCGACGCCGGACGCTGCCGCGATCCACATGCCCGTCCAGGTGATGCCCTGGCCGATGCCGTAGAGCGCGATCCCGGGCAGCACCTGGAGGAAGGAGCCACCGGAGTTCATGCCGGCGGCGAGCACGGCGGTACCGACGATGCCGATCGACAGACCGAGGATCAGGATCGTCTTCAGGCCGGCCTTGCCGGCCATCCGCCCGCTGATCTGCGTTCCGACCGCGATCAGCACGGCCGGTACCAGGAAGACCAGGCCGGTCTGCAGCGCGTTGTACCCGTGGATGGTCTGGAAGAAGACGGTGAGGAAGTACGGCACCGTGCTGTACGTCGCGCCGAAGACCAGCGCGATCGCCATCGCGGTGCTGAGGCTGCGGTTGGTGAACAGGCGCAGCGGCATCAGCGGATCGGCACTGCGGCCCTCGATCACGGCGAAGGCCGCGAGCAGGACGACAGCGGCGACGATGCAACCGATGATCTCGGGCGAGGCCCAGCCGGAGACCGGGCCCTGCACCAGCACGAAGACGACCAGGGTGATGCCGACGGTCGCGGTGATCGCGCCGGGCAGGTCGAAGGTGCGGCCGTGCTCGCGGGCACCGTCGCGCGGGATCAGCGCGAGGGCGAGCAGAGCGGCGCCACCGGCGAGCGGGACGTTGACGAAGAACACCGCGGCCCAGCCGAAGGCACTGGTCAGCACGCCACCGAGGATCGAGCCGACGCACAGACCACTGGCTCCGCAGGCGCTCCAGACGGCGAGCGCGCGATTGCGCTCCTTGCCCTCCTGGAACAGCGTGTTCACCAGGGCCAGAGTGGCCGGGAACAACAGCGCGCCGCCCAGGCCCTGAACCGCGCGGACACCGATCATCACGCCGTCGTTCGGCGACAGGCCACCGATCAGCGACGAGATCGAGTAGATGCTCAGCGCCAGCACGAACATCCGCCGCCGCCCGAGCAGGTCAGCGGCCCGGCCGCCGAGAACCAGCAGGCCGCCGAAGGCCACCGCGTAGGCGCTGATCACCCACTGCAGGTTCTGCGAGCTGAAACCGAGCGCGCTGCCGATCTCCGGCAGGGCCACGTAGACGATGTTGAAGTCGATCGTGATGATCAGCTGCGCGAACCCGAGCAGCAGCAGGATCTGACCGAGCCGCCTCGGCGGCGCTGCGGTGATGGACATGAGACTCCCTCAAGAGGACAACCGTGAATTGGATGACCGTACGTGGATAGTCGTACAGTTATCTCGCTGCGGGTGTCAAACGAGCTACCAGGAGTTAGTCATTACGGTTGTCCGCGTACACTTTCACCGTGCTCGAACCACATCACCCGGCTCGTGACCAGATCCGTCTCGAGGACGTGCTGGCTGCCCTCGGCAACCCGCTGCGGATGACCGTGCTCCAGGTCCTCGCCGACGGCGGGGAGTATCCGTGCGGCGCCATCGTCGAGGGAGTGTCGAAGTCGACCCTCACCCACCACTGGCGGGTGCTGCGCGAGAGCGGCGTGATCAACCAGCGCGCCTCCGGGCGGGAGCTGCTGCTCTCGCTGCGCCGCGACGACCTCGACGCCCGCTTCCCCGGCCTGCTCAGCACGATCCTGGCAGCTCACCAGCAGCCCGCGGACGCGGTCGAAGCCGGCCCCTCTCCCCGTACCTAGGCGGTAACGCCGCCGTCGGCGACCAGGTCGTGACCGACCACGAACGCCGCTTCGTCCGAGGCCAGCCACAGCACGGCCGCCACGATCTCGTCGGTACTTCCCACGCGACCGATCGGCACGACGCCCGCAAGCCGCGCGGCGCGACCATCCACGTCCTCACCCGGACGGAACGACATCGCGGTGTCGGTCGCGCCGGGGCTGACCGCGTTGATCCGGATGCCGTCCTTGATGTGGTCCAGCGCGGCGACCCGGGTCAGCGTGCTCGCCGCGGCCTTCGACGCGGCGTACGCGGCCATCCCGGGCCGGCGGCCATGGGCGCCGATGTTCGAGCTGGTGTTGACGATCGCGCCACCACCGTTGTCGCGCATGTGCTGGATCTCGTACTTCAGCGAGAGCAGCAGCCCGGTCAGGTTGATGTCGACGGCCCGCTGCCAGACCTCGAGGTCGATGTCGCCGACCGGTCCGGGCTTGGGAAACACACCGGCGTTGTTGTGCGCGATGTGCAGACCACCGTGCTGCTCCACGGTGGTCCGGACCAGATTGGCGACCTCGTCGGCCTTGCTGACGTCGGCCTCGACGGCGCTCGCCTTGCCACCCGCCGCCTCGATCAGCGCGACGGTCTCCTTGATTCCCTCGCTGCCCCGGGCCGCGGCGACCACGGTGGCGCCTTCGCGCGCGAACGCGAGGGCGCTGGCCCGGCCGATGCCGCTGCCGGCACCGGTGACCAGGACGACCTTGCCCCCGAAACGATCGGTCATGTACTGCTCCTCTTCTTGTCTGCGCCGCCGCCACGGTTACCCGCGACGGCAGGAGAAGACAACGCGCGCCGCGTTACTTAGTCAGGTACGGGTCACCGATGAGACAACGAGTCCCTCAGGTGGATAGCAGACCGGTCGGTATGTATCTTGCTAGGCACCGGCCCCCGCCCGGCCGGTTCCGAGGGGAGTCGGAGGCTCGCGCCTCCGCTCGATGGAGGGGTCCAACGAGCATGTCCACACCGATCGCGACTGCCGCCGATCGGAGCCCGCTGACGGCTTCGATCCCAGTTCTCACCAGTACCGTGCCGAGCCAGTACGTCCATCGCGCCGCCATCGCCGAGGTGCTTCTCACCTCCTGGCACGCCGACCGCCCGGACAGTTTCAGCGTCACGGCGCAATGGCCGCGCTGCCACGCCTTCTACACGCCGGTCGCCGGGCAGCGCTGGCAGGATCCGATGCTCGGCGCCGAAACCGTCCGGCAGGCCGGGCTGCTGCTCGCGCACGCCGAGTTCGGGGTCCCGCTCGGCCACCAGTTCCTGGTGTCGGAGCTGTCCTTCGAGACGACGCCGGAAGCCCTGCGGGTGTCCAGCACGCCGACCGATCTCGAACTGCAGGTCACCTGTCACGACATCGTCCGCCGCGGCAGCCGCCTCAGCGGGATGCGCTACGAGGTGAAGTTCTTCCGCGACGGCGTCCTGGCCGGCTCAGGCCAGGCCAAATACACCTGTACTTCGCCGTCCGTCTACCGCCGCCTCCGGGTCGACCGGGATCTCGCTCCGATCCCAGAGCTCACCCCGGAGTGCCCGGTCGCCGTCGGCCGGACGGACGCGCGGGACGTAGTACTGACTCCGTTCGACGGTGGCTCCCGCCGGCTGCGGGTCGACCTGTCCCATCCGGCGCTGTTCGACCATCCGCTTGACCACGTACCGGGGATGCTCCTGCTCGAGGCGGCTCGGCAGGCAGCGCTCGCCGCGTCCTTCCCGGAGTCGGTGCTGCCCGTCGCGCTGGACATCGATTTCCTGCGCTACACCGAGCTCGACCAGCCCTGTGTGGTGACAACCGTGCGCGGCCAGACCGGCAGCGACGGTCGGACACCGATCAAGGTGACCGCGACCCAGGAAGGCGAGGCCGTGTTCACCTCGACCGTGACCGTCGAGCCGGTCCGCTGAGAGATGACGACGGTCACCATCACCGGCGCGACCGGCTTCGTCGGCCGGCAGGTCGTCCGGGCCCTCACCCGGCCGGACGTCAGCCTTCGGCTGGCCACTCACCGCAAGCCGATGGCTGCGGCGCCGCCGGGCAGTGTCGTGCAACCGGTCGATCTCGCGGTGCCGGGATCGCTGACCGGCCTGTGCGATGGCGCTGACGTCCTGATCCACTGCGCCTCGCTGATCGGCGGCACGACGGCCGCGAGCAACGCGGTGAACGTCGACGGCACCCGCACCCTGTTCCGCGTCGCCGCGAAGGCCAAAGTCAGCCGGGTGATCTACCTGAGCACAGCCAGCGTGTACGGCCGTGGCGTCTACCGCAACGCCTCGCCCGACGAGCTGATCCCCGCCCCGCTCTCGATCGCCAGCCGCACCAGGCTCGCCGCCGAGCAAGAGGTCCTGGCGGCGGGCGGTGTCGTCGTACGGCCCTATCTCGTGTACGGCGACGGCGACCGCTGGGTCATTCCCGGACTGGCGAAACTGCTCGGCGCCCTGCGCGCTGACGTCGACGGCTGGCCGGCGCGGGTCTCGATGGTTGATGTCGAAGACCTGGCTCAGGGCCTCGCCGGTCTGGCTCTCGCCCCGGCACTCAGCTCGGCGATCTACCACGGGAACCATCCGCTGCCGGTGCCGGTGGCCGAGCTCATGGAGGCTATTTCCTGCTTGCTGCCAAGGACTTCTGATGGCCCGACGAGTCTCACGTACGACGAGGCCGCGGCGCGGCTGACTGCTGTCGGTGGCTCGACGCACGCGCTCGACATGATCGCCACCGATCACTGGTTCGAGAGTGCGAGCCTCTGGCGCGACACAGCGTGCGATCCCGGCCCTGGCTTCGCCAGCCGGTTCCCCGACCGCCTCGACTGGTATCGCCAGGGCTAGCGCGGATTTGCGGCGCGGTGCGCTGCGATGGCTCGGTGGGCTTCGTTCCACCACAGCAGGAGCGTGCAGAAGGACGCGACCGCAAGACCCCAGGCAGCACCCTTGGGTCCTTCCAGGAAGGCTCCCCCGACGCCGATGGTGATCAGGATGATCGACGAGATCAGCCTGACCCGCAGGCCACGGGTGGCAGCGGTCAATGCACGCAGGATGGCGAAGGCGCCGGCATTGGACGCTCCTAGTGCCTGCAGCAGGATCACCGGCACCAGTACCGTCCTGGCTTGAGTCCAGACACCAGGGCCGAGCAGGTGCTCCCCCACGGTCTCAGGGAGCAGCAAGAAGACCGCTCCCCAGGCCAGGGCACCAGCACCGACTCCCAGCGAGATCGCCAGGCCAACCAGCCACAAGCGCCGGTACGAGTGCTTCAGCGCACGTGCGGCCTCCGGTACCGCGATCATGCGGATCCCCTGGTTCAGCACGTTCACCGGGCCGAGCAGTACCTGCGCACCCCGGATACCGGCCGTAGCGACCAGCCCTGCGGCCACCGTGATCCCCAGCATGTACACCTGGATCGTGCCGCTAACGGCGAGCATCTCCCCGACGTACTTCGGCGTGAGATCGCGATGCGTGAGCAGCCACTCCTTGATCAACTGCCGACGCGGACTCACTCCAGCCTGGAAGCGCCCGGCTATCGCAGCGACCACCGCACCCAGGCCCCAGCCCAACGTCAGCGAGAATGCCGTGTCCGTGTTGGTCAGGTAGAGCCCGCCGAAGATCGCACCCATCGCGAGCAGCCAGATCAGGTCGTTGAGGAAAGCCTTCTGCCCTTCCCCCACGACGAAGAAGGCCCAGCGCCACGCGTCCTGCAGCAGCAGGCCCGGCAGAGTCAGCGCAAACGCCAACAGCACGCCCTTGGACGGCACGCCGGGGAACAGCGCGATCGCGAGGCCGACGATCATCCCCATCAGACCGGCGAACAGCGCCGTCGCGGTCGCCGCTCGGACAGCACGCTGCCACGCCGGGTTGCGGTCGCCGGAGTACCGGACGGACAACGGCTCGGTGGCCACCGCCCGGGAGACGTTGAGGGCGATCGTGTATCCGCCGAAGGCGAGCGCGTAGACGCCGAAGTCGGACACCGTCCCACTGCGTGCGACCAGCACGCCGACCGCCAGATTGCTCAGGCTGGACAGCGCTTGGTCGCCGAGCCCCCAGCCCGCCCGGCCGGCAGGACCGGCCAGCTTCGACAATTTCAAGATGCGACGGGCCTCGGCGGCTTCCGCAGGATGCCCACCCCGAACTTCGGAATGCCCAGCACGTACCGCCGCCAGAGCCGGCGCGGCTCCTTGTAGATCCGGTAGCTCCACTCGAGCCCGGACTTCTGCATCCACTTCGGCGCGCGGTCGACCCGGCCGGTGTGGAAGTCGAAAGCCGCGCCGACGCCGATCAGGATCGCCGCGTTCAGCCGGTCGCGGTGATCGGCCATCCAGCGCTCCTGCTTCGGTGCGCCGAGACCGACCCAGATGATGTCCGGGTTCGCCTCGTTCAGCCGGGCGACGATCTCATCGTCCTCCTCGGCGGTCAGTGCCCGGTACGGCGGCGAGTAGGCGCCCGCCACCTTCAGCCCCGGATGCCTTGCGGTAAAGGTGTCGCGCAGCTTCTCCGGTACGCCGTCGGCACCGCCGTAGAAGTACTGCGACCAGCCGCGAAGCTCGGCCTCGGCCATCACACGCTCGATCAGGTCCGGCCCGCAGACCCGGTCCATCCGGTCGAAGCCGGCCTTCTTGCCGGCCCAGACCAGCGGCATCCCGTCGGGCAGCGTCATCCCGGACGTGTTGTAGACCTGGGTGAGCCTGGCGTCGGCGCGAGCCTGCAGCAGCGCGTTCATGTCCGAGACGCAGACCAGGTGCCGTTCGCCGCCGTCGATCCAGCGCGCGAAGGTGCCGACGGTGTGCTCCATGTCGGTGACGCTGACATGGATGCCCAGTACGTCGACGCGGTCCTGTGTCTCAGCGGTCATCGGTCAGTCCTCGCGGGTCAGGGCGGCGAGATCGGCGTCCACCATGATGCGGACGAGCTCCGGCACGTGCACCTGGGCCTTCCAGCCCAGCTCGGCGAGCGCCTTCGACGCGTCGCCGATCAGCGAGTCGACCTCGGTCGGCCGCTCGTAGCGCTGGTCGTAGTCGACGTACTGCTCCCAGTCCATCCCGGCGTGCTCGAAGGACAGCTGGACGAAGTCGCGGACCGAGTACGACGTACCGGTGGCGACCACGTAGTCGCCCGGCTTGTCGTGCTGCAGCATCCGCCACATGCCCTCGACGTACTCCGGCGCGTAGCCCCAGTCGCGACAGGCGTCCAGGTTGCCCAGGTACAGGCGCTTCTCCTGGCCGAGCTTGATCCGGGCGACCGCCCGGGTGATCTTGCGGGTCACGAACGTCTCGCCGCGGCGCGGGCTCTCGTGGTTGAACAGGATCCCGTTGACCGCGAACATGTCGTACGCCTCGCGGTAGTTGCGGGTCATCCAGTACCCGTACAGCTTGGCCGCGCCGTACGGCGAGCGCGGGTAGAACGGGGTCTCCTCGTTCTGCGGCGGCGGCGTCGCGCCGAACATCTCCGAGCTGCTGGCCTGGTAGAAGCGGCAGTTCAGCCCGATCATCCGGATCGCCTCGAGCAACCGGGTGGTGCCCATCCCGGTGGTGTCGCCGGTGTACTCCGGTTCGTCGAAGCTGACCCGGACATGGCTCTGAGCGGCCAGGTGGTACACCTCGTCGGGCTGGATCGACGCCAGCAGCGTCACCAGCCGCGAGCCGTCGGTCAGGTCGCCGTAGTGCAGGAACAGGCGCTTGTCCTGCTCGTGCGGATCCGTGTACAGGTGGTCGATCCGGTGCGTGTTGAAGGTGCTCGCGCGGCGGATCAGGCCGTGCACCTCATACCCCTTGCCGAGCAGCAGCTCGGCCAGGTACGAACCGTCCTGGCCGGTGATGCCGGTGATCAGAGCCTTCTTCGCAGCGCCCCCGGCTGCGGCGTGCTCCGGCGTGTGGCCCCCAGTGGTGGTCATGCGTCGTTCCTCCCGTTGGCGAGGTACCAGGCGTAGACACTGGCCACGCCCTCCTCGAGGTCGATACCGGGCTTCCAGCCCAGGGCGCCGAGCTTGCTCACGTCGAGCAGCTTGCGCGGTGTGCCGTCCGGTTTCGACGGATCGGTGCCGATGGCACCGTCGTAGCCGACCGCCTTCGCGATGATGCCGGCCAGCTCGCGGATCGTCACGTCGGTACCGACGCCGACGTTGATCGGGCCCGGCTCGTCGTACTGCTCCAGCAGGTGCAGGCTCGCGTCGGCCAGGTCGTCGACGTGCAGGAACTCCCGCCGCGGGGTTCCCGTCCCCCACAGCACGACCTCGTCGGCTCCTGCCTGCTTCGCGTCATGGAACCGGCGGATCAGGGCCGGCAGCACGTGCGAGCTGGTCAGGTCGAAGTTGTCGTTCGGCCCGTACAGGTTGGTCGGCATCGCTGAGATCCAGCGCAGGCCGTGCTGGCGGCGGACCGCCTGGACCTGCATGATGCCGGCGATCTTGGCGATCGCGTACGCGTCGTTGGTCGGCTCGAGCTCACCGGTGAGCAGGCTCGACTCCTTGATCGGCTGCTCGGCGAACTTCGGGTAGATGCAGGACGACCCGAGGAAGAGCAACCGCGGCACCCGGACGTCGAGCGCGGCGTCCATCAGGTTGACCTGGATCCGCAGGTTGTCGCTGAGGAACTCGGTCGGGTGGTCGCGGTTGGCCAGGATCCCGCCGACCTTCGCGGCGGCGTCGATCACCACCTGCGGGCGGTGCTCGGCGAAGTAGGCTAAGGTGGCGTCCCGGTCGCGCAGGTCCAGCTCCTTGGAGGTCGCGCCGATCAGATCGGTGAAGCCCTCCGCCTGGAGCTTGCGCCAGATGGCCGAACCGACCAGGCCGCGGTGTCCCGCGACATAGACCTTTGCGTTCCGGTCGAGCCGGCCATCCACGACGTCTCCCATCAGTAGGCACCAGACCCGCGGATCACCGCGCGGGCCGTCTTCCACAAGATCAGCAGGTCCAGCGTCATCGACCAGTTGTCGACGTAGCGCAGGTCGAGCACGACCGATTCTTCCCACGACAGATCGCTGCGGCCGCTGACCTGCCACAGCCCGGTCAGTCCGGGCTTGACCAGCATCCGACGGGTGTCGTCTGCGGCGTACAGGGCGACCTCTTGCGGCAGCGGCGGGCGCGGGCCCACCAGCGACATCTCGCCGCGCAGCACGTTGATCAGCTGCGGCAGCTCGTCCAGCGAGAACCGGCGCAGGATCCGGCCGAGGCTGGTGACGCGAGGATCGTCGCGCATCTTGAACAGCATCCCGTTGCCGTCGCTGAGCGCATGCAGGTCGCCCAGCCGTTGCTCCGCGTCGACGAACATGCTGCGGAACTTGAGCATCGAGAACTCTTCGCCCGCGCGGCCGACCCGGCGCTGCTTGAACAGCACCGGTCCCTTGCTGCTCAACCGGACCGCGACGGCGAGGCCGAGCAGCAGCGGCGACAGCACGATCACCAGGATCAGGGCGAGCATCCGGTCGAAGACGCCCTTCAGCAGGTGCGGTCCACCGCTGACCGACGGGCGCTCCAGGTGGAGGAGCGAGAGCCCGGCGACCGGACGGACCGAGATCCGCGGACCGGCGACCTCGATGATGCCTGGCGACACGATCAGCTCGACGCCGCGCTGTTCCAGCGCCCAGGACAGCCGGCGCAGCGACTGACCGGCGAGGTCAGGATCGGAGGCGACGGCGACGACATCCACGGCGTGCCGGTCGACGGCGGCCATGATGTCGGCCTCGTCCAGCTCGTCCGGGCCGAGCAGCAAGGCGTCGTGCTCGCGGTGCGGCCTGCCGTCGCCACGGGGGCGACAGGTCGCGACCACCCGGAAGCCGTCCGAGGGACGCTTCTCGAGATGTTCGCTCAAGGTCGCGGCCTGGCCGTTGCGGCCGACGACCAGCACCCGGCGCATGCAGCGGCCGCGGTACCGGTGCCGGCTGAGGTCACGGCGCAGGCCGTACCTGAGCAGCAGCGCGAGGAGCACCGTGGCCGGGATCGCCAGCACGACGAAGCCGCGGGCGATCTCACTCTTGGTGGCGTACGAGACGATCGCGACGACGGCGGTCAGCCCGGCGCCCGAGCGCAGGATCGAGCGGAACTCGTCCGGTCCGGCGCCGAAGAAGCGCGGCTCGTAGCCCTTCGACATCGCCACCGCGGCGACCCATGCCAACGGCAGCAAACTGCCGAAGACCAGGTAGGCGCCGCCGACCTGGTAGCCGAACCTGGTCAGCAAGGCGATCGAGACGCCGATGACGGCCGCGAGCAGGTCTCCCCCGAGAGCTGCCCAGCGGTAGACCGCCACCCACTGCGGCTCGGTCAGCCGGGCCGACCGCGGCACGATCGCGGGCACCGAGTCCGGCACCACCCAGACCGGGCGGCGCCGGTCGAAGTACTCCGACGGCACGACCGTGGTCTGCAGCGTCGCTGATGGCAGGCCCGTCGACGACAGGCCCGTAGTAATGGTCGCGTCTGTTTCAGACGCGGCTTCCCCCATGACGGCATGATCCGTCACCCTTAGTCACCCCCCGGTGAACCGGCCGCGTTTCGAGTCACACTCTGTCACAATCTCCAGTGGACCCAGTCGCGTTACGCCGTGAAGTACACCGTCCCGTCGACGGCAGTTCACCGAGGGTACTACGCGCAAAGCGGGTCCGACAGTAGTAACTACGGAGTGTTGGGAAGCGTTACGCACGGGAGTTCGGGGCTTCCTCGGACACGGCACCGCGGGACCGTGACGACGGTCCCGCGGTGTTCGCAAGGGGTGGTGGAACAGCGTGCTCAGCCGGCGATCAGGCCGTCGCCGCTGATCAGTTCGCGCATCTCGGCCAGCGTGCTGTCACCCGGCGGCAGGATCGCGTCGGAGTCGTGCAGCTCGGTGTCCGGCACCCGGTCGCCGGCCCGGACGAACGCCAGCAGCGCGGCGAAGGTGGTCTTGAAACCCTCTTCGTCTCCGGCCGAGACGGCCTTCTCCAGGTCGGTGTCGACCAGGTTGAGCTGGTCCAGCTTGTCGTCGGCCAGCTGGTACTGACCTTCGCCCATGATCCGGACGATCATCACGCGTCTCCATCCTGCGGTCGGACCGGCTGCTGCACGGGTTGCTGAGCCGGCTGCTGGGGCTGGGCCGCGCCGGGCGCGTCCTGGGCGATCTGCTTGGGCGCCTCGGCCGGAGCGATCTGTGCCTTCAGGGCGGCGAGCTCGGACTCCACGTCCGAACCCGTCGACATCCGCTCGAGCTCCAGCGTGATGCTGTCCTTGGACGAGCCCGAGGCGTCGTCGAGCGCGCCGGAGGCGAGCAGCTCGTCGATCGCGCCGGCCCGGGCCTGCATCTGCAGGGTCTTGTCCTCGGCCCGCTGGACCGCCAGACCGACGTCGCTCATCTCCTCGGAGATGCCGGAGAAGGCCTCGTTGATCCGGGTCTGCGCCTCGGCGGCGGTGTAGGTGGCCTTGATCGTCTCCTTCTTGGTGCGGAAGGACTCGACCTTGGCCTGCAGCCGCTGCGAGGCGAGGGTGAGCTTCTCCTCCTCACCCTGGAGCTGGGCGTGCTGGGTGGTCAGGTCGTCGATCTGGCCCTGCAGCCCGGACTTGCGGGTGAGCGCCTCGCGGGCGAGGTCCTCACGGCCCATCGAGAGCGCCTTCTGGGCCTGGTCCTGCAGCTTCTGCGACTGCGACTGCAGCTGTGACGCCTGCAACTCGACCCGCTTGCGGCTGGTGGCCACGTCGGCCACACCCCGGCGCACCTTCTGCAACAGTTCGAGCTGCTTCTGGTACGAGTAGTCAAGGGTCTCGCGAGGATCCTCAGCCTTGTCCAAAGCCGAATTGGCCTTGGCCTTGAAGATCGTCGACACCCGCCTGAAGATGCTCATCGATATCCGTACCCCTTCTGTGCCGGAGGTGACCCGGCGTGCGTGTCAACCACCCTATGTCCCTGCGGGTCACCACACCATCAGGACCGGCCCGGATAAAGTGGACCAAAGGTCCGGGGACCACCCCGAGACCGGCGCCGCCAGTCCCGAATGAGGTTCATCCCCGTGTTCCGTCGTACCAAGTCTGAGACATCGTCCCAAACGCAGGCCACGGCCCCCCAGCCGAAGGTCGGGGGCAAGGGGCGTCCGACCCCGACCCGGCGCGAGGCCGAGGCGTCCCGCAAGGCGGCGCTGAAGAAGCCGCGCAACCGCAAGGAGGCGGCGGCGTACCGGCGGGAGAAGGTACGGACCGAGCGCGCCAAGATGCAGGACGCGATGAAGACCGGCGACGACCGGTACCTGCCGGCCGCCGACAAGGGCCCGGTCCGCCGGTTCGCCCGCGACTACGTCGACGCCCGCTGGTCGGTGATGGAGTTCGCGCTGCCGGTGCTGCTGGTGATCTCCCTGGTCGGGGTCGTTTTCTCTCAGGCCTTCCCCTGGTTGCCCGGACTGGTCAACATCCTCTTCCTGCTGATGATCGTCGCGATCGCGGGCGACTGGTTCATCGTGACCGGCGGGCTGAAGCGCGCGGTCAAGGCCAAGTTCCCGAACGAGTCGGCCAAGGGCATCGGCTTCTACGCGGTCCGCCGGACCATGCAGATGCGCCGCTGGCGCCTGCCCAAGCCGATGGTCGCCCGCGGCGAGAAGCCCGCGTAACTTTCCGGCCCCCAGCGGTATCGAAGTAGGCAGAAGCATTACTTCGCACTGTGGACCAAGGGGCTGCACATGTCCGGTCGGCCGATCGCAGCGGCTGTCGCCGCGTTGCTGGTACTGACGATCACCCCCGGGGCCGCGCGGGCCTCGGGTACGCAGGCATCGGGGCAGGCAACGGCCGCCGCCGCGTGCGCGATAGCGCTCGGGTCGGTGACCGCCGGTGGCGACCACACGACCAGCGGGATCATCGCCGGCTCGCCACCGACGGTGCAGGAGGGCCGTACCTTCACCGACATCTACCCCGACGGCCAGGTCCGGCTGAGTTCGATGATCGCGATCGATCCGGACGTCACCGGTACCGGCGGGGTGTACTCGGGCTTCGTGGTGATGGGCTCGACCATGTACAACAGCGGATTCGTCCTCACGGAGGACGGCGAGGTCGACCGGTCGAGGCCGACGGTTTCCCGGGTCGGTGGCGGCTGGGGTGAGATGACCTTCTTCGAGACCAGCAAGTACTGGGACTACCCCGCCCTACCCAACCTCACCACCCAGTACGCTCTGCGCTCCGACGGGGTGCTGATCCGCTGGGAGATGCGTCCCGCCAGGCTCTGGGCCAACAAGCAGACCGCGGGCGGGTTCGCCGCGGTGAAGACGATGGCGCTGATCAGCCAGACCAAGACGTACGAGACCTTCCTGGCGAACACCCGGGGCGGCGCCCTCTACACGATCCGGATCCCCCGGACCTCGCCGATGAAGCCGGTCGTCAAGTTGGTCCGCAGCTCGACCTGGCAGGGCTTCGAGGCGCTGATCGCCGAGAAGTGCGGCCAGTACGGCACGCTGCTGCTCGGCATCGACAAGGACACCCGGTCCGGCTACCTGTACGCCGTCGGCCACGCGAACGGCGCCGCCACCGTGATCAAGGGACTCGGCAGGGTACCGGCGACCTTCGCCGACGCCGTCTACTTCCGCCACGCTCTCCGGCCCGGTGACGCCCCGACCCTGTTCGGGGAGTGATCAGGCGTCGAAGGGAGTGACCTCGATCGGGCGGGCGCAGGCCGCGCTCGCCCGGGTCGCCCAGTCCTGCGCGGTCGCCAGGTCGGGTGCCTCGATCACCCAGAAGCCCGCCATGTACTCCTTGCTCTCCACGAACGGCCCGTCGGTGATCAGCACGTCGCCCTGGTGGGCGCGGACCACCGACGCGGTCGTCCGCGGCTCCAGGCCGCCACCGAAGACCCAGACGCCCTTGGCCACCATCTCCTCGTTCAGCTTGCCGACGTCGCCGCGCTCGTGCTCGTCGGACTCGCCGTCCACGTGAATCACGCCCAGCAGGTACTGCGTCATGGCACTCACCTTCCGTTCTCGTCGTACGGGTCATCCCCTACACGAGGTGGACCCGCCCGGATCGACACCGCGTCCAAGAGTTTCTCGCAGTAGGGTCAGTGGCATGGACTTTCGGTATCTCGGAAACAGTGGGTTGAAGGTCAGCGAGATCTCGTACGGGAACTGGCTCACGCACGGGTCGCAGGTGGAGAACGATCAGGCCAAGGCCTGTGTGAAGGCGGCCCTGGAGGCCGGGATCACCACCTTCGACACCGCGGACGTCTATGCGAACACCAAGGCGGAGACCGTCCTGGGTGAGGCGCTGGAGGGCGTGCGGCGCGAGTCCCTGGAGATCCTCACCAAGGTGTACTGGCCGACCGGGCCGGGCGGACCGAACGACGCCGGGCTGTCCCGCAAGCACATCCACGAATCGATCAACGCGTCGCTGAAGCGGCTGAAGACCGACTACGTCGACGTCTACCAGGCACACCGGTACGACACGGAGACGCCGCTCGAGGAGACGATGGAGGCGTTCGCCGACGTCGTCCGGGCGGGCAAGGCGCTCTACATCGGGGTGTCGGAGTGGACCGCGGAGCAGCTCCAGGAGGGCCACCGGCTGGCTCGTGAGCTGCACGTCTCGCTGGTCTCCAACCAGCCGCAGTACAGCATGCTCTGGCGCACGATCGAGGCCGAGGTGGTCCCGGCCTCGGAGGAGCTGGGCATCGGCCAGGTGGTCTTCTCCCCGATCGCGCAGGGCGTGCTGACCGGGAAGTACAAGCCGGGCGCCGAGCTGCCGGCCGGGTCGCGGGCGACCGACGACAAGGGCGGCTCGAACATGATCAGCCGGTACCTGAACGACGACGTGCTGACCCGGGTGCAGGAGCTCCAGCCGATCGCGGACGAGGTCGGGCTGTCGATGTCCCAGCTCGCGATCGCCTGGGTGCTGCAGAACCCGAACGTCTCCTCGGCGATCACGGGCGCCTCCCGGCCCGAGCAGGTCACCGAGAACGTGAAGGCGGCCGGAGTGAAGCTCGAGGACGGGCTGCTGAAGCGGATCGACGAGACCCTCGGCGGCATCGTCGAGCGGGATCCGGCGAAGACCGCGCAGAACTCGCCGCAGACCCGGCCGGGCTCATGAGCTGGACCTGGCGGTTCGAGACCGCCACCGGTGAGACCGCCGACCCGGGCGACCTGACGGGTGCTGAGTTCTCCGCCCAGGGCGACGCCGAGAGCTGGCTGGGCGAGACCTGGCGCGAGCTGGCCGAGAAGGGCGTCGGGCAGGTCTATCTGCTCGAGGACGGCCGTGAGGTCTACGGCCCGATGAGCCTGGCGGCCCAGGAGTAGCTGACTGTAGCGGTCGTGGCCCGGAGCCCGGGAGATAGGCTCCGGGCCATGATTGCTGTTAAGCGACTGGTCCTCGCGCTGCTGGGCGGCCTTTTGCTCGCTGGTGGCGTTGGTGTGACCGCCCAGGCCGAGGACGGGTACCGGTTCTGGGGTTACTACCAGTACACGGCTGGACAGTGGGCCTTCGCTCAGAAGGGCTCCGAGGCCGTAGTACCGGCGGACGGCGCCGTGGAGGGCTGGCGGTTCGCCGTGGGTGGCTCCAAGCCACGGGTGCCCCGCGCTGCTGGGGACTTCAACGCCATCTGTGGTGCGACTCCTGCCGAGACCGGCAAGAAGCGGATCGCCCTGGTGATCGACTCCGGTACTCCGGCCGACTCGGCCTCCGGCGCGACTCCTCCCCCGGCGAGTGGCACCTGTGTCGTCACTGACCTCAAGGCGACCGGGGCGAAGATCCTGGCCGCGGTGAAGCCGGTGCGGATCGAGAAGGGCCTCACCTGCGCGATCGACGGCTACCCGGCGACCGGCTGTGGCGACCAGGTCAAGAACATCTCCGTGCCCGCCACGGACGAGCCGGTGAAGCTGGAGATCGGCCCTGCGGTCGGAGCCGCCCCCTCCGCCACCCCGTCAGGCACCCCGGCTGACAACCAGCCGGCCAAGGGACACAAGGTGGGCTGGGCGGGTGGCGTACTGATTCTGCTCATCGCGGTCGGCGGGTACCTCACCAGCCGCCGCCGTAGGAAGTTCTTGAAGCAATAGGTGCGCGCTGTCAATCGTCCCGACCTCCCCAGAGCACTGCACCCGGGGGCTTGGTGGCTGTGGGCGCTGGGGCTTGCCGTGGCCGCCAGCAGGACCCGCAATCCCCTCCTGCTGATCCTCATCCTGGTGATAGCCGGCTTCGTGGTGGCTGCCCGTCGCAGTGACGCTCCCTGGGCCAACAGCTATGTGGCGTTCCTCAAGCTCGGTCTGGTCGTCATCGGTATCCGGGTGGTGCTGCAGGCGCTGCTGTCGACCCGCTCGCAAGGCAACACGCTCCTGTTCACACTGCCGCAGATTCCCTTGCCTGACTGGGCCAGTGGCGTAAAGCTCGGCGGTGAGGTCACAGCCGAGGCAGTACTGACCGCCCTGTACGACGGTGGCCAGCTCGCGGTGATGCTGTGTTGCATCGGCGCCGCCAACGCGCTGGCCAGTCCGCGCAGGCTGCTCAAGTCGCTACCGGGTGCCCTTTACGAGATGGGCGTCGCCTGCGTCGTCGCATTGACCTTCGCACCGCAACTGGTCACCGATGCTCGCCGTATCCGGGCCGCTCGACGTCTACGCGGCCGCACCCGCGGTTCCTTCCGTACTACCGCCATGCCGGTCCTCGAAGGCGCACTCGACCGGTCGGTCGAGCTGGCTGCGGCTATGGACTCCCGTGGCTACGGCCGAACTGCGCATGTCCCCCGGCGGCAGCGGCGGATCACTGGTGGCGCAGTACTGCTTGGGCTGCTCGGGATCGCCTTAGGCGTCTATGCGTTGCTGACTGACTCCATGGCCTTCCCCGTCGCCGCTGGTGCACTAGCTGTCGGATTGCTGCTCGCTGTCGGCGCCATGGCGGTCGGGCGGCAGCGGGTGACTCGTACCCGCTACCGGCCGGATCCGTGGGCCTTGCCCGAGTGGCTCGTCTGCATGTCGGGTGCCTTGGCTGCTGCGGTGATGATCGTCGCTGCTGCTCGTGGAGTGCCTGGGTTGGTCCTGCCGGGTCCCTTGGTCGTTCCGCCGGTGCCCTGGCTGCCGGTGATCGGTCTGCTGTTCGGTCTGGCTCCTGCGGTGGCCGCTCCGCCATTGGCCCGACGACGTGAGCTGGTACCGGCATGATCGAGTTCGACCGCGTGACGGTCACCTACGACGGCGCCACCGAGCCGGCCGTCCGGGACGTGAGCTTCACCATTCCGGAGGGCGAGCTGGCGCTGGTGATCGGCCGGACCGGGTCAGGCAAGTCGACGCTGCTCCGGACCATCAACGGGCTGGTCCCCCACTTCACCGGCGGGACGCTGGCCGGACGAGTGCTCGTCAACGGCCGGGACACCCGCGAATACCGGCCGCGCGATCTGGCTGACGTGGTCGGCATCGTCGGGCAGGACCCGATGGCCGGGTTCGTGACCGACACGGTCGAGGACGAGCTGGCTTACAGCATGGAATCGCTCGGGATCGCGCCGGACGTGATGCGGCGGCGGGTCGAGGAGACTCTTGATTTGCTGGGGCTGGCCGGCGTACGGGACCGGGCGCTGACCTCGTTGTCGGGCGGACAGCGGCAGCGGACGGCTATCGGGGCTGCGCTCACCTCTCACCCTGCGGTACTCGTCCTGGACGAGCCGACGTCGGCGCTGGACCCCCAGGCGGCTGAGGAGGTGCTGGCCGCGTTGCAGCGGCTGGTGCATGACCTGGGCGTCACCGTCGTGATGGCGGAGCACCGGCTTGAGCGGGTGATTCAGTACGCGGACCGGGTGATCGAGGTGCCTGGAGGTTCGGGTGCAGTCTCTACCGGGCTCCCTGCCGACCAGATGATCACTGCGCCGGTCGCGCCGCCGGTGGTTGAGCTGGGTCGGCTGGCTGGTTGGTCACCGCTGCCGCTGTCCGTGCGAGACGCCCGTAGGGCTGCAGTCGCGCTGCGCTCCCGGCTGACCAATCTGGCTCCGCTGAGGCCAGCAGCTGTCGAGGGGCGTGAGTTGGCCTCGTGCAAGGACCTTGTGGTCGCCTATGGCAGCACCCCGGCTCTGCGTGGGGTGTCGTTGAGCATCAAGTCCGGCGAGGTCGTCGCGCTGATGGGCCGGAACGGCGCGGGCAAGTCCACGCTGCTCAATGCACTGGTCGGGCTCGTGCAGCCGCGTTCCGGTAGCGCTGCGGCGGCTGGGGCCGACCCGCGGCGTACCAGGCCGGCGCAGTTGGTGAAGGCTGTCGGGTTGGTGCCGCAGGAGCCGGCTGACCTTCTCTATGCCGCCACTGTGGCTGACGAGTGCGCGGGGGCCGACAGTGACTTCCGGGTGGCGGCCGGGAGTTGCCGGGCGGTACTGGACCGGCTCGCACCGGGTATCGATGACCAGTTGCACCCGCGCGACCTGTCGGAGGGACAACGGCTCTGCCTGGCGCTGGCGGTCGTACTGTGCGGTGCTCCTCCCCTGTTGTTGCTGGACGAGCCCACGTGTGGGTTGGACTACGGCGCCAAGCACCGGTTGGTCGAGATCCTGCGGGAGCTGGCGCTGGCCGGGCACGCGGTGGTGCTGTCGACACATGACGTGGAGATGGTGGCTGAGGTCGCTAATCGCGTGCTGGTGCTGGCTGAGGGCGAGTTGGTGAGTGATGGCGAGACTGCGACGGTCATCGCGGGCTCCCCGGCGTTTGCTCCTCAGGTGGCGAAGATCCTGGCGCCACTGCCGTTCCTGACCGTCGGCGAGGTCGCTTCGGCGCTGGAACGGGCGTCGTGAGACTCGTCCGGCTCAAGCCGCGCAGTACGGCGACGCTGGTGCTTGCTTCTGTCGTGGGGGTTCTGGCGTTCGGGTGGCCGCTGCTCTGGTCGTCGTCACAGGGCGGGGAGTCGGCCATCGGGCATACGACCGATGCGCCTTGGCTCTTTGTGCTGTTGCTGCCGTTGCTGGTGGCCGTAGTACTGGCTGAGCTGTCCGAGGACGGGATCGACGCCAAGGTGATCTCGCTGCTGGGCATGCTCGCGGCGGTTGGGGCTGCACTGCGGGCGCTCGGGCCTGGGACTGCTGGGCTGGAGCCTGGGTTCTTCCTGTTGATCCTGGCGGGGCGGGCGTTCGGGGCTGGCTTCGGTTTTGTGTTGGGGGCTGTGTCATTGCTGGCCGGGGCGCTGGTCAGCGGCGGGGTCGGGCCGTGGATGCCGTTCCAGATGTTCGCCTGCGCTTGGGTTGGGTGCCTTGCCGGGCTACTGCCCCGGGTGGGTGGGCGACTGGAGTTGCTGCTGCTGGCGGCGTACTCGATGGTCTCCGGGGTGCTCTATGGCCTGGTGATGAACCTCTGGTTCTGGCCCTACGCCACCTTCGGCAGCGACTTCTCCTTCATCCCCGGCGACTCACTCGCCGACAACCTGCACCGGTACGGGTTGTTCGTGGTGGCGACGTCGCTGGGATGGGACATCCCCCGCGGTGTGCTGTGCGCGGTACTGGTGCTGGTCCTCGGCCGCCCGATCCTCAATGCCTTCCGCCGGACAGCCCGCAAGGCTGCCTTCGACGTACCTGTTGTGTTCGAGAGGGGGTCTGATGGCTGAACTGATCACTGGGCCTGACGGGGCGGTGGTGGACGGCGTACTGCGTCTTGGCATCGATGGAGTGGTTGGTGCAGCCGGTTACGAGGTGACGACAACCAGAACCCCCAGCGGCCTCCGGTACGACATACGGACACCAACTGGCGAGCAGTTGTCCTGGACAGCTCCTGCGGTGGCGCAGAGAACTCTGGTACTCGGCGGTGCTCGCTCCGGCAAGTCAACCGAGGCCGAGCGGCTCCTGGCCGGCCATGCCGACACCGTCTACGTCGCCACCGGTGGCGACGGGTCGGCTGACCCGGAGTGGGCTGAGCGGATCGCGTTGCATCGCGCACGGCGTCCCGCATCCTGGGGACTCGTCGAGACCATCGATCTGGTGCCGTTGCTGGAGAGCCCCGGACCGCCGCTCCTGATCGACTGCTTCACGCTCTGGCTGGCGCGGGTGATGGACGAGTGCGAGGTCTGGACCGACCACAGCCGGGCAGCCGAGGTCGAGAGGCGGATCGAGCACCTCGCCGAGGCCTGGACAGCAACCACCAGGTTGGTCGTTGCTGTCAGCAACGAAGTGGGCTCAGGCGTAGTACCGGCCGACGCCGGCACCCGGCTGTACCGAGACCTGATGGGCCGCGTGAACGCCACCCTCGCCAGGCGCTCGGAGACGGTCCTGTGGTGCGTCGCAGGACGAACCATCGCGATCTGAAATCAGCTGAGGAGAGCACAGAGATGGTTGATGGGTTGAAGCTCGCGTTCGGGACCTTGTCGGTTTTGCCGGTGGGGGCGCCGGGGGTTGTGGATCGGCGGGTGGCTGGGCGGGCGATGGTGTGGGCTCCGCTGGTCGGGTTGGTACTGGGCGGGATCGCCGGGTTGGTGGTTTATGGCGCCGACCGGCTGAAGCCCGATGCGCCGTTGCTGGCGGCGGTACTGGGGGTCATCGTGCTGATGGCCTTGTCGGGCGCCTTGCATCTGGACGGGCTGGCGGACAGCGCCGATGGCTTCGGCAGCCGGCGGGATCGCGAGACCAAGCTGCGGATCATGAAGCAGAGCGACATCGGACCGTTCGGGGTGGTGTCGATCGCGGCCGTCCTGCTGATCGACGTTGCCGCCCTACACACCTGCATCCAGAACGGTTTCGGCTGGCAAGCACTGGTCATCGCCGCCGTCGCCAGCCGCCTCACCCTCCCCTGGTCCTGCCGCACGTCGGTCCCGTCCGCCCGCCCCGACGGCCTCGGCGCCATGGTCGCCGGCACAGTACGCCCGTACGCCGCCGCGCTCCTCACCCTCGTCACCATCACCGCCGCCGCAACCCTCGCCTGGCTAACCTCCCGCGCCACCACCCGCGGTTGGTGGGCGTACAGCGACGAGGGCAGCATCCCGGTCGGCGGCCTCTTCGGCAGCGGCCAGTCCTACCCGCCCAGCAGCCGGCCGTGGGACAGCAACTACCTCCCCGGCAACACCCAACTGGCGGACTGGCTCGGCCTGTCAACGCTCGACCTCACCATCCTCGGCGCAACCGTCGCGGTGCTCGGTGCCGTCCTGCTGAGCTTCGCCGCAACGCGGCGTACCAGGAAATCCCTCGGCGGCATCACCGGCGACACCCTCGGCGCCACCGTCGAACTCGCGCTGCCCGTGACGCTCATCATCCTCGCCTTCACCAGCTGAGCCACCAACGTGCATTAGTGTCCTTTCGGGCATAGGGGTGGGCAGCACTACGCGTAACGGTGAGGACACGTGACGGTTACCCGGAGATTCCATGACGGCGGTTCGGGAACGAACCCGCCGCGATCCGTTATCTTTATGTAATGAACGCAACCCGCCCAGCGCCTGGCTCGCAGGCTTCGCTGCGCGAAGCCAACCGCGAGCGCGTCCTGGGGGTTGTCCGGCGGCACGGGCCGCTCACCCAGGTGGAGATCGCCGCGGCCTCCGGGTTGTCCGCCGCGACCGTGTCGAACATGGTCAAGGAGCTCGACGCCGCCGGCATGGTCGGGCTGTCCCGCAGCATCCGCAACGGGCGTCGCGCGGTACTGGTCTCCCTGGCCTCCGGCGGTGGCTTGCTGGCCGGAGTCGCCTTCGGTGAACGCGATGTCCGGGTAGCGATCGCCTCAGAGAGCCGCGAGATCCTCGCCCAGCAACTGATGCCACTCCAGGCCGACCACGTCGCCGACGACGGCATGGAGCGCGCCGCCCGCCTGCTCGCCGACCTGTGCGAGACGGTCAACGCCAGCGTCGAGGACATCGGCGCGATCGGCTTCGGCCTGCCCGCGCCCGTCGACTCGGTCAGCGGCGAGGCGGGCTCCGACGCCGTACTGCCCGGCTGGCGCGGCGTGAACGTCGCCGAGGCGATGGCCGGCCACCTGCGCGCCCCCGTCGCACTCGACAACACCGCCAACCTCGCTGCCCTGGGTGAACTGCGCGAAGGCGCCCTGCGCGGCGTGAAACACGGTTGCTACATCAAGTTCTCGTACGGCGTCGGCGCCGGCATCGTGCTCGGCGGCGAGGTCTTCCGCGGCTCCGCCGGTACCGCGGGCGAGATCGGCCACCTCACCATCGACGAGAACGGGCCGATCTGCCGGTGCGGCAACCGCGGCTGCCTCGACACCTTCGTCGGCTCGCGCGCATTGCTCGCCAGCCTGCAGGCCTCCCATGGAGCGCTCCGGCTCCGGGACATCGTCACCCGCGCCCTGGCCGGTGATCTCGGCTGCCGACGGGTGATCGAGGACGCCGGACGCCGCGTCGGAGTCGCGGTCGCCGGCCTGGTGAACCTGTTCAACCCCGAGGTGATCGTGGTCGGCGGCAAGATGGCCGGGGCCGGCGACCTGATCATGCTGCCGCTGCGGGAAGCCCTCGACCGGTGCGCGATCCCGAGCGCCGCCGCCACCGTCGAGCTCCGGCCCGCCGAGCTCGGTGACGATGCGGATGTGCTCGGTGCCATTCAGTTGGCGTCGGTGCTGAGCCATGCCCGGACGGCCCGGGCGCTCGAGACAACCGTGTAACAACGATATGTCTATTTCTTGAATTCAAGCCTTGACGTCAAGCTGGTTCTGGGTCTTGACTCTGCTCAGGCCTACTCGGGCCCTCACGTCAAGGAGTCGCTCTATGTCCGTCTCACCAACCCGTCTTGTCGGCCTCGGCATCGCCGTATCGGCCCTTGCCCTCTCACTGGTGGCCTGTGGGTCGGACGACAAGTCCGACGCCGCCGGCGGCGGTGACAGCAAGGGCGGCAAGATCGCCCTGCTGCTGCCCGAGTCGAAGACGACTCGCTACGAGGCGCTCGACCGCCCGCTGTTCACCGAGGCCCTCAAGGCCGAGTGCGCGAGCTGTGAGCTGATCTACAGCAACGCCGACCAGGACGCCTCCAAGCAGCAGACCCAGGCCGAGGCCGCGCTGACCCAGGGCGCCAAGGTCCTCGTGCTCGACCCGGTCGACGGCAAGGCCGCCGCCGCGGTCGTCGCCGCCGCGAAGGCGCAGAACGTCCCGGTGATCGCCTACGACCGCTTCATCGAGGGCGCGAACTACTACGTCTCGTTCGAGAACGAGGCCGTCGGCAAGCTGCAGGCGCAGACCCTGGTCGACGCCCTGAAGGCGGCCGGCAAGACGTCCGGCAACATCGCCGAGATCAACGGCTCGCCGACCGACCCGAACGCGGCCGACTTCAAGAAGGGCGCGCACAGCGTGCTCGACAGCTCCGGCTTCAAGATCGCCGCCGAGTTCGACACCCCGGACTGGAGCCCGGACAAGGCCCAGTCGTGGATGGAGGGCCAGCTCAGCGCCATCAAGTCCGACCTGGTCGGCGTCTACGCAGCCAACGACGGTACCGCTGGTGGCGCTATCGCGGCCCTCAAGGGTGGTGGCGTGAAGCCGCTGCCGCCGGTCACCGGTCAGGACTCCGAGCTCGCCGCGATCCAGCGGATCGTCTCCGGCGACCAGCTGATGACGATCTACAAGGCCGTCAAGCCGCAGGCCACCGCCGCCGCCAAGGCCGCCGTCGCGCTGGCGAACGGTGGCAAGGCCGAGTCGACCGGTGACTTCAAGGGTGTTCCGGCCACGATTCTCGACCCGATCGCCGTCACCAAGGCCAACATCAACGACACTGTGGTGAAGGACGGCATCTACAAGGTCTCCGACATCTGCACCGCGTCGTTCGCCGCGGCCTGCACTGCCGCCGGCCTCAAGTAACTCCCGGCCGCAACCGATGCCGGCCCGCCCCCGGGCCGGCATCAAGCAGAGCCGAGGTCCGGGTGGGCACCCAGGTGCCCACCCGGACCGAAGCCGGAAAGCAAGCCCTCAGGAGGCTGATCGATGACTGTCACACCCACCCCTGTCACGGCCGCCGGCACGGTGCTGGCGCTACGGGGTGTCTCCAAGCGCTTCGGCGCCGTCCAGGCTCTGAAGAACATCGAGCTGGACGTGCGCGCTGGTGAAGTGCTCGCCCTGGTCGGCGACAACGGCGCCGGCAAGTCGACGCTGGTGAAGACCATCGCCGGCGTCTACACCGCCGACGACGGCACCATGGTGTTCGACGGGCGGGAGGTACGGGTGCACAGCCCGGCCGAGGCTCAGCAGCTCGGCATCGCGACCGTGTTCCAGGACCTGGCCCTGTGCGACAACCTCGACGTCGTCGCGAACCTGTACCTGGGTCGCGAGCTGCGCAAGGGCAAGGTGCTCGACGAGGTCGAGATGGAACGCTCCTCCTGGGAACTGCTCCGGCAGCTGTCCGCCAAGATCCCCAGCGTCCGGATCCCGGTCGCCAGCCTGTCCGGCGGTCAGCGCCAGACCGTCGCGATCGCCCGCAGCCTGCTCGGCCAGCCCAAGGTCGTGATGCTCGACGAGCCGACCGCCGCCCTCGGCGTGGCGCAGACCGCCGAAGTACTGAACCTGGTCGAGCGACTCCGCGAGCGTGGTCTCGCGGTGATCCTGATCAGCCACAACATGGCCGACGTGATGGCGGTCGCGGACCGGGTCGCCGTACTGCGCCTGGGCCGCAACAACGGGGTCTTCAACGTCGCCGAGACGAAGTCCCAGGACATCATCGCCGCGATCACCGGTGCCACGGACAACGCAGTCTCCGAGCGCGCGGCGCGCCGGACCCAGCAGGAAGGTTCCGCATCATGACCACCCCGGTCGACGGATCGCAGGCACCCGTGCAGGACGCCGTGCCCGAGACGCACGATGCGGCCGCACTGCCCGCCGATCTCCAGGACGAGCGCCTGATCGCCAGCCACGGCATCAGCGGCGCGGTCTCCGCCTTCACCTCGCGGCTGCGCTCCGGCGACCTGGGCTCGGTCCCGGTCGTGGTCGGCCTGATCATCATCTGGGCGGTCTTCCAGATCTCCAACAGCTCCTTCCTGACCAGCCGCAACCTGGTCAACCTGACCCTGCAGACCACCTCGGTCGGAGTCATTGCCCTCGGCATCGTTCTGGTCCTGCTGCTGGGCGAGATCGACCTATCGGTCGGCTCGGTCAGCGGTCTGGCCGCCGCGGTGCTGGGCGTGACGTTCGTCAACAAGGGCTGGCCGCTGGTCCTGTCGCTGGTGGTCGGCGCGGTGATCGGCCTGGCGATCGGGTTGTTCTACGGAGCTCTCTACACCCGGTTCGGCGTACCGAGCTTCGTGATCACGCTGGCCGGTCTGCTCGGCTTCCTCGGTCTGCAACTGCTGGTGCTGGGCAAGGAAGGCACGCTGAACATCCCGTTCGACTCGGGCATCGTGAAGTTCGCGACCCAGGACTTCCTGCCGCCGGCGGTCGCCTACGGGCTGGTCGCCGTGGTCGTCGCCCTGTACGTCGTCAGCCGGCTGCGCAGCCGCAACGCCCGGTCGAAGGCCGGGCTGTCCGCCGCGCCCACGTCGATGATCGCGATCAAGGCGGTCGCGCTGGCTCTGGTGCTGTTCATCCCGGTGATGGTGCTGAACGGCGACCGTGGTGTCTCGGCGATGTTCCTGCTCTTCGTCTTCTTGGTGGTGGCGACGGACTTCATGGTCCGGCAGACCCGCTGGGGCCGCTCGGTGCTGGCGGTCGGCGGCAACGTCGAGGCCGCTCGCCGGGCCGGTATCAACGTCCGGTTCATCTATCTGTCGGTCTTCGCGGCCTGCTCCACCTTCGCGGCCGTCGGTGGCATCCTGGGTGCGGCCCGGCTGATCGCGGTGAACCAGAACAGCGGTGGCGCGGACACCAACCTGAACGCGATCGCCGCCGCGGTCATCGGTGGTACCAGCCTCTTCGGCGGCCGCGGTTCGGCGTACTCCGCACTGCTCGGCGCGCTGGTGATCATGTCGATCAACAACGGCCTGGCGCTCCTCAGCCTCGACTCCAGCGTCCGCTACATGGTGACCGCCGGCGTCCTGCTGATCGCCGTCACCATCGACTCCCTCAGCCGCCGCAGCCGCCAGGCGCACGGCAGGGCATAACCCGGTGGGCTGCTACCTGATCCCCTGCTCGGTAGCAGCCCGCCGTTCCAACGAACGGATCGCCACTCCCCGCCCGGGGTGGCGATCCGTTTCTTTTTGCCTGTACTAGCGGGAGTTCACCGCACGGGTGGCGACCAGCGCGCCCCGGCGTACCGCGCGTTCGACGGTCCAGCGGCGGGCGGCGAAGTCGGCTGAGGGCAAGGAGATCGCGACCGAGGCCAGTACCGCGCCCGCGCTCGATCTGACCGGGGCGGCCAGACACGTCAGGCCGTCCTGGAACTCGCCGATCTCCAGCGCGACGCCGGACAGCCGGACCTTCTCCAGGTGGCTCTCCAGCTGGGCGCGATCCGTCAGGGTGCTGGCGGTGCACTGCCGCAGGCCGACGCGGTCGAGGTAGGCGCCGCGATCCTCCGGGGTCATCGCGGCGAGCATCACCTTGCCGAAGGCGGTCGCGTGCGCCGCCTCGTGGAAGCCGATGTCGAGCACCTGGACGCGCGGCCGGCGCTCCGAGTCGACGACGTGCGCGACCACCACGTCCACCTCGCGGTAGACGGCGTAGTACGCCGCCGCGTCGGCCTCCAGGTGCAACCGCCGGACAGCAGCCGCAACCAGCGGTCGTACCTCCAACTGCCGCTCCAGCCCTTGCTCGAGCAGCCGCACCCTGTACCCCAGCCCGTACCGATGATCCTGCGCGAGATGCACCAGATACCCGGACTCGGTCAACGTCGCCAGCAGGTGATACGCCGACGGCAACGCCAACTCCAGATGAGCCGCGATCTCCTTGGCAGTAACCCCATCCTTGCTACCAGCAACAAACTCCATCGCCCGCAAGGCTCTGGAGACAGACTGCACCGTCCCCGCCACCGGCTGACCGCGCATCCCGCCCGGCGCACCGGTCGAGAGCGCGGCTCCTCCTCCGCCGCCGGCGGAGTCGAGGTGGGAGGGCGAGGTCTTCACGAGTGACAGCCTGCCCCGAACGACTTCGGCAAGGCGCAGTTGTCTCAACTTGAGACGATCACCTGGTCCACGTCGGCGGGGCGGGGGAGGTTGTAGCGGACTGAGAGGAGGCCTCGGCAGAGGCCGGAGTTGCCTTCGATGCTGATTCGGGTGGTTTTGGCCATCCGGAGTTGGAGTGGGAGGTCCAGCTGGGTGATGGGGGTGCCGTCGTCGTGGAGGAGGAGGGGTGCGTCGGGGCCGGACGGGAGGTTGAGGTCGTTGCGGCGGCGGGTCAGGCGGTCGAGGTCTTGGCCGGCGCAGGCGTCAGCAAGCGACGCGCTCGCCAGGTCGGATACGGACCAGCCTTGTTTGACCAGGTGCGAGGCGACCTGCTCCTGGCAGGCGCGGTGGGCCTTGCGCTGGAAGGTGATGCGCAGTTCCTCCAGCTCATCGTCGGCCAGCCCAGGGAACGAGCCGGCAAAACCCCGTCCGCCCGCGACGCCGGCGTTGATCTCGTCGGAGGCGAAGTGGTCGAGCAGGCGGATCACCAGGTTGCGCACGCCCGGGACGGCCGCGACCGCGTCGTACGCATCCGCGACCATCAGATAGGCGAAGTTCGGCGCGCAGAAGTACGTCGGCAACCGCAGCTCCACGGTCAGCACGGCCGGCTCGGACAGTACCGCCGACACGAACCCGAGCTCGGTGATCGGCGAGTCCAGCTCGGGATCCCGTACCGTCCCCAGCGCCGCCCAGATCGAGTCGTCCACCCCATCCGGCCGGACCTTCAGCCCACCATCCGGCCCACCGGTCGGCCCGCCAGCCAGCCCACCGGCCGGCCGCGTGGTCGCCGGTGCGGCGGCGGGAAGATCGGTGGCCATCAGGCGACCGACACGGGTTCGGAGCCGACCGCGCCATCGGGCGATTCCGGCAGCCGCAGCTCAACCGGTACTTCGATCCCGTACAGCTTGGCCGCGTTGAGCCCGAGGATCTTCTTCTTCACCTCGACGGTGAGCTCGGGGTACTCGGTCAGCTCGGCCGGGTACTGGAAATCCACGAACCGCTCGATCAACCAGGCCGGCGTCCAGATCGCATAGTCGCTGGCGAAGGTGATCCGATCCGGCCCGATCCAGTACAGCAACTCCCCGAGGATCTGCGCGAAGTACTTCGGCCGGCTGTGGATGAACGGCATCGCCACCGCCAGCCCGCCGTACACGTTCGGCTCCTGGGTCGCGATCCAGCAGAAGTCCTCGAGCCGCGGCAGCCCGACATGCTCCACGATGAAGTTCAGCCCGGGAAAGGCCGAGGCGACCTCATCCACATCGGCCACGTCGAACGCGTCCCGGTTCAGCGGATAGATCGTCGGGCCCTTGTGGATGTGGATGTTGCGGATCCCGAGCTCCTCGCACCTCTCCAGGTACCGGTACGACCAGGGGTCGGTCAGCTTCCAGCCCTTGGAGTCACCCTTCCACTCGGCCGTGTAGAGCTTCACGCCCTGCAACTCCCACCGCTCGGCGAGGTCGGCCAGCTTGGCCAGCCCGGCTTCGCCGTCGCGCGGATCCCAGGCGCCGTCCACGATGAACTTGTCCGGGTGCTTCTCCGCGATCGCGCCGTCCTGCTCGGTCGTGTTGAAGCCGTTGACGTAGAAGTCGGTCAGGTACGTCGGCTGGAAGATCGCCCGGTCGACATATCCGTCGGTGAACAAATCCTTGATGATCCGCTCCTCCGACTGTTTGTGGAACTCCTCCAGCGTCCACACCCTGTCGGCCGGCGACAGGTTGCGGTGGTAGTCGTAGAAGCAGTTGATGAACCCTTCGCCGTACCGGTTGGCCTGGTTGGCCGGCGTCGCGTCCCACGCGTGCACGTGCCCGTCGACGATGAAGTAGTCGTTGCCGTCCTTGCTGTACATGGAAAAGCTCCTTCAGCTCGTCAGGATGGCGCGGCCGCCGGGCACCCGGCCGCCGTCGAGATCGTCCAGCGCGGTCAGCGCGTCGGCCAGCGAGTACTGCTTGGTGGCCAACTTGACCCGGCCCTGCGCCGCCAGCGTCATCAGGTCGTCCAGGTCGTTGTAGGAGCCGACCAGGTTGCCGATCACGTTGATCTCGCGGGAGATGATGTCGATCGTCGGTACGTCGACCTTGCCGCCGTACCCGATCACGAAGTACGAGCCGGAGTTGCGCGTCATCGCCACCCCGTCGGCCTCGGTCCCGTGCTCGCCGACGAAGTCGAGCACCACCTGCGCGCCCTCACCGCCGGTCTGGTCGAGTACCGCCGCCACCTGGTCGCCGTCGCTCAGCACCGTGTCGTGCGCCCCGAGCTTCGACGCCTTCTCCAGTACTTCGGCCGACCGGTCGACCACCGTGATCCGGGCCGGCGTCATCGCGACCAGGCACTGCAGCCCGATGTGGCCCAGTCCCCCGGCGCCGATCATCACGATCCGGTCGCCCGGATGCACCAGCGGCACCGCCTTCCGGACCGCGTGGTACGCCGTCAGCCCCGCGTCAGCCAGCGCCGCGACATCGGCCGGCGCCAACCCGTCGTCGAGTTTCACCACCGAGCGGATCGAGGTCCGCAGGTACTCCGCCATCCCGCCGTCCCGGTTGATCCCGGGGAACTCGGAGTTGCGGCAGTGCACATCGTCGCCGGCCCGGCAGGCCCGGCAGAGTCCACACGTCACCAGCGGGTGGAGGATCACCTTGTCGCCCACCGTCACCCCGGTCACCGCCTGGCCGACCTCGACGATCGTGCCGGCGTTCTCGTGGCCGATCACGTACGGCAGCTCGACCCCGGACTTCTCCGCCCACTGCCCTTCGATGATGTGCAGATCGGTCCGGCAGACCCCCGCGGCGTCGACCTTCACGATGACGTCGAGCGGCCCTTGCAAGGCCGGATCGGGGATGTCGTCGAGGGTCGGAGGTTTGCCGTACTCATGGACTCTGACAGCCTTCACCGTGGCCACTTCCCTACTCTTCGGCGGATCGGTGCTCCGATGCTGCCGATCCGCCGGCCACGGCGAAAGAGCCGTTATCGCCTTCCGATAACGCAGAAATGTGCGGCGGAGTGATCCGCGGTGTACTCCCCTCAAGCACGGCGAGCAGGATTGAGCGGGTCTCGGTCGTCGTTGTCCAGGAGGTACCGGATCTGGTGCTCGACCAGGCGGTCGCCGCGCTGCCGGGCGTCCTCGATCAGCTCCAGCCGGATCCGCCGCCCGGTCCAGAAGTCCCCGAGTGCCATCGCCAGATCCGACTCGTAGGCGCCCATCAGCACCGCCACCCGCACCCTGGGCGACTTCTCGAACCAGGTCCTGGCGACATCGAGCAGGCGGCGCGCCTCGGCCAGATCCCCCTGTTTGATCGCCATCGAGGCCAGCAGACAGTCGACCTGAGCCTCGAAGAAGCCGCTCCGCAGCAGCCGGCAGACCTCGCGGCAGCGGGTCAGCCGAGCAGCGGCCTCGTCGTACTGCCCGCTCTCGACCAGCACCTCGGAGGACAGGATCAGCGCGTAGATCTCGTGCATGGTGTCGCTCGGGACGACCTCGAGGACCTCCCGGTACCAGCGGTCGGCGGAGGCATAGTCGTGCCGCTCCGCGCTGTTGGAAGCGAGGTTCCGGACCACGGCCGGCCTCAGCTCGGCCGGCCCGGCGCGGTGGTCGATCAGCTCCAGCGCCTCCTCGAGCGCCTCCCGGTCGCGGTCCAGCCTCAGGTCGTGACGGGCGTGGTTCGCCACCTGGATCAGGCCCCTGACCTGCAGCTCGACCGACTCGATCGCGCGCGCCTGGGTGACCACCCGCTCCGACATCGCCAGCAACTCGGCCGCACTCCCCTCGTACGCCGGAATGAGCCCGAGGTCGACCCGCAACGCCAACTCAATCGCGTCACTCCGCCGCAACGCGGGCTCGATCGCGTCACTCCCCCGCAACGCGGGCTCGATCGCGTTGCTCCCCCGGAACGCGGGCTCGATCGCGTCGTCACCCCGCAAGGCGTCCCGGATCGCTTCGAGCATCCCGATCCGCTGCTCCCGCTGGTCGCTGACCACGTAGAAACCGTTGATCCGCAGCCCGAGCCAGGCGGCCAGCTCGATCCGGCCGGTCCCGAGGCAGGCAGCCACGGCCGCGTCGATCAGCGGCCAGGACTGCTCGAACCACGCCATCGGATCGGCGAGGATCGACGCCTCGGTCTCCGGCAGTACCGGATGGTCCGGATCGGGCAGCGCCGCCGCCAGCGTGACGCCGTGAGCGGCGTTGCTGTCGGCAAGCACCTCGAGTTTGTACACGGCCTCCAGGTACCGCCTGAGCGACTCGTCCGCCCCAGTGGCGGCGGCGAGTTGCTCGGCCGCATAGGCACGGACCAGGGCGTGCATCTTGTAGCGCTGTTCGGTGACGAGCTCGACCAGGCCGAGGTCGACCAGCCGGTCGAAGATCGCGGCGCCGGCCGACTCGTCGCAGTCGAGCAGCGGCGCGGCCACCCAGGAAGGGAACTCGGTGACGCCCACCAAGGACAGCCGCGCCAGCAGGTCACGAGCATCCGGATCGGCCAGGGCAAGCGTCCGGCCGAGACTGGTCCGTACCGCGAGGTCGCCGGCCACCATCGAGTCGAGACGCTGGTCGTCGTCGGCGAGGGCGCCGGCGAGTTGCGGCAGGGCGTCGTCACCCGACAGGGCGAGGCGTGAACCGATGATCCGCAGGGCCAGCGGAAGGCCGGCGCACTCGTCGGCGACGGCGGCGAGGGTCGACTGCTCGCGCAACGTCCGCCCGATCAGCCGGGCCAGCAGGCCGCGGCTGGTCAGTGGGTCCAGCGGGAGCACCTGGCGATGAACCGCGTCGGTCAGCTCCGGCAGGGGTTTGCGCGAGGTGACGATCGCCGCGCAGCGGGCGCCGGCCGGCAACAGCGACGTCACGGTCTCAGCGTCGAGCGCGTCATCGAGGACGACGAGTACCGCGCGGTCGGCGGTCAGCTCGCGGAACGCCTGCTCGCGGTCGGCCAGCGTCGCCGGGACCTGGGAGTGCTCGAGCCCCAGGGAGCGAAGCATCCGGCCCAGCAGTGTCCGGGCCGGCAGCCCTTCTCCGCCGACGTCCTGAAGTCGCGCCAGTAGTTGACCGTCGGGGAACTGCTCCGCAACCAGGTGCGCTGATCGCGTTGCTGCCGCGGACTTGCCTACTCCGGCGCCGCCCCAAAGGCAGTACACCGCAGGCCGCTGGCGCGCGGGGGTCGTCAGCACCCGCACCACGTCAGCCAGTAGATCGTCGCGTCCCACCAGCAGGGAGATGTCGACCGGTAGCTCTCTGGGCACGGCGCTCTCGGCTCGTGGCATCGCTGAGAGTCGAAGGCTCGGGTCGTCGCGCAGGATCGCCAAGTGGAGTCGCCGCAGCGCCGGTGCCGGGTCGAGTCCGAACTCCTCAGCCAACCGCATGGCACCATCCACGTATGCCTGCAACGCCTCGGGTTTGCGGCCGGAGCGATAGAGGGCGGTCATCCAGGCGAGCATCAGGCGCTCGCGCTCGGGATGTTGCCGGACGAGGCCGGCCAGCTCGGCTTCGACCTCGGCATGCCGGCCGGCTTGCAGATCCGCGTCGACCCGGTCCTCGACGGCGGACGCGTGCTCCTCGACCAGGCCCGCGGTCAAGCGGTCACGAGTGGCCTGCGGCGTCAGATCTGCCAGCGGGTCACCATGCCAGAGGTCGAGGGCCCGGCGCAGGCCATCGGCCCGGAGTACCGGATCGGACTCCTTGCGCGCCGAAGCCAGTTGACGACGGAAACGCTCGACGTCGATCGAGTCGGGGGCTACCTGTACGGCGTACCCGGCGGCAGTGCTGGTGATCGTGATGCCGGGCAGCGCCTTGCGCAGGCGAGAGAGGTAGACCTGCAAGGAACCGCGGGCATCGGCCGGCGGGTCGTCCGGCCAGAGCAGGTCGACCAGCTCCGCGAGCGGCACCGACTCATTTGCCCTCAGCAACAAAATGGCAAGCAACGACCGCTCCTGCCGGCGCAGCGGCGCTGCCTGCCCGCCCACCTCGATTGCCCCCAGCAAACGAAAGTCCATGGCTGAACAGTAGTGTCCCGCAAGCGGCGTCGCTCGAACGATAGCGGTGTCCAGGTGCGTGCATCGCGGTGCTTGAGCAGTGGCCTCGATGCGGAGCATCGTGGGCGCTGGGCAAGTGCCGTGAGGTGCGTGCCTGGGCGCCGATAGCGTCGAGCGACGCCGCTTGCGGGACACTGGACGCCCTGCCGACGAAAATCTGTCGGCAGGGCGTTCCTGTGGACAACTAGGCCGTGGCTGCGGTCAGGTCGACCTTCGGTTCGGCGAAGTGGCAGGCGGCGGCGTGGCCGGGGCCGGACTTCGGCTTGCCGATCAGCAGTGGCTCCTGGGTGGTGCAGATGTCCTCGGCCTTCCAGCAGCGGGTCCGGAACCGGCAACCGCTCGGCGGGTCGATCGGCGACGGCACGTCACCGACCAGCCGGATCCGCTCCTTCGGCGGGGTGCCGCGGATGGTGCCCAGATCGGGAGCGGCCGACAGCAACGCCTGCGTGTAGGGGTGCTGCGGCGCGTTGTAGATCTGGTCCCGCGGGCCCTGCTCGACGATCTTGCCCAGGTACATCACCGCGACCTCGTCACAGAAGTGCCGGACCACGCCGAGGTCGTGCGCGATGAAGACGAAGGCGATGCCCAGGTCGCGGCGCAGGTCCTCCATCAGGTTCATCACCTGGGCCTGGATCGACACGTCGAGCGCGGAGACCGGCTCGTCGGCGATGATCACCTCGGGCTCCACCGCGAGCGCCCGGGCGATCCCGATCCGCTGGCGCTGACCGCCGGAGAACTCGTTCGGGTACCGGTTGTGGTGCTCGGGGTTCAGCCCGACCCGCTCCAGCAACTCCTGCACGCGAGCCAGTTCCTGACCCTTGGGGACCAGGTTGTGCACGCGCAGCGGCGTGGTCAGGATGTTGCTGACCGTCTGCCGCGGGTTCAGCGAGCTGTACGGATCCTGGAAGACGATCTGCAGCTGCCGCCGGAACGGGCGCAGCTGCTTCTCCTTCATCCGCGCGATGTCCGTGCCCTTGAACAGGATCTGGCCGGCCGTCGGGGTCAGCAGCCGGGTGATCATCCGGCCCGTCGTCGACTTGCCACAGCCGGACTCGCCGACCAGGCCGAGGCTCTGGCCCGGCAACAGGTCGAAGCTGACCCCGTCGACGGCCTGGACTACCTTCTTGGTCCGGCCGAACCTCGCCGCCTCCTTGATCGGGAAGTGCATCTTGAGGTCGCGGATCTGCAGCAGCGGGCCGGCGGTGGCGTCCACCGGACGCGTTGTGTCGCTCATCTCTCTCCTCAGCCCAGTCTCGGCGCGACCTCGGCCTCGTAGATCGAGGCCTTGTCGTGCAGGTGGCAACGGGACGTGTGCGCGGCGGCACCGTCGACCGGAAGCAGCTCGGGCAGGTCGGTGGTGCAGCGTTCGCCCTTCACCCGGTCCTTGTAGAGACAGCGCGGGTTGAACGAACAGCCGTCCGGCAGCGCCAGCAACGACGGCGGCAGACCCTTGATCGGGCGCAGCTTCTCGCTGGCCGCCGAGACCGTCGGGATCGACTCCAGCAGACCCCAGGTGTAGGGCATCCGCGGCCGGGCCAGTACGTCCTCGGCCGTGCCGTACTCGACGCAGCGGCCGGCGTACATCACCAGGACGTCGTCGGCCATCTCGGCCACCACGCCCAGGTCGTGCGTGATCAGCACGATCGCCGAGCCGAACTCCTTCTGCAGCGTGTTCAGCAGGTCCAGGATCTGCGCCTGCACGGTGACGTCGAGCGCGGTGGTCGGCTCGTCGGCGATCACCAGCTTCGGGTCGTTGACCAGGCCCATCGCGATCATCGCGCGCTGCCGCATACCGCCGGAGAACTCGTGCGGGTACTGCTTGTACCGGCGGACCGGGTTCGGGATGCCGACCAGGTCGAGCATCTCCAGGGCGCGCTTCTTCGCGACGTCCTTGGACACCTTGTGGTGCACCCGGTACGCCTCGCTGATCTGCGCGCCGATCGTGTAGAGCGGGTGCAGCGACGACTGCGGGTCCTGGAAGACCATCGCCATCGCGTCGCCGCGGACCTTCATCAGCTCCGACTCCGGCAGCCCGACGAGCTCGTCGCCGCCCAGCCGGATCGAGCCGGTGATGGTGGTCCGCTTCGGGTCGTGCAGCCCCATCACAGCCATGCTCGACACCGACTTGCCGGATCCGGACTCGCCCACGATGGCGAGCGTCCGGCCCAGCGGTACGGCGTAACTGAGCCCGTTCACGGCGCTGACCACACCGTCCGCGGTCGGGAACCGCACGGTCAGGTCCCGCACCTCGAGGTACGGCGTCTCACCGCTCGGCGTCAGGGTCGAGCGCCGTTCCCGGGTCGCGACCGTCGGGTTGCGGCCGGTTCCGTTGAGCACTGGTTCCTGCGTCGTCACGCGAGCCTCACTCTCGGGTCGATCACGCTGTAGGCCACGTCGACCAGGAAGTTCATCGCGACCAGGATCACCGAGGAGATCAGCACCGTGCCCATGATGACCGGCAGGTCGTAGTTCTTCAGGCTCTCCAGCACCAGGTTGCCCAGCCCGGGCAGGTCGAAGATCCGCTCGGTGAAGATGGCGCCGGCCAGGCTGGTGGCGATGTCCAGACCGAAGATCGTGACGACCGGGATCAGGCCCGATCGCAGCGCGTGTTTGTAGGTCACCACCCGGTCGGACAGGCCCTTGGCCCGGGCCGTCCGGATGTAGTCCTCGCTCAGCGTCTCCACCATCGAGCCGCGCGAGTACCGGGCGTACTGGGTGCAGCTGTAGACGCCGAGCACGAGCCAGGGCGTCAGCAACCCGGTGAACCACTTCGCCGGGTTCTCCGTCAACGGCGTGTAGCCGCCTCTGGGCAGGATCGGGTAGAGCACGGTCAGGTAGAGCGACAGCATCAGCGCGACGATGTAGTACGGGATCGAGCTGAGCATCAGGGTGCTGCTCATCAGCACCCGGTCAGCGGTGGTACCGCGGCGTTTCGCGGCCATCGAGCCGACCGTGACGCCGACCGTCAGCACGATCACGGCGTACCCGAGGACGAGAGAGACCGTCACCGGCAGCCGGCTGGACAGCATCTCGGTGACCGGCCGGTTGCTCTTGAAGGAGAAGCCCAGACAGGGTGCCTTGCAGTCCTGCACGACCCCGGAGGTGGTGAAGGTGCGGCCGGCGAAGATCCCGGCCGTGTACTCGGCGAACTGCTGCACCTTGGGTCGGTCCAGGTGCAGGTTTTCCTTGATGTCGTTGTACCGCTCCTGGGTGCAGTTGCGGTCACCACAGATCGCCGCGGCCGGGTCGGTCGGGGCGACGAAGAACAACGCGAAGGTCGCGACCAGCGTGACCAGCACGACACTGAGCGCGCTCACCAGCCTGCGCGCCACGAAGTAGAGCACGAGGTTTCTCCTCACCGGTCGGGGTGGCGGCCGGACCGTTGTCCGGCCACCACCCCTTCATTCAGATCAGACGACTGCCTGGGGCAGAACCGATCAGGGCTGCTTCAGGAACAACGAGGTGAACTCGGGCATGCCCTGGGTCGGGTCGTTGACCGCGTGACCGATGTTCTTCCCGACCGGGAAGGCGCTGGCCGCGTAGTACAGCGGGACCGACGGCAGGTAGTCCTGCATGATCATCTTGTCGACCTTGCTCCACTCCTTCAGCTGCTCGTCCGGGCTGAGTCCGGCGACGCGGTCGATCTCGGCGTCCAGCTTCGGGTCCTGCAGCTGGCCCTGGCTGTTGCCCAGGGCAATCGCGTCGGACTTGTAGAGCACCGGGAACCAGCTGGTGCCGGTCGGCCAGTCGGAGCACCAACTGCCCGGGGCCTTGCCGATGTTGACCGGAGCGTCCTGCTTGCCGATCAGGGAGCGGATCTTCGCCGACGGAACCCCGATGGTACGAACCTTGAAGCCGGCCTTCTGGAAGTACTGGGTCCGCAGCGAGTTCACCTGGGTGAGGATCGGGTCGTCGTTGGAGTAGTACCAGCTGAGCTCGAAGTTCTCCTTGCCCAGGTCCTTCAGCTTGTCCTTGACCTTCTGCGCGACGGCCGGGTCGGCGGCGCCCCTGCCCTTGCCGTTCAGGCCGGGGAGTTCGTACTTCACGAAGCCCGGGACGGCCGGCGGCAGGTAGGTCGAGGCCGGGATCGCGGTGTCCGGGGTCAGGCCGGCGACCTTGCGCCAGTCCTCGAACGGGTACGCCTCGGCGATCAGCTTGCGGACGTCGAACGGGATCTTGCGGGTGTCCATCGAGAAGGTGTACACGCACGGCGAGTCACCCCTGATGATCTGCGTCGGGTCCTTGACCTCGTTCAGCAGCGACGCGTCCAGGTTGGTGTAGTTCAGCGCGTTGGCGTCGGTGCCGCTGCTGGCCAGGACCTGCCGCTGGACCTTGACCCGGTCTTGGGCGAACTTGAAGTCGAAGCCGTCGACGTACTGGTGCCGGACCGGGTCGGTCGCCGGGTCCCAGTAGGTGTTCTTGACCAGCTTCAGCTCCGCGCCCGGGGTCAGCGAGGCGATCTTGTACGGGCCGGTCGCCTTCGGCTTGAGCTCGTACTCCTTCTTGGTGTCGGCCTTCTCCGGGATCGGCGTGAACAGCGGGAACGCCGCGTAGAACGGCAGGTCGTCGAACTTCTTGGCCAGGTGGATGACCAGGGTCGAGTCGTCCGGCGTCTCGACGCCGGCGTAGTTCTTGCCGTTCGGGCCGTACGGGCCCTTGTAGGTCTCGCCGTCCTTGAAGAACTGGATCTGGTACGCCGGGCCGCCGTCGAACAGGTCGTGCGCGAACGACCGCTTGATCGCGTACGCGTAGTCGACCGCCCTGACCGGCGTGCCGTCGTCGTACTTGATGCCCTTCTTCAGCTTGAAGGTCCAGGTCAGGCCGTCGGCCGACTTGGTGCCCAGGTCCTCGGCGAGGTCCGGGACCAGGATCGGCTTGTGCGTCTTGTCGTCCAGCTTGTACTGCGTCAGTGCCCGGAAGTACAGCTTCTCGATCTGGGTGCCGTCGACGTAGTAGGTGTCGGTCGGGTCGAAGTTGTCGGGGACGACGTCGGACAGGACGGAGATGGTCCCGCCCTTCTTGGCCCCTTCGATCTCCGGCGCCGGGCCCTTGGCGGTCGCGTCGGTCGCCTTGACCTGCGCGCCGCCGATGGTGGCGTCGCTACCCGGCTTGTTGCTCGCCGACGGGCTGCCGCAGGCCGCTACGGCCAGCATGACCGTCGCCGTCACCGCGGTGATCCGTGTCCACTGCATTGTCGTGATTCTCCTTTTCTGCCGCTGGGGCAAACGCCGGGCTACCGACGAGTCTTGGGGTCGAAGGCGTCGCGCACCGCGTCACCGAGCAGGGCCAGCGCGAGCACCAGGATGGTGATGCCCAGCACCGGCAGCCACAGGTAGAGCGGGTCCGCCTTGAACCAGTTGGTGGCGTTGGCGATCGTCTGCCCCCACGACGGTTTCGGCTCGATCAGCCCGACGCCCAGGAAGGACAGACCCGCCTCCGCCGTGACGTAGGCCGGCAACGCGAGCGAGGCCGAGATGACGATCGGGGCGACCAGGTTCGGCAGCAACTCCTTGAACAGGACCTGCCAGGTCGGTACGCCGATCGCCTTCGCGGCCAGCACGAACTCGCGCTCGCGCAGCGACAGCACCTCACCGCGGATGATCCGGGCCAGCCCGGCCCAGCCGAAGAACGAGAGCACGAAGATCAGCACGTAGAACCGGGTCGACGACTGCTCGGCCGGCGTGAGGTTGAACGACCCACCACGCAACGACTCCACGATCGGCACCATCGCGATCGCGAACAGCAGGTAGGGCAGGCTCAGCACGAAGTCGATCACCCAGGAGATGATCCGGTCGACCCAGCCGCCGAGGAAGCCGGCCAGCAGACCGGCCACGACGCCGACGACGGTGCCGATCACGGTCGCGACGAACGCGACGATCAGCGACGGCTGCGCGCCGTACACCCAGCGGGCGAAGTTGTCCCGGCCGGTCTTCGGCTCGACCCCGAACCAGTGCTGCGCGTTCGCCAGGATCGTCGGATAGCCGAACTCGTCCACGAGCTCGGTGTGGAAGGTGCCGACGTCGGCGCCCTCGAGCTTGGTCAGCAGCGGCGCGAAGATCGCGACCAGGATGAAGAAGACGACCAGTGAGGCGCAGACGATCGCGACCCTGTCCTTGCGCAGCCGGTCCATCGCGATCCGGGTCGGGGACTTGCCGTGCGCCACCGACGCCGGACGGACCGGCTCGGCCGACGACGGGTGGTCCTCGATACCTACGGTCGAGTCGGGTGACCCAATACTCATGCGTGCTCCGTCAGCTGGTCAGCCAGAAATCCGAGGGGGGCAGGATCGGCGGCGGTCTGTGGATCGTGCCGAGCCTTTGCTCCGGGGGGCCATGCAGCCAAATTCGCTTGACAAGGCCGGATCGTCCGGAGCCGCGCGCTAGCCTGCCCGACACTTCAGCGCCAAAACCAGCCGGTTCCGTGACCAGTGCACAAATCGTTACCCCAGGGCAGACCGGACCAGAACATTTGCCGCCAATAGTGACGCTCCGCGCCCGGCTCCTCGCCAAAAGCGTCGGCACAGCGCCGTCAGTGGCCCTGCTGTGCCAGGTCGTGACGGAGGGTGTCCGGCAGACTGCGGAATGGGATGCCTTGAAATTGTCACACTATTGCCGGTGAATTCATTCTGAATGGCTTTCCACCCGGCGAATCTCGCGATGAATGGCGTCTTCCAGACCCAGCAACGGATCGCGGGAAGTGGCAATGACCGCGCATCTGCCTTCGGCCGGCATCAGCGGCCGCAGCTGGCCGGCGTTCCGCACGTCGTCGAAGACCAGCAGAACCGCCCGGCCGGCCAAAGTGCTGCGGAGCAGGGACGACCGTTCCTCCAGCGAGTCGGGAAAGGTCTTCACCCCCAGCGACCGCAGGAGCCGCGCAAGGACGGTCGACGCGTCTCCGTTCATCTCTCGCAGCCGGACATGGAGCTGGCCATCCGGATACTCCTCAGCGAGCCGATGCGCGAGCCGCACGGCCAGCGCCGACTTCCCCACCCCTGCATCACCGTAGAGACACAGCACGTCGGGTACACCGTTTCCCTTGCGTGCCAGTACTTCGGACAGCTCGGCGAGGAGCTCGTCGCGACCGATGAGGAGCACTTCGTCGCCAGGGAGTTCCCGCGGACCGGTCTCGGGCGGAGTGAGGTTCAGCGATCGGTCCTGTCGCAGCATCGCCACCTGAAGATCGCGGACCTCCCGGCCAGGCTCGACGTCCAACTCCTCCCTCAGGTGACGCACCAGTTCGGCGTAGACGGCCAGCGCGTCCGCCTGTCGCCCCGACCGGTACAACGCCAGCATGCGTGCCGCTGCCAGCCCTTCGCGCGTTGGCTCGGCGCCGGTGAGCTCCGCTAGCTCCGGGAGCAGTTCCTGGTGCCGTCCCAGTGCTAACTCGGTCCGCAGCCGTTGCTCTTGGGCAGCCCACCGAGACTCATCGAGAGCGGCGCACAGTCGTTGGCGCACATCCTCGGAGGCGACGTCTGCCAGGGCAGGTCCGCGCCAGAGTGCCAGCGCCTCAACCAGTACCTCCCGGCGGCGCTCCAGATTCGGTAGTACCTGGGCCTGCTGGACCAGTGCGGTGAACTTCTCGACGTCGGTCCGGCCGGCGGTTCCCTCGAGCGCGTAGCCGCGGGCACCGGCCAATAGCTGGGCATCCGTCAGTACTGCGCGCAGCCGAGATGCATAGACCTGCAGTGCCCGCTTCGGGTTGCCCGGCTGCTCCTCGGGCCACAGCAATCCGATCAGCCGCTCGGTTGGTACTGCCTTTCCCGGCTCAAGCAACAGGACGGCGAGCAGCAACCGCTCCTGCCTCCGCTTGAGCTCTACCTTGCGGCCGTCCGCCCAGACCTCCACCGGACCCAGCAAGCGGTATTCCACCTGCGCAGGGTAACGCGGTGGTAGGCGCTGGGTAACAGGTTCGGCAGAGGCTGCGCGTATGCGCGCTTCGCGGAGTAACCCGGTGGTCCTGGTGACGGCATTGCTCGGGCTGGTGTCCAGCCTGCTCACACCTGTGCCGCAGCCAGAACGCGGGTGGTGCGTGAGTGCCCACGGAGTACAGGCTCACTGCCGCGGTACTGCGGCACCGCGGGTGCGGGCCGAACCCCGGGTCAGGACGACCGGGGTTCGCCGGCGGCGTACGGGCTGGGCTCAGCTCTCGCGGACGTGCACGGTGACGAACGGCGGCTTGACCACCTCGAAGGCCTCCTGCCGGCCACGGATGTCCACTGCGACCTGGTCGCCTTCCTTGACGGCCGCGTCGAGCAGCGCCAGGGCAATGCCCTTCTTCAGCGTCGGGGAGAAGGTGCCGGAGGTCACCTCACCCACTGCGGTGCCGGCGGGGTCGACGACCGTCATGTGAGGCCGCGGGATACCCCGGCCGACCGCACGGAGGCCGCGCAGGATCTTGGCCGGGCCGGCTTCCTTCTCCGCGCGCAGTGCCTGGTCGCCCCAGAAGTGCTCCTTCTTCCAGCCGACGGCCCAGCCAGAGCGCGCCTGGACCGGCGTGATCTCCGGCGAGATGTCCTGGCCGTGCAGCGGGTAGCCCATCTCGGTCCGGAGCGTGTCGCGAGCGCCCAGCCCGGCCGGTACGAGGTTGTACTGCTCCCCTGCCTTCAGCAGCGCGTCGAAGACGGCCACGGCAGCCTCGTTGGGCACGACCAGCTCATAGCCGCGCTCACCGGTGTAGCCGGTGCGGCAGACGACCACTGGACTACCTTCGAAGTCAGCCACGGTGAAGGACATGTAGTCGTGGCCGGTCGGCAGGCCGATCGCCTTGACGACCTCGTCGCTGTCGGTGCCCTGGACGGCCAGGATCGCGTAGTCGTCGTGGGTGTTGGTCACCACGACGCCGTCCGGCGCCTGCTCGGCGAGCCGGCGGACCACCTCGGCGGTGTTGGCCGCGTTCGGGATCAGGAACACGTCGTCGTCGGCGTGCAGGTACGCGATCAGGTCGTCGACCACGCCGCCGTCCTCGGCACAGCACAGCGTGTACTGCGCCTGGCCGGGGGCGATCTTGCCCAGGTCGTTGGTCAGGCAGGAGTTCACGTACGCCGCGGCGCCCGGGCCCTTGACCGTCGCCTTGCCGAGATGGCTCACGTCGAAGACCCCGACCGACGTCCGGACGGCGGTGTGTTCGGCGACCACCCCGCTGTACTCCAGCGGCATCTCCCAGCCGCCGAACTCGGCGAACTTGGCGCCGAGGGCGACGTGCCGCTCGTGCAACGGGGACTTCTTCAACGCCTGCGACTCGGTCATGCAGCGGAACTTACCGGACGCCGCGACCCGGCGATGCGGCCGACATCACCCGCTGGGAGTCGGATCACCCAGTTGTGACGCGTAGCATGCGGGGGCAGCATCTACGTACCGTCACGACCGGCACCTGCCACCCGGTCAAGGAGGACTGAGGATTTCGTGAGCACCATCACCCTGAGCAAGTCCGATCCGGCCGGCGTCAAGACCGACGTCCTGGTGATCGGCGTGGTCAAGCTCGACGGCGGCGTCACCCTGCCCGCCGGCACCGAGTCGCTGAACGCCGCGTACGGCGGGAAGCTGGTGGAGGTGCTGGCCGGCCTCGGCGCCACCGGCAAGGCCGGTGAGGTCACCAAGGTCCCCGGGCCGAAGCCGGGCAGGTCGGCCATCGTGATCGCCGTCGGCCTCGGCGCCGCGCCGGACGGAGCGCTGAAGACCGAGGACCTGCGGGTCGCCGCGGGAATCGGCGTGCGGGCCGCCAAGAACGGCCAGTCGATCGCGTTCGCGCTGCCGACGCCGGATGCCGAGTGCGTCCGGGCGATCGCCGAGGGCGCGCTGATCGGCCGGTACACCTTCAACGCCTACAAGTCCGAGGCGAGCACCGACGCGCCCGGCAACGTGATCGTGCTGACCGACCTGGCCCGCAACCGCGACGCCAAGGCGGCCCTGGAGCGCGCCGAGGTGACGGCCGACGCGGTCCACCAGGTCCGCGACTGGGTGAACACTCCCCCGTCCGACCTGCACCCGGCCGAGTTCGCCGCGCATGCGGTGAAGCTGGGCAAGGAGTACGGCGTCAAGGTCGAGGTACTGGACGAGAAGGCGCTCGCCAAGGGCGGGTACGGCGGCATCCTCGGCGTCGGTCAGGGCTCCACCAACCCGCCGCGGCTGGTCCGGCTGACCTACACGCCGAAGAAGCCGGTGACGCACCTGGCCTTCGTCGGCAAGGGCATCACCTTCGACTCGGGCGGCCTCTCGCTGAAGACCGCCAGCGGCATGATCAGCATGAAGTCCGACATGGCCGGCGCGGCCGCCGTGATCGCTGCCACGGTCGCGATCGCCCGGCTCGAACTGCCGGTCCAGGTGACCACGTACGCCGCGATGGCCGAGAACATGCCGTCCGGCTCGGCGGCCCGCCCGTCCGACGTGCTCACCATGTACGGCGGCAAGACGGTCGAGGTGCTCAACACCGACGCCGAAGGCCGCCTGGTGCTCGGTGACGCGCTGGTCCGCGCCTCCGAGGACCAGCCCGACCTGATCGTCGACGTGGCCACCCTGACCGGCGCGTGTGTCGTTGCCCTGGGCACCAAGGTGGCCGGCGCGTTCGCCAACACCGACGTCGCCCGTGACCGGGTGGTCGACGCCGCAGTCGCCGCCGGCGAGGCAATGTGGCCGCTGCCGATCCCGGCCGAGATGCTCGACAAGCTGCGCTCGCACTCGAAGATCGCCGACCTGGCGAACATCACCGGCGAGCCTTGGGGCGGCGCTCTGGCAGCAGCGGCCTTCCTTGGCGATTTCGTTGCTGAGGGCATCGATTGGGTGCACCTCGACGTAGCCGGCCCGGCTTTCAACGACGGCGGGCCGTCGGGCTACACGACCAGCGGTGGTACCGGGTACTCGGTCCGTACGCTGGTCGAGCTCGCCGCTGCTGCCAGCTAGTAACGGGTCTCCAGCATTGTGCAGCCCTCGTCGGTCCGGTACGGCCCATGTGGCATACCGGGTCGGCGAGCTGCGTAGTCCCCTGCAGTGAAGGTCTTGCCGAGGGTGAGGTCGGTCAACGAGCCTTCGAGCAGGTAGACCTCCTCGAAGTACTCGTGCCTGATCACCTCGTCGCCCGTGCTGGTGCCGGGTGCCCAGCGGGCGATCCTGGTCAGCATGCCGTCTTCGGCTCGGGTGAGGACGCGTTGGGTGATTCCTGGGCCGTCTTCCGTCCAGGGCACGTCGGCCGCTGGGAAGAACTCGTACTCGGCCTTCATTCCCAGGCCGCCGCGAGCTGCTCGACCGAGTAGACGATCCGGCTGGTCAGGCCGCGCGGGTCGGTCAGCTCGACCCGCCACGCGTCGGCGAACTGGTCGACGCCCGCGATCATCGGGATCGTCCCGCTGAGCACCACCGTGCCCGGCACCAGTCTCTTGCCGAGCTCCTTCACCCAGTACGACGGCGGCAGCAACTGGGCGAGCGTGCCGTCCTGGATCAGCTCCTCAGTGTCGCCGTGGCGCACCCAGGCCTTCAAGGTGAACTGGTCGAGCTCGCCCTCGATGGCTTTGAGTGGCCAGGCCACGTCGCCGAGCACATCAGGTGCTGACTGCTTGCTCCAGGCGACCCCGTGCACCTCGAGCGCCCGGTCGGTGTGATCGCACGCGACGGTCAGCAGCAGGTCATCCGGCCCGTCCCCCACGATCAGCGCCCACTCGGCCTCCCCCGAGGTCTTGCCGTGCGCCACCTGTACTACCTCCGGTCGGCTCACCAGGCTGGCCGACAGCGGGTAGAGGGTCGGGATCCGCTTCGGCGCGGGCACACCCAGCTCCGCCAGCTCGTCGACGTGGTGCTGGACCTGCTGGGTGTCACGGCCGGCGTACCCGGCATTGAGCGCATAGCGGACCTCGATCTCCCGCTCGGAGCCGTCCGGGAGCGTGAATCGCAGGGTCTGGGGCACGGGAACCTCCACTGAATTCGAGTCAGGGCTTGCGTGAACACGTTGTATACAGCAAGTATGGAGCAACGACGCGAGGAGGTCCACCCCGATGCCCACCCCCACCGCCCCCGCCGCCTCCAGCGGCCCCATTGGCTCAGCCGGCTCCACCGGTGATCGGCGCAGTCTGTACAAGGCGTTTGCCGCGAGCCTGTCCGGCACGTCGCTGGAGTGGTACGACTTCGCCGTCTACAGCTCCGCGGCCGCGCTGGTCTTCGGTGACCTGTTCTTCCCGGGCAGCGAGCCGTTGACCGGGACACTGCAGGCCTTCGGCACGTACGCCGTCGGCTATATCGCCCGGCCGCTCGGCGGCATCGTCTTCGGCCGGCTGGGCGACGTGATCGGCCGCAAGAAGGTACTGGTCGCCACCCTGCTGCTGATCGGCATCGCTACCTTCTTCATCGGGCTCCTGCCGACACATGCGCAGGCCGGTGCGCTTGCACCGACTCTGCTGGTGTTCCTGCGGTTCATCCAGGGCGTGGGAGTTGGTGGTGAGTGGGGTGGAGCGGTCCTGCTGAGCAGTGAGTTCAGCCAGGCCGGGCAGCGGGGCTTCTGGGCCTCTGCCGCTCAGGTGGGTCCGCCGCTCGGCACGTTGATGGCGAACGGCGTACTGGCGGTACTGGCCGGGTTGCTGTCCGAGGATCAGTTCTTGAGCTGGGGTTGGCGGGTTGCGTTCCTCTTGTCCGCAGTACTGGTTGCCTTCGGGCTGCTGATCCGGACGAAGCTGGAGGAGACTCCGGTGTTCAAGGAGCTGGAGGCTCGTGGGGACCGGCCGACCGCGCCGGTGACGGAGGTACTGCGGACGCAGACGCGCGGGCTCGTCGCGGCAATCCTGTCGCGGGTGGGACCGGACGTGCTCTATGCGATGTTCGCCGTCTTCGTGCTGACCTATGCGACCAAGAATCTGGGGATGAGTCGAGGACAGGCCGTGACGGCGGTCCTGGTCGGGTCTGCTTTCCAGGTAGGGCTGATTCCCTTGTCTGGTTGGCTTTCCGATCGGTACGGGCGGCGGCTGATCTACGGGATCGGCGCGGTCGGCGGGGCGATCTGGAGTGTGGTGTTCTTCGCGATGGCGTCTTCGCTGGCCACTGTGCTGCCGGGTGTGGTGATCGGGCTGGTGTTCCACTCGCTTATGTACGGACCGCAGGCTGCGTTTGTGTCGGAGCAGTTCACGGCACGGCTGCGGTACACGGGTAGCTCACTCGCGTACACGTTCGCCGGGATCATCGGGGGCGCGCTGGCGCCGCTGGCCTTCACCTACTTCCTGGCGAAGACCGGTACCGGCTATGTGATCGCGTTGTACATCGTGGTGGCCTGTGCCGTCACCCTGGTCGGCTTGCGGCTGGGGCGGGCGGTACAGGACGAAGAGGTGCAGGACTCTGCTGTCGCTGTCAGCCCTGCATGAGTCAGCCCTGCATGAGGATGGAGCCGGTGGTGTCGAGGTGGCGGAGGATCGCTTGTTCGGCCTCGGTCGCATCACCCGAGGCGAGGCCGTCGACGATCGCCTGGTGTTCGGCCAGTACGTCCTGGCGCCTAGTGGTGCTCCGCTGCAACGCCACTACTCCCAGGAGCACGTGGCGAGCACGCAGGCTCTCGTACAGCCGGCCCAGCACGGTGTTGCCGGCTGCTTCCACCAGCAGCGCGTGGAACTGGCTGTCGAGCTCGATGAACTCCTTGGCGTCGCCCGCCTCGACTATGGCCCGCTGCTGGTCGAGCACCGCGGACATGGCGTCCACCGGCGCGCCGTCTGACGAGGCCAGGCAGGTGGTGGCGGCCCAGGACTCGATGACGCCGCGGGCCTGCATCATCTCGGCGATCTCCCGGCCGGGCAGGGGTGCGACGAACGCTCCTCGGTGCGGGACCAGTTGCACCAGGTCTTCCGCGGCCAGCATGAGCAGGGCCTCTCGGACCGGAGTACGGGAGATTCCGACCTCGGTCGCGACGGCCTGCTCGTTGATGAACGTCCCGGAGACCGCTGGATCGCTCAGCACGGTCCCACGCAGGTACTGGTAGGCACGGTCCCGGCCGGAGTCCCCACTCAATTGCATACTCAATGTATACAGCCTATGGAGGGTTCATGACATCCCTGCGCGTCGCGGCCGCCCAGATCAGCACCGGCCCGGACCCAGTGGCCAATCTAGCCACCGCCACTGAAGCAGTACGCCGTGCCGCCGATGCCGGCGCCGCCCTGGTCGCCCTCCCCGAGGCGACCCTGGCCGCCTTCGGCACCGACCTGCGAGCCGTCGCCGAGCCCCTGGACGGCCCATTCGCCACCGCCCTGCGCAAACTGGCCGCCGACCTCTCCATCGTCATCATCGCCGGCCTCTTCGAACCGTCCGACGACGGCCGAGTCCACAACACCCTCCTGGCCACCGGCCCCGGAGTAGAGGCCTCCTACCGCAAGATCCACCTCTACGACGCCTTCGGCTCCCGCGAGTCCGACCTGGTCGCCCCCGGCAAAGACCTGGTGACCTTCGAACTGAACGACATCCAAGTCGGCCTGGCCACCTGCTACGACCTACGCTTCGCCGCCCAGTTCACCGCCCTGGGCCGAGCCGGAGCAGAACTGATCGTCGTACCAGCCTCCTGGGGCGCCGGCCCCGGCAAAGAAGAGCAGTGGGACCTGCTGACCCGAGCCCGAGCATCCGACGCCCAATCCTGGCTGCTTGCCTGCGACCAGTCCTGGACTCCGCCGGTCGGTACAGACCCGCTCGGTATCGGCCGCAGCGCGCTGATCGATCCGCTGGGGCACACCCGCGCTCGGCTGGCCGCGGAGGCCGACCTACTGGTGGGCACCGTGGACACCGAACTCGCGGGCGCTGTCAGAGCCCGCGTGCCCATCCTCTGAAGGGTTAGGCGAGGCCGTTCTTTTTCATGCGGGCGTTGTATTCGCGCATGCGGGGTGGGTAGCCGACCACGGCGGCGTCGTAGGAGGGGACGCCCATCTTGTTGGCGAACTGGTGGGCCCATTGGACCGAGGGGACGCGGCGGCGGGTCCATTCGCCGTCGATGGCTACCAGTAGCAGGGTGTAGTCCGTCACCGCGGTGCGCGGCTCGACGAAACCCTCGACGCCCTGCCGCGTCTGGGCGAACTCCCGCAGGTGCGCCTGGTCGGGCGTGTCCGACTTGCGCATCGTGCCCGGCTTCTGCCGGCGACCGAACCACTTCATGGGAGCAAGTGTCCACTATTCCGGCAAATCCGGCCCGGAGGCGACCCGGACCGCCGACGGTGACAAGATGACGCCCGGGCCGGAACTCCGCGATCCGGGGCCGCCCGCCGACCTTGACGCCCCACGGAGGAACTCGTGACGAACACGGCAGACAGCAGCACGACGTACGACCTGTTGATCCTCGGCGGAGGCAGTGGTGGCTATGCCGCCGCGCTGCGGGCCGCAGTACTGGGGATGTCGGTCGCACTGGTGGAGAAGGACAAGCTCGGCGGCACCTGCCTGCACCGTGGCTGCATCCCGACCAAGGCTCTGCTGCATGCCGCCGAGGTGGCCGACTCGGCCCGCGAGGGCGAGCAGTTCGGCGTCCGGACGACGCTCGAGGGTGTCGACATGGGCGGCGTGAACAAGTACAAGGACGGTGTCGTCGACCGGCTCTTCAAGGGCCTGCAGGGGCAGATCAAGTCCCGCGGCATCACCGTGATCGAGGGCGAGGGACGACTGACCTCGCCGACCACGGTCGCGGTCAACGGCACGACGTACACCGGCAAGAACGTCATCATCGCCTCCGGCTCGTACTCCCGCTCGCTGCCCGGGCTGGAACTCGACGGCAACCGGGTGATCGCGAGTGAGCACGCGCTGACGCTGGACCGGGTGCCCGAGTCCGCGGTGATCCTCGGCGGCGGCGTGATCGGCGTCGAGTTCGCCAGCGCCTGGACCTCGTTCGGCACCAAGGTGACGATCGTCGAGGCGCTGCCCCGGCTGGTACCGGCCGAGGACGCCGACTGCAGCAAGACGCTCGAGCGTGCGTTCCGAAAGCGCAAGATCAACTTCAAGACCGGTACTCCGTTCGAGTCCGTCGACACCCACGACAACGGGGTCCGGGTCACCGTCGCCGGTGGCGAGGTGATCGAGGCCGAGGTGCTGCTGGTCGCGGTCGGCCGCGGGCCGAACACGGCCGGGATCGGGTACGAGGAGGTCGGGATCGCGCTCGACCGCGGCTTCGTCACCGTCGACGCGCACCTGCAGACCAGCGTGCCGGGCGTCTACGCGGTCGGCGACATCGTGCCCGGCCTGCAGCTCGCGCACCGCGGCTTCCAGCAGGGCATCTTCGTCGCCGAGCACCTCGCCGGGCTGAACCCGGCCCCGATCGACGAGCTCGGCATCCCACGCGTCACCTACTCCGAGCCCGAGGTCGCCTCCGTCGGCCTGACCGAGGAGCAGGCCAAGGCGAAGTACGGCGAGGTCGAGATCCTCAACTACAACCTCGGCGGCAACGGCAAGAGCCAGATCCTGAAGACCCAGGGCTTCGTGAAGCTGGTCCGGGCCAAGGACGGCGCCGTGGTCGGCCTGCACATGGTCGGATCCCGGGTCGGCGAGCTGATCGGCGAGGCGCAGCTGATCTACAACTGGGAGGCCTTCCCCGCCGACGTCGCGCCGCTGGTGCACGCCCACCCGACCCAGAACGAGGCCCTCGGCGAGGCGCACATGGCGCTGGCCGGCAAGCCTCTGCACTTTCATGAATAAACACAGGCACGAATAGATTCTGACCGTCCCTGCCGGCGGGTCCTGCTGACCCAGATCCCGCCGGTTCGGGCGGCACCGTAGGCTGAACTCGAACCGAATAGACGAAGGAGCAACGACCGTCATGCCGACCTCTGTATCCCTGCCGGCCCTCGGGGAGAGCGTCACCGAAGGAACCGTCACCCGCTGGCTCAAGCAGGTCGGTGACACGGTTGCTGTCGACGAGCCCCTGCTGGAGGTCTCGACCGACAAGGTCGACACCGAGATCCCCTCCCCCGTGGCCGGCACTCTCCTGGAGATCAAGGCCGCCGAGGACGAAACCGTCGAGGTAGGCGCCGAACTGGCGGTCATCGGCGACGCCGGCGAATCCACCGGCTCCGACAGCTCGTCCAACGGCCAGGCTGCCCCTGCCGAGGAGGCCCCCGCTCAGAAGGCTCCGGCTGAGGAGGCCCCGGCTGAGGAGGCCCCAGCCGCACCTGCCGCCGAAGCCCCGGCTCAGGAGGCACCTGCTGCTGAGGCCGCACCGGCTCCGGCCGCGCAGGAAGCCCCGGCCCAAGCCGCTCCGGCCGCCTCTGGTGGTTCCAGCTCCGGTACTTCGGTAACGCTGCCTGCGCTGGGTGAGAGTGTTACTGAGGGCACGGTGACCCGCTGGCTGAAGCAGGTCGGCGACGACGTGGCCGTCGACGAGCCGCTCCTCGAGGTCTCCACCGACAAGGTCGACACCGAGATCCCCTCCCCAGTGGCCGGCAAGCTGCTGGAGATCAAGGTCGCCGAAGACGAAACCGTCGAGGTAGGCGCCGAACTCGCCATCGTCGGCTCGGGCGACGCAGCCCCCGCCGCCTCAGCTCCGTCCCAGTCGGCCCCCTCCAACGAGCAGGCCACCCAGCAGGCCGAGCAGGCACCCGCTCAGCAGGCCGAGCAGGCACCCGCCGCAGCTCCGGCTCCGCAGGCAGCCCAGGCTCCCGCTGCCCAGGCTCCGGCCGCGCAGGCACCCGCACCGCAGGCACCGCCCGCGCAAGCACCGGCCCCGCAGTCGGCACCCGCGGCCCAGGCTCCGACCAACCAGGCACCCGCACCGCAGGCTCCGGCTGCCCAGGCACCGCAGCAGTCGGCTCCCGCGCCTCAGGCGGCGCAGCCTGCGGCTCAGGCGCCGGCTCCGCAGGGCGGACAGGCTCCGGCCGCGTCGTCGAACGGGTCTTCGTCAGAGGGCCCGAACTACGTCACCCCCCTCGTCCGCAAGCTGGCGACTGAGCACTCGGTCGACCTGGGCAGCGTCCAGGGCACCGGCGTCGGTGGCCGCATCCGCAAGCAGGACGTGCTCGCCGCTGCCGAGGCCCAGAAGGCCGCGGCCGCAGCAGCTCCGGCAGCTGCCGCAGCGCCGGCCTCCGCGTCCGCCCCCGCGGCGAAGACGGCAGCGCCGGTCAGCCCGCTGCGCGGCACGACCGAGAAGATGAGCCGGATCCGCAAGGCCATCGCCAGCCACATGGTCAACTCGCTGCACGTGTCGGCGCAGCTGACCACCGTGGTCGAGGTCGACGTCACCGAGATCTCCAAGCTCCGGAACGCGAAGAAGGCCGAGTTCGAGGCCCGCGAGGGCGTCAAGCTGTCCTTCCTGCCGTTCTTCGCGCTCGCCGCGGTGGACGCGCTGAAGCAGTACCCGAAGCTGAACGCCTCGATCAACGACGAGGCCGGCGAGGTCACCTACCACGCCGCCGAGCACCTGGGCATCGCCGTGGACGCCGAGAAGGGCCTGATGGTCCCGGTCGTGCACAACGCCGGTGACCTGAACATCGCCGGCCTGGCCAAGAAGATCGCCGACCTGGCCGCCCGGGTCCGCACCAACAAGGTGCTGCCGGACGAGATGGCGGGCGGCACCTTCACGATCACCAACACCGGCAGCCGGGGCGCGCTGTTCGACACCCCGATCCTGAACCAGCCGCAGGTCGGCATGCTCGGGACCGGCTCGGTCGTCAAGCGCCCGGTCGTCATCACCCACCCGGAGCTCGGCGAGACGATCGCGATCCGGCAGATGGTCTACCTGGCGCTGACCTACGACCACCGCTTGGTCGACGGCGCCGACGCGGCCCGCTACCTGACCGCGGTCAAGCAGCGGCTCGAGGAAGCCCAGTTCGACGTCTGATCCGGCAACGGATGCAAGGAGCAGAGGCCGCCGCCCCGGCCTGACCGATTCGACCAAGGTCAGGCCGGCCGCGGCCGGCCTGGGAAGCCGGAGCTGTGACTCGTGAAATATGTGCTCGCCGGTTCGTCCGGCTTCCTCGGCAAGGCATTGGCGCGGGACCTGCTGGCCGGCGGCCACCAGGTCGTCCGGCTGGTACGGCGTGAGCCGTCCCAGCCGAGCGAGGTCCGGTGGGACCCCGCGCGTGGACAGTTGGATCCCTCCGCTCTGGAGAACGCCGACGTCCTGATCAACCTGGCCGGCGCGAACATCGGCCGGCCGTGGACCCCGAAGTACCGGAATGCGATCCGGGAGAGCCGGGTCAGTACGACCGCCACGCTGGCCGAGGCCGCCACGCGGCTCGAGCGGCCGCCGGTGTTCATGAGCCAGAGCGGTATCGGTGGCTACGGCAAGGACTGTGGCGATCAGATCCTCACCGAGGAGTCCGAACTCGGCGATGGGTTCCTGGCCGAGGTGGTGCGGGTCTGGGAAGGCGCTGCCGACCCGGCGCGCGAGGCCGGTTGCCGGGTCATCGCGTTGCGCACGGGCGTCGTACTCGACCGCTCGGCGCCCGCGTTTCAGTTGCTCTCGTTGCCATTCCGGGTGGGCTTCGGTGGACGGCTCGGCTCTGGCAAGCAGTACTTCCCGGTGGTCTCGCTGGCCGACTGGCTCGGCGCGGTCCGGCACTGCGCCGAAAACGACCAGGTCTCCGGGCCGGTGAACGTCACGCTGCCGGAGCCCACCACCAACCAGGAGTTCACGAAGGCCCTGGGTGCTGCACTGCACCGACCGACGCTGCTGCCGGTCCCGTCGTTCGTCCTTACCACTGTGCTGGGCGAGTTCGCCTGGGAGTTGATCGGCAGCAAGCGCGCACTCCCCAACGCACTGCTCTCTTCCTCCTACACCTTCAAACACCCCACAGCAGAAACCGCGCTGCAGTCCGCCCTCGCGTAACGGACGCTTCTGGCTGGTCATGCTTTGGCTATCGCGGAGATGCGCCAGGTGGTGGCGGCTGCCGTCAAGGTGACTCGGCGGGTGGTCGGTTTGCCTGGTGGGAAGGTTGTTCGTTGGCCGGCCGGGTTGACTGCCACGCCGGCGACGAAGCGGTCGACTACTCGTAGTACGACCGTTGTCTTGCCTGGGGTTTCCACGGTCACGGACTGGATCTGGAGGCGGAGTCCTTCGATGCGGAGTTGCTGCTTTCGGTAGGAGGACAGGAGCTCGCGGTCGGCGGACCAGGGTGAGCTGCCGGGGACGTAGACGGCGTTCAGCTCAGTGGGGTCGAGCGTGGCGAAGGCGCGGGAGCGGCGTACATCCAAAGCCTGCAAGGTCTGCAACCACTTCCTGCTGTCCGCGGTCCGGGTCGAGTGAACTGCTGGACTGCGCGGTGGAGTCGCTGGAGTGGGCGGTTGAGTTGCCGGCTGGTGTGGGGTGGTTGGCCGGGTGGGCTGGTCTGCGGCGGCGGTGGAGTTGGTGGCTGGGTGACCGAGGACGCCGACGGCTGCCAGGCCGATGACCAGGGTTGTCACCGCACCCGCTCCGCAGGCCGCGAGGATGCCGTAGGCGGCGCGTTTGGTGCGCAGGAACTTCAGTGCGGATTGGCGGGTGCCGCCGCGCTTTGGGGTTGGTGGCTGAGGTCGCCGGAGGCTCAAGGCAGGAGGCGTAGCGGGCGAAGGTGGGCTTGGCGTGGCGGGCTCGGGGTCCTGGGTGAAGTTGAGGGAGATGGGGAGTGGGGTCGCCCGGTGGAGGGTTTGCTGGGCCAGGAGAGCTGCGGTGGTGGTGAAGAGGGATGAGGGAAAGGTCTTCGGGGTGCCGCCGGCCTGATGAGCGATGGCGCCCAGGGCTGCGAGGTCGGCTTCGGGGGTGCTGGGCGGCGTCAGGGCACGGAGGCCGGCATCGGTGATGACAGGGCGGCCGTCGGCGTCGAACATGATGTCGTTGAGGTCCAGGTGACCGTGGGTGAGACCGCTCTGGTGCAAGGCGGACAGGCCTTGGGCCAACGGGCTGATGAGGGTCACCAGTTCGCCTGGCGAGAGCGTGCCGCGGCGCTCGAGCAGGGACGTGAGCGTGCCGGCAGCGACGTACTGGCTGAAGAGGAGCCACTCTCGGTCGGACTGTCTGACCTCGAGCAGGCGGGCGATGTGCGGATGGTCGATGGTGCGGACGAGGTCGAGGTCGCCGATGAACTCGTTCGGCGCCAGGACTGCGGTTTTCGGGATGCGTTTGAGCACAGCGTGCCGCCCGGTGGCCAGGTCCCGGAGCAGCCAGACGGTACCGGCCGAGCCAGACCCGAGCCCACGGCGCAAGCTGTAGCCGGAGATGTCTTCGGATTCCATACCCAAGAGAGTGCCCGGATCGGCGCCGGCGCCCCGGAAGTTATCCACAGCCACCGCCGGGACCGGGGTCCTGTGGATGGCGGCGAACGGTCGCGGGAGCGGCCGCCTACACTCGAAGGCGTGAGGGCTATCAAGTATGTGGAGGCCGGTTTCGGCGCTGACGCGGTTGACTACGAGACGGCCTGGGCCGAGCAACGACGGCTGCACGCGCAGGTTGCCGAAGGCACCGGGCCCGACACGGTCATCATGCTGGAGCACCCGCCGGTCTACACCGCCGGCAAGCGCACCGAGCCACACGAGCGACCAGTGGACGGTACGCCGGTGGTCGACGTCGACCGCGGCGGCAAGATCACCTGGCACGGACCCGGCCAACTGGTGGGGTATCCGATCGTCAAGCTGGCCTCACACGTGTACGTCGTGGACTACGTGCGCCGGCTGGAAGAGGCGCTGATCGCGGTCTGCGGTGAGCTCGGCGTACGGACCGGGCGGGTCAAGGGCCGCAGCGGCGTCTGGGTGCCGGCCGACGAGCGCGGGCGGGAGCGGAAGATCGCGGCGATCGGGATCCGGGTGGCGCAGAGCGTCACGATGCACGGGTTCGCGCTGAACTGCGACAACGACCTGACCTGGTTCGACCGGATCGTGCCGTGCGGGATCGCCGATGCCGACGTGACGACGCTGTCAAAGGAGCTCGGCCGGGACGTGTCCATCGCCGAGGTGCTCGAGCCGGTCCGGCGGCACCTGGATGTGCTGCTGTCCTGGCAGGAGTACGAGCGCACACCGGACCTCGATCACCAAGACGACCCGGCGCCGACCGGTATCACGTACGGCCTCACGGTCTGACCGCACGGAGCGGACCGTACGGCCTGATCGTCTGACGGCCCGGGGCGAACGTTCCGCCTGATCGCTTGCTCGCGCGGGACGGAGCGTAAAGATTGCGCGAAGTGTCTGCGCTGTGCGGAGCGTAAACGTCGCTACGGTGGGGATGTGTCCAAATTTCTCGGCTTCCTCCTTGGCATCGCGGTAGCGCTCGTCGGGCCGGCCATGTTCGGCGTCCTCGCGGCGGACGGCGGTATCAAGCTGAACGCGAAGGAGATGGCGCTTGCCTACGGCATCGGTGCGCTGATCTTCTGGGCCGTGGTGTCGTACTTCTCCGGGGCCGCGGCGATCGGAGCGGCGCTGACCTTCGGCGCGATGATCTACACCGTGCACTGGATCCCCAACCGGATGACGAACTTCCTCAACGACGTTCCCGGGGTGACGACGGGGATGATCGACGGGATCAAGCAGTACACCGGCAATGGTGTGGTGCCGATTCTCGCGGTGATCTCGTTGGTGTTCGGGATCCAGTCGATCGTGCGGTCGGTGCAGCGGCGCCGGCGCGAGCGGGTGGAGGCGGAGCGCCGGCAGCGTGAGCAGGAGGCCGCGGTGCAGGCGCAGCAGATGCCGCAGCCGCCGGTGGCCGGGTATCCGGTTGCCGGGGGCGACTACCAGCCGGACGACCGGTTCGGGAACAACTTCGGGAACAGCAACTACGACGACCTGTTCGAGGAGGAGCCGGCGCCGTTCACGCCGCGGAACCAGGCGGACGAGCAGACGGCGCAGTTCTCCCGGTCCGAGGCGCCGGCGGAGTACGACGACGATCGCGACGAGACGCGGCTCGTTCCCACGGACGCCGACGAGACCGTGATGGTTCCTGCCGGTGAGAAGACCGTTGCCGACAGCTACGACGAGGAGCCTGCAGAGGCACCGGACGAGGTCGAGACCCAGGCTGTCAGCACGGACGAAGCACCCACCACCCAGCAGGCAGCGCCCGACGAAGCCGCCACACAGCAGGTCCCCACGGAAGAAGCTGCTACGCAGCACGTGGCAACAGAAGAGCCCGCGGAGGCTGCAACACAGCGGGTGCCGATGGAAGAGCCCGCCGCGACACAGCGGGTGCCCGTCGAAGAGCCGGCGGACGCTGCTGCGCAGCCGGTTGAGGATCGGGATGAGGAGACTGTTGTGCCGGTGCCTGAGCCGGAGGCTGTGAAGCCTGTTGCGCCTCGGGTCGCGGGTGGTGCTCCCAGCGCCGCACCGCAGGTTGGCGGACCGCAGGGCGCAAGTTCGCAGGGTGACGACGGCGGCGAGGCCACCCAGCCGATGCCGGTCGCGCGGCCGGAAGCACCCAAGGCTTCGTTGCGCAAGGAAGAGATGGGCCAGCAGTACCGGGAGCGGATGGATCCGCCGGACGTGGATGACACCGGCGAATTCTTCGTCGGCGCGTTCGAGAACCCGCCCGCGCAGACCACCCAGCGGATGGAGCTTCCGGGCCAGTTCCGGAGCTGACAACCAAGCAGCCCAAGTAGAAGAGCCTCCGCCAAAGCGGAGGCTCTTCTAAGTTTCAGGCGACGTGCATCCGCTGATGCTGACCCCACCGAGCATGCTCGGCAAAGGCTTCGTCGTAGGCATGGATCGCCATCTGGCACACATCCCCCGCCATCTGCGCCCGCGGAGAATCGGTGCTCCAAGCAAGCATCAGCCGCCGATGGATCGGATTCCCCACCAACGGCCGGGTGGTGACCTCGGACGACAACATCCGGTACGACGTAGGCGAGATCAACGCCACGCCCTGCCCGCTCGTCACGAATCCCATCAGCACCGACGTGTCCACCGAGTGATGCTCGATCCGCGGCTGGAACCCGGCATGCTCACAAGCCCCCCGGAACAACACATGGAACCCGCTGTCGTCCGGCGGCTCCCCGATCCACTCCTCATCGGCCAGGCTCGCCAGCTCGATCTCGCCACGATGCCGGGTCGCCACGGCGAGCGGATGATCAGCCGCCAGTACTACGTAAGCCGACTCCGACTCGACGATCGTGCAAGCCTCGACCCCGCTCGGCAACCGCAGCTCGAATCCCGGGAACTCCCGCAGCAACGCGAAGTCGAGCCGCCCGTTCTCCAACTGCTGCAACAGCACGCTGGTGGCCCACTCGACCTCGATGCTGACCTGCTCGATCTCACCGTGATCGCGCAGCCGGCTCGCGATCCCCGACATCGGCGCCGTCGGGAACCCGCCGAGCCGGACCGCGCTCGACTCCACCGCCGTCATCGCCGACACCGTCGCCGACAGGTGGTCCACGTCGACGAGGATCGCCCGCGCCCGATCCACGGCGTACCGGCCCAGAGCAGTCGGCGTGACGCCCGTGCGGGAGCGCTCGAACAGCTCACCGCCGAAGGCCGACTCGATCCGCTTGAGCTGCGCCGTCAGGCTCGGCTGGCTCACCTTCAGCCAGCGGGCGGCCCGGCCGACGGACCCCGCTTCTGCCACCAGGACCACCACCCGCAGGTGGCGCAGCTCGACGTTCATGCGTTGTGACCGTAGTCGACCCACCGCGTAGGTATACAGTCGCCGCGTATTGCGGTTTCGTCACAGCCCACTAAATTCGTGTAACGTCGGCCGGAATCTCACGATAAGTCAGGACGCCTTGAGTGAGATCGCCTCTCGGTAACCGAGTTTCCGCCCGGTCTGCAGCAGCGTCCGCTCGTACAGCCGGGCGCCGAGCCGGACGATCAGCACCGTCGTCACCACCAGGATCGCGATCGCGGCCAGCGGCTGCCACAGCGGCACGTGCTCGGTCAGCATTCGCCCCGGCATCGACATCGACGAGGCGATCGGTACGAAGGAAGCCACCGTCTTGGCCTCGGCGCCGGCGAAGGCCGAGAAGAAGAACGGGACCATCAGGATCATCTGCCCGGGCAACGTCGTCGAGCCGAGATCCTCCTGCCGGGTGGCCAGCGACCCAGCCACCGCCCAGAGCCCTGCCAGCGCGACGAACCCGAGCACGAAGAACACCACGAACCAGCCGGCGACCGGCGCGATCACCTTGAGGATGTCGGCCTGATCGGTCACCAGCAGCCCGATCAGCGAGGCGACCGCGATCACCACGATCTGCCCGAGCGCGAGCACCGTGTTGCCGATCACCTTGCCCCACAGCAGCGCCCGGATCGGGATCGCGGCGGCGAGGATCTCGACCACCCGGCTCTCCTTCTCCTGTACGACGCTCTGCGCGATCATCATGCCGAAACTGAGGGCGGTGATGTAGAAGATCAGCGCCAGCCCGATGTTCACGAACCCGGCCACCACCTCGGGCAATGGCCCCGGATCGAGCAACCTCTCCTGCACAGCGGTACCGGCCCGCAACTGCTCCGGCGTCAGACCGACCCGCCCCGCGTTGTGCTCCATCCCGAGATTGACGGCCGCTTCCCGCAGGTTGTTCTGCAGTTCGCTGTCGATGCGTTGTTTCCCGAGTACTTCGAATCCGTCCTTGCCCGGCAGCAACGCCGCCTTCACGTCGCCGTCCCGCACGAGTTTCTCGGCCGACGCCACGTCCGCAGTACGGGTGGCTTCGTAGCTGTCGCCACCCTGGATCGCGTCCGCGACGGCCACGATCCTGGCGCCGGAGTCATCCAGTACGGCGATCTTGTCCTTGCCGCCCATCCCCGAGATCAGCGCCGGGATGATGGTCGCGGCCAGGACGACGATCAGCATGAACGCCGTCGAGCCGAGGAAGGTCTTGTCGCGCAGCTTGGTGCTGATCTCGCGCTCGGCCACCAGCTGCCACGGGTGCCGTAGGGTCTCATTGTTCATCGGGTCGCCTCCCGGAAGACGTCACTGAGCGCCTGCCGTTCGGGCGCGAACTCGAGTACCGGCCCGCGGTCCATCGCCTGTCGCAGAACTCGTTGCACAAGGCCCCCATCGTCGTCGGACCCGACGTCGAAGAGCGCCGTCGCGCCGGCCACGTCACGCACCTTGATCCCCGGTATGTCGCGCAGCCACCCCGCATCCCCACCGACGACCAGCCGGTACGTCGTAGTCGGCCCAGCAGCCAGTTCGGAAACAGGGCCGGCAGCAACCACCTTGCCGCGCGACAGCACCACCAAGTCGTCGCACAACCGCTCGACCAGCTCCAGCTGATGACTGGAGAACAGCACCGGTACCTCCGGGGTGACCTCTTCGCGCAACAGGTCCACCATCGCGTCGACAGCCAGCGGGTCGAGGCCGCTGAACGGCTCGTCCATCACCAGCGCGATCGGCTCGTGAATCAGCGCGGCAGCGATCTGCACCCGCTGCTGATTGCCCAGGGACAGCGTCTCCAAGGTGTCCCCCGCCCGCTCGGTCAGCCCGAGCCGGGACAGCAGTTTGTCGGCCCGCTCGCCGGCTCGCGACCCGAGGCCGTGCAGCCGGCCGAAGAAGATCAACTGCTCGCGGATCTTCATCTTCGGGTACAACCCACGCTCCTCGGGCATGTACCCGAAGTCGCGGCGCACCTCGGCCGACAACGGCTCGCCATTCCAGGTCACCGCGCCACCGCTGGGCGCCAGCACCCCCAGGATGATCCGCATCGTCGTCGTCTTGCCGGCCCCGTTGGCGCCGACGAACCCGGTCATCCGACCCGGTCGTACGTCGAAGCTCACGTCATCCAGCGCGAGGTGCTCACCGAACCGCCGGGTCAACCCAGCCACGCTCAGCATCCCGTTCACCGTTCCTCTACTGCTCCGGCCCCCAGAACCAGGCATCCACCCGATCCACTCCCATCACCAGGAGCAGCCACCACGCTAGCCATCCACCACCCCGCAGTACGTCGCCCCGCAGTGTGATCACCCAGGTCATCCGCAGGGGGGACAGTCAGCTCACCGGTCAGTGCTCGTCGCCCGGTATCACGAGGCCGCATTCGTAGGCGAAGACGACTGCTTGGACGCGGTCGCGGAGGCCGAGTTTGAGCAGGACCCGGGAGACGTGGGTCTTCACCGTGGCCTCGCCGACGAACAGGGAGGTGGCGATCTCGGTGTTGGTGAGGCCGCGGGCGATCAGGCCGAGGACCTCGCGTTCGCGTTCGGTGAGGTCGGCGACCAGGTCGGGGCGGTAGACGCGTTCGCCGCCGCCGGTGAAGCGCTTGATGACGCGGCGGGTGACCTCGGGGGCCAGCAGGGCGTGGCCGGAGTGGACCACCTGGATGGCTTCGACCAGGTCTTCGGGGGCGGTGTTCTTCAGCAGGAAGCCGCTGGCGCCCGCGCCCAGCGACTCGAACAGGTAGTCGTCGCGGTCGAAGGTGGTCAGGATGATCACCTTGCCGGCGTCGGCGCTGACGATCCGCTGGGTCGCGGCGATGCCGTCGAGGCCGGGCATCTGGACATCCATCAGGACCACGTCGGGGCGCAGTTCCAGCGCGAGCTCGACCGCCTTCTCGCCGTCGGCTGCCTCCCCCACCACCTGGATGCCGGGCTCGACGGACAGGATCATCCGGAACCCCGCCCGGACCAGGTCCTGGTCGTCGACGAGCAGGACGCGCATCGGCGTACCGGCCTCGCTCATGCTTGTACTTCTCCCTCGGAAGAGACGATCGCGGGCTGCAACGGGATCCGGGCGCGGACGCGGAAGCCGCCCACCGGGCGGGGGCCGATCTCGCTCTCGCCACCGAGCAGGCTGACCCTCTCACGGATGCCGACGTGGCCGAGCCGGCTGCCGACCGGCGCGTGCTTCGGGCGGCCGTCGTCGATCACCTCGACCTCGACCGCGGTGTCGGCGAGGTAGCGCAACGTGACGTGCGCGCTGCGGGCGGTCGAGTGCCGGCGAACGTTCGTCAGCGCCTCCTGCGCGATCCGGTAGACCGACACCGAGACCGTCTCCGGCAGCGTCACCGGCTGGCCGATCTGATGGAACCCGACCGACAATCCCTCGCTGTTCGCCGTCGACACCAGCGCGGGCAACCGATCAGCACCGGCCTGCGGCGCCTTCCCGGCCGGTACGCCGAGATCGTCGTCCAGCTCAGGATCGGCGGCCCGCAGCATCCCCAGCAACTGGCGCATCTCGTTGACCGCGGTCCGGCTGGAGTTCTCGATCACGCTCAGCGCGTTCTTCGCCGCCTCCGGATCGGACTCCATCACCCGGCGCGCGCCACCAGCCTGTATGCCGATGCTGCTGATGTGGTGCGCGACCACATCGTGCAGCTCCCGGGAGATCCGCAGCCGCTCGTCGATCACCGCCCGGCGCGCGTTCGCCTGCTGCTGGGTGGCGAGCTCGACGGCTTGCTGCTCGAGCTCGTGCCGCTGCCGCGCGACACCCCACGCGGTCCGGCCCCAGAAGTAGGCGCCGAAGAAGTACAGGACGTTCAGCGCGAAGTTCAGCAGCACGAAGGAGACGTAGACCGAGAGCACGCCGCCGCCTGGGCCCTTGACCGAGTCGTTGTTCAGCGCCCGCACGAAACCCCAGGCGAGCCAGCCGAACATGCCGACGAACACGACGATCATCGTCAGCTTCATCCGGCGCCGGTCCCGGGCCCACGCGACGGCCGCGTAGATCGCCATGAACTGGGTCGCCTGGGTGACCAGGTTGCCGGCGAAGGCGAAGGTGTTCCACTCACCGTTCACGAAGAACAGCACCGAGACGACGACCAGGACGGACAGCGGGTACCGCCGTCGCAGGCACAGTGGCAGCGCCACGGCCGCGCTCAGGACGTACGCCCCGACCCCACCGAAGCCCAGGTCGACGGGGATCCCGGACGTACTCCGGGCCAGGTCGGTGCCGATGACGCCGGCCACAGCCATCCCGAGCCCGAGCCACACATCCTGCTGGAGCTGACGCCGGGTGGGGCCGGGCCGCTGCCATTCGGTGGTGTTCGTCACAGGCTGTGGCTGGGCCTCCGCCGTGGCGGAGCGCAGTACGGGCTGCGAGGGAGACATGGTTGCCCAGCCTACGGGTGGGGGCGCCGGGCGTGTCGGAGCGCCGCGTACTCTGGTGGGCGTGACGATCGCCCCAGAAGGACGGAAGCTGCTCAGACTCGAAGTGCGCAACGCGGAGACCCCGATCGAGCGCAAACCCGAGTGGATCAAGACGCGCGCCAAGATGGGCCCGGAGTACCAGAAGCTGCAGAAACTGGTGAAGTCCGAGGAGCTCCACACGGTGTGCCAGGAGGCCGGTTGCCCGAACATCTTCGAGTGTTGGGAAGACCGCGAAGCGACCTTCCTGATCGGTGGCGACCAGTGCACCCGGCGCTGCGACTTCTGCCAGATCGACACCGGCAAGCCGCAGGACCTCGACCGTGACGAGCCGCGCCGGGTGGCCGAGTCCGTGGTCAAGATGGGCCTGCGCTACGCGACCGTGACCGGTGTCGCGCGCGACGACCTCGAGGACGGCGGCGCCTGGCTGTACGCCGAGACGATCCGCCAGATCCACGCGCTGAACCCCGGTACCGGCGTCGAGATGCTCGCGCCGGACTTCAACGCCGTACCGGAGCAGCTGGCCGAGGTGTTCTCGTCCCGCCCGGAGGTGTTCGCGCACAACGTCGAGACGGTGCCGCGGATCTTCCGCCGGATCCGGCCGGGCTTCCGCTACGAGCGGTCGCTCGACGTGATCACCCAGGCCCGCGACTACGGCCTCGTCACCAAGTCCAACCTGATCCTCGGCATGGGCGAGACGCGCGAGGAGGTCAGCCAGGCGCTGACCGACCTGCACGACGCCGGCTGCGAGATCATCACCATCACCCAGTACCTGCGCCCGTCGGTGCGGCACCACCCGGTCGAGCGCTGGGTCCGGCCGGAGGAGTTCGTCGAGATGCAGGAGGAGGCCGAGGAGATCGGCTTCGCCGGAGTCATGTCGGGCCCGCTGGTGCGTTCGTCGTACCGGGCCGGTCGGCTGTACCGTCAGGCTGTGGAGTCGCGGATGACCTCCGCCACCCAGGATGCTTAGGACAGACCGCACAAGAACACACGGACAAAGGTAGAGATGGCCAAGAACGACGCACCCGAAGAGAAGACCGGCCGGCTCAAGCAGATCAGGTCGGCCTACCAGCTGACCAAGAAGTCCGACCCACGCATCGGGCTGATCCTGGCCGGGATCTTCCTGGCCGTGGTCGCGGTGTTCGTCGTCGTCGGTGTGCTGGTCGGGCCGCTGATGGTCTGGATCCCGCTGGGCGTGGCGCTGGGCTTCCTGGCCGCCACCATCATCTTCGGCCGCCGGGTCGAGAAGGCGGCGTACAGCCAGATCGAGGGCCAGGCCGGCGCGGCCGCCTCGGCGCTGCAGACGCTGCGCCGCGGCTGGAACGTGACACCGGCCGTCGCGGTCACCAAGAACGCCGACATCGTGCACCGGGTGGTCGGCCGGCCGGGCATCGTGCTGGTCGGCGAGGGTCAGCCGAGCCGGGTGAAGAACCTGCTCCAGGCCGAGGGCAAGAAGCACAGCCGGGTCGCCGGTGGCGCCCCCGTGATCCAGCTCGTCGCCGGCAAGGGCGAGGGCGAGATCGACATCCGCAAGCTGACCAAGCACGTGATGAAGCTCCCGCAGGCGCTGCAACCGTCCGAGATCACCGACCTGCTCCAGCGGCTGAAGGCGCTCGACGCCGTCCGCCCGCAGGTCCCCATGCCCAAGGGCCCGCTCCCCACCAGCATGAAGGGCGCCCGCCAGGCCATGAAAGGTCGCTGACGGGCCGCTGACCGTAACGCAACAGGCCCCACGGCCGTTTTCCTCACGTGAGGACTTTCTTGTGCCTCGTGTCGCGCCCGCAAGCCGGTCATCGGCCTTAGGGTGCGACCAGGGACGGGATGAGAGACCAGGGGTAGGGACAGATGACCGATCTATTCACCGCGGTGCATGAGCCGGCGGTGGAGACGTGGCCGTCCCTCGCGGCCCCGCGCTCCAACCCGGTACGCCGGGCCGGCGCGCACGCCGCCCTGCGCTTCATCGCGCGGGATCTGCCTGCCACCATCACCCTCGACAACCGCAGCTACGGCCTCGGCGGCCCGGCGATGCAGGTGCACCGCACCGGACCGTTCCTGGACCGGCTCGGTCACGACGCGGGCTCCGGCTTCGGCGAGGCGTACCTGGCCGGTGACTGGGACCCGGAGCCGGGCACCGACCTGGCCGATCTGCTGCTGCCGTTCGCGCAGCGGTTCAGCTCCGAGCAGGACCGGCACCTGCTGCCGAAGTGGGCGCAGTCCCTGCGCTGGCTGGTGACCCGGTCCCAGCCTGGCGACCAGGAGAACGACCGGGCCGGCGCGCGGGAGAATATCAGCCGCCACTACGACCTGAGCAACGCGATGTTCAGCGAGTTCCTCGATCCGTCGCTGACATACTCCGCGGCACTGTTCGACCAGCAACCCGAGTCGGACCTGGCGACGGCGTCGTACGACGAACTCTCCAGCGCCCAGCTCCGCAAGCTCGACGCGATCCTCGACGCGGCCGGCGTGGTCTCCGGCTCCCGGGTGCTCGACATCGGCTGCGGCTGGGCGAGCCTGGCGATCCGGGCGGCCCAGCGCGGCGCTTGGGTGACGGCCATCACGATCGCTTCGCAGCAGGCACTGCTCGCCCAGCGCCGGATCGCCGACGCGGGCGTGAGCGATCGCGTCCAGGTCGCGTTGCGTGACTACCGCGACCAGATCGGTGTCTTCGACGCGGTGCTGAGCGTGGAGATGATCGAGGCAGTGGGCGAGAAGTACTGGCCCGTGTACTTCGATGCGATCGAGCGGCGGCTCGCGCCCGGTGGCAAGGCCGTCATCCAGGCGATCGTGATGCCGCACGACCGGATGCTCGCCACCCGCAACACGTTCACCTGGGTGCAGAAGTACATCTTTCCCGGCGGCCTGATCCCGTCCGTCGACGTGATCGAGCAGGTGACGGCCCAGCACACCGGCCTGCAAACCGAGGTGCTGCGGCACATGGGCATGGACTACGCCCGCACGCTGCGGATCTGGCGCAACCGCTTCATCGAGCGCTGGCCCGCCATCGCCGACCTCGGCTTCGACGCGACCTTCCGCCGGATGTGGGAGTTCTACCTCGCCTACTCCGAGGCCGGCTTCCGGGCCGGCTACCTCGACGACGTCCAGATCCTGCTGACGAAACGCTTCGGTTAGCCCCCGCGCTCTGCTGGGATGGGGTCCATGACCGATGGACTCCGTACCACCGACCGGCTCACCCGCTTCGCCGAACTGGTCGTGCGCGTGGGGGTGAACGTCCAGCCAGGCCAAGGGGTGGTGGTCAACGCCGACCTCGAGCAGGCGGAGGTCGCCCGAGCCGTCGTCGAGCAGGCCTACGTGGCCGGCGCGGCCTGGGTCGAGGTGCTCTGGACCGACGGCCTGGTCCGGCGCTCCGAGCTGGTCCACGCAACGGTCGACACGCTGACCACGGACCGGCCGTGGGTGCTGCAGCGCACCCGCGAGTGGGTCGAAGCGGGCATCGCGACGATCGCGCTGACCGGTACGCCGGACCCTGCGCTGGTCGCCGGAATCGAGCCGGCCAAGCTGACCGCTGTCCGCCAGGGCGAGGTGACAGCCCGGATGCAAGCCGCGATGGGCAACCACTGGCGGTGGACGGTCGTAGCGGCACCCAACCCGATCTGGGCTCAGCAGATCTACGGTGAGCCTGACGTCGAGCGGCTCTGGACCGAGGTCGGCCAGGCGATGCGGCTGGACGAGGCCGACCCGGTCGCCGCGTGGCGCGACCGATCCGCGACCTTGGCCGCTCGGGCGCTGGCCCTCGACGCGCTGCAGATCAGCGAGCTCAGGTACTCCGGTGACGGCACCGACCTGACCGTCGGCCTCATCCGCGGCCACCGCTGGACCGGCGGATCGGTCACCGACAAGGCGGGCATCACCGCCATGCCGAACATCCCGACCGAGGAGGTCTTCACCAGTCCGGACCGTCGCCGCGCGGACGGCGTACTACGGGTGACCAAGCCGGTCGTCATCGGTGGGCAACTGGTCGAGGGGCTGCGGTTGACGTTCGAGGCGGGCCGGATCACCGATGTCTCCGCCGACGTGGGCGCGGACGTCGCGCTCGGCCAGCTCGACAGCGACGAGGGCGCACGCAGTCTGGGCGAGGTGGCTCTGGTCGACCGGGACTCGCGGGTGGCCCGGACCGGCACTGTGTTCCACAACACGTTGTTCGACGAGAACGCCGGCGCTCACGTCGCCTGGGGGCAGAGCTTTCCCTTCGCCGTCGTTGGCGGCCTCGAGCTCAGCCCCGACGAGCGGTTCGCCGCCGGCCTGAACTCCGCCCGCGTCCATACCGACGTCGTGGTGGGCGGAGACGGACTCACGGTCACCGCCACGACAGCCGGCGGCAACGTGGACCTGCTGGTCGATGACGAGTGGGTGCTCTAGCGCCGTACGACGATGGTGGCGGCGGCCAGGTCGTGGAGACCTCGGTGGTCTTTGTCGAAGACCACGGCGGGAAGTACCAGGCAGAGCAGGAGAGTACGGATCGCGCCGCCCAGCAGGCCCACCTGGGCGGCGTAGCCCTCGCCGCCTGGCTTGGTGCGGATCACTCGCAAGCCCAGCAAGCGGTGGCCGATGGTCGAGCCGGCCAGGCCGACCAGGATCGCTGACATGGCGAAGAAGATCACCAGCTGGGCGGTGTTGAAGTCGTTGCCACCGGCCCAGATGGGTTTGCCGACCACCGCGGAGGCGATCAGGCCCGCTACCAGCCAGTCGACGAACAGGGCGGCGAGGCGGCGGCCCCAGCCGGCGACGGAGCCCTGGCCGGACTCCGGCAGACCCAGCCGATTGCCCGGATATCGGAAATCTCCGGTGGGTCCTGCCCCGGATTGCGCAGATGATGCCATGATGACCAGGCTAGTGCGGCGGTTGAGGATCTCACTCCCCGCCCGCCCCCAACCAGTGGGTCAGCGCGGACACGCTGGGCGTAACATCCGCGAAACACTGGGGTCACGACCGAGTAATCGGCAGGGCCTACGTTCAGATGAATCTCTGAGCCACCCCGAGGAGTATGTATGTTTTCCAGCGCTGAGGAGCTGCTCGCCTACGTCAAGGACGAGGGCGTCGTGTTCATCGATGTCCGGTTCTGTGACCTGCCGGGCATCATGCAGCACTTCACCGTCCCGGTCGGGTCCTTCGGTCCGGAGGTCTTCGAAGACGGCCTCCAGTTCGACGGTTCGTCGATCCGGGGCTTCCAGCAGATCCACGAGTCGGACATGTCCCTGCTGCCCGACCCGACCACGGCGTATCTCGACCCGTTCCGTGCGGACAAGACGCTCATCATCAACTTCTTCGTCCACGACCCGCTGACGGGCGAGGCGTACAGCCGCGACCCGCGCAACATCGCCCGCAAGGCGCAGGAGTACCTGAAGTCGACCGGCATCGCCGACACCGCCTTCTTCGCGCCCGAGGCCGAGTTCTACGTCTTCGACGACGTGCGGTTCGAGACGAAGCAGAACGAGAGCTACTACCACATCGACTCGGTCGCCGGCGCCTGGAACACCGGCCGGGTCGAGGAGGGTGGCAACCGCGGCTACAAGGTCCGGTACAAGGGTGGCTACTTCCCCGCGCCGCCGGTCGACCACTTCGCCGACCTGCGCAACGACATCACCAAGCACCTCGAGCTCAGCGGGCTGATCGTCGAGCGGGCCCACCACGAGGTCGGCACCGCGGGCCAGGCGGAGATCAACTACCGCTTCGACACGCTGCTCACCGCGGCCGACGACCTGATGAAGTTCAAGTACATCGTCAAGAACACCGCCTGGGAGGCCGGCAAGACCGCGACCTTCATGCCGAAGCCGATCTTCGGCGACAACGGCTCGGGCATGCACTGCCACCAGTCGCTGTGGAGCAACGGCGACCCGCTGTTCTACGACGAGTCCGGCTACGGCGGCCTGTCCGACGTCGCCCGCTGGTACATCGGCGGCATCCTCAAGCACGCGCCGTCGCTGCTCGCCTTCACCAACCCGACGGTGAACTCGTACCACCGCCTGGTGCCGGGCTTCGAGGCGCCGGTCAACCTGGTGTACTCGCAGCGCAACCGCTCGGCCTGCATCCGGATCCCGATCACCGGGTCCAACCCGAAGGCCAAGCGGATCGAGTTCCGCTGCCCCGACCCGTCGTCCAACCCGTACCTGGCCTTCTCGGCCCAGCTGCTGGCCGGCATCGACGGCATCCGCAACAAGATCGAGCCCGCGGACCCGATCGACAAGGACCTGTACGAGCTGCCGCCCGAGGAGCACTCCTCGGTCGCCCAGGTCCCGACCTCGCTGCCGGCCGTGATCGACTCCCTCGAGGCCGACCACGAGTTCCTGCTCGAGGGCGACGTCTTCACCAGCGACCTGATCGAGACCTGGATCGACTTCAAGCGCGAGAACGAGATCGCCCCGATCGCCCTCCGCCCCCACCCACACGAGTTCGAGCTGTACTACGACGTGTGATCGACGCAGGTCCCTGACCTGCACGTAGTCCGCCAAACGGCGGCTGACCTGGGCAAACGTCCTCTCAACATTGCTCATCGTCAGCCGCCGTTTTGCGTCGCCGGGTGTAACGACGGTGTACCACTCCCTCCTTGACCTAGGAGCGCGGTTCCGCGAGGCGCTGCACACGTACACCTGGCGCGTCCGGGATCGAGAAGTAACGAACTGGCTGAGGTGACAACTACGCTTGGTGGTAGTCCGCTTGAAAGGCGCACTCGATGACCACGCTGACCGAGGCTTTCCAGATCACGAAAGCCGGTGGCGTGCCCCTCGTCTCCACCATTAAATGGGTCGCCGAGCTCGCCGACGCCATGGGCTACCGCTCCCCCACCCAGATCGCCGAGCTGGCCAAAGCCATCGGCCCCACCCGACCCGACACCACCAGCATCAACCT
>NZ_JBITDB010000002.1:1027295-1030074 GCF_044453825.1 Kribbella sp. NPDC051620
TCGCCGACGCCATGGGCTACCGCTCCCCCACCCAGATCGCCGAGCTGGCCAAAGCCATCGGCCCCACCCGACCCGACACCACCAGCATCAACCTCCGCCTCGGACCTCGGACTGCTTCTGCTTCCTACATCGCTGAACTGGCCAAGGCGACGAACCTGGATCAGCCGGCGAAGGTCGCGCAACTCGCGAAGTCGATCGGTCCGGTCATGCCGACTGGCATAGGGAACGTTCGTCGTCCGGGGGCGGCCCAGTTGGCCCAAGCAATCGCGGCAACACCTGCACTCCAAAGCCTCCTGACCGCGGTGACCGAGGCCGCCCCGGATGCCGCCTTCGTCGAAGCAGTTCTGGCTGAACATGAGTCTGACCCATTACCGACGGCAACTGGTGGCGCAGTCGACCCGGCTTGGATTTCGTGGGTGGTGTTCGTTCTGGTCTTTTCGTTGGTACTTCAGTACTACATCTCGGAGGCGAACCGAACCGGGGAGTACCTGCTGGACGGGAACCGGGCTCGCTTGCTATTCGACCTGAGCGCGATGATCAGCTCGGCGTGTGTAGCGAAGAAGATTACTGATCGCAAGGTCCGCAAGATGCTGGACTGACGCCGTTCCGCCAGCCCTCCTGAAAAGCGGAAGGTCGGCGGTTCGAGACCGCCCCTGACCACCATCTCCAAGCGCGAATCCGGCCCATCTGGGCCGAGCGCCAGTGCCAGTGAATCCCCCTCAGCGACCATCCGTAGTTGCACGGATGTTGCACGCCGGATTGCCTGTAGGAGGATGTACTCACGATGAACGCTGACCTGCTCTCCGGACTCCTCGGAAGCGCTGTGACGCTCGCTGGTGGCGTCGGCGGCGTCTTGCTAACCGGCTGGTTCGACAACCGTAAAACCAATGTCGCCCACGATCGCGAGCGGCGCTCGGCTCAACGTGCGCACGCAGTCGAGATCGTGGATGCCGGCAGAGACTGGTGCACAGGGCTACAGGTAGCCGCGGTGATCCTCGCATCGGGCACATCTACGGCGGACGTCTTGGAACTTGACGAATGGAAAGAGCATCTAACCAGCACCACTCGATACCGTCGGGCACTCCGAGCTGCTGATCTGGTATTCGATGAGGATCGTGTGCGGGCAGCATCAAACAAGCTCGCGACGCACCTAGCGGATCAGCACATACCGATGAAGGCTCTCACGACCAAGCACATCGCCGGCCAGCGGTCGGTACGGGCGGACGTGGAGCGCGTGAATGGATTCGCCGATATCCATCAACAGATGCTTGATGAATTCGTGACCGTCGCCAGAGACTCCCTGCGCTAGCTCCTCCACACCTGTCCCGTCCTCCCTGATAGCTGCAAACCCAGCTCAACGCGACGCGCATCAAGTGTCGAGCTTGCTCGATCCCGCAGGGACGCGGAGCACTCTTGGGGTGGAGACAAGGGGACTCGAACCCTGAGCTGCCTTGCAAAGGCGGATCAGGCCCTCCCGCTGCTCTGAGCGGTCAGACACTGAACCTGGGCTCGGCCGGTTCCTCCCCGTGAGCGACCACCCGAGCCCACTGCCGCGTTCTCACTAGGGCACGCGGAGGGCACGCCATTCCCAAGTCACGGCTGGTTCTTCTTCAGCTCGTTCAAGCTAGCGATCAGGGCACTGTACTGGTACACGCCCTTCAGGATTTCCTTGACCACATCAAACGACAGTTGAACCTCCGGCCTACCGATCTCACTGAACGTCTTGGATTCGATGTGCGCAGCATCGTTCCCGAGCAGTCGGAGTGCATCCAGTCCAGCAACCAGATCTACCGGAAGTATCACGATCTTGCTCAGCGCCTCGATGCGCTGCTTGAGGTTGCCACCCTCCGCCTGTCGATCGGCGCAGACCTCCTCAAGGGTCTTGCGGATCATGATCGCTGCGGCCGTGTAGCAGCCGCTGGAGAAGCACACGGCGGCCTCGGCCATCGCCGCTTCGACAGCAGACGGCAGGTTTGTTGTGTCGAAGTCCAAGGCCTCGGCGGGCGCGGTGAAAAAGAGCGCACCTGGACCTTCCTCCTGGCGGTCGTAAGCCACGAAGATGAGCTGAGCGCAGGCCTCGTTTGGGCAATGGCGAACGCCAAGCCCGGCCTTTGTCCCGTCCCGGAGCTCGACCGCGTAGTCCTGCCCCTCCTTCTCAAGCGTCTCCAGACGGGTGGTCAGGCGACACTCAGGACAACGCATCCGGATGACGTGAGCGTGGTCGTATCCCTCTTTGTCCCCAAGTTGGAGACCAAAAGGTCGGCCGTTCTCATCTGGTGACTTCCCGGGTCCACTCAGCAACTCGACGGCCATGACTGATCGTTCCTCCAGATGGACTAGCAAGTGGCGCCCATTCTGGCCCTACCTTCGCGATAGCTGCCAGCCAGGTACCTCGCCGTCTTCCCGTCTGCCGTTCAGCCCACACGTAGCGCGATCAGGAGACGCCAGAGGGGCCAAGATGTAGCGCCCACTGGACGAACGATCTTGGCCCCTCTGGTGGCTCCTGATAGGTCCTGACTGGGCTGAGCGGCAGACGGGAAGACGCACCCGACCACCGACCAATAGGCCAGCCGATGCAGACCTGTCATCCCGGAGTCGTGAGGCCCCCGCCGGAGGCCGATTTCACCGGGCAAGTGCGCCCGCTGCGCCGCCAGGGCGGGCCGTGGTTCGGCCGGCAGGTCGCATGGGCGCGGCCCGCCCTGGCGGGGCGCCCCCCGGGGGCGCCCGTTTTACATTAGAGGGGAACACGGGCGGACAACGGGTGTAAAAGATGTGCTAC
>NZ_JBITDB010000002.1:1030084-1204855 GCF_044453825.1 Kribbella sp. NPDC051620
GGGGGGGCCCCGGGGGGGGCGGGGGGGGGGGGCCGGGGCGCCGGGGGGGGGGGGGGGGGGGGGGGGCGGGGGGCGGCGCGCCCCCCCCCCCCCCCCCCCCCCCCCCCCCGCGCCCAGCGGGCGCGCCCTTGATCCATAAGAGGTCAACTCGGCAGCACTACGGATGTACTCGATGTCCTCCGTCGACTGATCTGCGACACCCGTCCGCCAGGTGATCTGCGACAGTGCGAGAGCATCGGATCGCGGCATGCATGATCGTTTCGATGACAGGCTGCGGTCGTGTTCGGGTGGCAGGGCTGGACGGCCGTCGTAGCCTCTCCTGGTGCAGAGGACGACGTGGCGGTCCAGGTCGAGGAGGTCTTCGGCACGTGGGCGATTGTGCTTGCTGTCGGGCGGGCTGACCAGACGTCGTGTCCACCGTTTCGCCCGAAACTGAAACGGCCCTACGCCACGCGTTGATATGACGCGTGCGTCACGTCGAGCGTGATGCAGCTCGTGTCTTGATCTGCCGAACTGTCGGCGGCGTCGGCCATCCTTATCGCATGCCGGAGCCTCCCGATCACCTTCGCGTCCCTCGTCTGTTCGCGAGCGCTCGAATCCACTTGAATCGCGCTCTGGAGCAGCGGCGCGAGTGCATCCGACTCTGGGACGAAATCCGGCATCATGGACGGTTTGCTGCCTGGCCTGAGAAGTCGAGCGAGGACACGGTGGAGATCTGGTGCGCGTATCTACCGACTGCGCTGCAGTCGCGCACCATCGATGAGGCGGCCGGCGCACTGCTTGCTGAGGTGAAGAGCGCCATGGACGCAGCCGTCTTAGCCGCGGCCATCGCCAACGTAGGGCTCGGAACTCTCGTGATTGACAAGCACTCAATGCCGCTGTGCTTCGATGCTTCAGAGTTCGATGATCTTCCATATGAGGGCTGGCTGATGGGGCTCCGCCCCGATCAGGTGAATGTGGTTCGCGACGTGCAGCCCTTCGCGAAGGACCGGTATCTCGGCGTCCACATGCGGCAATTCGCTCTAGCGCTGCGCCGCTCGCAATCAGGCGGACGGCTGATCTCGGTCTGGGCTGGCCGAGCCGACCCACGTCCCAACCTGCCGGAGGGCTACACGCTGACTGCGGTCACGCTCGATGAGCCCGGAACGCTGGAAGGTCCCAAGCGACTGGCTACTCTCAAAGTCAGCCCGCGTCTTCCGGAAGTGATGTTCACCGGAAATCCGAACGTCTACTTCGACCCGATCCTGAACGTGGCGCCATGGCCCGTGGACTCTGACGACAACCTGGATCGACGAATGGATGCCCTCCTCACGATCGTCCGGACGTTTATCGAGATCCTCGAGGATTCACTCAACACCGATGAGTCGATCCGAAAGTTGGAGGCACTCGACGCCTTCATGCCCTCGGAGCCGACGGAGGTATGGGTGCCGGTCCGGTTCGATGACCCGGGCCAAGAGCAGGAATCGCGCCAGGCAATCCAAGACTCTGATCGAGGCCAGGCGATCTACAGCACCGACGACGGGCTGCTAACTTACCTGGCGCTCCGGGACGGGCGGATCGTCGGCCGGGAGATCCCGGATGCGGAGGCACTGCCGCCGGGCGAGGAATACGGCACGCAAGTCGAAAGCGCCACCCGCGCCGTAGCAGGTCGGTGGGGGCTGCCGGACTTTGTGCTACGGCCCAAAGTTGTTCCGAAAGGCAGCGGCCGTCGAGAGATCGGCGACGGGACCATCGTCTCCGGATTCCGTGGTATTGCACTCCAGGTCAAAGCGAGATCCTCTGCAACGCCAGACACGCCCGAGCGCGCCCGATCCTGGCTGCTCAAGAATGCGGGTGTCGGGCTAAGGCAAGCACGCGGAACGATCCGGTCGACGTTCAGAGCCGGGGACGTGACGCTGGACAATCTGCGGGGTCGTCCAGTCCGCCTTGATGGCAAGCGGGTGGAATGGGTCCCTGTCGTCGTCCTGGATCATCCGAACCCTCCGAGAGAAGTCGTCCCGCCCAAGGACGCTGACGGTCCGAGCGTCGTCATGCTACGTCGCGACTGGGAGTTCCTCTGGAACCAATTGCGTTCGGCATCCGCAGTCGTGGACTACATCCATCGCGTCTCGGGCGAGGACGACCCCGCTGAGTTGGGCTCAGAAACCAACCGCTACTTCGACCTCGCCAACAAGGATCTCCATGTTCTGCCGAGTCGCTTGCCCGACTGGATGGATGACAGTGGAGCCGATTCGGTAAACGTCCCGCTGTTGCCAACGGATCCGACGTCCGCCAGTGACGAACTCGGTTTCCGTGTCTTCCAGCGGATCCTGGAGGACATCGCAGGAACCGACTTCACTGGCGACGAGACCAATCGAGTGCAGATCCTCACGCACATCGACCGGGTGGCCGTAGCTACCAGAGCTGAGTTGGGACGCCTGCTGCTGCGGCGGCTCATCACCTGTGGCAACGCCCCGCCAGGGACCCTCAGGGTTGAACACCGCCTCCTCTACGTCGACCAAGGCGAACTGCACCTGTCATTCACCTGTATGGGGACGTTGACGGGTTATTACCAAGAGATGTTCCGTTCCTGGCTGCTGCATCGGCGGCAGCGATTCCTTGCGAAGTCGAACGCGCTGGGTCCGATGTGGCCGTGGAGTGTCGGCGTGCTGCTCACCCCGCGACCGAGCACAAACGGGCGACTTTGGGACACCACGATGATCGCTACGAATGGGCCGCCAGAATTCGATGATGCTGAATATCGGCGGCTCGATGCCATCTACGCCTCGGCCGCGCCGGACGGGAACGTCGAGGATTTCCAGGCCGAGTAGCCCTCTCGACGAGCGACCTGTCGCGATCGAGGGTGGCCTGCCGATAGACCGGTCGCAGGCGGACAAATATCCCGCCACCGGCTACTGCCGTTGCCCGACGTCGGTTGGCAGGCTTTTAGACCCGTCGCACATCAGTTGACGGATCACACTCGGGATACGCTCGATTCGTGCAATCGGCATGGGTCGGGACCATCAGCGCGCTCGCCGGTATCGCTCTCGCGGGTGGTATCGCCATGGTCCGAGACGGGATGAGTGAGAAGCGACAGGCGGCCCGCGATGAGGTTCGGCGGCGTCATGAGGTCGAGGAAGCACGTTTCGCTAGTCGCAAAGACGCGTACGTCTCGTTTGCCGCTGCATGTCAGAAGACGATAAATTCCACCGACGAGTATGAAGACGAACACCAGGTCCGCCCTGGTGACATGGGCTACGAAGGCCCTCACCGCAATGTGATCGAAGCAATGAACCTCGTGCTCATCATCGGCCCGAAAGAGGTCTCCGACGCAGCGGTCGAGGCATCGGTACGCCTACATGAGTGGGCTTTCGTCAGCGGCACGCGAGCACAGGCTGTGGCTGCGGTCGACCAGTTTCAAGCGGTCAGTCGGCGCATACTCAAGTTCGATCTGGACTAGCGGTAGTCGTGGTTCAGCGGGACAGGTGTAGATGCAGGGTCAGCACCTGTCCCGCCGGTCAGGGGGTGTTCCGGCGTCCGGCGCTCAGGTTGCGGAACTCCAGCTGGCGGTATCTGCGGGACGACATTCGCGGATCGCCTGAGCCTTGGATGAGGTACGCCTCGACGCACCAGGGAAGGACCAGGCTGACGTGGCGTGGGTCCTCGCCGTCTGGCCCGACGCCGTTGCGTCGATCGACTGCTGTGGTTCGGAATGCCCAGCGGCGCATCTGCCGGCCGCGCATGTTGCGGCGCTTAGTCATCGAGCCACTCGGCACCGAGGCTGTCGCGGTGATAACCCTTGTGGTCGCCGTTGATGCAGGGTCTGCCTGTCATCGGGTTCTCGCCGTCGCATCGCTCGGCGGGGTGCAGTGAAGGCCATCCGGTGCCGTGCGGCTGGTCGCCGTCTGGATGTCCGCCCCACTCCAGTCCGGCGCGTGCCGTGGTCCCTGCTGATGTCATGGCGAAACGCTAGGGAGCTAGACCGTGCGCGGGATAGATAGTTGCAATTAGTTGCTGTCGGCTAATTCGTTTTGCGCCCTGATGACGAGAGCGCGTGCGTCCTTCCCGTACACCGCAGGCTTCCGTAGGTGGTCAAACGTCCGCCCATACATGGCCACCTCCTGTGGTGCGGTGATCTCGATGCTGGCTGTTGGTGTCTCTAGGCTGACCAGCTTGTCGTCGAAGAGCCAGAAGCTCACCTGCCCAACCACGTCTCGCTCGACATTGCGCGGCACGATGCCAAAGGCAACGTTCGGCAGACTCATGACCGACAGCAGCCGGTCGAGCTGGCCGGCGAGCGTGTCAGCGTCGCCGAAACGCGTGTACAGAGCGGCTTCTTCGAGGATTACGGCGAAGGTCTTGCTGCTGTCGTAGAGAACCGATTGGCGGTCGATGCGGGCAGCCACTGCCTCATCGATGTCATTGGCCACGTCCAGGAAGCCGAACCAGAACTTGAGCATCGCCCGCGTGTAGCTGGCCGTTTGGAAAAACCCTGGGATGACGTGATGCTCGTAAATAAGGAAGCGCTCGGTTCGTTCCTCCAACGGCGTCGGCGCCAGCATCATCTGCTTCATGCCCGCGCGGGTCTGCCGCTTGAACTCCAGATACATCGACTCGACCAGTTCCCGAAGACGCAGGCCCAACGCCTCCTGCGCCTTGCGGGTCGCGCTATTGGGGTTTGTATTCACCGTGCGGTATCGCCAACGCCCACACCTGCTCGAACGCTTGCGGCACATCTCAGCCACCGACGCGTCAACTGTTGTCGTGAAGGCCGTGTTCAAGCCGGACCCGGCGTAGTGCAGGAAGACAACCCGCTCGTCGTCGAGCAAGTAGTAGTCATTGCCGGGGATGCGCAACGTTGAACTCCGTCGTCGCGGCAGCCAACGGATATCCTCACCGGCCGCGACGATGGGCGTGAACACGTCGTACACCCAGCGCTGATAGTCGCTGAGCGGTTCCGAGACGATCTTCACCCGGCGTACCGTCCGCCCTGCTGCAACATGCTCGGCTAGCTCCGTACACCACTCCTGCAGCCACTCGAAGTCGTCCGGCTCGCCGCGTTTCCACTTCGCCATGTGAGGCAGTTCAACCTCAGTGCCGTACGCATCGCGCGTCTCCAGATGCACCGAGCTGTGCTTGAACTCCGTCAGCAGCTCGTTGAAAGCATCTTCAGTGATCTCCTCCACGCCGTCGTCCTACGGGTTGGTGAAGAACTGGATCATGCGGTCCGGGATCTCAACGGCCGTTTCACCGTTCGGGAGGTTGAGAGTGGCCAACGCGTCAGGGTCGTCGACGACCCAGCCCTGCACGACCCAGCTTCCACGGTCGGTCTTGTAGAGGGTGGGGCTGTTCTTCGGAGCCGATTCCGGGTCGCCTGCAACGAGTGTCAGTTTCATGATGTTCCCCTGTCTGCATCGGTTGCTCGAGCTTGCGTTGCCAAGTCTGGGGTTCCGCGAAGTTGCGTGTCATCGATGTTGCGGGAAGTTGCGACAACTAGCCTCTCACCTCGCTAGACGTCGGTCAGGTGGTGACGATGTGGAGCACCGGCCAGAGAGCACGTTCGACGGACTCGAACCGGCCTCAGCGGGCGCAGCGGATGTCGAGACCGTGCTGGTAGCCGGCGAGTTCGTCAAGCGCGACGGAGCACTCGTCGGCGCGCACGTGGCAAAGGCCCGGGACCTGATGTATGAAACGCAGGAGCGGCTCCGCAGATCCTGGCACGTCCCAGGTCTTGAGACTTCTGAAGAGAGTAAGTCTAGTGAAATAGTCTTGTTTGTATGAGCCTCGAAACCCTTTGGTACATCCCGAATCAGGTCGAGCCTGGGCATCGGGGTGATGATGCGGTGCGGGATCACAACAGCTTGGATCGGCTGACTGAGCTCGCGTTGCTCACTGAGCGGCATGGGTGGGGTGGGGCCTTGCTGGGGACGGGGTGGGGGCGGCCGGATACGTTGACGGTTGGTACTGCGCTGGCTGCTCGGACGGCTAGGTTTCAGCCGTTGGTGGCGATTCGGCCGGGGTACTGGCAGCCAGCGCATTTCGCGTCGGCGGCGACGACGCTGGATCAGTTGTCGGGTGGGCGGTTGCTGGTCAACATCGTGTCGGGGCAGGACAATCTGGCGGCGTACGGGGACAGCGAGGGCGACCAGGCTCAGCGGTACGGGCGTACCAAGGAGTTTTTGCAGCTCGTCCGGCGGCTGTGGACCGAGGAGGACGTCACCTTCGGCGGCGAGCATTTCTCTGTCACTGGATCGACCGTGGCGACGCGCCCGGTCGTCCGCGAGGGGCGGCCACATCCACGCCTGTACTTCGGTGGCGCCTCCCCCGCCGCCGAGCGCGTCGCGGCGACCGATGCCGACGTACAACTCTTCTGGGGTGAGCCATTGGACGGCATCGCCGAGCGCATCGACCGCTTGAAAGGGCTGACCGCCGAGCTGGGCCGGGAGCACGCGCCGCTCGAATTCGGCCTGCGCATCACCACCCTGGTCCGCGACACCACCGACCAGGCGTGGGCCGACGCCGAGACCAAGGTCGCCAAGATGGCTGAGTCCGCCAACTACCGCGACGAGCGCCGCTTCAAAGCGGTCGGCCAGCAACGCCTACTCGAGCTGGCGGACCGCGGCGACGTGCTCGACGACATCCTCTACACAGCGCCCGGCAAGTACGGCGGCGGAGGCGCCGGTACCACCTGGCTCGTCGGCTCGGCCCAGGACGTCGCCAAGGCTCTGCGGAAGTACCAGGACCTGGGCATCACCCATTTCATCCTCAGCGACACGCCCTACCGCGAGGAGATCATCCGCATCGGCGACCAACTGCTTCCATTGCTGGCGAATTGACCACTCAGCACTTCTCGTCGAGCTCTTTCTCGGACATCGTCGGCGTGGCACTCGCTTCACACGCGTTCTCACCACTCGAGGAGCCGCAGGCCGTCAAGGCAAGCAGTCCGATCACCACGACCGCCAACAGCTGAGCAACACTCGCACGCATCGCGCCGCCTCCTGGTAGTAGACCCCTCGTCGTGATCTGCTGACCGGGTGTCTTTGACAGTACTGCGAACCCTGGGCGGCGGTCCGTACGCCGAAGTCGGCCGGCCGACCGTTTCGGCAAGCAGCGTAGACGGCAAGCGGGTCGCGGTCGCGGGCGAGCTGGGATCGCTGTACTGGCCGGGCGACGCGACCCTCGTCGGCGCTCGCGGCCACCGCTTGGGGGTCTATCGCGACGGCGTCTGCGAGTGGTTGGTACAACCCGACTGGCCGGTCCGATCCCTGGCATTCCATCCCGAACTCCCGCTGCTCGCGATCGGGGCGGGCAGCTACGACGGCGGCTACTTCTTCGAAGGCGACCTGCTGCTGCTCGACCTCGGCACCGGCAAGGTGATCAGCACACTCCGTCGCAACGGCCGCGAGATCCGGCAGGTCGAGTGGGCCGGCGACCACACGCTGCGCGTACTGGTCGCGCCGGTCGACGACGACGAGCTCGACGAGAAGGCGCACACGCACGCCTATCCGATGGAGATCGACGGCGACGACTGGACGGCGTGGCCGGAGATCACTCTGCCACTCACGGCCGACTCGATGGTCGAGTGCCAGGTACCGCCCACCGGCGAGACCCTGCCTGGGTTCGAGTGGAGTGGCCGGACCCGGGTCTGGGCGGTCGAGTGCCTCGACGACGGACGGGTGCTGGCCGCGCTCGACAGCCGCGAGATCGAGTGCTGGGGCGTTGACGGCGAGCTGGCGTGGGAGATCGGCGAGGGGTCCAGCGGACGGCAGATCGCGGTGTCCGCGGACGGGCTGACCGCCTGGGTGAACTCCGAATGGCCCGACGACTTCGGCACCTCAAGGGACCTGGTGCTGCTCGCCACCGGGCAGATCATCGAGGAGGTCGAGTTCGACGGCGCGACGACGATGACGAGTTCGCTCGGCTGGATCGCGCTGCGCGGTACCGGGCCGAAGCCGGGCCGGTTGACTCTGGTCGACGCGTTCGGAGATGTTGCCGAGGGCCCCGAACTGCCGGGTTTCGACTCCGCCAACCATCCGTTCGCGATCCGCCGCGCCACCGAACTCCTTTTCCTGCAAGGCGGTCAGGACAAGTCCTGGCGCGACAAGTGGGTCGTCGCCGTCGACCCGTACGCCTTGACGGTCCGCCGCCTGTTCCCCCTCGACTGGCAGGGATCACGACACCTGTTCGGCGGTCCGGGAGTGATGCTCGACGACGACCTCGTCCACGCGGGCACGGTCTACGACAGCAGCGGACTCCAGCCGGGTGGCGCTTTCGTCGTACGCCGGGCGCTCGCCGACGGTTCGCCGTACTGGGTGTTCACCACCGACTCCCCCGCCACCGCGATCGACGAACTCAACGGCGTCCTCTACGTCGGCTTCACCAACGGCGACCTGATCGCCCTCGACGCGGCCATCGGCACCGTCCGCTGGCGAACCCGCTTCACCCTCGACGGCCAGCCGGCGGTACCACTGAGTCTGGCTACGTCGGCGCCGAACCGGTTGGTCATCGGCACGACCGACGGGCGGATCGCGGACTGCCGGGTCAGGCGCTGACCGATCGGGCAAAGCTGCTCGACTGGGCGGCCGATTGATGGGTAGGTTCCCTGAGGGTTTGAACCCGGAGTACGGTGGATATCACCGAAAGTAGGGGAACCGCCACTCCCTGTCGCCGGAGGGGTGGGACTCGCGCCGCCACATGCTGTAAGGAGTCCCAATGGTCGACTACCTCCCACGCTCCGCGTGGGGTGCCCGAGCGCCCAGACCAGGGCCCGGCAACCTGCTCGCCTCGCGGGTGAAGGGCGTCGCGATCCACTGGCCGGGGACGGGTACCACGACGCCCATCCACAGTCAGGCCGCGGTCGCGTCCGCGTTGCGCGGCTGGCAGGCGTTTCACATGGACGATCGAGGCTGGTCCGACATCGCGTACCAGGTCGCCGTCGATCAGTCCGGCCGCGCGTGGACGTTGCGCGGCCTGCGCGAACAGTCCGGTGCCAACGGCGATGTCGCTGTCAACCAGCAGTACGGGGCGATCCTGCTGGTGCTCGTCACCGGCGAGCAGCCGACGGCCGCGATGAAGGCGACCACCCGTGCCGTCGTCGCCGACTTCCGCCGGCTCTTCCCCCGCGGTACGGCGATCGTGCCGCACTCCGCGATCCGCCCCGACCCGACCGACTGCCCAGGACCGGCCGCACGCGCCGCCATCACCCGCGGGGACTTCAACCCCAGCGGCTCACCGGAGGACGAGATGACTCCCGCCCAGATGCAGGAACTGAAGAACTTCATCGAGGCCCGCACCCAGGCCTACGCGCTCTGGGTCCAGCGGCAACTGTCCCGCCAGGTCGAGGAGGTCGGCAAGAAGTACGCCCTCGACATCAAGAACTACGAGCGGCAGACCGACGGCCCCGACGCCGCCCGCGCCGCCGCCGCCGTCTGGGCCACCCAGCCCAAACCCACCGACAACCCCACAGAACCGACGGACCCCACGGATCCGACGGACCCCACGGATCCGACTGACCCCGGTGACCCGACCGACCCGACCGATCCCACCGACCCGACGGACCCCGGTGACCCGACGGATCCGGGCGACCCGGGCGACCCCAATGACCCGACCGAGCCGGGCGACCCGAAGGACCCCAACGGCGTCCCGCTCGAGCCTTTCCCGCCACTGCCGCCCGAAGCCCCGGACGCCTCGGGCGCCCCGGCCTCGCCGACCGTCTCCACCCCGGAGAACTGACAGCCGGTACCCCCGAACAGCGCGACGCCCCCGGTTCATCGGCCGGGGGCGTCGCGCTGCGTAGTACCGGAAGCGGTTCCGGATCTCGAGGTTACTTAGGCTAACTCTTGAATTAAGTAGGGAAGTTGGCTTTCCTTAGGGAGCGCAGCGATTGAATGCGCATTCCCGCCCCCAAAAAACTGCATCAGGAGAGTCGATGACTCCAGGAGACGCCCCACTCCGCCTTCCCCCGCGAACCCGCCGGTTCGCCGCGATCGCCGCGGCTCTGGTGGCCGCGGTGGTCGCAACGGGCTTGACCGTTGCCAACTCCTCCGACGCCAGCGCCGCAATCTCGCCGACCGGCTGGAACACGGTGGTCAGCAAGAACAGCAGCAAGTGTGTCGACGCCCGGGCAGCCGCCACCGCCAACGGCACGGCCGTGCAGCAGCAGGCGTGCAACAGCAGCAACGCCCAGCAGTGGCAGTTCCAGCCGACGTCCAACGGGTACGTCCGGGTCAACGCGCTCAACAACGCGGCCCAGGCGCTCGACGTCACCAACGTCTCCACCGCCGACAGCGCACCGATCCAGCTGTGGTCGTACAGCAACGGGCTCAACCAGCAGTGGCTGCCGGTCGAGGAAGGGGACGGCGCGTACCACCTCGTCAACCGCAACAGCGGCAAGTGCCTCGACGTGCCGGGGGCTTCGACCGCTGACGGACTCCAGCTGCAGCAGTACACCTGCAACGGGACCGCTGCCCAATCGTTCAGGATCAACCCAGTGGACGGCACTCCCCCGACCGACCCGCCCGCGGGTCAACCCGACTTCGGCCCGAACGTGTCGGTCTTCGACCCGTCGATGTCGCAGAGCAGCATCCAGAACAAGCTCAACTCGGTCTTCAGCCAGCAGGAGAAGAACCAGTTCGGCGAGCAGCGGATCGCGCTGCTGTTCAAGCCCGGCACGTACAACGTGAGCGCGAACGTCGGCTTCTACACCCAGGTCGCCGGTCTCGGCCTGACGCCGGACAGCGTCAACATCAACGGCGCGGTGCACGTCGAGGCCGACTGGTTCCCGCCGCAGAACGCGACCCAGAACTTCTGGCGCGGCGCCGAGGGCCTGACCATCACCCCGCCCGGTGGGCTCGACCGGTGGGCGGTTTCGCAGGCGGCGTCGTACCGGCGCAACCACCTCAAGGGCAACCTCGCGCTGGACGACGGCGGCTGGGCCAGCGGCGGCTTCATGGCCGACACACTGGTCGACGGACAGGTCCGCTCCGGCAGCCAGCAGCAGTGGATCTCCCGGAACACCAACTGGGGCAGCTGGACCGGCCAGAACTGGAACATGGTCTTCGTCGGCGCGCAGAACGCACCAGCCGGTACCTTCCCGGATCCGCCGTACACCAAGGTCGCGCAGACCCCGATCGTCCGCGAGAAGCCATACCTGTACGTCGATGCCGCAGGCAACTATCAGGTCTTCGTCCCGGCCCTCAAGTCGAACTCGGCCGGCCCCGGCTGGGTCGGCGGCAACCCTGCCGGTCAGTCGCTGCCGATCAGCCAGTTCTACATCGCCAAGCAGGGTGACTCCGCGGCAACCATCAACGCGCAGCTCGCGGCCGGCAAGGATCTGCTGTTCACCCCGGGCGTCTACCGGCTCAGTGACACGCTGCGGATCAACCGCGCCAACACCGTCGTCCTCGGTCTCGGCCTGGCGACGCTGATGCCGACCAGCGGGACGCAGTCCATCACCGTCGCCGACGTGGACGGTGTGAAGATCGCCGGTCTGCTGATCGACGCGGCGCCGACCAACTCGCCGCTGCTGATGGAGATCGGCCCGAGCGGGTCGTCGGCGAACCACTCGGCGAACCCGACCTCGCTGCACGACGTGTACTTCCGGATCGGCGGCGCGGCGGTCGGCAAGGCCACCGAGACGCTGCGGATCAACAGCAACAACGTGATCATCGACCACACCTGGCTGTGGCGGGGTGACCACACCTACGGCGTCGGCTGGAACTCGAACACCGCGGCGACCGGTCTGGTTGTCAACGGCAACGACGTGACGGCGTACGGGCTGTTCGTCGAGCACTACCAGAAGTACCAGACGATCTGGAACGGGAACGGGGGCCGGACGTACTTCTACCAGAACGAGATGCCGTACGACCCGCCGAACCAGGCCGCCTGGATGAACGGCTCGACCCGCGGCTACGCGGCGTACAAGGTGGCCGACTCGGTCACCACCCACGAGGCGTGGGGGCTGGGCAGCTACTGCGTCTTCAACGACGATCCGAGCGTGGTGGCCGACCGGGCCTTCGAAGTACCGAACAAACCCGGCGTGAAGTTCCACAGCATGGTGACGGTCTCCCTCGGCGGCAAGGGCACCATCGCCCACGTCATCAACAACACCGGCGGCCCCTCCAACTCCGCCAACAACAAGGCACAAGTAACCAGCTACCCGTAACACCTATCCGATCTAGGGTCCGGCCGCGATCTGCCCCGCGGCCGGCCCCTACCACTCAACGCCCTGCAGCTGTCAGGGGCGGCAGGGCGTTGAGTGTCGGGCCCACCTGCTTGGCTGGTGCCGTGGAGATCACCGAGTTGTCAGACCGCCTGGAGAAGTTGTCAGCCCGCTACGCCGAGCACGTCGGCTTCGACCGAACCGGCGACTGGTTCCTCCTCAAACTCCAGGAAGAAGTCGGCGAGCTGACCCAGTCCTACCTCCAGGTGACCACCCGAGCCCGCACCAAGGGCAACTCCCCCGACGAGCTCCGCGACGCCTTCCACCTGGAGTTCGCCGACGTCCTCTGCCAGCTACTCCTCCTGGCCCGCCACTGCGACGTCGACGTACCGGCTGCGATCGAGCGCAAGTGGCTCTCGCACGAGTGAGCTGACAGGGTTGCGGGCATGGAGATCACTGCCGGTTTTTTCGCCCTCGGCGGCGTCGCTCTGACCGCTCTGCTCGGCGAGCTCCGCGGGTGGCGCGAGACTCGGGTCAAGCAGACGACCGAGCTGACCACCTTGCGGCGCGAGACGTATATCCGTGCTCTGCATGACGTGGAGGCCGTGTCGGCGAGCATTGGGCTGTGGTCGGGGACTGTGCCGGGCCGGAGGAGGTTGAGACGGTCAGCGCGGCGCCGTTCTTCGCCGCACTGACCAAGGCCTACGAGTCGCTCAACGAGGTCCGGCTGCTTGGCGGGGACCAGCGGCCGGCGCTCGCGATGATGGACGTACTGCGGACCTTCCGCAATCAGGTCGAGTCCGGCAAGCGCGAAGTACCCAGCGCCGGCGCCCAGCGCAACGCCATGCTCGTCGCCTTCCGCAACGACCTCGGCCTCAGCTGAGCGATCAGCCGCGGCGGGGGCGGGCGTTTCGGACCAGCATTGAGGTTGTTGCCGTCTGGGTGACGAAGATGAAGGTCCAGCCGATCCAGGCCAGCCAGGAGGGCATGTCGATGGGGATGTAGGCCTTGAGGAGGAAGCCGGTGAAGGCGTAGCCGAAGGGCCAGATGAGGGTGCCCAGCCACTTCTCGTTGCGGGTCCAGCGGTCGGAGGTCCAGAGGAGGACTACTCCGATGACCCAGCCGAAGAGGAAGACGAAGCCGCCGACTGTGAGCAGGAGCAATGCCGCCACGTCGCGGCTGCGGAAGCGCGGCTGGCGGTCGACGAGGACCAGGCCGTCGGTGGCTGCCAGGACGATTTCTTCTGGGGTGCCTAGCCGGGCGAGCATGTCGCGGATCTCGGCCTCGGTGACGGCGCCCTCGGCTCGGGCCTCGGCGATGTGGGCGGTGACCTCGGCGATCAGGTCGGTACGCCGGGCCTCCGGCAGCGGCTCGGCCTCTTTGGTCAACCGGCGCAGGTAGTCGTCCACCAAGCGGTCCGCGTCGTTCTGCACGTTCATCCCTGTCTCCCTCGCCCCAGTACGGTGTCGACCGAGTTCCGGAACCGCTCCCAGTCGGCGACGAACGCAGCCAGCGCCTGCCGCCCTTCACCAGTGCTCTTGTAGTACCGCCGCGGCGGCCCGGACCCCGACTCACGCCAGGTGGTCTCCACCAACCCCTCCCGCCGCAACCGCGCCAGCAGCGGGTAGATGGTCCCTTCCGTGGTCACCAGCCCGTCGACCTCGCCGAGCTCCTTCACCAGCTCGAACCCGTAGCGCTCCTCCCCCTGCAGCAGCGCGAGCACGCAGAACTCGAGCGTCCCGCGGCGCAGCTGGGTGAAGACCTTCCCCGCTACCATGCGATACAAGGTACCTGTGTACGCCAGTAACCGCAAAGCGCGATCTGCGCTCAGCTTTGTTTCGGGGGGATCGCGAAGAGCAGCATCAGGATGATCGCCGGGACGATGACGATCCAGGTGCTGCTCAGGCCGAGCAGCACGGGAGCCAGGCAGATCAGGAGTAGGTCGAAGCCTCGCATGGGGGTGGAGAAGAGGCCGGGTGGGATGGCGCCCATCGGGGAGGCGACCAGGGGGCCGCTGTACGACGGTGGGCGGGCTGAGGCCTGGCGGACGGCGCCGGTGAGCATGCCTGCGGCGACGGCAAAGGCTACCGAGGGGCTGCCTAGGGCCGGCTCAGCGAGAGTCGCCCACAGGACAGCGAAAGCACCCGGTACCACCGACATGATCACGCGCAATTCGCGGAGCTCTAGGCCCAGTGCCCTGACGAGGCCAGTGGACCGGCAGACCGAGCGCAGACCGTCCATCAGCGGCCGCACTGCCCCAAAGCCGGCCAACCCCGCAGCGATTGGCACCAGTACGTCGTACCCGGTACCTGCCACCGCGTACGGGACGACGAGCAACGCAAAGCCGATCACCAGCCGCCGCGGCCACCGGAGCACTCGCAGGAACTCCCGGTGGATCATGGCGACCGCATTGGCTCCACGCCCACGCCGAGACTTCAGTCGCCCCTTCAACCGCCAGTGGCGACCGGCGACCACATCAGCAAGCAAGCTGACATCCAGCGTGATCGCAGCCCCGGCAAGGCCAGCCAGCAGGTCTCCCCCAGCGATCACCGTCTGACGGCTGAGCCGCCCCAGCGTCCGGCCGGCAAGGATCACCAGTACTACGGCGACAACCAGCGCCAACGCACCGATCACCAGAAGCCGCACGTCGGCTCCAGAGGATGAGACCTCCTCGAAGGGCAGCATCTGGTTTTCGAAGGTACCGGTGGGCTGATGGCGCAGTGCTAGCAGTAGTGCGGGGACAGCCGCGACCACCAGCAGCCCGTCCGCAATCCAGATGGCCCAGCGAGAGCGCCTAGCCGTCTGCTGCGCCCAGACCGTGGCACAGGTCGTAAAGAGCAGCAGCACCGTCGTCAACACGGCCGCCTCACCCACAGTCGACCAGGCAGCGCCGAAGAGCGCCCACCCGATCACCGCCGCCCCTGCGCCGACAACGGCCGCCACCACAACCACGAGCCGGTACGACGGCCGCAGCAGCGCTCCACGGTCGACAGGTGTCGCCAGTAGCCAGAACCCGGTCGCCCGCGAAGCCGACACCGGCCCGATGCTCAACAGCACCCGGAGCATGGTCGACACCAGCAGCGGCACCAAGATGTAGGGCACTGTGTCGAGCAGCCAGGAGCACGAGCCCGAAGTACAGGCTGCTGACTTGTCGTTGAGGTTGACCAGGACGTTGCCGCCGGTCGCGCCGAGCATGGCGACGGCGAAAACGATCACGTAGATGTCCTCGAGCTGCTGCCAGACCGTACGGTCCGCCTTGCCCCGGCGGACTTTCCGCATCCATTTGCGCAGCGACCGCGACGACGGGATCGCCCCGAAGTCAGCCGGGTCGAAGACGACCGGGCCGTCCGCCGTGCTCATGCGAGCGGGGTGAGCGTGACGGTCTCGTCGGCGACGGCGTCCACCAGCGCCGCGTCGTGACTGGCGAACAGGATCGACGTACCGCGCTTCTTCTCCGCGAGCAGCATCGCGCCCAGCCAGGCAACGCCCTCGGAGTCCAGCCGCGCCTCGGGCTCGTCGAGCACCAGCAGCTTGCGCGGCCGGACCAGGGCCGTCGCCAGTGCGAGCCGCCGTCGCTGTCCCGACGACAGCGAGCCAGGCAACTGGTCAGCAGCACCGAGCAGGCCCACGTCGTCGAGCACGGTGTCCACCAGATCCTCCGGCGTCCCGTTGCCGTGGGCCCGGGCCAGCAGGTCCAGGTGCTCGGCGGCAGTCAGGTCGGGGAAGAAGTCGAGGTCGTCGAGCAACGAGGCGACGTCGCGGCGTACCACCTCGGCGCGCTCGTCGATCGGCGAACCGTCCAGCAGGATCTCCCCCGCGGCCGGTTCGGCGGAGCCGACGATGCACTTGAGCACGGTCGTCTTGCCCGCGCCGTTGGGGCCGACCAGGGCGATCGCCCGGCCGGCTCGCAGGGTGAAGGTGAGGTCCTCGATCACCGGGCGTTCGGCGTACAGGTGCCGAAGGCCCTTGACGGCCAACCGGGGCGCGGCCTTCGTCACCGCTTCCGGGCCAGGGTCAGGCCGTCGCCGATGCCGAGGATGGTCACGTCGACCCGCTCGTCCGCGGCGAGATGCGCGTTGAACTCCTTGCGGTCGACCGGGTCGTCGTCGCCCGCGTGCTCGCCGACCACGCGGCCACCGGCCAGCGTGTTGTCGAACAGCAGGATCCCGTTGGTCCGGATCCTCGGCACGAGCTGCTCGAAGTAGTCGAGGTAGCCCGGCTTCTCGGCGTCCACGAAGGCCAGGTCGAACTCGCCCTCGAGCTTGCCGGCCGACTCGTGCGCGTCGCCGATCCGCAGGTCGATCCGGTCCGCGACACCCGCCCGCTCCCAGTACCGCCGCCCGATCGAGGTCCACTCGTCGCTCACGTCGAGGCAGATCAGCTCACCGTCGGCGGGCAGCCCGCGGGCGATCGCCAGCGCCGAGAATCCGGTGAAGGTGCCGATCTCGACCGCCCGGCGAGCGCCGATCAGCCGGGTCAGCGTGGTCAGCAGCCCCGCCTGGTCGGGGGTGGTGAGCATCTCCGAGATGCCGCCCAGCGCGTTGGTCTCGGCGACCAGATCGCTCGCCACCTCGTCCAGCGGCATCCCGTGCGCGACCATGTACTCGTGCAGTTCGTCGGTGACCAGAACCTGACTACCCATCGAAACCCGCCATCCTGAATGTCGTCGTGATCTCGGCTGTAGTCTCTATCGGGTTGCCCAGCCGCCCGACACCACCCCTCCGAGGAGACCTCCGTATGCGTATCGCCGTCGCCGGATCGATCGCGACCGACATCCTGATGACGTTCCCCGGACGCTTCAAGGACCAGTTCCTCGAAGAGCAGATGCACAAGGTGTCGCTGTCGTTCCTGGTCGATGAGCTGGTCGTGCACCGCGGCGGTGTCGCCGCCAACATCTGCTACGGGATGGCCCAGCTCGGCCGGCCCTCGCTGCTGGTCGGCTCGGTCGGCGCGGACTTCACCGAGTACGGCGAAGCGCTGGCCCAGGCCGGCGTGGACATCTCGCACGTCCGGATCTGCCAGAACGTGCACACCGCCCGCTTCACCTGTACTACGGACCTGGACGCCAACCAGATCGCGTCCTTCTACACGGGCGCGATGGCCGAGTCCCGGGAGATCGACCTGAGCGCGATCCACGCCGCCACGGGTGGCATCGACCTGGTCCTGGTCGGCGCCGACGACCCCGACGGGATGCTGCGGCACACCAAGCTGGCCAAGGCGAACGGGATCGACGTCGCCGCCGACCCGTCACAGCAGCTGGCCCGGATGGAGGGCGAGCAGATCCGCGAGCTGATCGACGGCGCGACGTACCTGTTCAGCAACGAGTACGAGTCGGGCCTGATGGTCCAGAAGACCGGCTGGAGCCACGACGAGATCCTGTCCCGGGTGGGGGTCCGGGTGACCACGCACGGCGGTGACGGCGTCGTCATCGAGAACTCCGGCGGCATCCTGGCCAAGGTCCCGGCCGTCCCCGCGCCCGGCCTGGTCGACCCGACCGGTGGCGGCGACGCCTTCCGGGCCGGCTACCTGACCGGTCGCACGGCCGGCCTCGACCACGAAGCCGCCGCCCAGATCGGCTGCACGCTGGCCACCACGGTCCTCGAAACGGTCGGCACCCAGGAGTACACCCTGGACCGCCCCGCCTTCCTCGAACGCCTCGCCTCGGCGTACGGAGCAGAAGCCTCCGCCAAAGCGGCCAGCACCCTCAAGCTGAACTAGCCGGTCACCGCGCTGAGCTACTCCCCCGAGTCGGCTCAGCTCGCGAGCCTGGCCAGCCCACCGGTCTGGGCCAGCAGGGCGAACCGATCGGGGCAGCCCCAGTGCTCGACGATGAGGCCGTCCTCGATCCGGGCCACCTCGAAGAGCGGGATGTCGATCGGGGCGTTGCTGGGCGGGCCGAAGAAACCACCGGTGGCGGTGCCGCGCGCCCGCCCGCGCAGCCACACCTTGTCGCCGGCGGTGATCGAGTCCTCGATCGTGTAGACGATGTCCGGCATCAACGCATGCACGTCGCGGATCGCCGCCTTCACGTGCTCCCGCGCCTCCTGCCCCCGGCCCGCCAGGCCGAACTGGTGCTCGATCAGGTCCGGTGAACACACCTCGTCGACGATCTCCGGGTTCCCCGCCGCGAACCCCTCGTGCAGGATCCGCTCCAGCGCCTCAAAACCTGTCATGACTCCCCCTCATTGGTTGCACTCATCATGCACTGGCTGCAGTACTACTGCATTGAACACACTGATAGTGTGCTCACATGGCCGGATCCGTCAAGACCTATCGCCAGGAGCAGGCGGAGCTGACGCGCATCCGGATCGCCGAGGCGGCTCGCAAACTGTTCGCCGGCAACGGGTACGGCGCGACGAGCATCGACGCCATCGCGAAGGAGGCCGGTGTCGCCACCCGGACCGTCTACTCGGCCTTCGGCACCAAGCGGGAGATCCTCTCGCTGATCTGCGATCTGTGGCTGCAACGAGCCGGCGCCCAGGAGCTGGCCGGCGAAGTACTGCAGGAGCCCGACCCCGCCTCCAAACTCGGCAAAGCCGCGCACTGGTTGACGAATCTGTACTCCGCCGGCTTCGACGTCGTGCTGATCTTCGAGGCCGCGACCGACGAGAGCGCCGAGACCCGCGCTCTCCTGCGCTCCAAGCTGGCCGGCCGCAACCAGGTGATGGACGCGATCATCGCGTCCATGGAGAAGGACCTGGCGATCCCACTGAAGCAGGCCCAGGCGATCTATCGCGCACTGGCCGCGCCGGGGGTCTATCAGGAGCTCGTCGACGAGTCCGGCTGGACCGAAGCCGACTTCCAGCAGTGGGTCACCGAGTCTCTCCGGCGCCAGCTTCTTGCGTGAGCCACGCGACGCGCTAATGTGAACTGTACGTTCAGTTCACTTAGGAGATGGATCATGACCGAAGCAGTCGCAGCGAAGTCCGGTGAGTTCACGATCGGTGGCGATCTGACCGTTCGCCGCCTCGGGTACGGCACCATGCAGCTCCCCGGGCCCGGCGTCTGGGGCGAGTCGCGCGATCCCGACGAGGCCGTCCGGGTGCTGCGCCGCGCGGTCGAGCTCGGCGTCAACTTCATCGACACCGCCGACGCGTACGGCCCGTTCACCGCGGACCTGCTGCTCAAGAAGGCCCTCCACCCGTACGCCGATGACCTGGTGATCGCCACCAAGGCCGGCTTCACCCGCCAGGGCCCCGGCGCCTGGTCGCCCGTCGGCCGGCCGGCGTACCTGCGTCAGGCCGTCGAGCTGAGCCTGCGCCATCTCGGGCTCGAGCGGATCGATCTGCTCCAGCTGCACCGGATCGACCCCGAGGTCCCGGTCGCGGACCAGGTCGGCGAGCTGGCGGCTCTGCAGTCCGAGGGCAAGATCCGGCACATCGGCCTGTCGCAGGTCAGTGTCGACGAGCTGGAGGAAGCGGCCAAGACGGCGACCATCGTCTCCGTACAGAACCTGTACAACCTCAGCCAGCGCGACGACGAGCCGGTGCTGGAGTACGCCGAGAAGAACAACCTCGCGTTCATCCCGTGGTTCCCGCTCGCCACCGGTGAGCTCGCCAAGTCGGGCGGCCCGCTCGACGCGATCGCCAAGCAGCACCAGGCCAGCCCGTCACAGCTCGCGCTGGCCTGGCTGCTCAAGCGCTCCCCCGTCGTGTTGCCGATTCCGGGCACTTCTTCGGTCGCACACCTCGAGGACAACGTGGCCGCGGCCAAGCTCGAGCTGACCGACGAGGAGTTCGCCAAGCTGACGGCCGCGGTCTGATGAGCATCTGGTTCATCACCGGCGCGTCGCGCGGATTCGGGGCCGAACTGGTTCGGGAGGCGGTTGCGCGGGGCAATCAAGTGGTTGCCACCGCGCGACGGCCTGACGACATCCCTGACCAGCAAGGGGTTCTGCGGCTCGCGCTCGACGTGACCGACGAGGCACAGGCCCGGGCTGCGGTCGAGGCCGCGGTACAGGAGTTCGGCCGGATCGACGTCGTCGTCAACAACGCCGGCCGTGGGTTGCTGGGTGCGGTCGAGGAGGCGAGTGACGAGGCCGCGCGAGCGGTCTTCGACACCAATGTCTTCGGCGTGCTCAACGTGCAGCGCGCGGTACTGCCGGTACTACGCCGCCAGCGGTCCGGGCACCTGATTCAGCTCAGCTCGGTCGGCGGCTTCACCACCGGGCCGGGCTGGGGCATCTACGGCGCGACCAAGTTCGCCCTCGAAGGCCTGTCCGAAGCCTTGTACGCCGAAGTGAAGCCGCTCGGCATCAAGGTCACGATCGTCGAGCCGGGCCTGTTCCGGACGGACTTCCTGGACGGGTCGAGCCTGCGCCGCGTGGACGACGAGATCGCGGACTATGCCGAGACGGCCGGCGCCATGCGCCGGATCTCGACCGAGGGGAACCACGCCCAGCCGGGCGACCCCGCCAAGGCGGCGGCCGCGATCGCCGACCTGACCGGGGCGGCCGACCCGCCGCTGCGGATCCAGCTCGGCGCCGACTCGGTCGGGCGGGTCGAGGCCAAGCTCGACCAGGTCCGGTCGGAGCTGGAGCAGTGGCGCACGCTCTCGGTCAGTACGGATCACGACGATGCCTGAGCAGTCGTCGCACCCGCGGAGTCTGCGGGCGATGGACTCGGTGCTCGGGGCAACGACCGCGCTGCTCGCCGAGGGCGGCCTGCCGGCCGCGACGGTCGACGCGATCAGCGCCCGCTCCGGGGTGAGCAAGGCGACGATCTACAAGCACTGGCCGTGCCGGACGGCGATTGCGGCCGAGGCCTTCGGCAAGCAGATGGCGGCGGCGATTCCCCTTCCGGACAAGGGAAACACCGCGGCTGATCTGTCCGAGCAGGTACGTCGGGTGAGTGCGTTCTACGCCGGCCCGCAGGGGACGATCTTCGCCCAGTTGCTCGCGGCGTCGGTCGCCGATCCGGCGGCCTCGCCGTACTTCCGGGAGTACTTCCTGGACAAGCGGCGGGAGGCCGTTGCCGAGCTGTGGCAGCGGGCGCTCGACCGGGGCGAGGTCAAGCCCGAGATCAGCGCGGAGACGGCGACCGACGTACTGTTCGGCCCGCTGATCTTCCGGCTGATGGCCGGCCACGCGCCGCTCACCGCCGAGGAAGCCGACAAGATCTCGTCGGCCGCCCTCGGCGGGTTACTCGTCTAGCGCTCTCGGCTCAGCGCTCAGGTGAGGCTAGAGCCGAGGGTCGACCGGCTCCGATTCGAGGGCGAGGACGGCGAAGACACATTCGTGGATGCGCCAGAGCGGCTCGCCCCGGGCGGCTCGTTCGAGCGCTTCCAGGCCGACGGCGTACTCGCGGAGGGCGAGCGATCGCTTGTGCCCGAGCTTGCGGTCGCGCAGCCGGCTGAAGTTCTCGAGCTCGGTGTAGTCCGGGCCGTAGATGATCCGCAGGTACTCCTGCCCGCGGACCTTCAGTCCCGGCTGCGCCAAACCCTTGGCCGTCCGGACGAGGTTGGCCGCGGGCTTCACCACCATCCCCTCCCCACCGGCGCCGGTCAGCTCCTCCCACCACGAGATCCCCGCATCCCACGACTCGAGGTCGACGAACAGCCGCCGAGTCGGCGTGACGAGAGAGGGGCCTGCGGCAACCATCCGGTCGGCCAGCGCGAGATGCCACGCGTGCGGCTTCTCCTGGTACGTCGCTCCTTCGGACGCCAGCAGCTGGAAGGGAGCCAACCGGACGCCATCCAGCCCCTCCGTCGGCCAGCAATAGCGTCGATAGGCCTCGGTGAAGCGGTCCGCGTTCGCAGTACGACGCTTGGTCCGTTCGAGCATCTCCCGCACGTCAAGCCCTGCTGCAGCAGCCGATTCGAGTGCTGCCGTTGCGGCTGGCAACGAAGCCCGAGCAGCCGCGCCGACAGCGGCGTACTGGTTGCGCAGGAGGTCGCCGGCCTTCGCGCTCCACGGCAGCAGCTCGGCGTCGAGCAGCAGCCAGGAGGTGTCCAGCTCGTCGAACAGGCCGGCTGCCTCGGCGACCTCACGCAGCCGGACCAGCAAGTCGTCCGTGAGGGCTGGGTCGAAGAACGAGCGGCCGGTTCGGGTGTGCACGGCGCCGCGTCCGGCGAGGCCGAAGCGCTTCTCGGCGACGTCATCGTCGCGGGTCAGCAGTACCACGGCACGCGAGCCCATGTGCTTCTCCTCGCACACCAGCTCGGTGACGCCCTGGCCCTTGTATGCCTCGAAGGCCTGCGTCGGGTGCTCCAGCAAACCGGGCACCGGTGAGGTCGCGACCGGGCTCATCGTCGGCGGCAGGTAGAGCAGCAAGCGCGGGTCGATCGCGAACCGGCTCATCACCTCGAGCGCGGCACCGGCCTGCTCCGCGCGGACGCTGATCCGGCCATGCGTGGCGGTCTCGATCACTCGGCGGCCGACTACGTCGGTGATGTCGAGGACGTCGGGCTCACGATCGGGCGCGGACGGTAAGTGGAGTGGTTTGGCGGGTTTGTAGTACTGCTCGGCCGCTTCGACCTGGACGAGTTCGCGCTCGGGGTAGCGCAGCGCGGTCAGCGAGCCGCCGAACACGCATCCGGTGTCGAGGCAGATCGTGTTGTTGATCCACTCCGGCTCCGGGGTCGGCGTGTGGCCGTAGACGACCATCGCGCGGCCGCGGTACTCGTTGGCCCACGGGTAGCGGATCGGCAGGCCGAACTCGTCGGTCTCACCGGTGGTTTCGCCGTACAGGCAGAAGGAGCGGACCCGACCAGAGGTTCTGCCGTGCATCCGCTCGACCAGGCCGGCGTGCGAGACGACCAGGTTGCCGCCGTCGAAGACGTAGTGCGAGATGAGGCCGTCCATGAAGGTGGCGACCTCGGCCCGGAACTCCTCGGGCTCCTCGGCGAGCTGCTCCAGCGATTCGGCGAGGCCGTGGTTGATACGGACCTTCTTGCCCTGCATCGAGCGGAGCAGCTTGGCCTCGTGGTTGCCCGTCACGCAGTACGCGTGGCCGGCCTGCACCATGCCCATGACGAGTCGCAGTACGCCGGGGGTGTCCGGGCCGCGGTCGACGAGGTCGCCGACGAAGATCGCGCGCCTTTGCGGGTGGTGCGCGTCGGATGGCCGGCCTTGGGCGTCGAGCGTGATCGCGTAGCCGAGGGTGGTGAGCAGTTGCTCGAGCTCGGCGCGGCAGCCGTGGATGTCGCCGACGATGTCGAACGGGCCGGTCTGGTCGGTGAGATCGTTGAAGAGCCTGGTGCGTTCGATGCTGACGGCATCGATCTCCTCGACGCTCGACAGCGTGTGAACGGTCCGGAAACCCTCGCGTTTGAGGCTTTTCAGCCCACGCCGGAGCTGCGAGCGCTGCCGTACCACGACCTGCTTGCCGAACTGCCGATCGGGTCTTTGCTCGTTGCGCGCGACACAGACCTGCTCAGGCGGATCGAGAACGATCGCCACCGGCAACACGTCATGCTCTTTCGCGAGTGCGATCAGCTCCTTGCGCGCGTCGGGCTGGACGTTGGTCGCGTCGATCACGGTCAGCCGCCCTGCGGCGAGCCGCTTCCCCGCAATGAAATGCAGCACCTCGAAGGCGTCCTTCGTCGCCGCCTGGTCGTTCTCGTCGTCCGACACCAGCCCACGACAGACATCACTGGAGATCACTTCGGTCCCGAGGAAGTGCTTGCGGGCAAACGTCGACTTCCCCGACCCACTGGCCCCGACCAACACCACCAGACTCAACGCCGGCACACCGATGGTCACCATCACACCTCCTCCTGCTTTCTGAAGACCGCCAGCTGAGTAGGCGCCCCGACCTCATCGTCGACCGGCCCCACGGGCCGAAACTCAACGCCGTACCCGTACGCCGCACACACGCCCGCGGCCCACTCGCCGAACTCCCCGCGAGTCCACTCGAACCGATGATCCGGATGCCGGAACGCCCCCGCACTCAACTTCTCGAACCGCACGTTGTACTCCGCGTTGGGCGTGGTGACCACCACCGCCCCCGGCTTCGCAACCCCGAACACAGCCCGCCCCAACGCCGGCAACCGCTCCGGATCCACATGCTCGATCACTTCCATCAGCACCACAGCATCCAGCCCGGCCAGCCGCGCATCGGCGTACGTCACCGACGACTGAAACAACCGCAAACGCTCGCGCTGCCGATCCGACATCTCGGCAACCCGCAACCGCTTCTCCGCCTGAGCGAGCGCCCGAGAAGACACATCAGTAGCCACCACCTGGTCATACCGCCCGTCCTTCAACAGCTCGGCAACCAGAACACCCTCACCGCAGCCGAGATCGCCCACGCGGTGCCCGCCAATCTCGCGCAGCACCTCGAGCACCGTCGCCCGCCGCTGCGCGGCGAGCGACGGCGGAGTGGAGGCAGAGCCGCCACCAGATGGCACGGGGTGGGCGGCGGAGCCGGGGAGGTCGTCGCCGACTTCGGTGGTTGGCTCCTCTTCGAGGAGCTCACCTTCGGATTCCGTCAGGCGGTCCAGGGCGGTGTCCGTCAGATTGCGGCGGTGGGCTAGGTAGCGGCGGGTGATCAGTTCCTTGTCGGGGTGGGTGGCCAGCCAGCCTTCGCCGGCTCGGATTAGCTTGTCGATTTCGTCGGTGTCCACCCAGTAGTGCTTGGCGTCGTCCAGGACCGGCATCAGGACGTACAGGTGGTTGAGGGCGTCGGCCAGGCGCAGCTCGCCGGTCAGGTGGAGGTCTACGTAGCGGGAGTCGCCCCAGGTGGGGATCTCCGGGTCCAGTGGGATGGGGCGTGCGTCGACCGTCCAGCCGAGCGGGGCGAAGAAGCGCTCAGCTAGAGGGGCGCCGCCTCGGCACGGGAGGGCGGGGATGTGGATTTCGAGGGGGATGGCGGCGGCAGCCAACAGCGGGCGCGCGTCGCAGCGGCCGTTCATCGCGGTGCGGAAGAGTTTGCCGAGCGCGACCGCGAGCAGGCTGGACGCGGCGTACGGGCGGTCGTTGACGTACTGGCCGAGGGTGAAACCTTCCGAGGACCGACCGCGACCCGAGCGGACGAGCGCGATCGGGTCGACCTCCAGCAGTACCGCCGCGGTGCAGCGTTCCGCCGTCGCCTCCGGGTAGAGCACATGCGCCGTCCCACCCGCGACCTCCAAGGACTGAGGTCGCGCCGGATTCTTGTGCAACAGGAATCCGAGATCCGTCGCGGGAACTTCAGGCACCGATGAACGCGTGGCGATGGTCAGGAACACTTCCGTATTCGATCACGCCGGACGGCCATCAATCGCCTGATTTGTTGAGGAGTCAGGATCGAAGAATGAGACACGCCCGTTGACCACTGGCGTGTCCGGGCGGTTGGTTCTACCTTGAATTCCAGTAGATGAGTCGCTACAGACCGTTCTTCCCCGCTGACAGTCCGTACCGGTCCCCGGTTTGTGGCGAACTGCCCTGAACCACGCCGACCACCCGGGGAAAGGACCATGGCAACTCCCTCAAGCCGTCCCAGTTTCAGATCCAGTACCAGTCAGCGGGCAGCAGACACCGAAGAGGTCCGCCGGTGAAACCGCAGACCTTCGAACTCGTCAGGTACGCCGACGTCAGCGGTGTCTCCGGCACCGGAACGGTCGCCGAAGGATGCGTCTTCACCGACGGATCGGTGGCGCTGCGCTGGCACGGCCAGAACCCGTCGACCGCGGTCTGGCCGGACCTCGACTCCATCCTCGCCGTCCACGGCCACTGCGGCGCGACCGTCGTCCGCTTCCTCGACGTCTCCGAGATGGAACCGGTCCCCGGCACCGACCTGCTGCCCGGGGAGGTCGCGCACATCCTGGCGACCGGCCGCCACACCCATCACCACCAGGCGGTGGCCTCAGCCTGACCCGTACGCCGGAACGCCGCGCCCCCCGAAACCCGTCAACCGGCCGACGAGATCCCGGTGAGCGCGAAGAACTCCTGACGTGAACTGGCACTGTCACGGAGCATGCCGTGCAGCGCCGAGGTGACCGTCTTGGAGCCGATCGCGCGCACGCCACGCAACGACATGCACTGGTGCTCGGCCTCGATCACCACGCCCACCCCCTTGGGCGCGAGCTGGTCCTGCAGCCAGTCGGCGACCTGCTTGGTCAGCCGCTCCTGCACCTGCAGATCACGCGCGAACAACTCCACCACCCGCGCCAACTTGGACAGCCCGAGGATCCGCTCCCCCGGCAGGTACCCGACGTGCGCCACTCCCTGGAACGGCAGCATGTGGTGCTCGCACAGCGACTGCACCGGGATGTTCCGGGCCAGCACCAGCTCGTCGTACCCCTCGTCGTTCGGGAACGTCGTCAGCTCGAACTCGCGCGGCGTCAGCATCTCGGCATACGCGTTCGCCACCCGCCGCGGCGTCTCCGCCAGATGCGCGCTGCGCGGATCCCGCCCGAGTGCCACCAGCAGGTCCGCGACCGCACGCTCGGCCGCCACCAGATCGATCTCCGGCCGGCCGCCGACGACGTGCAGCGGCACGGATCGCAGGACATCCTCCGGCTCGTCGAGCCCGGCGGGATCGAGCTCTGTACGAATCGTGGTCACTTGATGCCTCCTGCAGTGAGATCGATCGACCTTAAAAGCCACCCTACTATTTCGTCAACGGGAGTTGGCGATAGAATCATTCCGTGGACCAGCCCACGGACGCGAGCATCCAGGCGGTCGCCGCGCTCGACGAACCGACCCGACGACGGCTCTACGAACACGTCGTCGGCGAGCCCGCTCCGGTCAGTCGCGAGCAGGCGGCCGCAGCGCTCGGAGTACCACGGACAACGGCTGCCTTCCATCTCGACAAGCTCGCCGAGGAAGGCCTGCTCACCGTCGTCTTCGAGCGGCGTACGGGCCGTACCGGACCTGGCGCCGGCCGGCCGGCGAAGCTCTATCGCCGCTCGGATCGCGAGATCGGCGTCTCCTTCCCGGAGCGTCAGTACGACGTCGCCGGGCGACTGCTGGCGGCCGCGATGGAGGACGCCGAGACCTCGGGCGGCTCCCCTCGGCGGGCGCTGGAGCGGCGAGCCCGCGAGTACGGCGAATCGGCCGGCCGCGCTGCCCGCACACATCCCGGTACGCCGCTCGCCGAAGTACTGCAAGCGCACGGGTTCGAGCCACGACGCAACGGCGCGGCCTTCGACCTCGCCAACTGCCCGTTCAAGGCGCTGGCGGCGGAGCACACCGACCTTGTCTGCAACATGACGCTGCATCTGCTCGGCGGCTTGCTGGACGGCCTCGGTGGTACCGGGCTGCAGGCCGTCCTCGAGCCCCAACCCGCCCACTGCTGCGTACGCCTGACCCCGGCTCAGAAGTCGTAGGCTGCCTCCGTGGCAAAAAGCAAGAGCAGTCAGGGCACGCCCGCGACGGTCGCGCTGACGAAGGCCGGGATGACGTTCACGACGCATGCGTACGAGCACGATCCGGCGGCCAAGTCGTACGGGCTGGAGGCCGCCGAGGCGCTCGGGCTGCAACCGGAGCAGGTGTTCAAGACACTGCTCGTCGAGGTCGACGGCAAGCTGTCGGTCGGCGTCGTACCGGTCGACAAGCAGCTCGATCTGAAGGCGGTCGCCGCCGCCCTCAACGGCAAGAAGGCGGCGATGGCCGACCCCGCGGCGGCCGAGCGGATCACCGGGTACGTCGTCGGCGGGATCAGCCCGATCGGCCAGAAGCGCCCGCTGCCGACGGTCATCGACGCGAGCGCGACCGACCACGAGACCGTCTACGTTTCCGGCGGGCGAAGAGGCCTCGACCTGGGCCTCTCCCCCACCGACCTGATCAAACTCACGTCAGCCCGCACCGCGCCCATCGCGCGCTAGTGGGCGTCACCGGAGGTTGTGGAAGAACGCCGTGAGGTCGTCGGCCAGCAGCTCCGGCTCCTCCCAGGCAGCGAAATGACCGCCCCGCGGCATCGCCGTGTACCTGGTGACGTTGTACGTCCGAGCCGCCCAGCTGCGCGGCGGCCGGACGAGATCCTCGGGGAAGACGGCGATCGCGGTCGGCACGGTCACCGACGTGACCCGCTCGCGCACGCCGCGGTGGTACTCGTAGTACGGGCGGAACGAGGTCGAGATCGAGTTCGTGAACCAGTACAGGGACGCCTGCGTCAGCACGAAGTCGTCGCTGAACCGGGTGCTGAGCTCGTCGTCGCAGTCGCTCCAGGCCCGGTACTTCTCCAGCAGCCACGCGAGTAGTCCGGCCGGCGAGTCGGACAGCCCGGCGCTGAGCGTGAGCGGACGCGTCATCTGCTCATGCTCGTAGCCGCCCTCTTCGGCGTACCACTCCGCCTCGGAAGCGAGGTACGCCTGCTCCTCCGGCGTGACCTCCTCCGGGTCGTAGTCGACCGGATTCGCGACGGCGAGCACATGGATGCCGACGACAACTTCCGGATACGTCTGACCGAGCAGCGCGCTGATGCCGGCGCCGAGATCGCCACCGTGCGCGGCGTACCGGTCGAAGCCCAGCACGTCGTGCATCAATCGATGCCACAGCTCGTGCGTTGAAGTTGCCGGTGGCAACGACGGTCGTTGCGGCGAGAACCCGAACCCGGGCAGCGACGGCACGATCACGGTGAACGAGTCCACCGCCGCACCCCCGTACTGCGAGGGCGTGGCGAGCCGATGCGCCAGCTCGGTCAGCTCGAGCACGGAGCTCGGCCAGCCGTGCGTCAACACGATCGGCAGCGCACCCGGGTGCTCTCCGTCGTACCGCAGATAGTGCACCGGCACGCCATCCAGGTCGGCGAAGTACGACGGCAGCGCGTTGATCGCCGCCTCCTGCTTGCGCCAGTCGAAACCCGTTGCCCAGTAGTCCACCAGTCTGCGCAGTTCACTGCTGTCGGTCCCGGCCTCCCACCCGGTCCCCGGCCAACTCGTCCCCCACCGCGTCCGCCGCAGCCGCGTCCGCAGATCGTTCAGTTCATCGTCAGGAACAGCAAGTACATCCACGCGAACGATCCCTCCCCAAAAACCGCCCCGAGCTAGCGCCCACCTTTGCCTAAAGTTTGATCAAATTCCAGTCCCAACCTCAGCGATGCACCAACACGATCTTCCCGCGAGCATGCCGCGTCTCGCTCAGCTCGTGCGCCGCGGCTACTTCTTCGAGTGGGAACGCCGCAGCGACAGGCACCCGCAGGGCCCCTTCAGCAGCGAGCTTCGCCGCCGCCTCCAGCCCGTGCACGGCCAGCGAGTCCGCGGCAGCTCCCAACGACGAGCCCGTCTCGTCAGCCGGCGCACCGTGGGACATGTGGACGCCGTGCGCGGCCGCCTCGAAGTCCGCGATCGTCACCACCTTCGCCGGGTCGCCGGCTACCGCGATGAGGTCGGGCAGCGCACCGCCCGCGCAGTCGAACACCGCATCCACTCCACCAGGCGCCAACTCGGCGACCCGCTCGACCAGCCCGTCCCCGTACGTCGTCGGCTCGGCACCCAACGACCGCAGGAGTTCGTGGTTGCGCTCACTCGCCGTCCCGACCACGCGCGCGCCCCGAGCGACTGCGAGTTGCACCGCGACCGTCCCGACTGCTCCAGCCGCGCCTTGCACAAGTACCGTCTGCCCGGCCTCGACCCCCAGCAGATCGAGCACTCGGGTGCCTGTCTCGACACTTCCGGCAGCTCCCCCGGCTTCCTCCCAACTCCACCCCGCCGGCTTCGGCGCCCACTCGGCCAGTACGACGAAATCGGCGTTCGCGCCGCGATCGGTCATCGTCACCATCCCGAAGACCTCGTCGCCGACCCTGACCCCGGTGACGCCGGCACCGACCTCGTCCACCACACCGGCGGCGTCGAACCCGGTCCGGTACGGAAAGGTCACCGGCACCAGGTCGCGCAGTCTCCCGGAGCGGATGTAGGTCTCGCCGGGCGAGATGCCGGAGGCGCGGACGGCGATCCGGATCGCCCCTGGTCCCGCATGTGGTTCCTCGACCTCGGCGACGTGCAGGACGCTGGGCGGACCGTATTCGGTGAACTCGATTGCTCTCATGCGGCCGAACGTAACGGAGCACCCCGTCCGGTTGGCTAAAGTGAGAGTGGTGACGGCACAAGTGGGAACGAAGCTCCGCTCGGATGCCCGCGACAACCGCGACCGCATCCTGGTGGTGGCCCGGGTGGCCTTCGCCGCCGACGGTCTCGACGTACCGATCCGGGAGATCGCCAGGCGCGCGGAGGTCGGGGTCGCGACCGTGTACCGGCACTTCAGGACCAAGGAGGAGTTGCTGACCGCTGCCTTCGCCCAGCAGGTGCAGATGTGCTCGGCAATCGCTGAGGAAGGACTGGCGGCCGCGGATCCCTGGCAGGGCTTCAGCCAGGTGATCGAGAAGGTCTTCGAGATGCATGCGCTCGATCGTGGATTCGCCCGGGCGTTCACGTCGCAACTGCCGCACACGGAAGGCTTCGCCGCCGAACGCGACCGCTCGTTGAAGCTGCTGCTCGAGCTGATCCGGCGGGCGAAGAAGGCCGGCAGTCTGCGCAAGGATCTCGTGCTGGAGGACGTCGCGCTCGCGTTGATGGCGAACGAGGGGATCCGCGCGGAGTCTCCGCAGTTGAGGGTGGCGGCGTCGCGACGGTTCGCCGCGCTGATCCTGCAGTCGTTCCGGGCAAGCCCGGCCGCGACGCCACTCCCTCCTCCAGTACGGCTGCCGCTCAGCCGGTGATGCTTGAGGCGCTGGTTTCCACGTGGCCGGTGAGGCGGCGGCGGTAGGTGGTGTCCTCGGCGGTGGTGATTTCGACGTCGTACCAGCCGTGGTCGGTCGGCCAGGTCAGCGATCGGGTCTGCTTGCCGCGGACGTCCTGGTTGATCGTCCGGCTGCCGTAGCCGCGCGCCTTGAGCTTCACGGTGAGCGGCTTCGTCCCCGTGTTCTCCAGCTCGACCTGCAGCTCACCGCGGTACACGCTGATCCGTACGTCGAGACCGGCCGCGACCCCGTCGGAACTACCCGCCAGCTCGGCCCAGAACCGGTTCGGACCCTGCACCGCAAGCTCGTACGGACCACTGACCGCGAGCTCCTGCTCGAACTCACCGACGACGTCGACATGCGCCGGCGCGGGCAGCTCACCGCCGTACGGGTAGATCGCGAAGTGAGCGGACTCGTCACCCTCGTTGCCCAGGGCCAACTTCAGCTTGCCCTCGGCAACGAATCCGGAAGCCGTCGGCTGGTAAGGCAACGCGCGAGCCGGACGACGACCCGGCTCCTGCAGCGGAAGCGCCTGGTTGACCGGCGGCGTCGGCTTCCAGCGGGAGATCGGCGCCGGTACCGGCCCAGGCGGGTCCGTCGTCGGCTGCTTGTGCGACCGCTTGAAGTCGAACGCCGAGGTGAGGTCGCCACACGCGGTCCGTCGCCACGAGCTGATGTTCGGCTCCTGGACGCCGGTCCACCGCTCGAGGAACCGGATCACCGACGTGTGGTCGGACACCTGCGAGTTCACGTGCCCGCCGACCGACCAGGGCGAGATGACCGTCATCGGAACCCGCGGTCCGAGGCCGATCGGGCGGCCGGCGTACCAGTCGTCGCCCTCGCCCGAAGCGGGCCGCGGTGCGACCGGCGGCGGTACGTGGTCGAAGTACCCGTCGTTCTCGTCGAAGTTGATCAGCAGCACGGTCTTGGACCAGGTCTCCGGGTCCGAGGCGATCGCGTCGAGCAGGTCGTACACGAGGTTCGCGCTGCCGACCGGCGTCGACGATCCGGGGTGCTCGGAGTCGACCGCCGACGGGACCAGCCAGCTGACAGCGGGCAGCTTGCCGGCCAAGATGTCGGCGCGCACGCGCGGTACCAGCGACTCGGGCTCGCTGCGGTACATCGCCTTGTAGAACAGCTTCTGGTCCGCCGCGGGCTGCTTCGCCACCGCGTCCTTGAGCAGTTGAAGTGCAGCGGTCTGCTCGGCCGGGTTTTTCTCGAAGAGCTTGTCGTAGAACTCCTCGGTCGTCCGGTAGCCCGGCACGTCGGCCAGGATCCGGTGGCCGAGTTCCTTGAACGTCTTGAAGTACTCGACCGCGTTGTCGGTGAAGTTGTCCCACTCCTGGTAGATCTGCCAGGAAACACCGGCCGCTTCCAGCCGCTCCGGATACGCCGTCCAGTCGTAGCCCTTGTGGTCGTAGGAGTACGCCGCGTTGGTGACCGCTCGTTGCGTAGTACCGGGCTCGTATCCCGTCGTACCGGACCAGAGGTAGTTGCGGTTCGGGTTGGTCGAGCCGTTCACCGAGCAGTGGTAGGCGTCGAGGATGGTGAAGGTCTCGGCCAGCTCGTACTGCAGCGGGATGTCGCGGCGGTCGTAGTGCGTCATCGTCGCGGCGGTCTTGGCCTGCACCCAGTCGTCGTTCCAGCCGTTGCCCCAGGCCTGGGTCGCGTCGGTGTAGCCGTGCGCGAGCGCGCCGAGGTACTGGATGTCGTCCGGGTTCCGGCCGGCGTCAGCGGCCGCCTGGCGGATCGAGAACGGCAGCACCTCGCCGCCACCGGTCACCGGCTGGTGAAACACCGACTTGCCGTTGCGCAACCGCAGGGGCAGGCGGTCGCCGTACCCGCGGACTCCGCGCAGCATGCCGAAGTAGTGGTCGAAGGAACGGTTCTCCTGCATCAGCACGATCACGTGCTCGATGGCGTCGAGACCACCGGGGCGGATGGGCTGCGCCATCGCCGCGTGCAGCGACGGTGGGAGCAGCGAGAGCGCTGCCCCACCGACCGCGGAACCAAGGACTGTGCGGCGGGAAATCTCAGTCATGCCCCGGACAGTAGGTCAGGACCTGGCTGTCCGGGGATGCCCCGGAGTGTTCCTTCTTCAGAAGTTCACGCGCCCGTACGACGCTTGATCGCGGCGTCGCGCAGCCCCGCCAGCACCGTCTCGGTGGTCTCCCAGCTCATGCACGCGTCGGTGATCGACTGGCCGTACACGAGCGGCTTGGTCGGGTCGAGATCCTGGCGGCCCTCGACCAGGAACGACTCCAGCATCACGCCGACGATCGCCTTGTTACCAGCGGCGACCTGCTGTCCGATCTCGGCCGCGACGACCGGCTGCCGATGGTGGTCCTTGCGGCTGTTGCCGTGGCTCGCGTCGACGACGACGCGCTCGGCCAGACCGGCCTTTCGCAGCAACTCGGTGGCACCGGCGACGGAGTCGGCGTCGTAGTTGGGGCCGGCGTCGGAGCCGCGGAGTACGAGGTGGCAGTCGGGGTTGCCGCGGGTGTGCAGGATCGCGGGCGCGCCGTCGTGGTCGATACCGGTGAACACATGCGGGACGGCCGCTGCCTTGATCGCGTCGACGGCGGTCGCGATGCTGCCGTCGGGCCGGTTCTTCATCCCGATCGGCATCGACAGGCCGGACGAGAGCTGCCGGTGCACCTGGCTCTCGACGGTCCGCGCGCCGATCGCGCCCCAGCCGACGGTGTCCGCGATGTACTGCGGGGTGATCGGGTCGAGGAACTCGCAACCGACCGGCAGGCCCTTGGCCAGTACTTCGAGCAGCAGCGCGCGGGCGGTGCGCAGGCCGGTGTTCACGTCGCCGGAGCCGTCGAGGCCGGGGTCGTTGATCAGGCCCTTCCAGCCGAGCGTGGAGCGGGGCTTCTCGAAGTACACGCGCATCACCACCAGCAGGCCGTCGGAGAGCCGCTCGGCGATCGGGGCGAGGCGTTCGGCGTACTCGAGGGCGGCCTTCGCGTCGTGCACCGAACAGGGGCCGACGACAACGAGCAGGCGGTCGTCCGTGCCGTTGAGGACATCGGTGACGGCCTGGCGCCCGGCTACGACTGTCTCGGCCAGGTGCTGCGTCAGCGGCAACTCTTCGTGCAGGGCGAGCGGGGTGATCAACGGGACGGTCTTCTCGATCCGCCGGTCGACGACGGCGCCCTCGGAGATCGGTCTGGCCTGTGGCTTGGTGTTCATGGGGGGAACCTTTCCGCCGGTACTCCGCGGGTGTCCCGAGGTCAGCGCCGGCTGGGAATGAGAAAAGGCAAGGACGAGTGTCCTTGCCTCGCAGCCGGCTGGTGGAACTTGTCGGGCGTCAGCGATCGGCTGAGCTGCCCGGCACCACAGCCGGCCACTCAAAAAATCGCCAATAGCAACGCTTCACGTCGGCGACGATATCACCCAGCGCAATCGGGTGGCACCGGGTGTCCGCATCATGGTTGCCTCTGGCCATGACCACCTCCCCCACGATCCGCCTCTCCCGGGTGGACGAACTGCCGCTGCTCCAGTCGATCGAGAAGGCGGCCGGCGTGCTGTTCCGCGAGATCGGGATGACGGACGTCGCCGAGCATCCGCCGCCGTCGCTCGAGGCTTTCGCGGCGTATCAACGAGCGGGGCTCGCCTGGACGGCTGCGGATGCCTCGGACCGTGCCGTCGGCTTCGTGCTGGTGAAGCTGGTCGACGGCTGTGCGCACATCGAGCAGGTGAGTGTTCAGCCGGATCACGGGCGGCAGGGCATCGGGCGGTTGCTGATCTCCGCGGTGGACCGCTGGGCGGCGGGCCAAGGCCTGCCTGCGCTGACCCTCAGCACCTTCCGCAACGTCGCCTTCAACGGCCCGTACTACGCGCGGCTCGGTTTTCGTGAGCTTCCGGAGATCACGCCGGGGCTGGCGGAGATCCGGCGGGAGGAGACCGCTCTGGGGCTGGACCCGGCGGAGCGGGTGTTGATGCGGCGGGAGATCGAGACGGAAGGTTTCACTGGGTGAGATCGGAGATTTCCGTGGTGTAACCGCGAGCGGCTGTGGGTCGTTGAGGGTCGCAACAGGTTGAGGCTTCACTGAGGACTGATCTCAAAGGGGTGCAAGCACGGTGGTGAGGCCGCGGACTTTCGAGTTGGTGCGGTACCGGGACCTCAGCGGGGTGTCCGGTACGGGCGTGGTCGCCGAGGGGTGCGTGTTCACCGACGGATCGGTCGCGCTGCGCTGGCGCGGTACGAACCCGGCGACGGCCGTCTGGCCCGACCTGGAGTCGGTGCTCGCCGTCCACGGCCACCAGGGTGCGACGGAGGTCCGCTGGCTGGAGAATGAAGACTCCACGGCGGACAGTGAGGTCGAGCTGGAGCACTTGTTCGGGGGGCAGCACAACGTGCGGCCGCCGAGTTCGTTGTCCGATCCTTCCGCGCTTCCGCCGAGCCGCGCCAGAGGCTGGGCGGGGGCCCGACATCTGAGGTAGAAGGTTCCCGTGACCCAGATCTACCTGGTCCGGCACGGTCAGCCGGACTATGCGCCGGTGGATAGCCGTGGCTGGCCCGGAATGGCCGCTGACGCCGCTCCGCTGACCCCGGAGGGCTCCAAGCAGGCCGAGGCCGTTGCTGACCTCCTGAGTGGCATCGGTGCCACATACCTGGTCAGCTCCCCGTTCACCCGCGCGTTGCACAGCGCCGCGATCATCGGGCACCGGCTGGCTCTCGGAGTACGGGTCGACTACGACCTACGCGACTGGCTGCCGGACAGTACCGGCTCTTGGCGCGGAGTGGCGGACGTACGGGCGGCTGAGGCCGAGCTGGACGAGTACGACGGCGAGTGGCACCAAGGGATCCGCCGGTCGTGGGAGCCTCTGTCGGTGGTGCGGGCCCGGGCTCGGGAGGCGCTGGCCCGGCATACGGCGAGCACGGACGGTCCGGTGCTCGCCATCACGCACGCCATGGTCATCCGTGCGCTGACCGGTGAGCGCGGGGTTGAGCATGGCGGGCACGTGTACTTCAGCTACGAGGGCTAGGTCCGCACCGCTGCCACCAGGGAGCTGACTGCCTCGGCCAGGGAGTTCACCCAGCCGTCAGGCTTCCCCAGCGCCTGCCAGCCGGGTCCACCGATCACTAGCTGGTACGCCGGCCTGGTGCGGGCCAGGGTCCGCAGGGCATCGCGGTCGGCCGTCTCGGGTGCACTCGACCAGATGAAGACGGCCGCCGGGCGGATCCGGCGTACGGCGTCCGATAGCGAGCTGACCGGGGTTGCTGCGCCCAGAGTCCGCACCTTGATGCCCCGCTCGGCCAGTGCCGCCGCCAGCGCGAGCAGCGGGAGCGCATGGTCCTCCCGCTCGAGACAGGCGAGTACTACGGCCCGCTCGCTCTCCTCCGGCTTGCGGCGCTCCACTGCGCGCCGGGTGTGGTACCGGAGCCCGCCGGCGACCGCGTCCGAGGCCAGGTGCTCGACCTCGACGCAGGCTCCCGTGCGCTTCCACTGCTCGCCGACCTCGACCAGTAGCGGCATCAGCCGGCTGGTCCAGGCCTCGACCGCGCCGGACTTGTCCAGACTCCGCGCGACCTCGTGGGTGAGCCGGTCGCTGTCCATCGCGTTCGCCAGCTCGAACAGGTCGGCCAGTTTGCCCGGGCCGTCGGTGCGAGACCGGGCTGATCGGCGTACCGGCAGTGGTTTCGGCACTGCGTGTGACCGCCCGCGGGGGCCTTCGGCAACAGAAGTGGCGGATGTCACAGTCGGTGATTGGCCGGGGTAGATCCGGTCACGAACGACGGCTGCCGCCTCGGCCGTCGGAACCCCTTGGTCGATCAGCCGGAGCATCGCCCGCAGCCGGGCCAGATCCTCCGGGCTGTACCGCCGGTGACCGCCCGCTGACCTGGTACTTGGGCTCAATCCGTACCTGCGTTCCCAGCTCCGCAGCGTCGGCGCGGCGATCCCTAGCCGACGCGCGGCGGCCCCGACGGTGAGGGTTTCGGAGCTGCTCGGCACGGCTTTCATGATGCCCGCTCGACGCCCCGAATCTGAGGAATTCGGCGCTCGCGGATAACAACTCGACGGACTTTCGCGACAACAAGGGTTGAACTGCGCATGAGTTGAGCATAGTTTTCACCGAGCGCCCGTCCGCGCTCACGGTGAGTCATAGGAGGTTGCCATGTCGAGAGGGATGCCTCGCCTACCCCGCCCGCTCATGGATCTGTGGGACTGGCAGTCGCAGTCTGCATGCCGCGACGTCAACCCGGAGCTGTTCTTCTCCCCCGAATCGGAGCGTGGCGTTCGCAAACGCGCTCGCGAGATGGTGGCGAAGTCGCTCTGCGGAACCTGCCCGGTCCAGCCCGAGTGCCGTCAGCACGCCCTCTCCGTCGGAGAGCCGTACGGCGTCTGGGGTGGCACCACGGAATCCGAACGGGACAACGTAGTACTCGCCGAACACAGGAAGTCCGCCTGACGGCCGCCGGGTGATCCACCCCGACCCACCCGGGTCCGGCCGCCCTGCCACCGGACCCGGCCCCCGACCTCCAGCGGCCTCATCCGCCTGAAGCTCGGGCACACCACACCGCAGACCCCACGGCTGGCAACGATTGCAGCCACCGGCCCCGCGAAGCCATTCCCTGCTCTCCAGCACTCAGCCCACCGTGGCTGCGCGCTGTGAGCCGCGAGCACGAGGTCGGGTTAGTTGGGTTTAGGGCCGACCCGGATGTGGGCTCGTTCGCCCTGTTTGCCGATCAGGCTCAGGTACTCGACCGGGCCGGCGCTGGTGGCGCCGAACCAGTGCGGGGTGCGGGTGTCGAACTCGGCTGCCTCGCCGGCTTGCAGAAGCATGTCGTGTTCGCCCAGTACCACGCGCAGGGTGCCGTTGAGGACGTACAGCCAGTCGAAGCCCTCGTGCGTCCGCAGCTCCGGCTGAGCGTTGTCGTCGCCGGCCGGGCGGATGAACTTGTACGCCTGAATGCCGCCCGCCCGTCGTGTGAGCGGCAGGATCGTTGCTCCGTCACCGCTCGCGATCGGGCGCATGTGGATGCGCGGGTCGCCGGTCGGTGGCGCGTCAACCAGCTCGTCGAGCGTGGCGCCGTACGCGCGCGCCAGCGGCAGTAACTGCTCGAGCGTCGGCCGCCGCAGACCCGCCTCGAGCCGGGACAGAGTGCTGACGGAGATACCGGTGAGCTCGGAGAGTTCGGCGAGGGTGACGTCGCGCCGAAGCCGGAGCTGCTTCAGCCGGGGGCCCACTGCGTTGAGAGTGCGGTCGATCGGGTCGTCGCTCATCCTTCGAGTTTGCCATTCGGCAACAAGGTTTGCCATCACGAAGTCGTCGCACCAATCTCGGGGTGTGGACAACGTGAACGAGATACAGATGACCTTCGGCAAGGACTACTGGAACCAGCACTGGCAACCCACCACCATCGCCATGGAGCGCAACCCACCCAACCCGTACCTGGTCAACGCAACCACCAGCCTCACCCCCGGCACAGCGCTGGACGCCGGCTGCGGTGCAGGCGCCGAGGCGATCTGGCTCGCGTCCCACGGCTGGCAGGTCACCGCGGCCGACATCTCACGCGCCGCCCTGGACAAAGCAATCGACCGCGCGGCCGACCTCTCCCAGCAGATCAACTGGCTGGAAGCAGACCTGACCGTATGGACCCCGACCACCCAGTACGACCTGGTGACAACTAACTACGCCCACCCGACAATCCCCCAACTCGCCTTCTACAACCGCCTCTCCACCTGGGTGGCCCCCGGCGGCACCCTCCTCCTGGTCGGCCACCAGCACGGGCACGGACCTGGGCACTCTCCCGCCGAGGCGTCGGTCAGCCTGGCGGACATCACGGCCGGCCTCGACGAAGCCCAGTGGGAGATCGTCGCCGCCGGCGAACACACCCGCACGATCCCAGGCCGCTCGGCCGACCTGCGCGACGTCGTAGTACAGGCAACTCTCAAACCAAGGACGTCATGAACGCCAACCAGGCGCTACCGAGCCATACCCCCGACACGACGATCCACGACCCGAGCAAGCGCCGCGCGATTCTCATCGCCGTCTGTATCGCGCTGATGGCGGTCATCGCCTCCGTCTCCGGACTCAACGTCGCTCAACCTCAACTGGCCCTGGCCTTCGACGCGTCGCAGAGCGCCGTGCTCTGGATGATCAACCTCTACACGATCAGCCTCGCCGCGCTGCTGCTTCCGCTCGGTGCGCTCGGCGATCGCTGGGGGCGCAAGCCGATGCTGCTCGCCGGGCTGACCGTGTTCGGTGTCGCGAGCGTCGCGGCCGGCCTCGCTCAGTCGACCGAGGTCATGCTCGCCGCGCGCCTTCTCAGCGGCGTCGGCGCGGCGATGATCATGCCCGTCACCCTCGCCGTCATCACCTCGACGTTCCCGGACGAGGAACGCTCCAAGGCGATCGGCGTCTGGACCGGAGTAGCCGGCGGCGGAGGCCTCCTCGGCATGTACCTGTCCGCGCTGCTGGTAGACGTCGCAACCTGGCGCTGGCTCTTCGTACTCCCAGCAGCCCTGGTCGCAGTGGCCATCGCCATGACGCTGCGCTCCATCCCGAACTCGATCGAGCGAGCCGAGCACCGGTACGACACCGTCGGCTCCCTCACGTCGGTCGTCGCCGTGATCGGCCTGATCTTCGTACTCCACGAAGGCCCCGAACGAGGCTGGACCGCCCCCATCACCATCACCAGCCTGGCTATCGGCCTCATCGCCGCAATCGCCTTCGTCGCCTGGGAACTCCGGCAGCGATCCCCACTCCTCGACCTCCGCCTCTTCCGCCAACGCGGCCTGGCGAGCGGCTCCATCTCCCTACTCACCGTCTTCGGCGTACAGGCGGGAATCTTCGTCGTTCTCTTCCCGTACTTCCAGGCAGTACTCGGCTGGTCCGGCCTCCGCTCGACCCTGGCCATGATGCCGATGGCGCTGCTGATGATGTTCGCCTCGAGCGTGGCTCCACGCCTGGCCGCGCGCATCGGCGGCCGCCTCACGATGGCAGCCGGTATCGCCGTGGCCGGCGCGGGTCTTGCCCTGATGGCCGCCCTCGTCTCCGTCGACGGCGGCTACTTCTCCGTACTACCGGGCATGCTCGCGATGGGCCTCGGCATGGGCCTGACCATGACTCCCTCCACCGAAGCCATCACCAGCGCCCTCCCCCGCGAACGCCAAGGTGTCGCCTCCGCCCTCAACGACGTCACCAGAGAGTTCGGTACCGCGCTCGGCGTCGCCCTGCTAGGCGCAGTCCTGTCAGCCGGCTACCGCACCGCCATCAACTCCCACCTCGACGGGATCCCAGTGAATGTCGCCGACGCTGCACGCGACGGCATAGCCAACGCGATCGCCGCAGCCACCGCCGGCGGTGCGGCCAACGTGGGCGGTGCGGCGAATGCCGCCGACATCCGATCGCAGGCTTTGGTCCGGGCTGCCCAGGACTCCTTCGTCACCGGCTGGCAACAGGCGATGTGGGTCGGCGCAGCCATCATGGCGGCGCTTTTCGTCTACGTCATCGCCCGCGGCTCCCAACGCTCCGCGTCCGCAGCGGAGCAGCCCGGCGACCGCTAGGCCTTGCCGGGCTCGGGGTCCTCGTCTTCTGGGGTTTTGTCCTGCGGCTCCGGCTCCGGCGGTTTGATGGTCGTTCGCGGGTCGCGGTAGCGGTCGAGGGTTGCCAGGAAGTCCGGGTCGTCGTCGGGGGCTACCGGGCGGGTGGTGGGTTTTGCCTTGGGGACCGCGGCTCGTTCGCGGCGGACGGCTTCGGTGCGGGACATCAGGAGCCAGACGATCGGGCCGACGAACGGCACGAAGACGATCAGGACTATCCAGACCAGTTTGGGCAGGTACGGAACGTCTTCATCGCGTGTCTGGATGCAGGAGAAGAGCGCATAGACGCTCAGCACCAGGCTGATCAGGAACGGCAGAAATCGGACCACGCTCCAACAGTACGGGCACCGGAGGATCGGTGCGGCCAGTTGACGCCGATCCTCCGGTTACGGGATGCGGTCACTTGCCGGCGCCGGTCAGGCCCCGGGCCCGGAGGACGGAATTCTCCAAGGGGCGGAAGACGAGGAGTTCGATGCCTACGCCGACGATGAAGATGAGCAGGATGCCGGCGAAGACCATGGAGATGTCGGACAGGGACATGCCGTTGTGGAGGTACTGGCCCAGGCCCTCGCCCAGGTCTGGTGAGGTGGCGATCAGTTCGGCCGCCATCAGCGAGCGCCAGGAGAAGGCCCAGCCCTGCTTCAGGCCGCCGAGGAAGCCAGGCAGAGCGGCCGGGAGCAGGATGTAGCGGATGCCGCCCCAGCGGCCGGCACCGAGTGCCTTGCCGACGCGCGGCAGGATCGGCGGTACCTGGTCAAGGCCGGACACCAGGCCGTTGGCGATGGACGGGACCGCGCCGAGCAGCACGACCCAGTAGATCGCCCGGTCGTTCAGCCCGAACCACAGGACCGCCGCCGGCACCCAAGCCACCGACGGGAGGCTCTGCAGCCCGGACACCAGCGGCCCGATCCCCCGCCGTACGACGCTGAAGTTCGCGATCGCCAGCCCAAGCGGGACCGCGATCAGCAGCGAGAACGCGAACCCGATCACCGCCCGGTGCACCGACACCCAGAACAGCTCGACGATGTCGCCCGACGTCACCAGTTGCCAGACCTGCGACCACACGTCCGCCGGTGCGGGCAGCTTGTACTCCGGCCAGAAGGCGGCTGCCCACAACACCTGCCAGATGACCACGAACAGCACGATCGCCGCGATCGGCGGCCATACCTTCGACAGCACCCGCCGCAGCAGACTCCCGTCCGGCGCGTTGACCGGTGTGTCGAGCGCGTCGAGCCCGGCCTCGACCGAGCCGGGTTCCAACCGGTCCTGGACGTCAGGCTGCGGCATGACTGCTGATCACCTTTCGCAGAGCACCGTTGATCTCGTCGACGGCCCCGGCCTCTCCCGCACCCGACAGCCCGTCGACATCCCACTCGCGGACGACCCGGCCGGGCCTCGACGACAGCAGTACCACGCGCTGACCGAGCCGCACCGCCTCGCGCACGTCATGGGTGACGAACAAGATCGCAGTACCGGTCGCCCGCCAGATCCGCAGCAGCTCACCCTGCAGTACGTCGCGCGTGATCGCGTCCAGTGCCGAGAACGGCTCGTCCATCAGCAGCAACGACGGCTTGCCGGCGCCCGACGCGCCAACGCCGGTGTTGTCGGTAGTGGAAGCCAGCGCTCGAGCCAGCGCGACCCGCTGCCGCATACCGCCCGACAGCTCGTGCGGCCGCTTGTCGCCCAGCCCACCGAGCCGTACCAGCTCCAGCAGCTCAGCAGCCTTCGCACGACGCGCGGACTTCGACACACCAGCCATCCGCAGCGGCAGCTCCACATTGCCGGCCGCCGTCAGCCACGGCATCAGAGCAGCCTCCTGGAACACCACGGCCGGCCGCGACGAGCTCAGCTCGATCCGGCCGGTCGTCGGCTTGTCGAGCCCCGCAACGAGGTTGAGCAGCGTCGTCTTGCCGCAGCCGGACGCGCCGAGCAGGCAGACGAACTCACCGGCCTGTACCTCCAGGTTGACGCCGTCGAGCGCGACCACCGACTTGTGGCCCTGCCCGAACGCCTTCCCGACCTGGTGAAACCGCACCGGCCGGACGCCGCTGGTCCTGGTGATCGTCTCGCTGGCTTCGACTGTCGCAGTCATCGTCTGCCTCCTCGTTGCGGAACCGTCGTACCTGTGGGCACTTCGGGGCGAGCTATTTCTTGTCGAGTCCGGCTGCGTCCACAGTCGGCTTTCCGGCCTTGGTCAGTACGTCGTTCAGCGGGCCGAGGTCGGCGAAGCCGGAGACGTTCGGCGCCGTCTTGGCGATGCCGGCCGTGACCTGGTCCTTGGCGAGCTGCGGGAACTGCGCGGCGATCGGGTCGGCGGTGGCGGTGATGTTGCCGAAGGCCCGGTCGATCACGGCCGGCTTGAGCGCCTTGCCGGTCAGGTCGAGCAGTTGCTTGTTGACCTCGGTCTTGGCCGCGGCCTTGTCCGCGTTGATGAAGTCGATGGAGGCGACCAGCCCGCCGAGCAGTTGCCGGACCGTCTCCGGGTGCTCCTGCAGGAACTGGGTACGGACGATCAGCACCGTGGTCGGGAACTTGCCGTCCGGCCACAGCGACGCCTCGTCGAGCAGCACCTTCGCGCCGGCGTCGAGGACGAGACGCGACGACCAGGGCTCCGGCAGCCAGGCGGCGTCCACGTCGCCCTTCTTGAAGGCGTCCAGGGTGGCCGCGTTCTCCAGGTTGGTGACCTTCACCTTGTCGGTCAGGCCCTTCTCGGACAGCCACTTCTTCAGCGACACGTCCTGGGTGTTGCCCAGCTGCGGAGTGACGACGGTCTTGCCGACCAGGTCCTCCGGCTTGGTGATCGACGGCTTGACGACGAGTTGCGCGCCGCCGGACGTCGCGCCGGCGATCAGCCGGACGGCTTCGCCGTTGGACTTCGCGTAGGCGTTGATGGCCGGGCCGGAACCGATGAACGACGCGTCCAGCGAGCCGCCGAGCAGCGCGCCGACCGCTTCGGGGCCGGCGTTGAACTTGGTCGGGACCAGCTTGGTGCTGCCCAGTTCCTTGGTGAACAGCCCCTTGCCGAGGCCGACCAGGGCGGCCGCGTGGGTGACGTTCGGGAAGTAGCCGAGCCGCAGCTCGCTCGCCGGGCCCTTGTCGGACGCGGCAGCCGGGGCCGCGTTGCCCTCGTCGGCGCGCGAGCAGCCGGCGACAGCGGCGAGCAGGGACAGGACAGCGGCCGAGGCGGCCAGAACACGGGCAGGACGGAAGCTCGTGATGTTCACAGGAGAGAGACCTTCGGAGTGCGGGCGGCCAACGTGGTCGCGGGCGGGAAGTTCAGAGCGTGCTGGACAGCAAGCAGCTGGCGTGACCGGATGCGGTCAGGCGTGCCCAGATGGAGCACTGAGGAAAGCGCCGAAGGTCAACAGGTTGCGGAGGCAACGCGGAGCAGGTCGACATGCCGACGGCGGGTGAGCGCGTCGGCTGGCCTGTTGGCGGTGACCTGCATGCACACCATGAAACCGGACAAAGTCCATCAACGGGCTGTGATTTCGCGATGTGAGACGACAAATCACTCACTGAGACAGTTCAAACGACCGATCACCACGGCCGACCGCTCCGAAGACCTCCCGACCATGACCTGAACTTGTTCAGAACTTATGCATCGGGAAAGGCTTTCATATGACCGGCGACCGTCCGACCGTCGCGGTGCTGGGCTCGGGAGTCTCCGGCCTGACCGCGGCCCACCTGCTGAGCAGGACTCATGACGTGACCGTCTTCGAGGCCGACGACCGGCCCGGCGGGCACGCGCACACACATGACGTCACCGATTCCGCCGGTCACGGCTTGCGCGTCGACACCGGCTTCATCGTGCACAACGAGCGCACCTACCCGAACCTGCTCCGCCTGTTCGCCGAGCTCGCCATCCGGACCCAGCCGACCGAGATGAGCATGAGCGTGCACTGCGACGGCTGCGGTCTCGAGTACGCCGGCGGGCGAGGCGCTCGCGCGCTGTTCAGCCAGCCTCGCCGCGCTGCCGATCCTCGCTTCCTGCGGATGCTCACCGAGGTACCGCGCTTCCATCGCGAGGCGAGGGCGGTCATCAAGGCCGGCGACGACGGGCTGACCTGGGGTGAGTTCCTCCACACGCATCGCTTCACGCCCTATTTCAGGAAGCACTTCGCCGTACCGCTGGTGTCCTGCGTCTGGTCGTCCGGCTCGGCCGACGCTGAGCGGTACCCCGCGCACTACCTGTTCCGCTTCCTCGACCACCACGGCATGCTCACAGTCAGCGGCTCACCCAAGTGGCGCACGGTCACCGGCGGCTCCCGGACCTACGTCGACGCTGTCGTCAGCAGGCTCCAAGCAGTCCGTACGTCGACCCCGGTCCGCGCCGTACTACGCCACGACGATGCCGTCGAGGTGATCACCGACCGGTCCGAGGAGTTCGACCAGGTCGTCGTCGCGACGCATGCCGACACAGCACTCGAGCTGCTCGGCGACGCGACGCCGGAGGAGAAGGCGCTGCTCGGTGCCTTCGACTACTCGGTCAACCCGACCTGGCTGCACACCGACACCGCAGTACTGCCGCAGGCGAGCAGTGCACGGTCCTCCTGGAACTACCGCATGCGCAGCTGCCACACGGCCGAGCCGCAGGTACTAGTCAGCTACTGGATGAATCGCCTGCAACACCTGCAGAGTCCCGACGAGCACCTGGTCACCCTGAACCCACAGGGCTGGGTAGACCCCACCAAGGTGATCGCCCAGATGACCTACTCCCACCCGATCTTCACCCCGGAGTCAGTAGCCGCCGCACCCGTACTACGGGCCGCCGGCGGCCCACGACTCGCCTTCGCCGGAGCACACCTCGGCTGGGGCTTCCACGAAGACGGCTGCCGCTCAGGAGCCGAAGCAGCCCAACGCCTAGGCGCCAAGTGGTGAGTACTCCGCAGTTGCCAGCCATTGTCTTCGGGCATGTGAGTCACTCGCGTCGGGTGCCGCTGCGGCACCGGTTCCGCTACCGGACGTACCAGTGGCTGGTTGATGTTGATCACCTCCCCCGCCGCCGCTTCTCCGCCAAGGACCATCTCGGCCTGGGCCCCTCCCTGCGCGACAACGTCGCCACCTTCACCGCAGCCCAGGGCATCCAGCTCCGCCCGGACGACCGCGTAGTGATGCTGGCCAACGCCCGCAGCCCGTTCGGCTTCGTGTTCGACCCACTGAGTGTCTTCTGGTGCCTGACCCCTACTGGCGAGCTGCGCTGCGTAGTGCTGGAGATCCACAACACCTACGGCGAGCGCCATGCCCAACTGGCACGCCCGGACGCCGCAGGCCGCTTCACCCTCCCGAAGCAGTTCTACGTCTCCCCCTTCTTCACAGTCGACGGCCGGTACGACGTAACGCTCCGCCTGGACGACCAGCACATCTCAGTAGCCATCGACCTCATCCAGCACAACCACCGCGTCTTCTCGGCCTCCTTCACCGGCCGGCCCCGCCCCGCCACCCGTCGAGCCGTGCTGAGAGCGGCATTGCTCACACCCCTCGTCACCTATCAGGTATGGGCGCTGATCCGAATGCATGGTGTCGCGCTCTGGCTCCGCCGCCTGCCGGTGATCCACCGCGACCCCCACATCCCACCGGAGGGAGTCCGATGAGTCCCCTGCCCCTCGTCGACGCCGAACGCTGGCCGGCCGTCGCCCGCACCCCGCACAGCCCCGTCCGGGCCGCCGCTGCCCGACTCATCCTGCGCAGAGCAGTCCGAGACCTCCCCATCGTCGTCCTACTCCCCGACAGCAGCCGGCCCGCAGCCGGCGCGACAGGTGGGGCGGGCGTGCGGGAGCGGCTCGGAGCCGGGGGCGCCGGCGCTCCGGTGATGGAGATCGTGTCCGACGCTTTCTTCCACCGGATCGGCGTGGATCTCAAGATCGGTTTCGGCGAGGCGTACATGGCCGGCGACTGGCGGCCCGCCGACGGTACCGACCTGGCCGACCTGCTGACGGTCTTCGCCAAACGGCTCACCAACCTCGTTCCTCCGGCTCTGCAGCGCTTTCGCAAGCTGATCGAGCCGCGGATGCCGTCGTCGGAGCTCAACGACCGGTCCGGCGCGCGAAAGAACATTGCCCGCCATTACGACCTGTCCAACGACCTCTTTGCGACGTTCCTCGACGAGACGATGAGCTATTCCTCGGCGTGGTTCGAGTCCGCGGACGAAGACCTTGAGACAGCGCAGCGCCGCAAGATCGACGGCATCCTCGACTACGCCGGGGTTCGCGAAGGAAGCCGGGTACTGGAGATCGGTACCGGCTGGGGGCAACTCGCCATCCAGGCAGCCGAACGCGGGGCGACCGTCATGTCGGTGACGCTCTCCGCCGAGCAACGCGACCTCGCCCGCAAGCGAATCGCCGAAGCCGGCGTCAGCGCGGAGGTCGAGCTGCGCGACTACCGGGACGTGCGCGGCCAGTACGACGCGATCGTCAGCGTCGAGATGATCGAGGCGGTCGGAGCGCAGTACTGGCCGACCTACTTCGCGACGATCGACCGGCTCCTCGCCCCTGGTGGACGGTTCGCGCTGCAGTCGATCACGATGCCGCACGACCGGCTGCTCGCCACCAGGCACGCCCAGGGCTGGATTCATCAGTACATCTTCCCTGGCGGCTTGATCCCCTCGCTGACCGCGATCGAACAGATCGCGAGTACGGCCGGCGGGCTCGAGATCGCACATCGCCGCGACCTCGGGCCCGCCTACGCGCAGACGCTGCGGCTGTGGCGGGAGCGCTTCACCGCACACGCCGCCGAGGTCGCGAACCTGGGCTTCGACGCCGTCTTCCGGCGGATGTGGGAGTTCTACCTGGCGTACTCCGAGGCGGGTTTCCGCGCCGGGTACCTGGGAGTCTCCCAACTCGCACTGGTGAGGAAGAACAACTCATGAATCTCACCGGCCGCAGGATCTGGGTCGTCGGCGCCTCGTCGGGCATCGGCGCTGCGCTGGCCCGCGAGCTGTGCCTCAGGGGTGCACAGGTCGCGGTGTCCGCGCGCCGGGCCGACGCCTTGAAGGAGGTCGCCGGCGAGTGGATGACCGCGGTGCCGTGCGACATCACCGACGCCGACGAGGTCCGGCAGGCGGCCGGTGTGGTCGCGGCGGGGCTCGGTGGGATAGACATCGCGGTACTGAGCGCCGGCTACTGGAAGCAGATGGGCGACGACTTCGACGTCGACTCCTTCAACAAGCACCTCTCGGTGAACCTGAGTGGGATGGCGAACTGCCTCGGCGAACTGATCCCCCGGATGAAGAAGCAGCGTGCCGGGATGATCGTCGGTATCTCCTCAGTCGCCGGGTACCGCGGACTGCCCGGCTCGGAGGCGTACGGCGCGACGAAGGCCGCGCAGATCAATCTTCTCGAGGCCCTCCGGCTCCGCCTCCGCCCGGACGGCATCGACGTGCTGACCGTCTGTCCCGGCTTCGTCGAGACCGAGATGACCTCAGGCAACACCTTCCCGATGCCGTTCATCGTCTCCGCGGAACAGGCCGGACGGGCGATCGCGGACGGGATCGAGCGACAGTCCGCCCGGATCGTCTTCCCGTGGCAGATGTCACTGCTGATGCGTATTTCACGCTTCGTGCCCGACCGCCTCTGGGCGCTGGCTCTCACGCCTCGGTCCTGAACTGTCCAGATCAGGACATGGCGGTTGCTCAGCCGTCTGACGGGTGCATACGGTCCTCCGGGACCAACACGGCCGTGTGAGGAGCTTGCCTGATGGACAGCTGGACTCCTGGTGGACCGTTGACCGCGGACAAGCTCACCACCGAGTACGCCGACCGCCCACTCGGTACGGACGTCAGCCGGCCCCGGTTGGGGTGGATCGCGACCGCGCCGGGGTACGGCGCGACGCAATCGGCGTACCAGGTGCTGGTCGCGTCGGCGCCTGAGCTGCTGACGCCGGAGTCGGCCGATGTCTGGGACTCCGGCCGTGTCAGCTCCGCAAAGACCTTCGGCATCGAGTACGACGGTCCGGCGCTGGAACCGCGGACGCGTTATCACTGGGCTGTCCGGTTGTGGGACGGGCTCGAGCGGGTCGGGCGTTGGAGCGTGGCGAGCTGGTTCGAGACGGGGCTGCTCGGTGAGGGGTTCGGCGGGGCGCGATGGATCGGCGCGCGCGATTCCGAAGTACGGGATGAGGATGTGCCGGCGCCGCTGTTGCGGCGGAGCTTCACGCTTGAGCCCGCCGTCGAAAACGCTCGGCTGTATGCGAGTGGGCTCGCCTACCAGGAGCTGCGGATCAACGGGCAGCGCGTGGGCGACTCGGTGCTCGATCCTGGGTTCACCGACTACGACGAGACCGTGCTGTCGGTCGCCTACGACGTGACCGGGCTGCTGCGGGCCGGCGACAACGTGCTCGGCGCTGAGCTCGGACGTGGCTTCTTCGGGTTGTCGACGCCGAACGTCTGGCGCTGGCATCAGACGCCGTGGACCGCCGAGCCGCGACTGCTCGCGCGGCTGGTGATCGAGCACACCGACGGCAGCGTGACCGAGATCGTCACGGACGACGCGTGGCGGGTGACCGACGGGCCGACTCGCTCGGACTCGTTGTTCTCCGGCGAGACGTATGACGCGCGACTGCATCCAGCGGGTTGGGACGACGCTGGGTTTGACGACTCGGGCTGGGGCACCGCTCTCGTCGTACCAGCGCCGCGTGGTGAGGTACGGGCTCAGGAGCATGAGCCGATCCGGGTGATCGAGGACGTCGCGCCGGTCTCATTTTCGCAGCCCAAGCCGGGGGTGTGGATCGCCGACTTCGGGCGGACGACGGCCGGGTGGACCAAGCTGCGGGTGACCGCTCCGGCCGGTACTACGATCAGCCTCACGCACGGTGAGCGGTTGCTTGCCGACGGCACCGTTTTTGCCGAGAACCCGCATGTGCGCAAGGACCGGTTCCAGCGCGACGAGTACATTGCCTCGGGCAACGGTCTTGAGGAGTGGGAGCCGCGCTTCTCGTACAAGGGTTTCCGGTACGTGCAGCTCGAAGGGTTCCCGGGCGTGCCGACGCGCGACTCGGTGACGATGCGGGTGGTGCATTCCGACGTACCAGCGGTCAGCCGTTTCAGCTCGAGCCAGCGGCTGTATGAGCAGCTCGAGCAGGCGATGCGGCGGACCGTGCTCAACAACCTGCACGGCATCCCGACCGACACCCCGAAGATGGAGAAGAACGGCTGGACCGGTGACGCCCAGGTCGGCGCGCCGACGATGGCCGGCACGCTCGGGATGGCGCGTTTCTTCACCAAGTGGCTCGGCGATCTGCGCGACAGTCAGTCCGAGGACGGTCGCTTGCCGGTGATCGTGCCGACCGGCGACTGGGGTTACACCGAGCTCGCGCCGGCGACCGAGTGGTCGACCGTCTATCCGTTCATCCTGCGCGAGATGCATCGCTGGTACGGCGACGAGCGGTTGCTCGCCGACCACTGGGACGCCGTACTCCGCTACGTCGACTACGAACTCGATCGAGTGTCGGACGGCTTGTCGCTGAGCGTCCTCGGCGACTGGCTCCCGCCCGGCTACCAGGACGGCCCACCACCCGAAGACCGCCGGCTCACCGGTACTGCGTACTTGTATCGCGCTGTCATCGCCGTCGCCGAGATCGCCGAGTTGCTGGGCAAATCGGCCGAGGTCGACCGCTTGCGCAAGGCGGCCTCGGAGCTCGCTGATGGACTGAACGGGGCCTTTCTGGACCGAGCCGCCGGGATCTACCGGACGGCGTCAGACCCTGACTATCGGCAGACGTCCAACGCGGTGCCGCTCGCTTTCGGGATGGTGCCTGCTGAGGTGGTTCCGGCGGTGGTGGCCAACCTGGTGGCGGACATCGAGGCACGGGGATTCCATCTCAATACGGGATGTCTCGGGGTCGGCGTACTGCTGCCGGTACTGACCGCTCATGGTCATGCCGACGTGGCGGCGAAGCTCGCGTTGCAGCGGTCGTATCCCAGTTGGGGGTACTGGATCGACAACGGCGCCGACACCATGTGGGAGATGTGGGAGACGGACACCCGGTCGCGCAACCACTACTTCCAGGGCACGGTTGTGCAGTGGTTGCTCGAGAACGTGGCCGGGCTCCGGAACCTGGGTGGTGGGTGGGAGCGGATTCTCGTTCGGCCTGATGGGCGGGCCGAGGTTGATTCGGCGTCGTTGCGGACGGATACCGTTCGGGGAAGGGTGGCTGTCAGTTGGCGTCGGGTTGGGAGGGTGTTCCAACTCGAAGTACAGGTTCCTGTGGGTGCTACGGCCGAGGTGCATGTGCCGGCTGAGGCGGTGGGTGATGTGACGGTGGTGCCTGCGCCTTATGCGCCGGAGCCGGTCGCTGTCGACGGGTACTGCGTGTTCACGGTGCCGTCAGGTCACTGGAACTTCACGTCGCGGACTTCGTGAACATCAGGTCGTGACAGCTCCGGCCCTCGGCGTGCGCGCGTGACTCGAACTTGGTGATCGGGCGCCACTCGGGCCGTGGCGCCCAACCGTCGTACTCGTTGGTGAGCTGCGGCTCCGCCTCGCAGATCGCCAGCATGTCGTCGGCGTAGTCCTGCCAGTCCGTTGCCAGATGCAACCTTCCTCCCGGCTGCAGCCGGGAGGCGAGCAACTTCACGAACGGCGGCGTGATGAGTCGGCGCTTGTGATGCCGCTTCTTCGGCCACGGATCCGGGAAGAACACCCGTACCCCCGCCAGCGACTCGGCCGGCAGGTGATCGGTCAGGAACTCGAGCGCGTCCCCGTGCAGCAGCCGGACGTTGTCGAGCTCGTACTTCTCCACCCACAACATCAGCTGCCCGAGCCCGGCCGGATAGACCTCAGCAGCGATGTGGTTGACGTCGGGAGCCTGCCGGGCCAGCTGCGAGGTCCCCTCGCCCATCCCCGACCCGATCTCCAGAACGGTAGGCGCTTCCCGCCCGAACCAGTCCGCCAGATCCACCAGCCCGGCCGGAATGTCCTCGAGCTTGCGGCCCAGCCGCGGCCAGTTGGTCTCCCAGACCCGCTGCTGGCCCACCGTCATCCGCACACTCCGCCGGACGGTGCTGAACACCCCCGCCTGCCGCACCTGCTCCACCGTCTCCACCCCCAAAGCCTAGGTGATGGTCAGAGCTTGATCTGCAGCGTACGGCCGGTCTCCAGGTAGGTCTTGAGGTTGGCGAGGATGGGGCCCCAGCCGTTGCGCCAGCCTTCCACGGTGTCCTCGGCGATCTGGTCGTGGACCACCTGGAGCTTGACGACCGAGTCACCGGCCGGGCTGATGGTGAAGGTGACGCGACCGGGGACCTCGCCTTCGACGGTCTCGTTCTTGAACGTGTAGGCGAGGGTTTTCGGCTCGTCGTAGACGAGCACTTCGCCCGAGTCGGTCAGGCTGTCGTCGGCGCTGTCGTAGAAGTTCACCGGCGAGCCGACCGTCCAGTCGGACTCGATCCGGCGGCCGAACCAGTACAGCTCGGTGAAGGCGCCGGACGTGAGCGCCTGCCAGAGTTTCTCCGGCGTGGTCTCGATGTAGGTGACGTGGATCATCGCGGGACTGCTCATGATTTCTCCTCCAACGCTGCCTTCAGCGCACTGAGCGCGCGCAGCTTGTCGCGTTCGTAGTTGCCGATCCATCGCTCGGCGATCTCGTTGATCGGCACCGGATTCAGGTAGTGGTACTTGTTCCGCCCCCGTTTGACGCTGATCACCAGGTCCGCGTCCTCGAGGATCCGCAGGTGCTTGGTCACCCCCTGCCGGCTCAGCTCGGGCAGCAGCTCGCACAACTCCAGCAGCGTCTGCCCGTTGCGTTCCCGCAAGGCATCCAGCAGCGCTCGCCGCTGCCCGTCCGCCAAGGCCTTGAACACCAGCTCCACCCCTCCAAAATAGGCAACCAAAAGGTTGCCTGTCAAGCGGAGCAAACAGCTAGGTGGTGGCGGAGCGGTGGTCAGTCCCCCCAGAAGAGGCGGTCGACCACGTTGCGGGCCTGGCGGGTCCGGCGGAGGTAGTCGTCGGAGAAGCGGCTGGTCTCCCCGGCGTTGTAGCCGCAGATCTGGGCGACGGCCGCGAGGTCGCGCGGGTCTCTGGGCAGGGAGTCGCTGGGGCGGGCGCGGACGAGCATGATCGCGTTGCGGATCCGGGTGGCCAGCTCCCAGGCGCGGCTCAGGACGTCGGCGTCCGGGGCCTCGACCAGGCCAACGTCTACTGCTGCTCGCAGCGCTCCCAGGGTGCGGGTGGTCCGGAGACCTTCGACCTGGTGGGCATAGCGCATCTGCAGGAGTTGCACCGTCCACTCGATGTCGGCCAGTCCGCCGCGACCGAGCTTGGTGTGCGTTGCCGGGTCGGCGCCACGCGGCAGTCGTTCGGCATCCACGCGCGCCTTGATGCGGCGGATCTCCATCACGTCGCGCTCGGAGATTCCACCGTCGGGGTAGCGCAGCGGGTCGATGAGGTCGCGGAAGGCCTTGCACAGAGTGGGGTCTCCACACAACGGGTCGGCCCGCAACAACGCCTGCGCTTCCCAGACGGCCGACCAGCGTGCGTAGTACGACGCATAGGAGGCGAGCGTCCGTACCAATGGCCCTTGCCGTCCCTCCGGTCGCAGGTCAGCGTCGATCGCCACCGCGGGATCAGCACCTGGCAGCGCCAGCAGCCGTCGGAGCTCGGTCGCCGCCTGCGTCGCGAAATCCGTCGCCGCCTTCTCCGAAGCGCCCGGCAGCGGATCGTGCACGAACATCACATCGGCATCGGAGCCATAGCTCAGCTCATGCCCGCCGAACCGTCCCATCGCGACGATCGACATCCGCGTCGGCTCCGGCTCTCCCTTGGCCACCGTCCGCCGAGCGACCTCCAGCGCGGCCGTCAGCGTCGCCATCGACACCGTCGTCAGCGCCTCCCCGACCGCCTCGACCTCAAGCAGTCCGGAGAGATCCGACGCCGCGACCCGGAACAACTCCCGCCGCCGCGCTCCACGAATCGCCGCCACCGCAGCCTCGGGCTCATCCTGCCGCCGCCCGGCCGCCGTCATCTCCGTCAACAGTGACTCCGACGAACGCGGCGACAACTCCCGCTCATCCGCGAGCATCGCCGTCGCCTCGGGCGCGCGTTGCAGCAGATCGACCGCGTACCGCCCACTGGCGAGCAAGTGCGCCAGCCGCTCGGCCGACGCGCCCTCGTCCCGCAGCTGACGCAGGTACCAAGGCGTCGACCCCAGCGCGTCCGAGATCGTCCGGAAGGCCAGCAATCCGGCGTCGGGATCAGGCGACTCGGCGAACCACCCGAGCATCGCCGGCAGCAGCGCGCGCTGGATCGACGACCGCCGCGACACCCCCTCCGACAACGCCTCGATGTGCCGCAGCGCCGACCCCGGATCGGCGTACCCGAGCGCGGTCAGCCGCTGTTTGGCGGCCTCCGGAGTCAGCCGAACCTCGCCGCCGGGGATCCGCGCGACGGCGGCCAGCAACGGACGGTAGAAGAGCTTCTCGTGCAATCGGCGTACTTCGAGCCCGTGCTTCTTCCACGCGGCCGTCAGATCGTCGATCGGGTTCTTGGTGAACCCCAGCGATCGTCCCAACCGGCGCAGGTCGTCGTCATCGTCCGGCACCTGATGCGTGCGCCGGAGCCGGTACAGCTGGATCCGATGCTCCATCGACCGCAGGAACCGGTAGGCATCGGCCAGTACTGCGCCGTCGGTCCGGCCGACATACCCCGAGCCGGTCAACTGCTCGAGTGCGACCAACGTAGTACCGCTCCGAACCGATTCGTCGCTGCGCCCATGCACCAACTGCAGCAGCTGTACTGCGAACTCCACGTCCCGCAATCCACCAGGACCGAGCTTCAACTGGCGATCCGCATCGGCCGCCGGGATGTGGTCGACCACGCGACGCCGCATCGCCTGGACGTCGCCGACGAAGCCTTCGCGGTCAGCCGCCGACCAGACCAGCTCGCGGGTCTTGGCGGCGTACTCCTGCCCGAGCTCGGCATCGCCCGCGACCGGCCGCGCCTTCAGCAACGCCTGGAACTCCCACGTCTTGGCCCAGCGCTGGTAGTACGCGAGGTGGCTGTCGAGCGTCCGCACCAGCGGACCGGCCTTCCCCTCCGGACGCAGCGCGGCGTCGACCGGCCACAACGTGCCCTCGGCGGTATGAGCTGAGCAGATCCGCATGGTCGCCGACGCCAGCGCGGTCGCCGTCTTGAGGGCCGGCGCCTCGGGCTCGCCCTCCAACGGCTCGGCGACGAACAGTACGTCGACGTCGCTCACGTAGTTCAGCTCGCGGCCGCCACACTTGCCCATGGCAACGATCGCGAGCCGGCAGTCGGCCGCCTTCGGGTGCGCGGCGAAGTAGTCGTTGCGCGCGATCCGCAACGCCGTCTCCAACGCGCCACCGGCGAGATCAGCCAGTACTGCCGCTGTCTCGTCGACGAGCAGCCCCTCGGCGAGATCTCTCGACGCCAGCCGGAGCAACAGCCGCCGGTACTCCACTCTGAGCGCGTCCACCGGATTGTCCGCGTCGACGGCTGTCGCGAGGCACGCGGCGACGTCATCCGGTGTCGGACGGGACGCCGCCAGCGCCGGGTCTGCCAGGTCGTACCAGTGCCGTGGATGCACGCTCAGGTGTCGCCCGAGCGCCTCACTCGCGCCGAGAACGAAGACCAGTCGTCGCCGGAAGTCCGGATCCAGGTCGAGGCAGCGCGCGAACGCCGCGAGGTCGAAGCCGCCCGCGTGCAACGACTCGGCAAGCCCGAGCAGCCCGGCCAGCGCGAGATCCGGATCAGCCGACTCCCCCAGCGACGCGATCAGCTGGTCGCTCGCCATCGGACTGTGCTCGTCCGGCCCACTCAGCCCGTCGAGCGCATCCAGCTGATCCAGCATCCGCACAGCCCGCGCCGAATCCGCGAACCCGGCCCGCGCCAACCGCCCCGCCCCCGAAACCCTCCGAACCTCAGCCACACCTGCCAGCCTAGTGCGCCCCCTCCGAACCCACCTCAGCCGCCGCGTTGCGGCATCGGGGGCCGGGGCTGGGGCTGGTTGGGACGGTCTTGCGGTAGATCTCGGGTGGATTGCGGTGGGATTGCGGTCAACACTCGGAGTTGCCTGGCATATTCGGGCTGTAGTCGGCATGATGGCTCGTTATGGTCATGATGACGGGGTCGCTCGCTGTCCGGGGCACGGTGGTCTGGTTGACGCCCCAGCAGGGTGGGCGAGTGTCCGGGCCGCCTGAGCCGGACTACGACTACGACTACACAGCAACGGCGTACCTCCCACCGAGGACGGCCGAGGACGGGCAGGCGGGGCTGTCGCTGCGGCGGTTCGCGCCGGGTGCCTGGCGCACACCCGCGGAAGGAATCCTGGTACCACCGAAAGGCCACCGCGCCCAGCAGGTTGTCCCCGGCAACATCGTGGTGATCACCGAAGGCATCCGCCCGGTAGGCCTCCTCACAGTGGAAGAAGTCCACGCCCTCGCCCCCGACGGCTCAGCCGTCATCGAGCGAGCCCCCGAAGTAGACATCACCGGCCTGACCGCCATCAGAACCCCGGACACCGACGAGCCGTACCGCCACTCCACGGCAACTGCCCGCTGGAGCTCGCACGAACCCGCCCCCACCAGCTGAATCCACCCTCCCGTTACGTCCGAAGAACTGATGCAGACGTTCCTTCGGTTCTTCGGACGTAAGGAGTCAGAGAACAGGCAGCAGTTTGTTCAGCTCGAACGGTGTGACCTGGCGGCGGTAGTCCTGCCATTCGACTCGTTTGTTGCGGAGGAAGAAGTCGAAGACGTGTTCGCCGAGGGTTTCGGCGACCAGTTCGCTGTCTTCCATCACCGAGATCGCCTCGGCGAGGCTGCTCGGGAGGGGCTTGATGCCGAGGGCCTTGCGTTCGCGGCTGGTCAGGGACCAGACGTCTTCCTCGACCTCGCGGGGCAGCTCGTAGCCTTCCTCGATGCCCTTGAGGCCGGCCGCGAGCATCAGCGCGAAGGCCAGGTACGGGTTCGCTGCCGAGTCCAGCGAGCGGAACTCGACCCGCGACGACTGGCCCTTGTGCGGCTTGTACATCGGCACCCGGACCAGCGCGGACCGGTTGTTGTGGCCCCACGAGATGAACGACGGGGCCTCGTCTCCGACGGCGAGCCGCTTGTACGAGTTCACCCACTGGTTCGTCACCGCGGTGATCTCGGCCGCGTGGTGCAGCAGGCCGGCGATGAACGCACGTCCGGTCTTGGACAGCTGGTACTGCGCGCCGCCCTCGAAGAACGCGTTCCGGTCGCCCTCGAACAACGACATGTGGGTGTGCATGCCCGAACCCGGGTGCTCGCTCAGCGGCTTCGGCATGAAGGACGCGTAGATGCCCTGCGACAGCGCGACCTCCTTCACCACCACGCGGAACGTCATGATGTTGTCCGCGGTCGACAGCGCGTCGGCGTACCGCAGGTCGATCTCCTGCTGGCCCGGGCCGCCCTCGTGGTGGCTGAACTCGACCGAGATGCCCATCGACTCCAGCATCGTGATCGCCTCGCGGCGGAAGTCGTTGCCGATCCCCTGCGGGGTGTGGTCGAAGTAGCCCGAGGAGTCGACCGGTTCGGGGTACGTGCCGGGCGCGCCGGTCAGCGACTTGAACAGGTAGAACTCGATCTCGGGGTGCGTGTAGAAGGTGAAGCCCAGATCGGCCGCCTTCGACAGGGTCCGCTTCAGCACGTGCCGCGGGTCGGCGAAGGACGCCGAGCCGTCGGGCATGTTGATGTCGCAGAACATCCGCGCGGTGCCCATCGTCTCGCCCCGCCAGGGCAGGATCTGGAACGTCGACGGGTCCGGCTTGGCCAGCATGTCCGCCTCGGTCACCCGGGCGAAGCCCTCGATCGCGGATCCGTCGAACCCGATCCCCTCGGCGAACGCGCCCTCCAGCTCGGCCGGCGCGACCGCCACCGACTTGAGGAACCCGAGCACATCGGTGAACCAGAGCCGCACGAACCGCACGTCGCGCTCCTCGAGCGCGCGCAGCACGAACTCCTGCTGCTTGTCCATCGGCGAGTCCACCTCTCTCATGTGTCTCAAACGCCTGAATCCCAGGGCCTCACACAGTCTGCCTCGGGCGTGTTAAGCAGACGTTACGTGGAGGAGGAGAGATCGCACGCATCCGCCCCGGCAGTAGATTGGCGGCGTGCCCACCACCCCGATCCTGATCTTCGACGGCGACTGCGCCTTCTGTACTACGAGCGCCCGCTGGCTGCAGCGCAGGCTGGGCGGCGCGGTGCCGGTCGAGCCGTGGCAGTTCACCGACCTGGCGGCGTACGGGACGACGGCCGAGCGGGCGCAGTACGAGGTGCTCTGGGTGGACCAGGCCGGGACGATCCACGGTGGAGCGCAGGCGTTCGCGCGCTGGCTGATCCACAGCGGTGGTCCGTGGCGACCGCTCGGAGTGATGATCACGCTCCCACCCGTGCGCTGGGTGGCGGCCGGGATCTACCGGCTGATCGCGAACAACCGGGAGAAGATGCCCGGCGGCACGCCAGCATGCGCCCTCCCGCCGCACGACCAGCGATAACCCTCTAGTCTCCTCTGGTGCAGACGATCTTCCATGTGGCGCTGGTCATCGCTGCGATCCTCTGCGCCAGCGACCTGCTGCTCAGCACGGGCCGGTTCATCCGGTCGGTCCAGCGGCGGCGCCCGGCCGAGCTCGATGTACTCGGACGGCGCTGGCTGCCGATTCCTGAGCTCGGGTTCGGGATGTTCGCGTTCTGCTGCCCCGGGCTCGTCACGCTCGGCCTGACGCATGCCGACGCCGGTCTGCCGACCAAGCAGATCCTGTTCGCCGCGCTGATCTTCGGGTACGCCGGTGCGGTGCTGTCCCGCATCGTCCGCACTCCCGGTCCCGGTGGCCGCCGCTTCCGGCTACGCGCCGGCCTGCTGCTCGGCCTGCCGGCTCTCTTCGGACTCGTCTTCGGCTTGTCCGGCGTCGCGGTCTGATCTCCGCTCCTGGAACCAGGGCACGATCCGCTCCAGCGGCGCGAACGCCAGCCAGCAGACCACGGTCGGCAGGAAGTGGATCAGCAGGATCGCCGTGTTCGCGACGTGGAAGCCGAGGAAGAACAGCGCGCCCATCAACTGCCACCGGCCCTTGAGCCAGAGGATGACCGGCGAGCAGAACTCCCCGATGATGCCGACCCACTGCATCACGTGCAGCATCCACGGATGGTGCAGCAGCCACTCCCCGACCGGATGCGGGCGACGCACGATCGCCCAGGTCAGGATCGCGCTCCCCGGCCAGGCCAGCGTCCAGCCGGCGCCGCGCAGCTTGGCGATCGCGGAGAGGAAGTACGTCGCGATGACCGCGATCTGAACGCAGCGGATCGCCCAGCCGGCCGCCTCGGAGCGGGTCTGGTCGGCATACACCGAGACGTCGTGCCGCCAGCGCCGGTTCCAACTCGTCACGCGTGGCCGGACGGACGGCAGTACCCAGAGCGCGACGACGAGGGCGAGGTGGTCGTGGTCGACCTTGCCGTCGCTCATCCCGATCAGCACCCACCAGGTGAAGGCCGGCGCGACGATCCAGCCGGCCAGCCTGGGGAGGCGGTTGGCCGCGCCGATCAGGCAGAACACGATCAGTACGACGTACAGGGTGGTGGTGTTCGCGACGGACGGCTTCGGCAGGTCGAGGAGCCGGGCCAGCAGCAGCGGCTGGTAGAGGCCGGGGTGCTCGCCCTTGAGCCGGGTGTCGCGGACGAAGGCGTGCATGTCGAGGATGACGAACAGGTAGAGGATCGTCCGCAACCACGCGATCCGGGCCAGTGCGACCGTGGGGGTGAACCACCCAACAACTTTGGTCATTTACGTACCTGCCAAGTTGCGAGGACCTCGGGGACCGGGTCGCCGACCACTCGGCCCTTGACCAGCGTGGTGGTGTCGCGGATCAGTTCGAGCTTCACGTACTTGGGCTTGTCCGGGTGCTTGCGGGCCCAGCCGTCGGCGACGGCCTGCAGCAGCGACGGGTCCTTCACGATCTCGCCGGTGCGCGCCTCGATCTCGGCCCGGGCCACGCCGGCGCCCTCGATGTTGAGCGGCACGTCGACCGTCGTCCCGGCATCGGTCTGCGCGCTGATCCGGGTGTAGGTGATCGACGCGTCGTCGGCGACCGATCCGGCGTACTGCGACATCGGCCCGAACGGCCAGGCGTCGTCACTCGCGCGCACCGATCCGTTGATCAGCAAGCCGATCCCGGCCAGCGCCACGACGACTCTGACGGCCTTGCCCACCGGGCCCAGCCGGATGTCCCCAGTACGTTCCTTCGTCACCACGCCCGCCATTACACACCAAGCATCCCGCGGGGTCCTCGTTCCTTCGACGGATCAGTCCGCGTCGTCCTGGCGGGGTGGCAGCGCCGGATAATCGCTCACCGGGTACGAACCGACGACGAACCCGTACGTCGTGTCGCCGGACCGCGGCAGCTTGTCGAACTCCTGGACCAACTCGTGCACCCGCCCCCAGAACTCCCCGATCCGCTCGTCGGGAACCCGGGCGTGCCGGATGAAGGAACGCAGTTGGCCGGCCTCGAACGCGGTCACCGACTCCTTCGCCGCGACCTCGAAATCGTTGAAGTCCAGCGCCCCCGTCCGGCCCATCTCATAGAAGAACACCCGGGCGGCGCGGCCGTAGAACCGCTCCTCGATCGCGCGCACCCGGCGAGTCCGGACCACCTTCAGCAGCCCGGCGTCGGCGAGCACGTTGACGTGGTGCGCGACGGTGCTCTTCGGGCGTTTCACCGCGGCGGCCAGCTCGGTCACGGTCGCGGCGCGCTCGTGCAGCAACTGGATGATCGAGGTCCGGAGCGGGTCGCTGATCGCCTTGACCTGCTCGGCCGTCGTGAGCTCGAGGGTGTCGTCGAGCTCGTAGTCCGGTACCTGGGGATTGCCTGTCATGGTCCGATCAGACTAACATCGCAGAACGTTCGACATTCTTGGATCATTCACAGTCGCAGGATCTGTTCAGAGGGGCTGACGATGGCTGAGGTAGTGCTGTTCCACCACGCGCAGGGACTGACCGACGGGGTTCGCGCATTCGCCGACGACCTGCGCGCGGCAGGTCATACCGTCCACCTCCCCGACGTGTACGAAGGCAACACCTTCGGCACCATCGAGGAAGGAATCGGCTATGCGAAGGCGACCGGCTTCGGGGTCGTGAAGGATCGTGCGGTCGCTGCCGCCGAGCAGTTGGGCGAGGGCGAGCTGGGCAACGGCCTGGTCTTCGCCGGCTTCTCGCTCGGCGTGATGCCGGCGCAGCAACTCGCCCAGACCAGCCCGGCCGCCCGCGGCGCCCTGTTGCTGCACGGCTGCCTCCCGGTGTCGGAGTTCGGCGAGAGCTGGCCGGCCGGCGTACCGGTCCAGGTGCACGGCATGGACGAGGACCCGTGGTTCACCGAGGAGGACGGCGATCTCGACGCGGCGAAGGCACTGGTCGCCTCCAGCCCGGACGCCGAGCTCTTCCTCTATCCAGGCAAGCAACACCTCTTCACCGACTCCTCGCTGCCGGACTACGACGAGGCCGCGGCGACCCTGCTGAAGAGCCGGGTGCTGGACTTCCTCGAGAAGTAGCATCGGCGGATGCCGACGATTCAGCAGGTGGCTGAGGCGTTCTCGAGCCATCAGTTCCGGGAGACCTACGACTTCCTGCACCCCCAGGTCGAGTGGACCCTGGTCGGTGCCGCCCGGCTCGAGGGAACCGAGCAGGTCCAGGCCGCCTGCGAGCAGTCGCTCGGTCAGCTGGAGCGGACCACCACCCAGTTCCTCCGCTTCAAGACGGTCGTCGGCCCGGACGCCGTCGCCATCGACACCGTCGCCAAATACGTCGACGCCAGATGGAACACGTCCTTCGTCCGCTCCTGCGACATCTACGAGTTCAGCCAGGGCTACCTGACCACCATCACCACCTACACCGCGGCGATCGAGCCGGAGGATCTGCCCTAGGGAACGTACGACCGCGGACCGGCGTCGCAGTGCCATGCAGATCATCGAGCACAGCATCGTCGGCGTACGGTGCGCCGCGATCCGGTTGCGGCGGCGCGGTACCGCACTGGAGTTCGTCGTGTTCCCGATGCTGCACGTCGCGATGCCGTCGTTCTACCAAGAGGTCACCGAGCGGCTGCGCAGGTGCGACCTGCTCGTCGTCGAGGGCATCGTGCCCGACAGCCATGATGCCGAGGGCGACGAGAGCCACGGCGATGGCCAGCAGGCCGGCGAGGGGTCCGGTGTGGGATCCGGTGTGGGGTCGTGGGCGTTGTCGGCGCTCACGGCGACCTATCGCGCCACCGCGGCGAACCGCGACTCCGGACTGGTCGAGGACGACATCGCGTACGGCGATCTCGGCGTACCGGTGATCACACCGGACCTGACCGAGCGGGAACTCGGCGAGGGCGTGCGGGCACTGCCCCTGAAGACCCGGGTCCTGGTCTGGGGAGCGACTCCGCTCGCCGCGGTGGGGAACTACTTCAACGGCCGGCAACGGCTGCTGAGCCGCGACATCGAGGTCAACGACCTGCCCTCGGCGGCCGAGGAACTCGAGTCCGACGACATCGGCGCGTTCCGCGAACTCTTCCTCGGGCGGCGCGACGAGCGGGTCCTCACCGCGCTCGCCGAGCTGTACGAATCGCGGGCCGGCGAGGCGTTGCGGGTCGGCGTCGTCTACGGCGGCGCGCATGTCCCCGGCATCGTGCACGGGCTGAGCCGGCTCGGCTATCGGGCGGTCGACGCGGAATGGCTGACGGCTGTCGAGGCCTGAGGCTCCGGACCCGATTCTTTGTAAAGGCCAGCCAACTAATTCCGGCAGGTCCGGGGCGGGGACTCCGGTAACCAGTAGGGTGCTCCCGTGCCTCAGCTTCGGGTTGCTCTTGCTCAGCTCAACGTGACGGTCGGTGACGTCGACGGCAATGCCGAGAAAATCGTCACCTGGACCCGGAACGCCGTTGAGCGAGGCGCCCATCTGGTGGCCTTTCCCGAGCTGGCGCTGACCGGTTATCCGGTCGAGGACCTCGCGTTGCGGGCGTCGTTCGTGGATGCCTCGCAGGCCAAGATCAAGAAGCTCGCGCACCGGCTGGCCGAAGAAGGTCTCGGCGAGATCGTGGTCGTCGTCGGGTACCTCGACCGCGCGTCCGGTACCGCGATGGGCGTCGACCGGCTCGGCCGCCCCAAGGGTTCACCGACGAACTCGGCCGCGGTGCTGTATCGCGGTGAGGTGGTCACGTCGGCCGTCAAGCACCACCTGCCGAACTACGGCGTCTTCGACGAGTTCCGGCACTTCGTCCCCGGCGACAGCCTGCAGGTGATCCGCATCCACGGCGTCGATGTCGCGCTGGTGATCTGCGAGGACCTGTGGCAGGACGGCGGCCCGGTCGCCGCGACCCGGGCCGCGGGCGCGGGCCTGCTGCTCGTCATCAACAGTTCGCCGTACGAGGCCAACAAGGACGACGTGCGAGGTGAGCTCGTCACTCGGCGAGCCCGCGAGGCGGGTTGCTCGCTCGCTTACGTGAACCTCGTCGGCGGGCAGGACGAGCTGGTCTTCGACGGCGACTCGCTGATCGCCGATGCCGAGGGCAAGGTGTTCGCCCGGGCCCCGCAGTTCGAGCAGGGCAGCATGGTCGTCGACCTCGACCTGCCGGCACCGACCAGTACGCCGGGTGGCGAGCATGAAGGCATCCGGATCGAGCACACGGTGCTGCACGAGGAGCCGCTGGCGCCGTACGAGCCGATCGCTTCGGCACTGGCCCCGAAGCTGTCCGACGAGGCCGAGATGTACGGCGCCGTCGTGCTCGGCCTGCGCGACTACGTGCAGAAGAACGGCTTCAAGTCCGTACTGCTCGGCCTGTCCGGCGGCATCGACTCCTCGCTGGTCGCCGCGATCGCCTGCGACGCGATCGGCGCCCAGCACGTCTTCGGCATCTCCAACCCGAGCGTCTACTCCAGCGACCACTCCAAGGACGACGCCGCGGAGCTCGCCGCGCGGACCGGGCTGAACTACCGGGTGGTGCCGATCCAGCCGATGGTGCAGCCGTTCCTGGACACCCTCGGGCTGACCGGGCTGGCCGAGGAGAACCTGCAGGCGCGCGTTCGCGCCGTCATCTGGATGGGTCTGTCGAACGCCGACGGCCACCTGGTACTTGCCTGTGGCAACAAATCCGAGCTGGCCGTCGGCTACTCGACCATCTACGGCGACGCGGTCGGCGGCTACGCGCCGCTGAAGGACGTGCCGAAGACGGTCGTCTGGCGGCTGGCGAAGTGGCGCAACGCGGACGCCAAGGAGCGCGGTCAGCAGCCGCCGATCCCGGAGAACGCGATCGCCAAACCGCCGTCGGCCGAGCTCCGGCCGGGACAGCGCGACACCGACTCGCTGCCGCCGTACGACCTGCTGGACGACATGCTCGACGACTACGTCGAACAGGACCGCGGTACGGCGGAACTGGTGGCGGCAGGCTTCGACACCGAGCTGGTCAGCAAGGTGATCCAGCTGGTCGACAAAGCGGAGTACAAGCGGCGGCAGTATCCTCCGGGTCCGAAGATCACCCACAAGGCCTTCGGCCGGGACCGGCGACTGCCGATCACGAACGCATGGCGTGAGGACGCGACCCGTGTGGTCAGTAGGAAGGCTGCAGAAAGCTGAGTGGATCCTGGCGTAACCGCCCCTTCAACGACAGCCCGTTCTTTCCGCCCGAGGATCCGGAGCAGGCTGATTCCTTCAGCGTGCCCGAACGCCGGAAACCTGACCCGTCGGGTGTGAGCGATCCCTCAGCGTCGGCCGGTAGCGCTCACCCTCCGCAACGGTGGGACGATGAGCCCATGGTTGACAACTTCATGTCGGCCGGTACCAACGGCGACGCCGACGACGAACTGCCGGCGCCGTACGGGACCGGACCGAAGAACCGGACAACCGAGGAGCAGCACCGCTCGGACTACGGCTACGCCGGACGCCCTGGCGACGGCGGACGCTCCGGCGATGGCGGCTGGCGTGAGCGCTCGACCGCGTTGGACGGGCTCGACCCGGCGCCGTCGCTGCCGAACGCCCCGAGGTCGTACGAGCGGGGGCCGGTGCCGCAGCAGCCGTATGTGCCGAAGCCGCCGTTCCTGCCGGAGCGCGACTACCCGGCCGGTGGCTATCCGCAGGAGGCCGAGTCGCCGTCGTACGGTGGCGCGCCGGGCTGGGGTGAGCGGGAGACGTACCAGGAGCCTGGCGGGTTCGAGCCGGGGTCGCCCTTCGCGCCCCGACCCCCGTACCAGGATGGGCCGACGCAGGACCGCGCCGGCCAGGACAGGACGGCCCAAGAACGCGCTGCGGCTGAACGAGCAGCCCAGGAGCGTGCTGCGGCCGAGCGGGCCGCGCAGGAGCGGGCCACTGCTGAACGCGTGGCGCGGGAACGAGCTGCGGCTGAGCGCGCTGCACAGGAGCGGGCGGCGGCGGAGCGAGTGACTCAGGAGCGGGCAGTACAAGAGCGTGCGGCGCAGGATCGGGCAGCCGCGCAGGAACGGGCCGGCCAAGAGCGGGCAGCGCAGGAGCGGCAGGCGTTGGAGCGGCAGCAGCAGGAGCGGTATCCGGATCGTGGATACCCCGAGCAGACGCCGTTCCGGCAGCAGCCACCTGGAGCACCCCAGCAACCACCCTTCGGCCCCGGACGCAACGGCACAAGCGGTCCCCCGCCGTCCCGCCCAGGACAAGGAGCCCCCGGTACTCCGCCCGGCCCCGGCCTCGGCAACCCGACCGGCCTGCTTGGTACGTCATCCGGCCCGCTCGGTACGTCGTCCGGTTCGCTTGGTGCGTCGTCCGGCCCGGGCCTCGGTGGGGCTGCTGGACCCGGTCCGTCGCGGCCCGGCGTACCGGGCAACGGCTCGCCGCTTGGGCCGGGTGGCAACGGCCTCACCCCCCACTCTTCCAACGGTTCGGCGGCGAGCAACGGCTGGACGCAGGCTGGTCCCGAGTCGCGGGGTCCTAGTTCCAACGGGCTTCCGGCGAACCCTGCCGGACCGGGGGCGAACGGTCTGCGTTCTCCTGGCAACGCCGGCTCCAACGGGATCGGTACGACCGGAGCGCTGGGTTCTCCTGCGCAGAACGGTCCCGTTGCGGGTCGCAATGCGGCCGGCCAAGGTCCGGGCGACCGGGCTGGGCAGGGAGCTACTGGATGGACTGGAGCAGCACCAGCGCCCACCTCGGGACCGCCGGCCAGTGCGTCCAGTTCTGCCAATGGCTATCCATCGGATCCGTCCGCCGAGTACGAAAGCAATGCGCCGTTGAGTTCTGCACCTACCTCCACCGGCGCCCTGCCACTGATCAAGGCGGAGACCCCACCGCGGCCTGCGGGCGCGCGGCGGCGGGCCGACGTGCAACAGGACGCGCCTAGCCAAGTACCGGAGACACCTGTGAGCTCACACCGCGCTCGTCGCGCAGGTGCATCGCCTGCGACGGTTGTGCCGGCTGCGGAGACCAGTACTCCGAAGGACGCGGCCAAGCCGACTGCTGTGAGCAACAGCCTCGGTGGTGACGGCGGTAGCTCTGCACTCGGATCGGCTGGGGGCAGTACGCCGGCAGACGCGAGCAAGCGGCCGCGGCGCTATCGCATCCACCATCTGCGGGACATGAAGAACCGCGGCGAGAAGTGGGCGATGCTGACCGCCTACGACCAGTACACCGCCGAGATCTTCGACCAGGCCGGCATCCCGGTGCTGCTGGTCGGCGACTCCGCCGCGAACAACGTCTTCGGCTACGAGTCGACCCTGCGGGTCACCGTCGACGAGTTGATCCCGCTGTCGCGCGCGGTCGCGGGTGCTGTCGAGCGGGCGCTGGTCGTCGCCGACCTGCCGTTCGGTTCGTACCAGGCATCGCCTGAGCAGGCCTTCCACACCGCCGTCCGGTTCATGAAGGAAGCGGGCGTGCACGCGGTGAAGCTGGAGGGCGGGCGCAACATGGTGCCGGCCGTGGAGAAGCTCACGCAGTCAGGCATCCCCGTGATGGCGCACATCGGCTTCACTCCGCAGAGCGAGCACACGATCGGCGGCTACCGCGTCCAAGGCCGCGGCGACCAAGCAGCCGGGCTGATCGACGACGCGGTCGCTCTGGCCGAGGCCGGCGCCTTCTCGGTGGTGCTCGAGATGGTCCCCGGTGACGTCTCGGCGGAGATCACCAAGCGCATCCCGATCCCGACCATCGGCATCGGCGCGGGCCGCGACACCGACGCCCAGGTACTCGTCTGGCAGGACATGGCCGGCATGCGCTCCGGCCAGATGCCCCGCTTCGTCAAGCAGTACGCCGACCTCCGAGGCATCCTCACCAACGCCGCCACCGACTTCGCCGCCGACGTCACCGCAGGCACCTTCCCCAGCGACGAGCACACCTTCTAGGGTTCTGCCGACAGACAATCGAGGCTGGTCCGCCCACGCGGCGGGCTAGCCTGGTCGGCATGACGATCGCCGATCCGCACCGCTGGCTGGAGACCGACGCGGAGGACTGGGTCCGCGAGCAGGACGACCGGTCGTCGAAGTACCTGACCGAGTTGCCCGAGCATTCGTGGTTCACCCGGACGATGCGGGCGATCCTGGCGTCGCCGCGAACAGGCGTACCGCAGTACCGGGCGGGTTGGTATCTCGTCCTGCGCAACGACGGCAGCCAGCAGCATGACGTCCTGCACGCGGCCCGTTCGTTGCGGGAACTGCTCGACGGCGGGCGGGTCGTCGTCGATCCGAACGCGATGGACGGTTCGCAGTCGGTCGACAACTTCAGCGTCAGCGCGGACGGCCGGTACCTGACCTACGGCACGTTGACCGACGGCAACCCGCGACTCCGCTACCGCACGATCGAGCTGTCCACCGGCGCCGAGCTCGACGATGTGGTCGCCGACGGCAAGTACTCCGCGGTCACCTGGCTGCCGGACAACACGTCGTACCTGTACCTGCACGACACCGACACGATCGGCGGCCGGCTGCGCCTGCATCGACTCGGCACTCCGCAGTCCGCCGATCCGGTGGTACTCGAGACGACGTCCGTGGTCGAGCTGAAGCTGTCCCACGACGGCGGGCAACTGATGGCCCAGCTCAATGAATCGACCGATCAGCGGAAGCGTCTGTGGGTCTACCCGGTCCGCACCGCGAACGGCACGAGCACCCTCGGCGAACCGGTCCGGCTGATCGACCAGGCAGTTGCCAACACCCGCTTCGTCCGGATCTCCGGCGACCGCTTGGTGCTCTGGACCGACCTGGACGCGCCCCGCGGCCGGATCGTCACCTGCACGCTCGACGATCCGGCGTTCACCGACCTCGTTCCGCAGGGGCCTCATCCACTCACCGCGGTCCACGCGGCCGGCGACGGCGTGCTGACGGTGGCTCTGGTCGACGTCCAGCCGCAGCTCCAGATCCATCGCGCCGATGGCACCCGCACCACCCTCCAACTGACCGGCAGTGCCATCACCGCGATCGACTGCGCGTCCGACCGGGAGGAGATCCTCGTCGGGCTGTCGTCCACGACCACGCCCACCGAGCTCGCGCTGATCCACTACTCCAGCGGAGAACTCAGCCGAACAGCCCGCGAGGACCGCGATGGCTTCGTACCACCGGACATCACCGTCCTGCGGCGGAAGACCGTCGACCGAGAGGTCCCGTACTTCCTGATCAGTCGGCAGGACCTGGATCACGACCAGCCGCGGCCGACGCTGCTCTACGGGTACGGCGGATTCAACTCATCCCAGCTGGCTGACTATCGACCCGGCTGGCCCGCCTGGCTTGCGGCGGGCGGAGTACTGGTGATCGCCAACCTGCGCGGTGGCGGCGAGTTCGGCGCCGAGTGGCATGACGCCGGCCGCCTGGACCGCAAGCAGAACACCTTCGACGACTGCATCGCGGTGGCCGAGCATCTCCAGGAGACCGGTGTGACGACGCGGTCCCAGCTCGCGATCCATGGGCACAGCGGTGGTGGGCTGCTCGTCGGCGCGATGCTCACGCAACGGCCGGACCTGTTCGCGGCGGCGCTGCCGAGCGCAGGCGTGATGGACATGCTGCGCTTCCATCTCTTCACGATCGGCCGGGCTTGGATCCCTGAGATCGGTTCGCCTGAGGATCCCGAGCAAGCGCGGTACCTGCTGGCCTACTCGCCACTGCACAACCTGCGCGACGGTACGGCGTACCCGGCGACTCTGGTCCAGACCAGCGATCACGACGAGATCGTCGTACCGCTGCACAGCTACAAGTTCACCGCGACCATGCAGCGGGCGCAGGCGGCCGACGAGCCCGTACTACTCCGAGTGCAGCGCCGAGTCGGCCACGGGCCAGGGCGCGCGTCCGCCGCGATCGCCACCGAATGGGCCGACCGGCTGGCGTTCGCTGCCCATCACACCGGACTAGATCCAAGGCAGAGCTGAGCGCTCCGACCAGTACTCGTAGGGCTCCTGGACGAACTCGTTCAGTGGCCCTTGTACTACGGGCGCGAGGTTGCTCTTGAGTTGTTCGGCGGTTGTCGCGCCGCTGAGGACGATGTCGGCCCAGGGCTGGGCGGCTGCAACACCGATGGCGAGGGCGTCAGGGGCGACGCCGTGCTTCTCGGCGAAGACGTTGAAAGGTGTTTCGCCGGCCTTGGCTGTGAGGCGGCCGTTGGCAACCGCTTCCTTCACCACCACGAACCAGCCGGCCTCATGCGCTTCCGCCAGCGCAGGACCTACCGACGACTCGAGCACGTTCCAAGTGGACTGGACCGCAGTGAAAGGTGTTTCGAGAGAGAGTGCCTTGCGCAACGTCTCGGCTTGGTGCGGGCCACTGGTTGACAGGCCGACCCGTACGCCGGTGTCTGCGAGCTCACGGAGGCGGTCCAGCAGTTTCGGGTCGTCGAGTGCGGGGCTGTCGGACGTCAGGCTGTGCACCAGGTAGAAGTCCGGCGGACCACCCAACGCGTGCAACGTCTCGGGCCACTGGCGTTCGAAAGTGCCGAGCGAGTGGTCCTTCACCTCGTGGGTGTCGGCGTCGTGCCGCCAATCAGCGACGTAGGTGTAGCCCCACTTCGATCCGAGGGTGAGCTGGCTGCGTCGCTCCGGCGTCAGCCACTCCCCCAGGAACGACTCGGCCAAACCATACGAGCGCGCCGCGTCGAAGTACCGGACACCCGCCTGCCAAGCCTGTTCGAGCAGCTCATGCGTCAGGCGGCGAAGGTCGTCGACCGCACGACCTCGCGGAAGGTCCTGGTCGTGGCCGAGATTGATGTACCCCGGCCGCCCGAGGGCAGCGAGTCCGAGGCCGATGGGTGCGGTCATGTCTCGATGCTCTCACCACGAATCAACAGCCGTTGCCGTGTCACCGCAAGTGGGACGACCTGACGAGACGCGCCGCGCGACGCGTCGTAGTACCGGCTGTGTCGTCTAGCGTTTTGAGGTGTGACCGAATCCCGCCTGCCACCGCCCGGCACCGTCGTCCGGCGTACGACGGCCCGCGTCCTGCCTGTCCGCCCGGACGGCAAGGTGCTGCTGCTGCATGGCTGGGATCCGCTGAAACCGCAGACGCCGTACTGGTTCACGATCGGCGGCGGCGTCGAGGCGGGTGAGACGGTCGAGCAGGCCGGCATCCGCGAACTGCGCGAGGAGGTCGGCATCGTCTGGCCGGCCGAGCAGCTCGGTGCGCCGGTGGCGACGAACACGATCGAGTTCGAGTGGGGCGGCTGCCCGATCATCCAGCACCAGACCTTCTTCGCGGTCGGCGTCGACGCGGTCGAGGTGAGCTTCGCGAATCAGGAGCAGCTCGAGCTGGAGACGATCAGCGCGCACGGCTGGTGGCATGCCGACGAGCTCGAGGCGACCGGCCAGGCGGCACACGTCACCATTCCCGACCTGATCCGGCGGGCGGTGGAGGCGATCCGGTACCGCGAGGCGTCGTAGACCTCAGCGGCCGCCTGCGGTTCGCAGACCTCAGCGGGCGCGAGCGGCCTTGAGGACCTTCTTCTTGAGCTTCTTGTCCACGATGTAGTGACGCAGGTCGAGGCGCTCCGCGCAGCCGGCATCAGCCAGCCGCTTGAGGACCACCGGGCACTTCTTGCACCTCGGCTTGTCCTTGCAGCACTTCTTCTTCGCGGTCATCGACGGCACCCGGTAAGCGTAGGTGAGGCTTCCCTAACCGTCTACCTGAGATCTCAGCAATCGTGTCGCAGGTCACGCCAGTTGTTCGGTCAGCAGCGCCCGGGCCTCGACCAGTGACGGTCCGTACCAGGTCAGGTGCCGCCCGCTGACGGTGAACGCCGGCCGCTCGAATGCCTCCGGTCCGTCCTCCGGCGAAAACGCATAAGGCTCATCCGGAAGCACCACCAGGTCGTACTCCGGTACGTCGGCCAGGTCGATCTTCGGATAGCGCTCGGGCGATTGTGCGAGCACATTGTCGACCCCGAGTCTTTGCAGCAGATCACCCGCGAAGGTGTCCCGGCCCAACGCCATCCACGGCCGCCGCCAGATCGGAATGAGAGCTCGCCGGCGCGGTCCGGCGTACGGCGGGCGCCACACTTCACGCGCTTGGGTCAGCCACCGCGGCACTTCTCCGACGACCGCGCCGAGCATTCGCTCGAGCGAGTTCAGTGATTGCTCGACGGTCGTCGGCGCGGTCACCCAGACGGCCAGTCCGGCGCTGCGCAACGCGTCGAGATCGGCCGGCCGATTCTCTTCTTCATTCGCGACGACGACATCCGGCGCGAGCTCGCGAATGAGCTCGAGATCAGGATTCTTGGTGCCGCGAACACGGGTCACGTCGAGCTCCGCGGGATGCGTGCACCAGTCCGTCGCACCGACCAGAAGTGTTGCGTGCGTGGTCGCGATCGCCTCCGTCAACGACGGCACGATGCTCACCACCCGACGCACTCGCGACGGTACGTCGACCACCGTTCCGAGGTCGTCCCGCATCTGTTCACACCCCTGTTCGTAGGTCTCTCGAGTAGACGTTGCCGATGACAACACTGTGCCGAAAGCAGCGCGAATCGGCACTTCGGCGGCAACTTCACGCGCGTGTCGCCAACATTTCTTTGCCGCTGTCCGGCAGCCTACTGCCACGGTGAAAACCCAACTCTGCAAGGGTTTTCAGACATTTCTCTCCCGACCGGCTCCGGGACGCCTTAACGTGCAGACCTTTCGGGTGCTTTACGAATGGCACAAGTGTTGTCATCATCAGGACGACGAGGAATCCACCGTGGTTTTCCTCAGCGCACCAAGGAGGCAGAGTGCCAGCCACAAAGGCAGCCGCAGGGAAGGCGACAGCCAAAAAGGCTTCTCCCGCCAAGAAGACCGTCGCCAAGAAGGCCAGTGCAGCGAAGACGACGACCGCACGCAAGGTCACCGCTGCGAAGAAGACGACGGCGAAGAAGGTGACAGCGGCGAAGAAGGCACCGGCCAAGAAGGTCGCCGCGAAGAAGACGCCGGCGAAGAAGACAGTCGCCAAGAAGACCGTGGCCAAGAAGGCTCCGGCGAAGAAGGTGACCGCCAAGAAGACGGTCGCGAAGAAGGCTCCCGCCAAGAAGGTGACCGCGAAGAAGACGGTCGCCAAGAAGACGGTCGCGAAGAAGACCGTTGCGAAGAAGGCCCCGGCCAAGAAGACCGTGGCCAAGAAGGCGCCGGCGAAGAAGACTGTCGCGAAGAAGGCTCCCGCGAAGAAGGTCGCCGCCAAGAAGGCTCCGGTCCGGAAGGTCGCCGCGAAGAAGGCTCCGGCCCGCAAGGTTGCCGCCAAGAAGGCGCCCGCGCGCACCGCTGTCGCCAAGCGGGCGACGACGGCGCGGAAGGCACCGGCGCGGAAGGCCGCCGCGAAGAAGGCCTGATCGATCCAGCAGTAAGGCCGAGGGGCACCACCGTTCGTGAACGGTGGTGCCCCTCGGTCATCTGTGCAGGCGGTGGTTCAGTCGTCGTTCCAGTTGGGGTCGTTGTCCCAGGCCTCGTTGCGTTCCTGGACCTTCTCCAGCGCCCGGGCGGCTTCCTCCGGAGAGCTGTACGGTCCCAGCCGGTCGCCGGACTTCTCGCCCTGGTACGGCTCGACCTTGCCGGTCTTGGTGTTGTAGTACCACTCGTTGCTGTGATCGTCGCTCATAACGGGCTGACCACCTCCTGAGGTGTTTTAACGGCTCACTAGAATGATCTCACCATGTCGCTTCTCACTCCTGGCACCATCTCGCCTCGCCGTCCGGTACCCGCCTCCATTCCCCGCCCGGAGTACGTCGGCAAGCCCGCGCCGACGCCGTACGACGGTTCTTATGTGACGTCGCCCGAACTGGTCGAGAAGATGCGGGTGGCGAGCAAACTCGCCGCGCAGGCGCTGCAAGCAGTCGGCGCGGCCGCGAAGCCCGGGGTCAGCACCGACGAGCTCGACCGGGTCGGCCACGAGTATCTGGTGGAGCGCGGCGCGTATCCGTCGACGCTCGGCTACCGCAACTACCCGAAGTCGTTGTGCACCTCGGTCAACGAGGTGATCTGCCACGGCATCCCCGACGACCGTCCGCTCGAGGACGGCGACATCGTCAACGTCGACATCACCGCGTTCCTCGACGGCGTGCACGGTGACACCAACGCGACGTTCCTGGTCGGCGACGTCGACGAGGAGAGCCGGCTGCTGGTCGAGCGCACCCGCGAGGCGCTGAACCGCGGCATCAAGGCGGTCAAGCCGGGCCGCCAGGTCAGCATCATCGGCCGGGTGATCGAGTCGTACGCGAAGCGCTTCGGCTACGGCGTCGTCCGCGACTTCACCGGCCACGGCATCGCCACCGCCTTCCACTCCGGCCTGATCATCCCGCACTACGACGACGAGCGGTTCGACGACGTGATCGAGCCCGGCATGACGTTCACCATCGAGCCGATGCTCACCCTGGGCTCCTACGACTACGACCTCTGGGCCGACGGCTGGACCGCCACCACCAAGGACAAGTCCCGCACCGCCCAGTTCGAACACACCCTCCTCGTCACCGAAACCGGCGCCGAAGTCCTAACCCTGCCGTGACCGTCAAGCAGTACGAGCAAGCGCACCTCGCCGGCGTGCTCGCCCTCTGCGAGGCCGAGGGCTGGCCCACCCTCCCTGCCGACCCTGAACGCGCCCACGCGGTCCTCACAGCCCCCGGCGTGACAAGCGTCGTCGCCCTCGACGGCGAACTCGTCATCGGCTTCGCCTACGCACTGAGCGACGGCCACCTGGCGGCGTACCTCTCGATGATGGCTGTGCACGAGCGCTACCGGCGCAAAGGCATCGGCCGCGAGCTCGTCGAATACGCGTTCCCGCTCACCGGTGCCCAGCGGATGGACCTGGTCACCGACGACGCCGGCGATTTCTACAGGTCCTTCGACCACCGCACCTTCGAAGGCTTCCGGATCTATCCGGGTTGAAAGCCCAGTACTTCGTACAGCTTCAGGGCAGCTGTGTTGTCCGGCAGGACGTTCAGTGCGAAGTGCCCAGGGGACTGCGCCATGCACTCGGTGAGGAGGGCGCTGGCGAGGCCTTTGCGGCGCCAGGCGGGTGAGGTGAACGCCTCGATGATGAACGGGCAGTCGGGCGTGCCCGGCCACGGTGCACGGTCGACGACGAGCACAGCGCCGATCATCTCGACATCGGTGAAGGCGAGACGGCTGCCTTCTAGGCTCAGACGGCCGTAGGTGCCTTCGAAGGTCAGGTGGATGTCTTTGATGGCGGCTGCTTCGTTCTCGACGACGGGTGGGTTGTAGGCCTCGTAGTACAGGCGGCCGAGTGCGTCAGCGTCGGTTGGGGACGGCGGTCGGAGTACGACGCCTGGTGGTGGTGGGATGACGGCGATGGGGGCCGGCTCGCGGAGGTAGAGCATCTACAGGGCGAGGGCTGTGGTGATGACCTTGCGGCCGTACGGGACGGCGGATCTGGCGTCGGTGACGGTGAAGGTTTCGGGTTTGCCGGCTCGGTGGTCGAGGCAGCGGTGGAGTAGCGGGGACCATTCGGGGAAGGCGATCAGGGCGTGTTCGCCGGCGCCGGTCTTCGAGATGATGTTGCCGGTGGCAAGGAGTGCGTGGAGGCGGGGGACGCCGAGCATGACCCACGGGAGGATCCAGGCGTCGACGACCTCGTCGTCCGGGTGGTCGGCGAAGGCGGACTCCAGGGCGTCGAAGCGGCCGGCCCAGTACGACGTGAGGTTGGCTCGGGTGAATGCTTCGAGTGCCTCCTGGTCGTCGTGTACCACCAGGTCGGGCACCGAGCGAAGAGCGGTGGACTGACGAGCCAGCTCGGACCACAGGACCGGCGACACCGGACCGCCGGACGGTTCTTGCTTGAACTCGCCGTCGAGGGTGAAGACGACCGGCTTCGTGGCGTCCGGCGCGACGGCGAGGTCGGCGGCGGTCAGGTACGTGACGTCGAAAGCAGGTGACGACGGCAACTGCTTATGTACAGCGCGCACCACCTCCACATCGGTCAACGGCGAGGCGACGACGACCACCGCGTCGATGTCACTGAACCCCCGCCGGTAGTCGCCGAGCGGGATCGAGCCGGTCAGGTACAGGCCGGTGACCTGCTCCGGCAGCGCCTGGTCGATCAGCTCCAGGTACCGCGTTGTCGTAGCGCTGACCTCAACCGGCAGCACCGGACCACCACCATCGGCCGGGAGCGTCAGGTAAGTGGTTTCCGGTGCGGGTTCGGTCATCGGTTGCTGGCTCCCTTGATGAAGGCGGCCAGGTCCTTGGACTGCTGTCGCCGGGTCGGTTCGTGCACGTACATCATGTGACCCGCCGGGTAGTCGCAAAGTTCGATGTTGTCCTGAAGTTCCGCCGGAATCCGCAACCGGCCGAGCGTGTACCGGGTGGCGAAGTACGGCGTCGCGCAGTCGTAGTAGCCCGACGCGACGTGCACCTTGAGGTGCGGGTTCGCCCGCATCGCCTCGGCCAGCTTGTCCGCGACGTTGACGTGGTTGTTCTCGAACTCCTTGTACGACCAGTCCTTCGCCGCCTGGCTGCTGAGGAACTCGTACGGAAGGTCGTTGTGGTACTCGAGCTCCGCGTGCAGGTAGTGGTTCAGGGCCGCCGTGTACGGCCCGATGATCGCCCGGAACGACGGGTCGTCCGTGGACGTCTCGCCGGCCGAGTCCGGGTCCCAGCCGGTGAACCGCGCGTCCAGCCGCCCGACCACCTGCCGCCGCGAGCGCAACAGCTCGGCGAAGAACCGGGTGTGCTCGACCCGCAGATTCACCCGGTCGAGGTAGTCCTCCGACAGCCCGGTCAGCGCAGCCAACCGGCCGACCACCTCGCCGCGGAAGTCCTCCGGAATACGGTTGCCCTGAGCAAGCGCATTCGGATAGCGCCCGGCCGCGAACCGCTCCGCGTCGGCGAGCACCTCTTCCAGCGACTGGTCCGGGATCAGCCCGTGGTAGTGCGCCGCCGCGGCGTACGACGGCAGGAACATCGTGTACGGCAGGTCGTTGCCCGGCCCGAACTCGAGCGTGCCGAACTCCAGTACCGCCGAGATCAGCATGACCCCGTTCAGGTACATCCCGTGCCGGTCCTGCAGATGCGCGGCCAGCCCGGCGGCGCGCGTCGTCCCGTACGACTCCCCCGCCAGGAACTTCGGCGACATCCAGCGCCCGTTGCGCGACGTCCACAGCCGGATCACCTCGCCGACGGACTCCAGGTCGGCCGTGAAGCCGTGGTAGTCGCCCGGCTTCTCCCCCTCGACAGCACGCGAGTAGCCAGTCGAGACCGGGTCGATGAAGACGAGGTCGCTGTCCTTCAGCAGTGTCTCCGCGTTGTCCACCAGCCCGTACGGCGGCGGCGCGAGCTCACCCGCGTCGCCGGACACCACCCGGCGCGGCCCGAGCAGCCCGAGATGCAGCCAGATGCTCGACGACCCCGGCCCGCCGTTGAACGCGAACGTCACCGGCCGGCTCCCCGGATCGGCGTCATCCAGCGTGTACGCCGTCAGGAACACCTCGGCCTTGGGCACGTGTCCATCGGACTTCCCGTCGGTCACCACCTCTTGCCGCAGCACCACCCGCCCGGTGGTCGCCGTGTACTTCAGCTTCCGCCGCCCAGCCGTGAGCGTGTGCTGCGTACTGACCAAGTCGTCAACCGGTCCGGTCTTCACGCCCGCCGTACTCGCCGCGGTCTCCGGAGCCTGTTCAGGGGTAACCATGCGCGAAAACCTATCAGCGCCCGGAGCAAGGCCCCGGGCGCTGACGACGGCTAGCTGAGGGTGAATGTGTCGATGTCGAACAATGCGCCTGAGCCGCCGCTGAAGGTCAGGAACAACGGACCGCTGCCCGACCCGCTGAGCGTCGTCGACACGGTTTGGAAGTTGTCCCATCCACCAGTCACCGGCACCGCCACAGTGCCCAGTACGGTGCCGGTCGCCGAGCCCGAGCGGATCCGGATCGTGCCGCCGGCGCCGCCTGAGGAGATGCGGGCGGAGAAGCTGGTCTTGCCGGCTGTGTTGACCTGGGAATAGCCGGCCCAGTCACCGTTGTCGATGTACCCGAGCGTCTGACCACCACTAGCTCCGCCATGCCCAGCAACCTGTACGCCGGACTGCGAGGTGAACGCCTCCCCCTCGATCGACGTCACCGGTGGCGTAGCGCCGACGCCGGCGGCGTACTGGATGCCGCCGAGCAGGTGCTTGCGGAACGCCTGATCGGAGTACGACTCGATGGTGTGCCCGAAGCCCGTGTAGAACGACCGGCCGGAGCCCTGCGCGTGGTACCAGGCGATCGGGTGATCGCCCATGTTGCCGCCGGTGTAGGTGGACTCGTCGAGGTTGATCAGCACGTGCACATTCGGCCTGGGGTTGGTGCGGTAGTTGTACAGCTCGTCCGTACGGACCCAGGTCGTGCCGAGATGCGAAGTCGACAGATGCGTCCGGTCCTCGACCCTCGCGGTCACCTGCTGGATCGCCGGGTGGCTGTGGAACCAGGCGCCGACCAGCGTCCCGTAGTACGGCCAGTCGTACTCCGTGTCCGCGGCCGCGTGCACCCCGACGTATCCCCCTCCGCCGTTGATGTACGTCTCGAACGCCGTCTGCTGCGTCGCGTTCAGAACGTCGCCGGTCGTACTCAAGAAGACGACCGCCTTGTACGCCGCCAGCTGCGACGTGTTGAAAACAGCACTGTCCTCGGTCGCGGTGACAGTGAATCCGTTCGCGGCCCCCAGATCCCGGATGGCCTGGATGCCGGCCGGGATCGAGTCATGCCGGAAGCCGGCCGTCTTGCTGAACACGAGCACTTGATACGGAGCAGCAGCGGAGGCGGTCAGAGGTTGCCAGCCGATGGCACTGCCGACCAGCAGCAGCGCACCGCCGACCAGGCCTTCACGACGCGTAAAAGTAGTCATTGTTGTGTCCTGTTCACGAGATGGTGAAGGTGTCGACGTCGAAGAGCGACCCGGATCCGCCGGTGAAGCTCAAGAACAACGGCCCACTGACATTGCCCGTCAAAGCAGTGGAGACCGTCTGGAAGTTCTCCCAGCCACCCGTCGCCGGTACTGCGACAGACCCGAGCAACGTCCCCGTCTGCGAACCCGACCGCACCTGCAGCGTGCCGCCGGGACCGCCCGAAGAAATCCGCGCACTGAAGCTTGTCTTGCCCGCCGTGCTCACCTGCGAGTACCCCGCCCAGTCACCGTTGTCGATGTACCCGAGCGTCTGACCGCCATTGGCGCCGTTGTGCGCGGCAACCTGTACTCCGGACTGCGACGTGAACGCCTCGCCCTCAGCCGTGGTGCCAGTGGACCCCGAGGTCGCGAACGTGAAGGCGTCGAGGTCGAACAGGTTGCCCTGCCCCGTCACTCCCTTGAAGACGAAGAACAGCGTCGTCGTCCCGGCCGGCTTGTTGGCAAGGTTGGCCGACACGGTGGCGAACGTCTCCCAGCCACCCGTCGGCGCCACCGTCATGGTGCCCATCAGCGTCCCGGTCGCCGATCCGGCCCGGACCTCGATCGTCCCGCCGACACCACCCGACGACACCCGCGCGCTCACCGACGTCGCGTTGCCCACGACGTACGGCGTGAACGAGATCCAGTCCCCGTTGTCGACGAACCCGACGGTCTTGCCGCCTTCGGCCGGAGCGTGGTCGGCCAGCTGAATGCCCTGCTGCGCCCCGAAGTGCTCGGCCTGCCGGTGGCGCGGCTGCAGCTTCCGCACGCTGTGCGTGGTGAGCCCCCCGTTGTCCGTGTACTCCGCGTCGAAGACGCCGTAAACGTTGGCCGCCGGGTCGTGCTCACCATCGATCGGTACTGCGATCGACCCACTGCACCCGTTCTTGGAGGTGATCTGGTGCTGGTGCACGTCATGACCGAGGAGATACGTGACCTTCACCCGGCTGCAGTCGATCGTGCCGTCCTCCGGATCCGACACGTTCACCTGGAACGGCACGGTGTCGCCGAAGGAGAACAACTGCCCGTCGGCCGGCGTCTGCAGGGTCACCGACGGAGCCGTGTTGCCCACACTGATCGCGACGTTCGCCGACCCCGTCAGCCCGGCCGGATCGGTCACGGTCAACGTCGCCGTGAAGTTGCCGGCCGTGTTGTACGTGTACGACGGGTTGGCCTGCGTCGACGTACCGCCGTCGCCGAAGGTCCACCGATACGTCAGCGCGCCGCCCTCGGGGTCCGAGCTCCCCGCCGACGAGAAGGCGACGGTGAGTGGTCTGCCGCCGGAGGTCGGCGTACCGGCTGCTTTGGCGATCGGATTGCGGTTGGCGCTGCCCTTGTAGTCGATCCGCCACAGCGCCTGGTTGTTGGAGCCCGTGCCGTAGTCGAGCACGTAGAGCGCGCCCTCCGGACCGAAGGCCATGTCCATCACCTGGGTGCCGGTCCAGGGGAACGCGCCGATGTCGCCGACACCTCCACTCGAGGTCACCTCGATGGCCTTGATCCACTGCCGGCCGAGTTCGCCGGCGAAGTACCGGCCGTCGAGCGACTGCGGGAACTTCGTCGCCGAGTTGAGGTTCGGGTCGAAGCGGTAGACCGGGCCGCCCATCGGGGACTCGGAGCCGCCGTTGCCGAACTCGGGCGGGGTGCCGGCGTCACCGCCGTACCGGATCCAGGACGGTTTGGCCGGCAGCAGCTTGGTCTGGCCGGTGTTGCGGAAGGAGTTGTTGGTGACGCCACCGGCACAGTCGAACTTCGCGCCGGACGGGCCGCTCGGGAACTGGAAGTCGTTGTACGTCTCGGCGCTCGTGTTGGTGCCGGTGCAGTACGGCCAGCCGTAGTTGCCCGGTGCGGTGATCCGGTCGAACTCGACCTGGCCGTTCGGGCCGCGGTTCGGGTTCGTGGAGCCCGCGTCCGGTCCGTAGTCGCCGAGGTAGACGATGCCGGTCGGCTTGTCGACACTCATCCGGAACGGGTTGCGGAAGCCCATCGCGTAGATCTCCGGCCGGGTCTGCGCCGTGCCCGGCGCGAACAGGTTGCCGCTCGGGATCGTGTAGCTGCCGTCCGGCTGGGGCTTGATCCGGAGCAGCTTGCCACGCAGGTCGTTCGTGTTGCCCGCGGTGCGTTGCGCGTCGAACTGCGGGTTGCGGGTGGTCCGCTCGTCGATCGGCGTGTAGCTGTCCGACTGGAACGGGTTGCTGTCGTCGCCGGTGGTCAGATAAAGGTTGCCAGCGGCATCGAAGTCGAGATCGCCGCCGACGTGGCAGCACTGGCCACGGTCGTTCTGGACCGCGAGCACCACCTTCTCGCTGGCCAGGTCGAGCGTCTTGTCGGTCTTCAGGATGAACCTCGACAGGTGCAGTTCGCCCTTGAACCGGTCCCAGTCGGCCTGGGTGCCGTCGGTCGGCGCGTCACCGTCGGGGGTGGAGAGTCGCGGTGAGTAGTACAGGTAGATGAAGCGGTTGGTGGCGAAGTTGGGGTCGACCGCGACGCCTTGCAGGCCTTCCTCGTCGTGGGTGTAGACGTTGAGCCGGCCGGCCACGGTCGTCGTACCGGCGGCGTCGGTGATCCGTACTGTTCCGTCCCGGGCCGTGTGGACGACGGATCGGTCGGGCAGGATCGCCAGCGACATCGCCTCGCCGAGCTCACCCGACCCGCTCGCGAGTGATACCTGCTGATAGTCGCCGGGCGGGATGGTGGATCCGGCCTGGGCTGTCGTGACGCTGAGGCCGAGTGCTGCGGTCAGTGCGGCGGTGATCAGCAACGAGAGCCGCCGGACGCCTTTCTTCTTCATATCGGTGGTACTCCTCAGTTGTTGATCAAGTCGAATTGTTCCCACGGGCCGATCGCGTCTCTGTTGGCGATCAGTGGGGCGGCACCGGCGTTGTCGGCGCAGACGAGCTTGTTGTTGACCGTGGCCCGGAAGCTGACCGTGCCGTCCCCGTTGCGGATCAGCTGGAAGGTCTCCCAGGAGCCGACCGCCTGGTTCTTGGCCAGCAACGGCGCGGCGCCCGCGTTGTCCGCTGCCACCAGGAGGTTGTTGGCCTTGGCCCGGAGCGACACATTGCCGCCGCCGAGGTCGGTCATCTCGTACTGCTGCGCCGTGCCGTTCGTCGTACTGTCCGCGATCAGCGGCGTCCCGGTGCCGGCGGTGACGTACTTGCCGTTGGCCCGCGCCTTGAGGCTGATCGTCCCGGTGCCCGAGGTCGCCTTAGGCAAGCCGATGGTCGCCTTGTCCCAACGACGGGCAGCCATGGCCGGCGTACCGGTCAGGGCTTGGAACGGCTGTACGGCGGTCCCGGTCTTCTCGACCAGGTAGGACTTACCGGACTGCGCCGGGATCGTGAAGGTGGCGTTGGCCTGCGGACCGACCACCGTGGCACGCGTCTGACCGTCCAGCACCGTCACGCTCTGGCCGGGCCAGGGACTTCGTACGACGAGTTGCTGGTTCGCGCCCGACGAGATGGCGACCGTGGTGGGGCTGCCGTTCGCGATCTGGACATGGACGCGCGATTTGTGGCCGATAGCAACGGTTCCTTCGCCGGACCAGTCCGCCGGCCAGGACGGGGCGATGCGCAGTACGCCGTCGTAGTCCGTGGCGAGCGCTTCGGGCACGGTTGCCGCGAGTACGCCGGACTGCTCGATGTACGGCTCTTGCGCCGGCTGGGCGGTGAAACTCGCCATCCCGGACGGGTACACCTGGAACTGCCTGATCGCCGCCAGCAACGCCGTCTTCATCTCGGTCGGCAGCCCGAGCCGCGCGGCATGCAGTGAGTCGTAGCTCCACGAGTTGCTGTTGACGTAGCTGCGGGACGCGTAGGTACGCCGCGCCAGCGCCGTCATCGATCCGCTGTCACCGATCAGGTTGAACGGCCAGACCGCTTCCAGGCCGATGTTCTCGCTGTTGCGCCGCTGCGCTGCCGGCTGGGTAGACGGGCCGATCATGGTGTTGCTACCTGCGTCGTTCGCCGGAGTCAGCAACTGGGTCTGCGTCGCCGTGTCGGTCCGCGGCAACGTCTGGATCTTCGGGATCGCCGCGTTGAGCTGACTGACCAGCGCCGCATCGACGTTGAGCGTTTGCGCCGCCTTCACCGCGATCGGGAAGAAGGCCTGCATCGCCGCGATGTCGGTGGTCGGATCGGTGACGTCCCACTGGGTCTCGTGAGCATTCGACCTCGTGTGCAGCTTGCCGTCCGAGCCCGTTGTCGCGTGCGAGAGCAGGAACTGCGCGGCACCCTTGATCAACGGGTAATGCGACTGCAGGAAGGCCTGGTCGTCGGTCATCCGGTAGTGCTCCCAGACCCACAGCCCGACCTCCGCTCCCGTCGTGACGTTGAGGGAGTTCCACTGCGGGGTGATGGTCGAGTCGCAGGACGAGTTGTCCGTACCGCCGTTGTAGGTGCCGTTGCCGTTGAAGCGCATCGTCTCCGGAACGCACAGACCCGTTCGGCCGGGCATGTGCGCGCTGGTCCAGGCCGCGATCGCGTCGACGTTGTCCTGGTACAGGCGGAACATCGGGTCGTTCAGACTCGGCACCCCGGCCGACACGTTGGCTGCGACTTGCATGCGGAGATTCCAGAACCAGTAGCCGGCCGGATACCAGTCGCGCTTGTCCTGCGAGAAGGTGAACAGGTCGGCGACCCCAGCCTGCGATCCCGGCAGCACGCCCCGGCTCTGGGCCGCGCTCGCGTACAGGAAGATCGTCCGCAGGTTCTCGACGTAGTCGCCGGTCCCGTCGGCCGAGCTGATCTTGATCAGGCCGGCCTGGTTCCAGTAGTTGTGCCACCACTGCAGATGCGCGTCCCGTACTTCGTTCGCGGGCCGGGTGGCGGCGCCGTTCAGTACCGCGTTCGTGGTGGCGATCGAGTCGCCACCGGTCCAGGTCGGCGCGGCGACGACGACCCGGAACGAGCCGTCGGTGTTGGGCTGGAAGGCGACCTGAGCGGTGAGGTTGTTCGGGGCCGAGCCGGCGACGTTGCGGCCGCCGACGGTGATACCGGCGAGTGAGCCGAAGGTCCGGCCGGAGGCGCCGGCGCCGTTGTTGTCGACCCAGGTCTCGGCGAGTGCGGCGACAGCGCCTGACGCGCGGGCGGTCGGGTTGCGGCCGGTCCAGAGTTTGACCTGGGCGGTCTGGGTGGCGTTGGGGTCGGCGCCGGTGACGTCGACGACCAGTTGCTGGGTGTCCGCGCGGATGAACGCGGTCATGGTCATGCCGCCACCACTTTGGCGGAGCATCCCGTCGTACAGGTCGAGCCGGCCGGTGAAGTCGGCGGCGCTCGTCATCCGGGACAGACCGGGGATGACGACCTGGCCGAGCGACTTGCGGTCGGGGAAGGTGTCCGTGCGGTTGAGTTGGGCGGTGAACCCGCCGGCGGACCAGACCGCCGCTCCGAGGGCGCCGTTGCCCAGTGGGAGTGATTCGGTCGGCGCCGGGTTGGCGCGGCCGAGGATGATGTCGGAGCGACGGACCAGGTTCGGCCGGTCGACGACGAAGGAGCCGTTCTGCCAGGCCGTCGTACCGGCCGTTGGTAGTGCCGTTGCCGGGCCGCCGGCGACCAGTGATCCGGCGACGACTGCTGTCACCAGCAGCAGTCTGGGCAGGACCCTGGACAGGAGTTTTGGGCGGACCTTCGGCAGGTTTTGTGGCAGGCGGGATCGCAGGAGGTCGTTCATCGGATCTCTCCTGGAGATGGAGCGGACCGGCGACCTGGGGGCGGAGAGGATCACCGGTAGACATCGGATCTTTCTGTGCTCACGCTGCGCTGTCAAGGGGCTACTGGTTCCGGAACAGGCTGACCGCTAACCTCTGCGCATGGCTTTGATCCTGCATTTGGCCTTCGTCGCGGAGTGGGAAGCGGCCCGGCGGGCCGGCAGCTACCGGATCTCCACCCGGGGCAAGTCGCTCGACGACGGCGCGACCTTCATCCACTGCTCCCGGCCGGACCAGGTCGCCGCGGTCGCGAACTCCTTCTACGCCGACGTGACCGAGCCGCTGTGCCTGCTCGTCATCGACACCTCGCTGCTGGTCTCGGCCCTGTGCGACGAGGATCTGGACGCGATCGGCATCTCGTTCCCGCACCTGTACGGTCCGCTGAACCTGGACGCGGTGGTCGACGTGCGCCCGTACGAGCGGGCCGCCGACGGTCGATGGCCGGAAGTGGGCGCGCAGGCCCTATCCTGAGGGTGGAAGGGGCTGATCGGGCGACCGCGTCGTTCACCGGCAACGGTGGGCGCCGAGGAAAGTCCGGACTCCACAGGGCAACGTGGTGGGTAACGCCCACCCGGGGCAACCCGCGGGACAGTGCCACAGAGAACAGACCGCCAGCGGCCTGGATGGACCCCGTGGTTCATTCAGGTGCGGGTGAGGGTGAAACGGTGGTGTAAGAGACCACCAGCTCCGCAGGCGACTGCGGAGGCTAGGTAAACCCCACGTGGAGCAAGGCCAAGAAGGGCGACGGGCAACCGTCGTCCGCGTGAGCGTTCGAGGGCTGCCCGTCCGAGCTCACGGGTAGGCTGCTAGAGGTGCCCGGCAACGGTCACCGTAGATGGATGGTCGCCGATTACAGGATCCGGCTTACAGATCAGCCCCTTCCGCACCACCCGTGCCAAGCTTGGACGCGTGCTCGACGTTCAGCTGCCCTCACCGCTGTCCGAGCTGCACGACGACCGGCTGGATTCCGCCGGCGTCCGGGTGCTGCTGAAGCGCGACGACCTCATCCACCCCGAGGTCCCGGGCAACAAGTGGCGCAAACTCAAGTACAACCTCGGTCCCGCTCTCGAGGCCGGCACGCTGCTCACCTTCGGCGGCGCCTACTCCAACCACCTCCGCGCCGTGGCTGCCGCAGGCCACCACTACGGCTTCGCAACCATCGGCGTGGTCAGAGGCGAAGAACACCTGCCGCTGAACCCGTCCCTCGCCTACGCCGCCGCCCACGGAATGCGCCTCACCTACCTGGACCGAACGACGTACCGCTCCCCTGTACTGGAGCACCTGCACCAAGAATTCGGCGACTTCCACCTCGTCCCGGAAGGCGGCGCCAATCCTGCTGCCGTCCGCGGCTGCACCGAAATCCTCACGGAAATCGATGAGCCGTACGACGCCCTCTTCTGCGCCGTCGGCACCGGCACCACCCTGGCCGGCCTCGCCGCCGACCCGCAAGCCGTCATCGGCGTACCTGTGTTGAAGGCGTCCCTGGAAAGCGACGTCGTCGCTCTCCAGCAAGCGGCCTTCGGCGAACGCGTCGGCAACTGGCGCCTCCTCGACGACTACCACTTCGGCGGCTACGCCAGGCGCACCCCTGCGCTGGACGCCTTCATCGACGACTTCACCGCCCGGCACACCCTGATCCTCGACTGGGTCTACGAAGCCAAGATGATGTACGCCCTCTTCGACCAGGTCCGTCGCAGGGCCTTCCAGCCGGGTACGACGATCGTTGCGCTGATCAACTGAGTCCCCTTAAATGCTTGGCGTCCGGACCGCCCCGCGCCCTACAGTTGTGGACGCAACGACGGCCTGGGTGGGCCGGAGTTGATCGGTTACCACTTCTCATGGGCGGGTTGCGGGTTCGAGTCCCGCCATCGGATCACCCTCCGATGTAGCTCAAGCGGCAGAGCAGCTTCCGGTCGGCACAACACGTCCACCCAGGCCTTCGGCACGTCTTGGGGAGAGAGGAAATGACCGATCCACTGGCTTTGATCAGCACACCGCGAACCTTCGCGCTGACCGACCTGGCGCGGTTGCGCCGCTTCCTCACGTTGGGGACGACGGGCGGCACCTACTACGTCAGTGAGCGCGAGCTCACCGCGGAGAACGCGCGACTGGTGCTTGAGCTGGCTCGGACCCGGACGGCCGAGGTCGTCGCCGAGGTACTAGCCATCTCGACTGCCGGGCGCGCGCCGAGGCAACAGCCCGCGCTGTTCGCGTTGGCGGCTGCGGCGAAGCTCGGTGACGACGACGGGCGGCAGGCGGCGCTTGCCGCAGTACCGCTGGTGGCCCGGACCGGCACGCATCTCTTTCTCTTCGCCGGCTATCTCCAGCAGTTCGGCGGTTGGGGTCGTGGGACGCGACGCGCGATCGGCAACTGGTACGTCGATCCTGCCCGCGAGGTCGAGACCGTCGCCTACCAGGCGCTCAAGTACCGGCAGCGCAATGGCTGGACGCATGCGGACCTGCTGCGGCTGTCGCATCCCGCGACGACCGAGCCGGCCCGGCGCGAGCTGTTCAACTGGATCCACGGCCGCGAGGCCGAGCTCACCGGGCTGCCGTTGCTGGTGGCCTTCGAGCGGATCCAGGCCGCGTCGTCGGTCACCGAGGTCGCGGACATCGTCGCGCTCAACCGGGGCATCTCGTGGGAGATGATCCCGGACCGGTTTCTGAACGAGCCCGCCGTCTGGGAGGCGCTGCTGTCGAACGGTCTGCCGCAGACCGCTCTCCTGCGGCAACTCCCCCGGCTGACCCGGCTCGGGTTGTTCGGTCTGGGTAGTCACTGGACGTCTCGCGTGGCCGAGCAGCTCAGCGATCCCGAGCGGCTGAAGAAGGGCCGTGTCCACCCGATCAGCGTGTTGGTTGCCCAGCGCACCTATGCGTCCGGCCGGGGTACGCGGGGAGCGTCGTCGGAGTGGGCGCCGTCGCGGGCGATCGTCGACGCGTTGGATGCCGCCTTCTACGCGGCCTTCGGTGCGATCGAGCCGACGGGCAAGCGGGTGATGCTCGCGCTGGACGTGTCCGGATCGATGACCCAGCCGGTGTCTGGGTTGCCGGTGAGCTGCCGGGAGGCGTCGGCCGCGCTCGCGCTGGTGACGGCTGCCACCGAGTCGGCGTACCAGGTGGTCGGATTCACCAGCGGGGACCCGCGGAGCCGGGCGAGCCGGTACGACCGGTCGGCGCTGACTCCGTTGGCGATCAGTCCGCGGCAGCGGCTCGAGGATGCGGTGCGGGTGGTGTCGGAGCTGCCGTTCGGAGGTACGGACTGCGCGCTTCCGATGCGGCATGCGCTCGCGGCGGGGCTCGAGGTCGACACGTTCGTCGTCTACACCGACAACGAGACCTGGCACGGGGACATCACTCCGGCGGAGGCGCTGCGGGAGTACCGGGAACGCAGTGGGATCGACGCGCGGCTGATCGTCGTGGCGATGACGGCGACCGGCCAGACGATCGCGGATCCGCACGACGGCGGGATGCTCGACGTGTCCGGGTTCGACACCGCAGTACCGACCCTGATCGCAGACTTCGCCCGCGGCCTGTGACGCGATCGGGCCGACCTCGGTCGGCCCGATCGCGCTCCCGTGCTCAGAGGCCTTGGCGGCCGAGAGCGGTGAGATCGATGGCGTTCGTGGTGAAGCCCATGGAGTCGGTGCCCCGGCCGTACGTCGAGTAGGTGTGGTGCACGTCGTCGCCGACTCGGAGGAAGCAGCTCATCGCGTGGAGGTCGAAGGGCTGGTGGCCCTGGACGTGGGCGTTGTTCGGCAAGGCGTCCCACTCGGCCTTCGTGCGGTAGTTGTAGGAGAGCGGGACGACCGACTCGTCGAGGGTCGCGTGGTAGTCATAGTTGAACCTGCTGCCCGCCGACGAGTACCAGGGGAAGGTCCAGCCCTTCCGCTCCTTGAAGGCCGCGATCTTCGCGTACGGCGCCCGCGACACCGCCGCGAAGGTCGTGCTCTTCTCGTTGAGCGCGTCCAGGCTGCCGATGTCATCGGCGAAACCCGAGCAGTTCGGGCAGCCCGCGTGCCACTCGGGCTGGAACATGAAGTGGTAGACGATCAACTGCTGCCGGCCCTCGAACAGATCGACCAGGCGCACCTCGCCGGCGGGTCCCTCGAAGACGTACTCCTCGGCGACCTCGACCATCGGCAACCGGCGGCGTTTCGCGTTCAGCTCGTCCCGCCGCTTGGTGAACTCCTTCTCCTCAGCCAGCAACCGCTTCCGCGCCACCACCCACGCCTCCCGAGACACGATCTCCGGCAGTTCCATCTCGACACTCCTCCTCGTAGCCGACCCTGACCTCGCTACGTCGGAGCCGCCCCCGCCTGCTCGACATCCCGTCCGTCCCACCTTGAGCACGCACCAGTCGCCGGCAAGGCGTTCGCGTGCCTGCCGCGTGCTCAAAGTCAAGCGGGCTCGGTGAGGTGGTGGGTGAGGCTATTCGGGCTGCTGGCAGCGTTGGTAGTAGCGGTCGTCGCTGGTCGGGTCCTCCGGCTTGAGGTTGTACTGGGTGGCCTTCCAGACGCCGTCGGTCGCGGTCACCGAGACGCTCGCGAGGGTGCCGATGTTGAGCTTGTGCAGAGGCTCCCGGTCGAAGGCTCCACGGGAGTCGAGACACGCCCAGAACACGGCGGTGTCGCCGTTCACCTCAGGCGGCTGGACCGTGATCAGCAGCGGGCCCTTCCCGGCGCGCTGGCTGGTGGCACGCGTCGAACGGGTCGGCTCGAGCACCACCTCGTCGCCGGCCGTCAGCGCGGCGCTGACCTTGCGAATCGCCGCGTCGCTGCGCCACGCCGGCGAGAAGGTCGCCAGGTAGACCAGCGCAAGGGTGCGGCGCCCGACATCGACGACGGGATCGCTGCCGTTGACGCCCTTGTCGAGCGTCCACTGGATCTTGAGGTGGGCGTCACCGGCCAGTGGGACGGCCTGGGCACCGGGATCCTCCGAGGCAGTCGCCCTCGCTTCGGAGGTCGTGATGGTCACGGTGGGGGCCGGCGATCGGTCGGCGCGATCATCGCTGGTGCACGCGGTGGTCGTGAGGGCCAGAGTCAACGCGACCGCGGCGGCGGTCCCCCAGTGCGTGTTCATGCAGGCATCCTGACATGACGCGAGTCCGCCACTAGAGGTCAGCCTCGTAGGTCTGGCTCAGCAGGCCCTCGCCGAACAGGTCGTGCGGCTCCTCGTTCGTCAGCTTGAATCCGCGGGCCAGATAGATGTGGCGCGCGGCAACCAACGGGTCGTTGGTCCACAGCACCATCCGCTTGTGGCCGGTCTCGCGGGCGAACGTCATGCACGTGTCGACCAACCGGCCGCCGAGGCCAAGGCCCCGCGCAGACGGATGCAACAGGAGCAGACGCAGCTTCGCCGTCGACTCATCCGGTCCGCGCACACAGAAGACGCTGCCCATCCGCTCGCCGTCCTGCTCCGCGATCCAGGCCGCCTCGCGGGCCGGGTCGAAGTTCTTGCCGAAGTCGGCGACGATCTGCGCGACCAGCGCCTCGTACTCCATTCCCCAGCCGTACTCCGCGGCGTACAGCTCACCGTGTGCCTGGACCACCCAGCCGAGATCCCCCGGCCGATCCGCGCGTCTGATCTCCATCTGCTCACCTCGATCTACTGACACGACTGTTTCAGTAGGAGATACTAGCCGGGTGACCACCACGAAACCAGCCCCCTCCGCCCGGGAGACCGAACTGCTCGAGCTCGCCTACGCGTACTCGCTGACCCACGGGCTGGCCGATCTCTCGCTCCGCCCGCTCGCCACTGCGATCGGTTCGAGCCCACGGGTGCTGCTGTTTCTGTTCGGCAGCAAGGACGGGCTGATCCGCGCCCTGCTCACCCGCGCACGCAGCGACGAACTGGTACTCCTGCAACAGCTCACCAGCCAGTACTCCGAACCGCCCGGCCTCGATGTGGTTGCCCGCGAGCTGTGGACCTGGCTGGCCGCCGAGGAACGCCGCCCGCTGATGAAACTCTGGGTAGAGGCCTATGGCCGCTCCCTCGTCGCCCCTGACGGCCCCTGGTCCGACTTCGCCCGCTCCACCGTCGACGACTGGCTGGACCTGTTCAAGTCCGTCCAGCCGGGCAAAGACAGCAAGGCCGCGCAGGCCCGGCGTACCGGAGTACTGGCCGTCCTGCGCGGCGGATTGCTGGACCTACTCGCCACCGGAGACACGGCCCGAACAACCGCAGCCGTGCTCCAGGCACTACCTGTGGATAACTAGCCCGCAGAAACGGCCCTCGCGGATAGACTTAGTTAGGAATGACAGGGGGCGCACACAACCAGCGACGCCCGCTCAGGGAATCTCGAATGCGACCGTCCGCTTGGCGATGTCGGCCTCGGTGAGCTTGACGCGGACCGGCTGGCCGAGGGGCAGGGCCGCCGTACCGGTGACGCGGCCTTCGATGGCGAGCGTGGAGAGCGCGACGATGCCGCGGGTCGGTTCGCGGTCGTCGACGTCGGTGATGACGCCGTCGAAGGTCGAGCCGACCTGGTCGGCGACGAGGCCGGCCTCGACCATGCTGACGATCGACCGCTCGTAGGCGTGCGCCTTGCGGTCGCACTCCTCCATGATCTTCGGGATCTCGTCCATCGACTCGCGCACCCAGGCCGGTACTTCGGCATCCGCGCACAACGCCACGCAGATCTCACTCGTCCAACGGTCGACCAGCCGGCGCAGCGGCGCGGTGACGTGCGCGTACTCCGACTTCATCGCGGCGTGCTCCGGTTGCGCCGGAACCCCACCGGAGAAGGACGTGTAGCCGGCGCCTCGGAAAAGTACAGTGCAGGCCGCCAGCATCGCCGCATGCGCGGGCACCTTGGGGTCGAGGCCGTGGATGAACTCGGCGTACGACGTGCCGACGGGCCACGGGATGCTGAGCGCCTTCGCCGTGTTCTCCAGCTTGCGCCGCAGGTCGTCGTGCGACTCGGGCAGCGTGCGGAGGATGCCGATCTCGCCGTACATCATCAGATGCGCGGCGGCCATTCCGGTGAGCAGGGAGATCTGCGCGTTCCAGCCCTCGACCGGCAGCGGCGCGCGGAACTCCAGCGTCCACTGGCCGTCGGAGGTGACGACCTCCTGGTCCGGGATGGGCAGGTTGACGCCGCCGCGCTCGAGTTCGCGCTGCTCGCGGAGCTTGCCGACCTCACGGAGCAACTGGAGGCTCTCCGAGGCGGTGCCCGCGTCGAGGTCCTTCTGCACGCCGGCGTAGTTGAGCTTGGCGCGGGACTTCACCAGCGCGCGCTTGCAGCTCACATCGGTGCCTTCACCGGACGCGTCGACCGTGATCGTCCACAGGATGGCCGGCCGGACCTGGTCGGGGAGCAGCGACGCCGCGCCCTCGGACAGCTCCTGCGGGTGCAGCGGGGTGCGCTTGTCCGGCGCGTAGAGCGTCTCGCCGCGTTTGCGCGCCTCGACGTCGATCGGGTCACCCGGCTGGACGAACGCGGCGACGTCGGCGATCGCGTAGTGCACCGTGTAGCCGTCGCCGGCCCGCTCGATGTGCACGGCCTGGTCGAGGTCCATCGAGTCCGGCGGATCGATGGTGACGAACTCGATCTCGGTCCGGTCCAGCTCCGGCAGCCTCGGGTTGTCCGCGGCATGAAGCGCCGCCTCGACCACCGCGGGCGGGAACTCCGCCGGCACCTCGAGCTCCCGCCGGATCGCCTGCAACGAGGTCCGGAAGACCTCCGGAACCTCTTCGGCGAAATGCACCCTTTGCAACGGCACGCGACCACTCCGTCCATCCCCCGGGCACCCCGTCGTGCCCGGTACTGGGGTCAGACTAGTGCGCTGACCGGCGTTGAGGTGCGTAGCTCCGGTGTCCAGGCTGGTGGATCGCAAGGCGGAGGGCGGGGCACGATGCGGTGTTCATCGTGCCCCGCCCTCCAATGCCGCGAGGCGCCTGCCTGGGCGCCGGAGATGCGTGCCTCGGCGCCGGTCAGCGCACTACTGTGCGGGTTGGACGTTGAAGGACTTCAGGGACGCGAGGCCGTCGGCGTACCAGTGGATCTCGGTCAGGGTGGCCGGGGCGAGCTCCATCCGGAACAGCGAGTTCATCGGGGCCTGGAGGACCGAGCGGACCATCAGTTTGATCGGGGTCACGTGGGTGACCACGAGTACCGTCTTGCCCGGGTACGCCGCGAGCAGCCCGTCGCGCGCGGACCGGGCCCTGCGGGCGCAGGTGTCGAACGACTCGCCACCGGGCGGGGCGACAGTGGTCGATCCCATCCAGTCGTTGAGCGCGTCCGGCCACTTCTGCTGCACCTCGGCGAAGGTGTGGCCGTCCCAGTCACCGAACGAGCACTCCACCCAGCCCTTCTCGACCTTCACGTCGAGCCCGAGCACCTCCGCCACGACAGCGGCCGTCTGCTTCGTCCGTACCATCGGAGAGCTGACGATCGCGTCGATGCCGCTACCCTCACCCGACCGACGCTGCATCAGGTACTGCGCGGCCGCTGCCGCCTGCTGCCGGCCGAGCTCGCTCAGCGCCGGGTCGTCGCCACCGGAGCCGGAGAACCGCTTCTCGACGGTGTGCGGCGTCTGGCCGTGCCGCAGGAAGATCAGCTGGGTCGGCGGCTCCGTCTGCGCACCCCAACCCTGCATGGCCTTCTGCTGGTCCGAAGGCTCGGCCGGTACTGCGGTAGTACCGGCTGGGCCCGCAGTCGGACCCCCAGTGGGCCCCACAGCCGGGCGCAGCGGCACCGGCTTGCCGTCGAGCGCCATGTTGGCGAGCGCATCGGCGGCGGCGTTCTGGGCGCGCGGCACCCAGGTCCACTCGGTCCCGAACGGCGCCAGCGACTGCGCCTTGACCGCCAGCGGCTTCATGTCCGGGTGCTTGATCTTCCAGCGCCCGGCCATCTGCTCGATCACCAGCTTGGAGTCCATCCGGACCTCGATCGAGGCGTCCGGCGCGTACTCCCGGGCCAGCTCCAGCCCGGCGATCAGCCCGCTGTACTCCGCGACGTTGTTGGTCGCGATCCCGATGGTGACGCCGGCCTGGGCGATCACCTCACCGGTGTGCGGGTCACGCACCAGCGCGCCGTACGAGGCCGGGCCCGGGTTGCCCCGGGAGCCGCCGTCGGCCTCGACGATGACGTGCGACGGGCCACTGCTCACAGGGTGCTCTCCGACGTTCGCACCAGAATCCGGCCGCACTCCTCGTGATGCAGGACGAAGTCGGGTGCGGCGGCCTTGATCGCGCTCAGGTCCGACGGCGGCAGCTCCATCCGGCAGCCCATGCAGCGCTTGCCGACCAGCGGCGCGGCGCCGATGCCACCGTTGCGCTCACGCAGCTTCTGGTAGTTCGCGACCAGGGCGTCCGGCAGCTCGGCGACCACCTTGGCGCGCTCTTCGCCGTACTTCGCCCGCTGCTCGTCGAGCTCCTTCAGCGCGGCGTCGCGGGTCGCCTCCAGCTCGGCCTGCCGGCCGGCGAACGCGTCCGCGCGGGCCTGCAGGTCGGCCTGGACCACCTCGGCGGCCTCGAGCTTCTCCATCACCTCGAGCTCGGCGTCCTCCAGGTCGGAGATCCGGCGGTCGAGCGAGCCGATCTCATGCTGCAGGTTCTCCAGGTCGCGCGGCGAGGTGACCTGGCCGGACTCCATCCGCTGCTGGTTGCGCGCCTTGCGCTGGCGGACCTGGTCGACATCGCTGTCGGCCTTCTTCTGCTCGCGGCGCAGGTCGCCGACCTCGGTGTCGGCGGCGACGAGTTCACGGTCGACGCCCGACTTCTCCGTCGCCAGCTCGGCCAGCGCGGCGTGCTCGGGCAAGGACTTGCGCTTGTGCGCGACCTGATCCAGCTGCAGGTCGAGATCCTGCAGATCCAGCAACCGGCGTTGCACGGCGGGCTCGGCGTTCAGGGTCGGCTCCTTAGATCGCGTTCAGTTGTCAGCCAGGCACCGCTCAGAGCCGTAAGGTCCACGCGTCGGTGCAGAGCGTCGAGATGTGAGTCTCCACGGTACTGCCCCGCTCTGCCAAGCCCGCGATCAGGAGCCGTTCCGCGTCTTTCAGCCACGGCCATTCGCTGGCCCAGTGAGCGACGTCGACCAGCGCCGGGCCCTCGTCGTACGCGCGCGCCTCGGTCGCGGGGTGGTGGCGGAGGTCGGCGGTGACGTAGGCGTCGACACCGGCCGCGCGGACCCGGTCGAACTCGGAGTCACCGGCTCCACCGACCACGGCGACCTTCTCGATCAACCGCTCAGGATCGCCTGACACCCGTACGCCGTGCTGCGTCTTCGGCAGCCGCTCAGCGACGAGCTCGGCGAACTGCCTAAGGGGCAGGGGCTCAGCCAGTCCGCCGACCCGCCCGCCGCCCCGCGTGCTGGGCAGGGCTGCCATCTCGTACAGGTCGAAGGCCGGCTCCTCATAGGAATGAGCCGCCCGCAACGCCTCCACGACCGCCCGCCGCCGCCCCCGCGGAAGTACCATCTCGACCCGGTCCTCAGCCACCCGCTCGATCTCCCCAACCTGCCCGATCGTCGGACTAGCCCCTTCCAGCGGCCGAAACGTCCCTTCGCCGGCGGCACTCCACGCCGCCCGCTCATACGCCCCGATCCGCCCGGCCCCCGCCGCCGCCAACGCGTCGATCATCGCCTGCGTCTCCCCCACCGGCACGTAGACCACAATCTTGTCCATCGCCTCACCCGGCATCGCCTTCAGCGGCCTGGTGTCTTCAAGACCAAGCGCCGCCACCAACGCGTCGCTAACGCCCGGATTCGCGTTGTCCGCATTGGTGTGGCAGACATGCAGCGCGGTACCACTCCGGATCAGGTCATGAATCACCCGCCCTTTGGGCGTGGTCGCCGCGACGCTGTTCACCCCTCGCAACAACAACGGATGATGCGTCACCAGCAGATCGAACTCCCCACCGATAGCCTCGTCGACGACGGCGCGCATCGGATCCACCGCAAACAACACCCGCCGTACCGGCTGCTCCGGATCTCCGGTGACCAGCCCGACCGCGTCCCAGCTTTCCGCCCAGGAGGGGTCGTACAACCGATCCAGCACCTCGAGCACGTCCGCAAGCGTCGTATCCACGGCCATATCCTGCCGCACCCTTGGCTGCGCACACTGTGGGGAACCTTTCTGGAGGCCCCGGGGATCTTATGAGGGTGATGACATCGGCCGTGAGCCATGACGCAGACTGACGACGACTTCGCCGCCTACGCCGCGGCGCGGTATCCGACGCTCCTGCGCACCGCCGTGCTGCTCGGTGCGAAGGTCGATGCGGCCGAGGACGCGGTGCAGAGTGCGCTGGTGCGGTGCTACCGGTCCTGGCGCGCGGTCCGGCGGGCCGACAACACCGACGCCTATGTCTACAAGGTGCTCGCGAACACCATCGCGAAGAGCAGCCGGCGGCGGTGGCATGGGGAGATCCCGACGGAGGACGTGACCGAGCAGGTGGGCCACCGCGGTGACTACGCGGGCACGGTCGCGACGGCCGTCACTCTGCGCCGGGCGCTGGCTGGGCTTCCTGCCGACCAACGGGCCGTGCTTGTACTGCGCTTCTACGCCGATCTGTCCGAGCGGCAGACCGCCGAAGTACTCGGTATCGCCGTCGGCACCGTGAAGAGCCGAACCTCGCGCGCTCTCGCCGCACTCGAAGGCAGTACTGCCCTGGAAGGCCTGGAGGACCGCAATGCTTGAGAAGGAAGCCCGCACCCTGCTCGAGGCGGCCGTCGCCGACGTCGCGACTCCGTCGCCTCCCATCGACGCCCTCCTGACCCGAGGCCGAACCTCACGAAACCGCCGACGAGCCCTCACCGCAGTCGGAGCCGTCTTCATCGTCCTCGCTTTCATCGGCGTCGGGACAACCGTCGGGGCCCTCGACGACCGCACCACCGTCAGCTCGCAGCCCCTGCCCGCAAGCGCCACCCCGGAGCAGGTGATCCGGGCCTTCGTAGCCGCCGAGAACGCCCGGGACAAGGCCACTGCCCTGTCCTTCGTGACTCCCCGCCACGCCGAAAGCATGCTCAGATCGCAGGGCGGCCCCTTCGGAGACAGCGGCCCGTTCGGCTTACGAAGAGCCAAACCGATCACCGACCTGCGCCTGGAACCGCCAGACAGCGAATACCCCCGATCCGGCGGCGGTTCAATGGCCGACGGCTGGCAACAGGCCGTCTTCGTCCGAGCCACCTACCAACGCGCCGGCAACCTCACCCGGTGGGGCTACCTACTAGTCCGCAACACCACCACCGACCGCTGGTCCATCGCCGACGAAGGCCCGGCATGAACTTCCCGCCTTGAGCCGTCGCTCAAGCACTCGATCAGCCCACAAGCAGCTTCCCCGGCCCAGTCCCAGCACACCAACGCGCCGCCACACAACCGACGAGCTCACTCACCTCCCCACCCAACCCAACAACCAATCGCCACCCGCGGTACCGACCGAGTCGCCGCAGAAGCCCGAGCGTCTGCTGTGATCAAAGCTCAGGTGGCGCGAACTGGGCTTCACAGCACCACGGAAAGCAGCCGGACGGACCCATCAGAGTGACGCACGCTCAACCGGCAACTCAGGTTGAGACGGCTTACTCGGCAACCACCTGCGTCACGCGCTGTCAGCCCATGGATCGAAATCAGCCGTACCGGTCCTTTCGCACGACCTCTCGTCGACAACGGCGAACCGGTCCACCCCGGCCGAATCAATCCTCCAAGGATCGGACTCCCCCGTCCTCGGCCTTTCGCACATCTGCTCACCGACGGCCTGCGACTGCAGCTGGCTGCTGCCGTCTCCCCAAGGATCCAGGTTCGAGGCTTCCTCGGGACTGACCCACCCGATCTCATCGACAAAGGACCAGCCCAGCGCAGGCCTCCCCGGCCCCCTCTCACCGCCACCAGCACCACCGGCATCTGCAGCGGCAGCGGGGTCCACGGGTACGACGCCAGTCGCAAGCGCCCAAGCCCAGAGGTCAGCACCCGTCGTCGCGGACCGCGGGCCCGAACCGACCGACGAACGCTCACCATCTGCTGCCGCGAAGGCGTTGCCCGTGTCTCCTGTGCCCGTGTCTCCTGTGCGAGTGCCCGCTGGCCAGGGGCGAGTGTCCGTCGTCGCGGGTGCGGTGACGGAGGCGGTACTGGGCGGGTCGAGTCTTCGCCTGGTACTTCGTGGTGGTGGATCAGCCCAGGACGGCCGAGACACCTGCACCTGGTTGTTGATGATGGTGATGATCCAGTGGCCGTCGTGCAGAGACGTGTGGTCGACCCGGCACAACAGCACCAGGTTCGCGAGACTGGTGACGCCTCCGTCGAACCAGCTCACCAGATGGTGGGCATCGCAGTAGATCGGTGGGGCGTGGCAGATCACGCAGCCCTTGTCGCGCTGGTTCAACGCGTTGCGCAGGCCATTCGTGACGTACCGGTACTCCCGCCCCACATCCAACGGCTGGCTGTCGGAGCCCAACACGATCGGGATGATCCCGGCATCACACGCCAACCGGCGGATCGCGGCAGCGGACAGGCCGTCGCCGTAGGTCAGGTCACCGGTCGCCTGCTTCCCGGCATCGATCAAGTCATCGAGGTTGATGGTGACCGCGATGTGCGGCTTGATCCCACCGCGGGTGGGCAGGTCACCAGAAGCCAGCGCGATGTCGAGGGCATCCACGAGCGCATCGGCCTGCCGTTTGCCGCGCGATCGGGGGTCCTGTTCGCCGTCGGGGGTTTTGTGGGGTTTCGCGCCGGCCTGGAGAACGGTCTGGAGTTTTTCGGCGTTCTCACCGGCCAGATAGCCGCCGAACTTCACACCACCCTCGGCCTTGGCCAGCCAGACCTCTTCGCGGGCACGGGCGGCGTCCTCGCGGGGTTCGGGGCCGTCGGTGTCGAGGATGTTGCGGACCTGCTCACCCATCCTGCGAAGTTCACTCGGGTTCATGTGCCGAGCCGCCTCGACCATCTGACCGGCGGCCGCGTCGAGCTCTTCGACGGGGACGTTGGCGCGTTTGGGGAGTTTCTCCAGCGCGGCCACGATCGCGTCGGCCTGCGCCGAGGACAGCACCACCGCGTCGTCGGCGATCACGGTGCCGGGAGCAGGAAGCGCGGCCGTCACGGTCGGGTACTTCGGTAGCGCCAGCGCCAACCGGACTCGGCGGCGGGCTTCGACGGGGTCGAGACGGTACCGCTTCTCGATCAGCCGGACGGTGTCGTGGGCGCCGAGCTCTTTCGCGTATCCGATCTCGTCCATGCGCTGGAGGATCTGGTTGCGGCGGGCCAGCAGTTTCTCGATCGCCTCCTCCACGGCGTCGCTGGCGGACAGCAGTTCGCTGCCGCTCATCATCGCCACCGCCCGATCGTCCATACCCGCAACGCTAGACGAGTCCGCCGACAGTTTCGGGCCGGAAAGCCCTTATCCACAAGGTGAATTCCTCACCACTTCATACGACCCGAAAGCCTGTAGGTTGTCTGGGTGGCGCGCCGAGGGGACCCTCCACTGCTCTTGCAAGACGAACTCCCCGCCGTCACTGGAGCAACCAGCACGGCACCTCCTCCGCATCGAGCACCAACCGGACAGCCACCAACCTCGGCCGCACTCTGACCAAGCCCCACGGGCTGTCACAGGTCTGCCGAGCAAGCCGGGGCTCAATCTCAACACACGTCGGCGGTGACCCGCACGATCTGCCAGTCCCCTCCGGTGCCATCGCCGCCCAACGGCCAACCCTCGCCCCGGCACCGCGTGAGCTACAGCGGCGGCCGGGACTGTCTGTTGCTCTTGCCTGTTGCTCATGGCAACAGACCCTCCGCTTGGGCGGAGGGTCTGTTGGGGTGGGTCAGATCAGCCAGGCGGTGGTGTCGGTGGGGAGTTTGTCGCCGTCTAGGGGGGAGCTGGAGAGGACTACCGCGCCTTCGGGGAGTTCTATGGGGGCGGCGCCGAAGTTGGTTACTGATTGCCAGCCACCGGGGCGGGTGAAGTGGAGGGACCATTCGACGCCGTCGATCCATTCGAGGCCGGCGGAGGTTTGCAGGCCTCGGCGGACGGCGAGGGCTTTGCGGTAGAGGCTGAGGGTTGAGGTTGGGTCGGATTCTTGGGCTTCTACGGAGTACCCGCCGAACCAGGTCGGCTGGAGTAGGTGGGAGCCGCCGGAGCCGAAGCCGAAGGAGAGGCCGCCGATGGTCCAGGGCAGGGGGACCCGGCAGCCGTCTCGGCCCTTCTCGGCGCCTTTGGAGCGGAAGTAGGCCGGGTCTTGGAGGTTGGCGGCAGGTAGTTCGCCGACTTCCTGCAGACCCAGTTCCTCCCCTTGGTACAGGTACGCCGAACCTGGCAGCGCAAGCATCAGCAGTACTGCGGCCCTCGCCCGCCGCAGCCCCTGTTCCACATCGACCGTCGGCTCGGTGCCGTTGCTCAGCAGCCAGGCCTTGCCGTCCTGCCACAGCCCTTCCGGATCACGAGGCAGCCCGTACCGCGTCGCGTGCCGGACCACGTCGTGGTTGGAGAACACCCAGGTCGAGGACGAACCGTTCTCCTCGGCCAGCGCCAGGTTCTCCTCGATCACCTGGCGGAACTTCCCGAAGTCCCAGTCGGCCTGCAGGAGGTCGAAGTTGAACGCCTGCCCGAGCCCGTCGGCACTCGCGTACCGAGCCCTTCGCGCCGCCGGTACGAACGCCTCGGCGACCGCTGACCGGGGCGGGTCGTAGGAGTTCAGCACCTTGCGCCACTCGCGGTAGATCTCGTGCACGCCCTCGCGATCCCACAACGGGTGCGCTCCGAGCGACTCCGACTGCCTCGGCAAAACAGATTTCGACGGTAGCGGCTCGGTCAGGTCCTTGACCAGCGCATGCGCCACGTCCACACGGAACCCGTCCACCCCGCGGTCAGACCAAAACCGCAGCGTGGTGAGGAAGTCGTCGCGGACCTCGGAGTTGGCCCAGTTGAGGTCGGGCTGCTCGGCGGCGAACAGATGCAGGTACCACTGCCCGTCCGGCGTCTGCGCCCAGGCCGAGCCACCGAACACCGAGTCCCAGTCCGACGGCGGCTCCGACCCCTCCACACCAGAGCCGTCGCGGAAGATGTACCGATCGCGCGCCGCCGAACCCGGCTCTGACGCCAGCGCCTCCTGGAACCACGCGTGCAGGTTCGAGGTGTGGTTCGGGACGATGTCGACGATCAGCTTGATCCCGGCCGCGTGCAGCGCCGCGACCAGGTCGTCGAAGTCGCTCAGCGTGCCGAGCCGCGGGTCGACGTCACGGTAGTCGTCCACGTCGTACCCGCCGTCGGCCAGCGCGGACGGGTAGAACGGGCTCAGCCAGACCGCGTCGATGCCGAGCGAGGTCAGGTACGGGACGCGGCTGATGATGCCGCGCAGATCGCCGACGCCGTCGCCGTCGGAGTCGGCGAAACTCCGCGGGTAGATCTGGTACACGACCGCTTGCCGCCACCAGTCGGCATCGGTCGGATCACCTGGTCGGATCACCTGGGTCTCGGTGCTGGTCAAGAGCGCCTCACTCTGGTTTATATAGACTCTAAATTTAGATTCTGCAGTATTGTGCGCGGGTATTCGCGAGGAGGTCAAGGGCAAAGATGGCGAACACCGCGGCGGCCACGCCGCCGCTGCTGCGCAGGGTCAACGCCGGCAAGCTACTCGGCGTACTGTCCACGGCGGGCGTGATGACAGGTACCGGCCTGATCGAGGCGACCGGTCTGACCCGCGCGACCGTGCACGCGGTCTGCAACGACCTGATCGCGATGGGCTGGGTGGTCGAGCTCGACCCGGGTCACGACGCTCCCGGTACGCCGGTGGGCCGGCCCTCCCGCCGCTTCGAGTTCAACAGCCATGCGGGCTACGTGCTCGGGATCGACGTCGGCGCGGCCAAGACGACCGTACTGCTGTCCGACCTGCGCGGTGAGACCGTTGCCAAGACCGGTCGCTCGTTCCAGACCGTGAAGACGCCAACGGAACAGACTCAGGTCGTCGACGAGGCGGTCCTCGAGGTGCTCGCCGAGGCTCAGGTGACCGATGCCGAGGTGCTCGCGGCCGGGGTCGGGGTGGCCGCGCCGGTTGATCGGGAGGGCAACATCCTGGTCGACGACTCGTTCTGGCGGCGCTTCGACGCCGGGTTGCCGGCGCGGCTCACCGAACTGCACGGCTGGCCGGTGCTTCTGGAGAACGACGCGAACCTGGCCGCCCTCGGCGAGCACTGGCGAGGTGAGGCTCGGGACGTCGATGATCTGGTGGTGCTGCTCGCGGGTGAGCGGTTCGGCTCCGGGCTGATGGACTCCGGACGGCTGCTGCACGGCAGTCGCGGCGGGGCCGGCGAGATGGTCTATCTCAAGCTTGTCGAGGGCGTCGGAGACACCGCCGGTATCGCCCGCACGGCTCGCGAACTGGGCGCGAAGGCAGTCGCCGACCCGACGGTGAAGACCAGCCTTCGCAAGCTCGCCGTCGAGGCGGCGGCGCCCGCGGGCGACGCTGGCGTCGCCGTCACCGCGGACGCGGCTGGTGCTGGGGTGACTGCGGAGTTGGTTTTCGAGGCTGCGGCCGGTGGTGATGAAGTTGCTCTGGGCATCCTTCGGCACATTGCCGGTCGCACGGCGAGAGTCGTTGCGACGTTGGGGATCCTGTTCAATCCCGAGCTGGTGGTGATCGGTGGAGCCGTTGCCACGGCGGCGACGGCGTTGCTACCCGAGATCGAGAAGCAGCTGGCAACCTTCACCGCTACTCCCCCGCGGGTGGCGGTCTCCTCGCTGGGCGACACGATCGTGTCGGTCGGCGCCGTCCGGCACGCCCTCAACTACGTCGAGCAACACGCCCTCGACCTCCAACTCAACTGCAGGGGCTAACCGCACGTCAGGCGAGGGTCCAGCGGGGTGGGGCTGCGGGTGGGGTCCATTCGGGGCGGATCATGCTGTGCATCTTGGAGTTTCGCCAGCCGGTGCGGATGAGGACTGTGCGGCGGAGGATGCCCTCGTAGGTCATGCCGATGCGTTTCAGGACGGCGGCCGAGGCGGAGTTTCGGGGGTCGCAGGTGGCTTCTATGCGTTCCAGTCCACGGTCCTGGAAGCCGAAGTGGAGGAGGATGCGGGCGATCTCGCTGGCCACGCCTTGGCCCCAGTGGTCGGGGTGGACGGAGTAGCTGATCTCGCCGCGCTTCCAGGCGGCGTGGCGGATGTTCAGCTCGCCGATGCCGAGTACGCCGGTCACGGGATGGGTGGCGACCCAGGCGTACCGGGTGCGCGGCTCCACCTGGGCGGACGCGATCGCGGCCGCGACGAACGCCTTCGTCTCCGCCTCAGTGTTCGGTCCCCACGGCTGGTACCTGCACGACTCCTCCAGCGAGGCCCACTCGTGGATCCGTGGCCAGTCGCCTTGCTGGAGGGGTCGCAGCGTGATCTTCGACAGGTCGAGAGCGTTCACCCGAGCCACGCTAGACCTGGAAACGATGTCCTAGCGGCATCCCACTAGGGAACGCGGGTCAACAGTTGCGCCGCCGCCTCCAGGACAACGAGGTTGCGGCCGTAGGTGACAGCGGTTGGGACGGCCGCGGGCACGAGTGCCCGGTCCTCGGGGATGCCGGTGCACAGTACGAAGACGTCACCCTCGTGGCTCTCCAGCAACTGCGCCAGGGCCGCGCGCATCCACGGCGTACGGACGGCGTCCTGTACTGCGACCACCAGCGGCCGCCCGATCGCCGCGTTCTGGGCGTCCGACAGCGCAGCGGGGTCCTCGCCGCGCAGTACGACGCCTGCCGAGCCCGGCGCGACCTTGGCGAAGACCTCCGGAAGGCCACTGAAGTACGGGTTCCAGGCCGGGTGCAGCCCCTGCGTCAGATCCACCACGTACGGCGATCCGCCGAGCCCCGGGAAGTCCTGCCGGGTGACCGTGCGGGCAGCCACCTCGCGGGTCGGCGCTCCATCCAACCCGGACAGCCGGGGACGTGCCGCGAGCGTCGCCGCCAGCGCGCGCACCCGGCCGGCGGCCTCCGCGAGCCGACCGGCGTCGAGCGTCCCCTCGTCGACTGCCTGGACCAGGCGGGCGGTCAGCGCCGCAGGGTCCGCCTCGCCGATCGCGATCATCGCCAGGTCCGCGCCGGCCCGGATCGAGGCGACGGTGGCGTCCTCGATCGACTGGGTCGCGGTGATCGCCTGCATCTCGAGCGCGTCGGTGGTGATCACGCCGGTGAACCCGAGCTCCTCGCGCAGGAGTCCGTGCAGGATCCGCCGCGACAGGGTGGCCGGCTGGTCGTCGTACGCCGAGAAGATGATGTGGGCGCTCATGATGACGTCGGCACCGGCCTCGATGGTCGCCCGGAACGGCGCGAGCTCGACGGCGCTCACCTGCTCGATCGAGCGGTCCACCCGGGGCAGCGCGAGGTGGGAGTCGACGGTGACGTCGCCGTGGCCGGGGAAGTGCTTCGGGCAGGCGGCGATACCGGCGTCGTGGACGCCCTGGACGAAGGCCACGCCGTGCCGGGAGACGACGTCGGCCGTCGTACCGAACGAGCGGGTCGAGATGATCGGGTTGGCCGGGTTGCTGTTCACGTCGACCGAGGGCGCGAGCATCAGGTCGATGCCGAGCGAGGCGAGGGTGGCCGCCGCGTCGCGGGCCGAGGCTCGGGTCAGGTCGACGTCGTCCAGCTCGCCGAGTGAGCGGGGCGAGGACAGCGGCCAGGGGTTCGCGGGCGCGAGGTGGCTGAACTCGCCGCCCTCGTGGTCGATCGCGATCAGCACGTCCGGCCGTTCGGCGCGCAGCGAGGCGGTCAGCGCCGCGACCTGCTCCGCGCTCTCGACGTTGCGGGTGAACAGGATGACGGCGCCGAGTCCGGCGGCGACGGAGCGGCGGAGTTCTTCGGGGGCGGTGGTTCCGTTGAAGCCGACGACGAGACTGCCGGCGGCGTCGCGGTCCAGTTGGTCACTCATGCGCCTACCCTCTCGTGCCGGGGCCGCGGACCGCTACCTGAACTGGTCACGGACAGCGAAGGATTGCCCTCGTTGTTGATGATTGAAGCGCCTTGAAGGCCATCGTTGTCAGACTATGTCCTGGCATGAATCAAGCGCTGGCCTGCGGGATCATGGATGATTAGCACCGACAACCCCTCGCCGGATTGGCCGGTTACAGATAACGTTGTCTCCCGATCCAGCCCGCGATCGGCACCGGTACTGACAGGGGGACCATGACCGACCAGCCAGTGACCGTGCTAGGCATCGACATCGGGGGCACGAAGATGGCTGCCGCGATCGTGGCGGCCGACGGGGAGATCCTGACCAAGGACCGGATCCCGACGCCGCCGGGCGACGCCGACGAGGTGTTCGCCGCGCTCGGCGAGCTGATCGCCCGGGTCAAGGGCGACACCGAGCCGGCCGCGGTCGGCATCGGCTCGGCCGGGCCGCTGGACCAGGAGCACGGCCTCGTCTCCCCCGTGAACATCGCCGGCTGGCGGAACTTCCCGCTCGTCGACCGGGTCCGCGCGCTCGTCGGTGACGTGCCGGTGACGCTGGGCGTCGACGGGCACTGCTTCGCGCTCGGCGAGTTCTGGACCGGCGCCGGCCGCGACGTCGGCAGCCTGCTCGGGATCGTCGTCTCCACCGGGGTGGGCGCCGGCATCGTGGTCGACGGGCGGCTGCTGCTCGGCCAGTCCGGCAACGCGGCGCACCTCGGGCACGTCGTGGTCGACCTCGACGGCGAGGCGTGCGCCTGCGGGTCGTACGGTTGCGTCGAGACGTATGCGAGCGGTCCGCGGATGGTTGCCCGGGCCAAGCGTCGCGGCTGGCGGAGTACCGAGGACGTGGACGCGGCGGTACTGTCCGCGGACGCCGCCGCCGGGGACGAGATCGCGCTATCCGTCTTTGACGATGGCGCGCAGGCACTCGCGGCGGGCATCGTTGCCACCGCTGTGACTGTTGACCTCACGACCGTCGTGATCGGCGGCGGGGTGGCCAAGGCGGGGACGGTGTTGTTCGACCCGGTCCAGCGCTGGGTGAAGCGCCTCGCGCAGCTCCCCTTCGTCGCCGACCTGACCGTCCAGCCGGCCCAGCTCGACAACGCCGGCCTGATCGGCGCCGCCCGGCTCGGCTGGGATCTGTTGCCCGCGGCCACACCCTCGGAGATCGCCCTGCGGTAGTTCACCGGCAGTTGGCGCCAACGTCACCGTCGACTGACGGTTGGTGACCCCTCACACACAGATCTGTCGTGCGGAAAGGGGTCTCCCGAGCAAATTTGCGCATTTTTTACGCAATTGCCCAAATCCTTGTAACGGCGACCCCTGCTGTACCGATGCAACGGATGGACGGGGTGGGGGCACGTCGTCCGAGGGCAATCAGGGGGGACCTGCATGCCAGGGATTGACCGTTCGCGTAGGCGGCGAGGAGGAGACTCCTCGCCGCTCTCGCGGGCAACCGAAGTACCGATGTACGCACGTCCACCAGCGTTGTCCGGGGCAACGCTCGACCGTAGGGAATAGGTCCTGATGGACGCCGCCGTTCTGATCGTCTTCGCACTCTTCTTCACCGCGCTCGTGGTCGCCACGACGGCCGGCCTCGGCATGCTGCGTACCTCCGTACGCCGCCCGCGGCTGTTCCAGACCGTCGTCGTCCTCGCCACCGCCGCCACCGTCCCGGTCGACCTGTACGCCGTCATCTACGGCACGGCCGGCCCCGGTGGCGTCGCGATCGACGAGATGGCCGACCGCCTGCTGCTCCTGAACGTCGCCGCCGCGTGCGGCGTCGCGGCCCTGCACGAGTCCCTCCGGGGACGGGCCATCTCCGCCGTGTCGGAACCGGACGAGCTGTCCGGGTCCGAGCAGCCGGTGCGGATGGGCGTGCTGGGCTGGACCGGCCCGCTGATCGCGCTCGTCGCGGTCACCGCCGTCGTCGTACTCGGGTCCCGGGGGAACGGACCTGAGCTCGGCAACGTCGGACCCGTCTGGGCCGTTTATTCCCTGCTCATCTGCGTGATCAGCGCGTACGCGCTGCTGCGCCGGCGGGCAGTAGAGGTAGGTGCGGTCGATCCTCAGGAGGGATGAGGATCGAGCGCGGGTTCTGCACCGCGGACGGTAGGCCGGAGGTTGCGGGAGGGTAGCCGCCGGGCACACAAACCCCCGTACACGGTGCAGAACCGACTTCACCGGAACGAAAGAACCCCCACGCAGAGGAGTGCGTGGGGGTTTGACGTTGCTCAGCAGCCCTTGAGCTCAGCTGTCTTTGAGCCATTCCGGTTCAGGAAGCCTGGAGCGGTCCAGCTTGCCGGTGGAGTCCAGCGGCAGGTCCTCGACCGGGATCAGGTCGGCCGGGACCAGGTAGATCGGCAGCTCCTTGGTGAGCTCCAGCAGGAGGTTCGCCAGTACTGCGGGGTCGCTGTCCTCCAGTACGACGTACCCGATCAAGCACGTGTCGCCGGCCGGGTCGGCGCAAGCGACGACCACTGCGTCGATCACGCCGGGCAAGTCGGCCAGTACGTGCTCGGTCTCCCCCGGCTCGACCCGGTGCCCGCGGATCTTCACCTGGTCGTCAGCGCGGCCCAGGTAGTCCAGCGAACCGTCAGCACGCCAGCGGCCGAGGTCACGGCTCCGGTACAACCGTCCGCCCGGATTCGCCGGGTCACTCACGAACGCCCTCTCGGTCTCGTCCGGCCGCCCCAAGTAGCCCTGGGCAACGGCCACGCCGCCGAGGTGGATCTCACCGATCGCTCCGACCGGTACCGGCCGGAGCGCCTCGTCGAGCAGTCGCACCACCACGCCGTCGATCGGTCGCCCGATGGACGGCCGGTCCTCGTCCGGGTCGACCTGGTGGATCGTGGTCACCACGGACGCCTCGGTCGGGCCGTATTCGTTGTAGAGCGTGCACTCCGGGTGCGCCTCGAGGAAGTCGCGGATCTTGTGCGTCACGACCATCGCCTCGCTGCCCGCGACGATCTCGCGCAGGGCCGGCAACTCGGGCACCTTGCGCATCGTCGCGAGCAGAGCGGTCAGCGGGGTGAACGCCATGAACAGCCGCTCGACCTGGTGATCCTTCAGCGCCGCGATGACGGCGTCCGGGTCGTACCGGTCGTCCTCGCCGATCAGCACCAAGGCGGCACCGGAGGCGAGCGCGGTGAACATCTCCTGCACGTGGACGTCGAAGCCGAATGACGTCCACTGCAAGGTGCGCAGCGATCGCCTGGTACGGAGGTAGTGCCGGATGAGGTTGACCGGGCCGCGATGCGGTACGGCGACGCCCTTCGGGTTGCCGGTCGAGCCCGACGTGTAGATGCAGTAGGCGATGTCGTCGGCAGCGGCCCGTACCGGCGGGGCCTGCTTCGACCGCGCGTCACCGTCGACCGCGGCCACCGGCACCAGCCGCAGCCCGAGCCGGTCTGCCAGCGCCGCGTCGTCGCCGACCAGGGCGACCGCACCGGCGTCCGCGGTCATGAAGGCCCAGCGCGACTCCGGTACGCCGGGATCCAGTGGCAGGTAGGCAGCGCCCGACTTCAGCACGGCCAGAACTGCGACCACCAGCTCCGCTCCCCTGGCGACCCGTACCGCGACGAGCTGGCCGGGCTTCACGCCGAGGTCGACCAGTTGCCAGGCGACCGCATTCGAGCGGCGATCGAGTTCGGCGTACGAGATCTCACGGTCGCCGTGGATCAGCGCGATCGCGTCGGGCGTCCGTGCCACCTGCTGCTCGAAGAGGGTGTGCAGGCCGCTCAGCTCGCCTGCGACGACGGCGTCGCGGCGGACCCGGCCGACCGGGCCGGTCTGCGGCGCCTCGCCCTCGAATTCGGCCAGGATCTTCTTGTCGTCTTCGATCGGCAGCATCAGGTCGGGCAGCGGGAGCCGCGGGTCCTCGATCGCGCGGCGCAGGACGGCTTCGAGGTACGCGAGCAGGCGCTTCACGGTCTGGTGGTCGAACAGGCCGGCGCGGTAGTCCGCAGTACAGGTGATGCCGCCGCCGTGGTACGCGAGGCGGAAGCGGAGGTCGAGGCTGCTTGCGAGCTCCTCCTCGCCGGCCTCGAACTCGACGAGCACCTGGAAGAGCGGGTCCTGCTCGAGGGTCGCGAGGTCGGCGGTCGAGTGGTCGACCGCGGTGGTGGTGATCTCGCGGACACGCTGGGCGAGGTCGCCGAGGTCCGGTTCGCCGGTGAGGTCGAGGCGGAGCGGGAGGGCCGGCTGGCGTGCGGTGTCGCCAGGGCGGCGCAGGGCGGCGGTACCGATGACGAGGTCGTCCTGGTCGGCGAAGCGGCCGAGTACGGTGCCGACGGCGGCGAGCATCGTCATCAGCGGGCTGACCCGGCGGTCGCGGCTGAACGCGAAGACCGCGTCGCCGATCTCCGAGTCGAGCTCGTGGGTGACAGTGCCGATCACGTCGTCGGCGGCCGGGCGCGGGCGATCGGTCGGGAGGACAAGGGGCTGGGCCCCATCGAGCGCGGTCTGCCAGTACTCCAGATCCCTTGCCCGCTTGGCTTTCTCGGCCGCGGCTCTGTCTTCCTGGGGTTTCTTGCTGTCCGGCTTTTCCAGCGTTTCGGTGCGCTGCTGTGCCGCGGCCTTCTGGGTTGCTTCGAGCTTTTGGGCCGTTTCGTTGAGGAGGGCGAGCTGCTCGTGCATCAGCTTGGTGACGCCGTCGACGAGCTGGCCGGCGACGCGGAGTTGCTGCGACATGAGGGCGGCCATGCCCGAGCCCGGCAGTTCGGCTTCGCTGGTCGCGGCGGCCGCGGCGTCGACCTTGGCCGCCAGTTCGGCCAGGCCTGAGCCGAGCACCGCGAGCGCAGTACGGGGGTCTGCGTTCTCCGGTGCTGACGCCTCGGCCGCCGTCGGGCGCAGGAGGTCGAGCGGGTCGACCTCGTCGCCGTCGGGTTGGTTGCGGGAAGCAACGGCCGTGGCGAGCTTGTGCGGCGTGTTCAGGTCGTCGAAGAGTTCGCTGACCGCGATCTCGACGTCGAACCGCTGCCCGACCTCCTCGACCACCCGCAGCATCGACAGCGAATCCGCGCCGAGCTCGGCGAACGTGTGATCCACCGTCAGGTCATACGGCTCCAGCCCGAGCTGTTCCCCGGTCAGATCAAGCACGACCTCCAGCGACTCCCGATACAACTCCGCAGCCGAAGCAACGGGGACCTCCGAGCTCTCCCCGTCCACTGCCGCGGAAGTCGCCCCCTCCGCTGCTGCTCGCCCTGCGGACGCCTCGCCTTGGTTTCCAACAACCTGAGCCCCGGCGACCGCATCCTCAAGAACCCGAGCCCCGGGGACCGCATCCTCCGCGCCTGCCAGCGACGACCCGGGGCCGGCCTCGGCATCCGACGCTCCGCCACCAGGCCCAGCCACCGCCATAGCCGGGACCATCTGCACATACGCAGTGCCAACCAGCTCAGCACCGTCCAACTCAACAACCGGCAACGGCTCAGTGACCTCGATCGGCTGCGTGCTGAGCCGATCCGGATCGTCCTCCGCCGGAATCGCGAACGGCGACAGATCGATCTCCTCGACCGTCGGCACGACCACGCCGTTGGAGGCCGGCGGATCCAGCGGGATGCGCTTCAGCGCCGCCCCACTCCGCTCGATCGAACGCTCCTCCTCGACCACCGCCGGCTGCGCCGACGCCACCGGCCGCGCCGACGCGTCCACCGGGTGATGCACCCGACGGAACGGGTACGTCGGCAGCGGCACCCGGCCGCTCTCCGGGTACACCTTCGCCCAGGCGATCTCGGTGCCCTGCTCGTACAGCTCGGCCAGCCCGTTCATCGTCGCCAGCACCGGGTCCTGCCCGAGCCGCTGCGCCGGGATCCACGTGCTGTTCGGCGCGATCCGTCGTCCGGCCGGGCTCAACACTGCATCCGGCCCGAGTTCCAGGAAGCGCCGGCAACCGGCCGCGGTCAACGCCTCGACGGCATCACCGAACAGCACCGGCTGACGTAGCTGCCCGACCAGGTAGTCGCCGTCGAGCGCAGTACCGCTCTCCAGCAACTCGCCGGACCAGCTCGACACCATCGGCATCCGCAGCGGCTTGAGCTTGATCTCGGCGACGACCTTCGCGAAGTCGGCCAGGATCGGATCGACCAGCGAGCTGTGGAACGCGCGATCGACATCGAGCCGCTGCCACTTGAGCTCCAGCCGGTCGAGCTGCTCGGCCAGCTGCCCGACGATCACCTCGGACCCGGTCAGTACGAAGTTCTGCGGACCGTTGCCCGCGGCAATCTCCACGCCCGGCGTCTGCGCCAGCTCGCGAACCCGGTCGGCGTCGGCCCGGACGGCGACCATCGCACCGGGCACGGTCCCGCGCTGCATCAGTACTCCGCGCTGCGCGGTCAACTTCACGCCATCGGCGAGGGACAGCGCGCCGGCCACGCACAACGCCGCGTACTCGCCGACGCTGTGCCCGACCACCAACGCGGGCTGGACTCCGAAGGACTGCCAGAGCCTTGCAAGCGCTAGCTCGAAGGCGAAGAGCGCAGGCTGCGCGGTCTCGGTCGGCCAGACGCCGTCATCGGTGCCGGCCGGAGTCAGGAGCAGCTCGAGGAGTCTGCCGCCGACCTCCTCCTCGTAGACCTTGTCGCACTCGTCGAGCACGGCGCGGAAGACGGGGAAGCGCACTGCCAGACCGGCCGCCATTCCACGCCGGGCAGCGCCTTGGCCGGTGAACGCGAAGCCGAGTGGGCCGGGGCCGCCGCGCGGTACCTGGGCGGTGGCGGCCGTTGCCAGGGCTTCGGCCAGCTCGGATTCGGAGGAGCCCGCGACAGCGATGCGGTGGCGATGTGCTGGGCGGCCGATCGACGCAGTACCGGCGAGGTCGATGAGTCGTTGCCCGGTGCCCTCTTCCAGCTCGGTACGGAACAGGACGGCCAGATCGGCGAGGGCGGCCGGGTCGGGGGCCGAGATCGGCAGCACGACCGGGCCGTCTTCGCCGCGACGGATCTGGCGTGGCGCCTCTTCGAGGATGACGTGCGCGCTGGTGCCCTTGGCGTCGAGCGCGCTGACGCCTGCGCGCAGCGGCGTACCGGCTTCCCAGTCGCGGACCTCGGTACCGACCACAAAGGGGCTGTCGGCAACCTTCAGGGCCGGGTTCGGCTTGCGGTAGTTGATGGTCGGGACGAGGGTGCGGTGCTGCAGCATCAGCACGGTCTTGATCAGGCCGGCCATGCCCGCGGCGCTGTCGAGGTGGCCGATGTTGGGCTTCACCGAGCCGATCGTGATGAAGCCGACCTGGTCGGTGTGCTTGCGCAGCGCCGTGGTGAGGGCGCGGAACTCGACGGTGTCATCTTCCGGAGTACCGGTGGCGTTGGCCTCGACATAGCTGAGGGATGCGGCCGGTACGCCGGACTTCTCCAGCGCGCGCTCGACGAGCTCGACCTGGCCGGCGGGGCCGCCTTCGTTGGTGACGGCGGAGCCCTTGATCACGGCGTACACGGTGTCGCCGTCGGCAACCGCCTGGTCGAGCCGCTTGAGCAGCACGGCCGCGACGCCGTTGCCACCGACCGTACCGTCGGCTTCCTGATCGAAGGCGCGGAGGTGGCCGGTCGGCGAGAGGATCGAGCGGGCACTGGCGTGGTAGCCCGTTGCCTGCGGCACGTGTACCGCGGCGGCGCCGGCGAGCGCGAGATCCGCGTCCCCGCTGCGCAACGCCTGGCAAGCAAGGTGAACCGCCACCAGCGAGGACGACCACGCGGCCTGTACGCCGATCGCGGGGCCGGTCAGCCCGAGCCGGTAAGCCACTCGGGTCGCGAGGTAGTCGGGCGGCTGATTCTCCTGCGTGTAGAGGTTCATGCCGGAGCCGGCGAAGATCCCGATCCGCCCCGACGCGCCGGCGTACCCGCCATGCTCCAGCGCCTGCTGACATACCTCGAGGAAGAGCCGTTGCGCCGGATCAGTCAGCTCGGCTTCCCGATCACTCAGCCCGAAGAACGCCGCGTCGAACAGCTCGACATCATCCAGCGCCCCGCTGACCGCGACCAGCTCCTCGTCCCCACTCTCCCCGGCCTCCTTCAGCTCCTCGTCGCTGAACCGCCGGACACTCTCCACCCCACCGAGCAAGTTCTCCCAGAACTCATCCACCGACGAGGCCCCCGGGAACCGCCCCGCCAGCCCCACCACAGCCACCGGCTCAACCACACCCGCCTTCGCAGCCGGCTTCCCACCCTTCCGGCCCCGCTCCCCCACCACACTCTTAGCACCCACACCCGCGCCGACAACCCCCACAGAGCCAGCGACAGCCTGCACAGCAACGGACCCATCCGACCCGCCAGACCTCGCGGCGGACCTGTCCAGCTCGGCGTCGACGGGAGCTACTTCTTCGGCTTCGGCATCCGAGTCGTCCTGCCCGCGTTCGGCCCCCGCACCGACGACAGTCAACTCACCGTCAGCCGCAACCGCCCCGTCAACCCCCGCGACCTCGCCGGCTCGCGAGTCCACGCCGTCACCAGACCCAACAACCCGTACGCCACCACGACCCTCGGCCGCGCCAGGCACCATCCGCACGTAAGCGCCGTCCAGCAACTCCTCAGCACTCGCCGCAGCAACCTCCGCGCCGGCACCGTCCCCCTCCACGGCCTTAACCGAGCCAGGCACCATCCCCACATAAGCGCCCGCCAACAACTCCTCAGCAACAACGCCCGCCGAGCCACCCACACGCCCGTCAGCCGCCTCAACACCATCGGCCCGCCACTCAGGCGACCCGGCACCACCGGCCTGCGCCGCGGTCGCCTTGCCGCCATCGGCCTGCGCCTCGGAGACCCCAGCCTCGCCACCATCAACCTTCGACCCGCCGACCTGAGCTACCTCGCCGACCTCACCCCGCGCAAGCTCATCTACCGACGCCTCAGCATCCGCCTCACCATCAGCCCGCACCCCAGCCGACTCAACAAGCTCGCCACCATCAGCCCGTACTCCGGTCGGCTCGCCACCACCAGCCCGTACTCCAGTCGGCTCGCCACCATCAGCCTGTACTGCGGTGGGCTGGGCAAGGTCAGCCAACTGAACCGGCCCACCGCCATCAGCCTGTACCTCAGCGGACCCAGCACCGTTAGCCAGCTGAACCGACTCGCCACCATCGACCCGCACCTCGGACACGTCAGCCGACTCGGCTCCATGGGCCTGCGGCTCAGAGCTCGTGGCGGACTTCCCATCGTCAGCCCGCTCAACCGACTCGCCCCCATCAGCCTCCACCGCGGAGACTGCGGCGGCTGCGGCTAGCTCGGCATCACCGGCTTCCGCCTCGGCTAGCTCGCCATCACCGGCTTCCACCTCGGCCGGCGCGGCATCGTCGGCCCGCGCACCGACCAGCTCAACCGGCTCGCCGCCATCGACCTCTACCCCAGAGACCTCGGTCGACTCGGGCCGCACCTCGGCGGACTCGGCACCGCCAGCCAGCTGAACCGACGCACCACCATCCGCCGCCACCTCAGAGACCCCGGCCGACTCGGTCCCGGCCGCCCCCAGCTCGGAGACCTCCGCGGACTCGCCATCGTCAGCCTGCACACCAGCAAGGTCAACCGGCTCGCCCCCGTCAGCCTCCACCTCGGAGACCTCAGCCCCCGCAGCCGCCTCGGCATCACCGGCTCGCACCTCGGCCGGCTCGGCACCACCGGCTTGTACCTCGGTCGGCTCGGCAACGTCGGCCTTCGCGCCGATGAGATCAACCGGCTTATCGCCATCGACCTCTACTGCAGAGATCTCGGCCGACTCGGGCCGATCAGCTCGCAGCTCGGCCGATCCGGCGTTGGCCAGCTGGACAGCGGCCAACTCAACTGGCTCGTCGGCGTCGGCCTGTACCTCGGAGCCTTCGGCTGGCTCAGCCTCGCCGGGTTGCACCTTGGCGACCTCAGCAGCGTCGGCCTGCGCGCCGATGAGATCGACCGGCTCATCGCCATCAACCTCTACCGCGGAGACCTCGGCCGCCTCGGGCCGATCAGCTCGCGCCTCGGCGGATTCGGTGTCTTCCAGCTGGGCAGCGGCCAGCTCAACTGGCTCGTCGCCATCGGCCTGTACCTCGGAGCCTTCGGCTGGCTTCGCCTCACGGGGTTGTACATCGGTCGACTTGGCAGCGTCATCCTGCGCGCCAGCACGGTCAACCGGCTCGCCCCCGTCAGCCTCCACCTCGGAGACCTCAGCCGCGGCAGCTGGCTCGGCATCACCGGCTTGTACCTCGGCTGCCTCGGCATCACCGGCTTGTACCTCGGCTGGCTCGGCATCACCGGCTTGTCCCTCGGCCGGCTCGGCATCACCGGCTTGTCCCTCGGCCGGCTCGGCATCGTCAGCCTGCGCGCCGGCCAGATCAGCCGGCTTACCGCCATCGGCCTGTACCGCAGAGAGCTCGGCCGACTCGGGCCGATCAGCTTGCAGCTCGGCGGATTCGGTGTCGTCCAGCTGGGCAGCGGCCAACTCAACTGGCTCGTCGCCATCGGCCTGTGCCTCGGAGCCTTCTGCTGGCTTCGCCTCACGGGGTTGCACCTCGGCCGACTCGGGCTGACCGGTTCGCACCTGGGCGGACCTGGCGGCGTCCGGCTGGGCAGGAGCCAGGTCGACTGGTTCGTCGCCGTCGGCCTGTACCTCGGAGCCTTCGGAAGGCTCGGCCTCGCCGGGTTTGGCCTTGGCGGGTTCGGCCGGCGGCTCCTCAGCGGATTGCAGCTCGGCGTACTCGGTCTGGTCGGCGTCAGCGGTCTGCGCTTGGGGGGTCTCGGGCGACTCGGTGTCGTTGGGCAGCGGACCGGTGGGGTCTGCGGGGTTGGTGTTGTTCGTCTGTGGGTCGGTGAGGTCGGCTGCACGTTGGAGGCTGTCGGGGGCAGCAGTCGGTGGCTTGGCCTCGGCGGAGTCGGTGGAGACTCGGATGATCGGAAGCTGAGTGGTTTCCTGATCGAGGTCCGGCGCGGTCGGCAGCGAGGCTGCCTCAGACGGGCCGGTACGTCCTGACAGCGGACCAGACGAGTCGGTGCGTGCTGAGAGGTCGGTGTCGTTGGCGAAAGCATCGGAGCTGTCCGCGAGCGCGTCGGAGGACCCCGCGAGGGGTTCTGCAGCCTTCGTACGTGGGTCAGCCGTTGTCTCTGCCGGAGCGACGCTGGTGCCAGTCAGTGCATCGGCACCTACCGTGCCGTCGGGTGCAGCCGCGCCGGTGGTCACCCCGGGCGACTTCGCGCCAGCGGGTTCCGCCGGCCGTTCGACATCGGCCGAGTCGGCGCGGGTACTACCGGCGAGGGGGTCCGTGGGCGGCGAGGCGGCGGTGGCGCCGGTCAGTGCGTCGCCGCTGGTAGTGGCGGTCAGCGGGTCAATTTCGGTGCTACCGGTGGGCGCATCGACGCCAACTGCTTCGGTGGTCGCGGATGCGTTGGGTGTGTCCGCGTGGGAGTCCGCGCCAGTGGGCGGCGCCGCGGTAGTACCGGTCAGTGCGTCGCTGCCGGGCGTACCGGCTAGTGCGTCGGTGGTGGAGTCGTCGGCGTCTTCGGGGTGGCGGTTGGCGCCTAGCGTGGGGCGTTGGGGTGGGGTGGGGATGGAGTCTTGGAGGTTGCGGCGCCAGGCTAGGCGGACTATGGGGAGTTCGGTGGTTTGTTCGCTGGGGTCTTCGTCGTTGTCGTAGCGCGAGGACGCAGGGACCGAGCCTGGGCGGATGGGATCGCCGTACGGGGACGCCACGGGCGGAGTGGCGTACGGGCCCGGGGCCGTCTCCAGGGTGTTGTCGAGCCAGCGTTGCTTCAGGAGTGGGCGGAGGATCTTGCCGCCGGGAGTGGTGGGGAAATGGCGGCGAGGGACGCCGACGACCCGGGCGTCCAGGCCCAGGCGGCCGCGGATGACCGAGCGGATCGCCTCGTCGACGCCCTCGGCCGACTCCGACGAGAGGGCGTAGAAGATCAGCAGCCGCTCAGTGCCCAGGGCGGCGTCGGCTACGCCGCAGGCTGCGACTAGGCCGGCGACGGCGCCAGGAGCAGTTGCGGCGACCGCCTCGAGCTCGTGCGCGTAGTACGTCTGGCCGTTGAGGATGATCCGCTCACTGTCGCGCCCGGTGATGACCACCTGCCCACCGGAGATGAACCCCTGGTCCCCCGTTGCCAGCCACTTGCGCGCCGGCCAGTTGCCTGCGGGGAACGCTGCGCGGTCTGCATCGGGATTGCCGAGATACCCCGGCGTCACCCGAGCGGACGCGATCTGCAGCTGTCCGATCCGCCCCTCCGGCAGTACTGCGCCGTTGGGCCCCACGATCCGCACAGTCGCCCCAGGAGCAGGCGCACCCACAGACACCAGACTCAGTACGCCGGGCGCATCCGTGCGGCCCTTCCCCGGCCGAGCGACAGCAACCTTCCCAGCACTGGTCCGCTGGTCGACCCACTCGACAACCCCGGTCTGCGAGATCCGCACCCGATGCACGTTCGGCGTGAGCCCCGGTCGCCCGAAGGTGATGCCGGTGACCGTCTCGGTCATCCCCCAGGCGGCGACGAAGGTCTCCGGCACGACACCGAACCGATTCGTCAGCCGCAGGAACTCGCTCACCACCGGCACAGTGATCTGCTCGCCACCACTGACCAGACTGCGCAACGCCGACAGATCCCAGTGCCGATCAGGCTCGCCGGCGATCGCCGCGGCGGCCAGCCGGTACCCGAAGTTGGGCGACCACGAGTGGTTCACCCGGTGCTGGTCCATCAGGTCCAGCCAGCGCAGCGGGTCGGCGAGCACCCAGTCCGTCGCCACATGAATGTTGGTGCAGCCAGTGAACACGGGCAGCAGGTGGTACAGCAGGAAGGCCCCGCTGTGGTCGAGCGGCAACCAGTTGAGCGTCGTCTGCCCGGGTCGCACCGGCAGCATCGCCGGCGTACCGGCTGCGAACTCGACCAGCCCGCGATGTGTGAGCTGGATGATCTTCGGCGTACCGGTACTGGACCCCGAGGTCATCATCAGTACCGCGACGTCGTCCGCAGCAGGCCGGTGGAATTCGGAGGTCGGCTCGTGCCCAGCCAACGCGTCCGGGTCGAGCACCGGCAACCCGAGATCGTTCGGCAGGTCCGACGGCCGCCCGATCAGTACCGTCCAGCCGAGCAGGTCTGTGACCTTGCGGAGCCGCTCGCGGCCCTCCTCGGTCGTGTCACCCTCCGGCGACGGCGACATCAGCAACGGCCGGATGCCGCCCAGCGTGCACGCCCAGAACGCCGCGAAGAACCCCACCGGCTCGGTGCAGTGCACGACAGCAGGATCACCAGCCCGTACGCCGTTCGCGCGCAAGCCGGCCAGGATCCGCGCAGCCAGCTCGAGCAGCGTCGGGAAGTCGAGCCTGGTCTCGCGACCGTCCGGGCCGATCTCGACGACGCCCGCAGTACCGAAGTCGCGGGCAGCCCGCAGCAGGGCGCTGGGCAGATCGCGCGGGTACCCCGCCGGGATCATCAGCGCCGGTCCGGTACTGATCGCCGGCCGGTCCATACCGCTCCTCATCGCACCAGCCCCGCACCGGGGAGCACAGAGGCGCCAGTCAGTTGGCGACCCACGGACACGTGCCTCCCCAACTGGACGGAGCCGGGCTCAGGGCATGCCCGTCTCGCTGGTATCGACAGAAAAGCCCCGTTGCCGGCACCGCGCGAGGAGGGTGACCGAGTGGTCCCGGTGCGTCATCGCGTGAGCCGACGAACGGGAACCTTACCAGCCGAATTGTGACCTGGCCGAAGCAGATCCGGCAGCTGACTGTTAAGAAAGTCAGCAGGGGTGAGGGGTGGGCGCTGAGGGGATCGAACCCCCGACATCTTCCTTGTAAGGGAAGCGCTCTACCGCTGAGCTAAGCGCCCTCGTTCAGCCTGTCGAAAAGGCGGAGCGGGAAGTCTATCCGAGATCAGGCCGAAGACTCGCCAGGGCCTCCGCATACTCGTCCGGATCACGGGCCGCACCGATCTCGTTCACCACCGACCAGCGCACGATCCCGGCCTGGTCGACCACGAACGTGCCACGCAGCGCGCAGCCGCGGTCGGCGTCGAACACCCCGTACTCCGAGGCGATCACGCCGTGCGGCCAGAAGTCGCTGAGCAGCCCGAACTCCAGCCGTTCGGCCTCGGCGTACGCGCGCAGCGTGAACATCGGGTCGCACGAGATCCCCACGAACTCCGCGCCGGCCAACAGGTCGGGCCGGTCGCGGAGCGCGCCGAGTTCACTCGTGCACACCCTGCTGAAGGCATACGGATAGAACACCAGAACCACGTCGCGCCGGCCCCGGTACTCCGAGAGCCGGAACTGCTCGCCGTGCTGGTTGCGGGCGGTGAAGTCCGGTGCCTGGCTGCCGACCCTGGGGACGACAGCAGTCACCGGACAGTCACTTCCTGACCTTGGGCGACTTCGGCAGCACCAACTTCGTCGCCGACCAGTCCGGGGTCGCGCTCAGGCTGCTGGTCGTCTGCATCCCGGCCGTCGGCGCCGCCTCGGCGATCTCCGCCGCGTCGACATAGCCCTCCCGGCCGACCTTGGGAGTCATCAGCCAGACGGCTCCGCCGGCCTTCAGGTCGGTCAGCGTCTCGAACAGGGCGTCGACCAGGTCCCCGTCGTCCTCACGGAACCAGAGCAGGACGACATCGACTGCGTCGTCCGGGTCGTCGCCGGTGAATTCCTCGCCGGTCAGTTCCACGATGGCGTCGCGGAAGGCGTCGTCACAGTCGTCGTCGTAGCCGAGCTCCAGCACGACCGTGCCGCTCTCGAAGCCGAGCCGGCTCGCCATGTTCGGCTCGCCGCTCTTGCCGTCCGCGTGGTCCGCGGTCGCGCTCACGTGTCCTCCTCCGTCGTCCCCGGTGGCCGGGGGTAGGCGTCAGTAGCAGTAGTCCATCGTGGCCTACCGCGTCGCGCAAGTATGCACGAGGGTTCCGTGACGTGTCCGGTATCCGCATGTCGGACACGGTGCGTGTCCGGTGGGAACCCACCCGATCAGGCGAGATCGGCCGAGGTTGTGGATGCCAAGTAGAACGCATTCCGGTCAGGTGACAGGATTACCAGTGCTCCGATCGCTCAGCACTGGAGTAGGACCGACTAGACAGACAGGCAGGACACCCGTGGCTTCCGGACACGAACCACCAGCCATCATCACCGAGGGGATGCCCACCCAGCTCCCCGACATCGACCCCGACGAGACCCGCGAGTGGGTCGAGTCGCTCGACGCCGTGCTGGACGAACGCGGCAAGGCGCGAGCGCGCTACCTGATGCTCAAGCTGATCGAGCGGGCCCGGGAGCGACAGGTGGGGGTGCCCGCGCTGCGGAGCACGGACTACATCAACTCGATCCCGCCCGAGCGCGAGCCGTGGTTCCCCGGCGACGAGCACATCGAGCGGCGGATCCGGGCCTTCATCCGGTGGAACGCCGCGGTGATGGTGAGCAAGGCCAACCGCAAGGGCCTGGAGGTCGGCGGCCACATCGCCACCTACCAGTCGGCGGCCAGCCTGTACGAGGTCGGCTTCAACCACTTCTTCCGGGGCAAGGACCACCCCGGCGGCGGCGACCAGGTCTTCATCCAGGGCCACGCCTCCCCCGGTATGTACGCCCGGGCCTTCCTCGAGGGCCGGCTGACCGCCGACCAGCTGGACGGGTTCCGGCAGGAAGTCTCCCGCGGCCCGCACAAGGGCCTGTCGTCGTACCCGCACCCGCGGTTGATGCCCGACTTCTGGGAGTACCCGACGGTCTCGATGGGTCTGGCGGCGCTGGACTCGATCTACCAGGCGCGCTTCAACCGGTACCTGCACAACCGCGGCATCAAGGACACCAGCGACCAGCACGTCTGGACGTTCCTCGGTGACGGCGAGATGGGCGAGCCGGAGTCGCTCGGCGCGATCGGCCTGGCCGCCCGCGAGGAGCTCGACAACCTGACCTTCGTGGTCAACTGCAACCTGCAGCAGCTGGACGGCCCGGTCCGCGGCAACGGCAAGGTGATCCAGGAGCTCGAGGCGTACTTCCGCGGCGCCGGCTGGAACGTCATCAAGGTGGTCTGGGGCCGGGAGTGGGACGCGCTGCTCGCGCAGGACCACGACGGCGCCCTGGTGAACAAGATGAACACCACTCCGGACGGCCAGTTCCAGACCTACTCGGTCGAGTCCGGCGAGTACATCCGGAACAACTTCTTCGGCGGCGACCAGCGGCTGCAGGCGATGGTCCGGAACCTGTCCGACGAGGACCTGCGCAAGCTGCCCCGCGGCGGCCACGACTACCGCAAGGTCTACGCGGCCTTCAAGAGCGCCAAGGAGCACGTCGGCCAGCCGACCGTCATCCTGGCCCAGACCGTCAAGGGCTGGACGATCGAGGCGCTGGAGGGCCGCAACGCGACCCACCAGATGAAGAAGCTCACCTCCGACGACCTGAAGACCTTCCGCGACCGGCTCTACCTGCCGATCGAGGACAAGGACCTCGAGGACGCCTACAACCCGCCGTACTTCCACCCGGGCAAGGACTCCCCGGAGTACCAGTACATGATGGAGCGGCGTTCCCAGCTCGGCGGCTTCCTGCCCGAGCGCCGGGTCCGGCCGAAGACGCTGAAGCTGCCTGGTGACGACGTCTACAAGCCGCTGGCCAAGGGCAACGAGAAGACCCCGGTCGCGACCACGATGGCGCTGGTCCGGCTGTTCCGCGACCTGATGAAGGACCCGGAGATCGGCCACCGGATCGTCCCGATCGCGCCCGACGAGTACCGGACGTTCGGTATGGACTCGATGTTCCCGACGGCGAAGATCTACTCGCCGCACGGGCAGACGTACGAGGCTGTCGACCGCGCGCTGCTGCTGGCGTACAAGGAGTCCGAGCAGGGCCAGCTGCTGCACGAGGGCATCAGCGAGGCCGGCGCGATGGGCTCGATGATCGCTGCCGGCACGGCGTACGCGACGCACGGCGAGCCGATGATCCCGTTCTACATCTTCTACTCGATGTTCGGGTTCCAGCGCACCGGCGACCAGCTCTGGGCGCTCGGTGACCAGCTCGGTCGCGGCTTCCTGATCGGCGCCACCGCGGGCCGTACGACGCTGACCGGTGAAGGTCTGCAGCACGCGGACGGACACTCGCCGCTGCTCGCGTCCTCGAACCCGGCGGCCGTGCACTACGACCCCGCGTTCGCCTACGAGGTCGCGCACATCGTCAAGGACGGCCTGCGCCGGATGTACGGCTACGGGCTGGACAAGGACAAGCCGTTCGGCGAGGACGTCTTCTACTACCTCACCGTCTACAACGAGCCGGTCGCGCAGCCGGCCGAGCCGAAGGACCTCGACGTCGCGGCCCTGCTCAAGGGCATGTACCGCTTCAACGAGTACGAGACGGCCTCGGGCGACGACGTACCACGGGTCCAGCTGCTCGGCTCGGGTGTCGCGCTGCCGTGGATCCGCAAGGCCCAGCAGATCCTCGCCGAGGAATACTCGGTCGCCGCCGACATCTGGTCGGTGACGAGCTGGAACGAGCTGCGCCGCGACGCGATCGCCGCCGAGCAGCACAACCTGCTGCACCCGGACGAGGACGAGCGGGTCCCGTTCGTCACGCAGCAACTGAAGGACACCAAGGGCCCGGTCGTCGCGGTCAGCGACTTCATGCGCGCGGTCCAGGACCAGATCTCCCGCTGGGTGCCGAACGACTACACGTCGCTGGGCACCGACGGCTGGGGCCTGGCCGACACCCGCGCCGCCGCCCGCCGGCACTTCCAGGTCGACGCCGAGTCCATCGTCGTCGCAGCCCTGGAGATCCTGGCCAAGCGCGGTGAGGTCAAGCGCGAGGTCGCCGCCGAGGCAGCCCGCAAATACCGCATCGACGACCCGACGGCGGTTGCCGGAGTCAAGCAAGAGGGCGCCGGCGCCTGACCCGAAGCACCTGACGAAGGGCCGTCCACCGATCCGGTGGCCGGCCTTTCGTCGGGTACGAGAAAGTACGTAGTACCGGCCGGGAGCAGTTGGGTATTGCGACCGACGCGGGTACCGATGCCGCGCTCATACCTTCGGTGACATGACTGGCGCAGGCATTGCTCTTCTCGCGGGGACGGTATCGACCCTCCTGTTCGCGTCGAGCACGCTGCCGATGGTGATGAAGGCGGCTCGGACGAAGGACCTCTCGTCGTACAGCCTGGCGAATCTCGTGCTCGCCAACATCGGCAACGCCGTCCACTGCATCTATGTGGTGCACCTGCCGGTAGGGCCGATCTGGGCCCTGCACGGCTTCTACGTCGTGACGACCGGGCTGATGCTGCTGTGGTGCTTGCGCTACCGGCCGGCCCGCCGATCGCCCGGCGCGCTACGCACTGAGCGGAGACTCGCATGATCACCGAGAGCATTGAGACTGTCATCATCGGAGCCGGCCAGGCCGGCCTGGCGACCGGGTACCACCTGCGCAAGCGGGGCCGGCCGTTCGTCATCCTCGACGGCAACGCCCGCGTGGGTGACAACTGGCGGGCGCAGTGGGACTCGCTGCGCCTCTTCACCCCGAAGAAGTACGACGGACTGCCAGGACTGCCCTTCCCCGGCAGCAAGTGGTCCTACCCGACCAAGGACGAGGTCGCCGACTACCTGGAGTCGTACGCCGCCCACTTCGAGTTGCCGGTCCGCACCCGGACGACGGTGGACCAGCTCGAACCGCTGGACGACGGCGGCTACGCCCTGACCACAGGTGACCGGCGTATCCTCGCCACCAACGTGGTCGTTGCCACCGGCACCTTCGGTCGTACGCCGTACCTGCCCGACTTCGCCGTCGACCTCGACCCGGCGATCCGGCAGCTCCACTCCAGCGAGTACCGGCGTCCGGGACAGCTCAAGGACGGCCCGGTCCTGGTCGTCGGCGGCTCGCACTCGGGTACCGACATCGCGTACGAGGTCGTGACCACGCATCCGACCGTGCTCGCCGGCCGTGATCCGGGCCAGATCCCGGTCCGGCTGGAGAAGAAGGGCGCCCGGATCTTCTTCCCCGTCTTCCTCTTCCTCGGCAAGCACCTGATCACTCGCCGGACGCCGATGGGCCGCAAGGAACTGCAGGAGATCCGGTACCACGGCGGCCCGATGCTCAGGGTCAAGCGGGAGGACCTCCTCGAGCGCGGCGTCGAGCGGGTGCACAACCGGGTCACCGGCGTACAGGACGGACGGCCGGTACTCGACGACGGCCGGGTGCTGGACGTGGCGAACGTCGTCTGGTGCACCGGGTTCCGCCAGGTGTTCGACTGGATCAAGGCGCCGGTGATCGGCCCGGACGGCTGGCCCGAGGAGATGCGCGGCGTCGCCGGCGGCGCGCCCGGCCTGTTCTTCTGCGGCCTGTGCTTCCAGTACGCCTTCACCTCGATGACCCTGCCCGGCGTCGGCCGGGACGCCGAGTACGTCGCCAAGCGCATCGTCGCCCGTTCCACCGCCGCCCGAACCGTCACCGCCGCCTGAAGCCCTCCCGCGCGTATCCTCAGCGCAAAGGGGACTCTCCGCGGAGGAGATGGGCGATGGGCATCGTCGACGACCTGGAGCAAGCACGCCGGGCCTTCGAACGGCGGGACTGGGCGGCCGCCTACGACCGCTTGTCGCTGGTCGCCGACCTCGGCCCCGACGATCTGCTGAAGCTCGCCACCGCCGCGTACCTGGCGGGCGACGACGACGCCTGCATCCGGGCGCTCCAGCGCGGCTATCAGGCGCAGGTCGACAGTGCACACACCCTGGGCGCGGTCCGCTTCGCCTTCTGGCTCGGTCTGGTTCTCAGCACCCGCGGCGAGGCGGCGGTCGCGGCCGGCTGGGTCGGCCGGGCCCAGCGGCTGCTGGCCGATCAACCGGATGATGTCGTGGAACGGGGCTACCTCCTGATCCACGACTTCTTCCGGTACCTCGACCAGCAGGACTTCGCGGGCGCGCTGCGGGTCGGCACCGAGATGGCCGACCTCGGCCGCCGGTACGGTGAACCCGACCTGGTCGCCCAGGGCCTGGTCTGCCAGGGCCGCCTGCTGATGTACTCAGGACAGGTCCCGGAAGGGCTCGCGCTGCTGGACGAGGCGATGGTCGGAGTCGCGGCTGGCGAGCTGTCGCCGATCTTCGCGGGCAACGTGTACTGCGCGATGATCGAAGCCTGCCAGGAGGTGGCCGACTTCGGCCGGGCCTCCGCTTGGACGAGTGCGCTGACCCGGTGGTGCGACACGCAGCCGGACCTGGTGCCGTTCACCGGTCAGTGCGCTGTCCATCGCGGTCAGATCCTGCGGCTGCGCGGAGCCTTTAGTGAGGCCCTGGAGGAGTTCGAGCTAGCCCGGCGCCGCTACGCCGCCACGAACTCGCAGGGCGCGGCCGGGCTCGCATTGAGCGAGTGTGGCGATGTGCTGCGGATCCGCGGCGAGTTCGCGACCGCCGAGTCCTGCTACGAGCAGGCGTCGGGACACGGGTACGAGCCTCAGCCCGGCCTGGCTCTGTTGTGGCTCGCGCGTGGGCGCACGCCGGCCGCACTCGCCGCCATCCGCCGACTGCTCGCCGAAACGCCTGACCCGGTGCACCGGTCCCGGCTGCTGCCCGCCGCGACGGAGATCTTCGTCGCCGGTGGCTGCGGCGACGAAGCCGAAGCAGCGGCGGGCGAGCTCACGAAGATCGCTGAGGCCTTCGGCTGTACCGGCTTGCGCGCAACAGCGGCGTACTGCGCCGGCCTGGTCGCCCTCGCCGCCGATGACGCCGACCGTGCACTCCCCTGCGCGAGGCTGGCGACACAACTCTGGACCGGCCTGCAGGCGCCGTACGAGGTCGCCCGCGCCAGGGTGCTGGTCGGACGTGCCTTCCGGCTCCTCGGTGACGAGGACTCGGCGACGGCCGAGCTCGCCGCAGCCGGGCAGACCTTCACCGAACTCGGTGCAGTGACCGACAGCCTGCGGCGGACAGCAGGCGGTCTGACGGCCCGAGAGCTAGAGGTGCTGCGCCTGGTTGCCGCCGGCAACAGCAACACAGAGATCGCGCAGCACCTCGTCCTCAGCGACAAGACGGTGGCCCGCCACCTGTCCAACATCTTCACCAAGCTCGACGTACCGTCCCGCACCGCAGCCGTCGCCTACGCCCACACCCACCACCTGCTCTGAGTCGCACGTGCTCGACCTCGCGCTGATCTGGCTGAGCCTCAGACCTTTCCTCTCGGCCGCACCACCCGATGCCCCAGCCGAGTCGCCACCGACTCCACGAAGCGATCAGCCAACAAGGGCCAGTTCCAGAACGTGAAGCCGAGATAGCCGAACCCCCAGGGCGGCATCCACCGCAGGTCGTTCAGGTCGACGGCACGTTGGCACGCCGGGCAGCGATAGGGCCCGCTGTTCCCGGCGTACCAGCGGCTGATCTCGTCCCAAACATCCTCCGCCACGACGCGGCTGAAGCCGCAGTACGGGCAGGTGGTCGACGAGAGATCGTCACTGGAGTAGAAGACGGTCCTGCCGACATCGAGTTCGAGGCCGTTCGTGATCAGAGTGCTCAGCTCCGGGTCGGGGGTGGTGACGGCGTTGTAGTACGCCGGGCCGGGCTCGTATCCATAGCCGTCGCCGCCGAGCACGCACTGGGTCCGCTCACCGACGACGATCCCGGAGTCGACCAGCCATCGCAGCATCGAGGCCGCGAGCGCCGGGGCTTCGTCGGGGGTAGCGTCGATGTCGGCAAGTACCTGAAACCGGTCGCCCATGGATCTCCCAACGGTCGTCTCCCTCGCATGGTGGCACGGAATCGATCGGTGGAGGGACTGGTCTCACTCGCGTGGGTGAGGATCGGGTCCGCGGCCGGCGAGATGCTCCTGGTATGACAGAGAATCCGGTACCGCGGTGGGCTGATCGTCTGGCGCATGTCGTTCCGTTGCTGGTCCTGCCGTCGGGGTTGTGGCGGCTCGGGCTGGTGGCGGGGTCGTCGATGGGGATGTTGGACGACAGCGGGCGGCCGGCTCGGGTGGAGAGTGTTTGGCAGGGCGCGTACATCGTCTGCCTGAGCTTGTTCTCGGAGGCGGTCGCGTTGACCGCCTTCGGAATGGTCAAGCGGTGGGGTGAGGTGGTGCCGGGGTGGATTCCGTGGCTGGGCGGGCGGCGAGTGGCACCGTACGCGGCGATCGTTCCCGCGACGCTCGGGGCGCTGTCGCTGATCGCGATCTGGACCTATGGGTTCCGGGATGTCTTCAGCGGGAACTTCATCCCGTTCTCGAGCGATGCGGCCGCGGCGCTGATGATCAGTTGTTATGCGCCGTTGCAACTCTGGGGGCCGGCGCTGCTCGTACTGACCTGGGCCTACTGGCGCCGCCGAACCGGCCGCACACACCAACCTCTCTCAGGGCGCAGTCCGGCTAGCGGGAGCGCGGGCGGGGTTTGAGGCGGGTGGCGGGGAGGGGTGGTGCGGGGAGGGCGTCGCCGTCGTAGCCGGGGACGGCGGGGAAACGGTCGGTGCCTTGAGCATCGATCGAGGCCATCCAGTCGTTGCGGGCGGCAACGATCTCCTCGTGGGAGCGGCCGATGAAGTTCCACCACATGACGAGCTGCTCCTCGAACGGCTCGCCACCGAGCAGAAGGAAGCGGGCATCACCGGTCAGCTGGATGCCGTCGCGGCCGGCCCCCAGATACAGCATCTCCCCGAAGCCGGCAGTCAGGCCGCCGCGTGCGAGGTCACCGGCCGTTGGGTCAGCGCCCGCCGGGACACAAGCTGCTGGGTCAGCGGCTGTTGGGGAGGTGACGGTTAGGGAGCCGGCTACCACCAGTACGGCGTACTCGAAAGCCGGGGTCAGTGGGAGGGTGGCTGCGGCGCCTTCGAGTTGGATGTCGGCGCCGACCAGCGGGGTGTACGCCGGTGCGGGTGACGTGACGCCGGCGACCGTACCGATCATCACCGTGCCCTGCGCACCGTCGAGGGTCAGCTTCGGCAGGTCGGCGTACGCGTTGAAGTGCGGGGTGACCGTGGTGCGGTGGGAGTCGGGCAGGGCGACCCATAGTTGGGCGCCGTGCAGCGTCGGCGGGCCGTCCGGCAGCGAGACCTCGGAGTGGGCGATGCCGTTGCCGGCGGTCATGATGTTGAGTTCGCCCGGCCGTACCATCGCATGCGAACCGACGCTGTCGCGGTGCTCGATCTCGCCCTCGAACAACCAGCTGACCGTCTGCAGACTGGTGTGCGGATGCGGCGGCACGAGCATGCCGCGCTCCCCCGGTACGTCGTACGAATCGACCCGGGCCGTCAGATCATCCGGCCCGTAGTGATCGACGAAGCACCAGGCGCCGACCATCCGGCGGTTCTTGTTCGGCAGGAGTCGACGGACCTTCGTCGTCCGGCCGAGCACGACCTCGCGCGCCTCGAGCCGCTCGACCACCGGCCCCTCGGCCCCTTCGCCGCCACAGACACCTTCAGCAGGATGCTCGTCCAGATTGCTCATGTTCCGAGTATCACCCGGCCCGCCCAACAGCCCGCGAGGACGCACCCCCTACCCCACCGTCGTGGGCCGTCGGTCAGGAGGCGGTCCACTCCTGCAGGGTGGCGGCGTCCCAGGTGTTGATGACGCGGTCGGCGGGGACTTCGCACTCCTCGGCGCGCTCGCAGCCGTAGATCTGCCAGTCGAGCTGGCCGGGCGCGTGGGCGTCGGTGTCGATGGAGAACACGCAGCCGGTATCCACAGCCATCGACAGCAGCCGGCGCGGCGGGTCGAGGCGCTCGGGGCGGGAGTTGATCTCGACGGCAGTACCGAACTGCTTGCAGGCCTCGAAGACCACCTCGGCGTCGAACTGCGATTCGGGCCGGGTGCCGCGGCCGCCGGTGATGAGGCGGCCGGTGCAGTGACCCAGTACGTCGACGTGCGGGTTGGCGATCGCGCGTACCATCCGCTCGGTCATCGCCTCGGACTCCATCCGCAGCTTGGAGTGCACGCTCGCGACCACGAGGTCGAGGCGGGCGAGGATCTCGACGTCGCAGTCCAGCGAGCCGTCGTCGAGGATGTCGACCTCGATCCCGTTCAGGATCGTGAACCCGTCGAGCTCGTCGGCCAGCAACTTGTTCAGCTCGGCGACCACGTCGAGCTGCTGCAACCGCCGCTCGCGGGACAGCCCGTTGGCGACGGTCAGCCGCGGCGAGTGGTCGGTGAGTGCCATGTACTTGTGCCCGAGCGCGGCCGCGGTACGAGCCATCTCCTCGATCGGGCTGCCCCCGTCGGACCAGTCGGAGTGCAGATGCAGATCCGCCTTCAATTCGGCCCGGAGCGCAGTACCGGCTCCTGCCGCGGTCAACTCGCCCGCAGCCTTCTCCAGCTTGACGAGGTACGACGGCGTCTCGCCGTCCATCGCCTCGATGATCACGGCCTCCGTCTTCGGCCCGATCCCCGCCAACTCGGTCAACGTCCCCGCCCGCCGCCGAGCCCGCACCTCAGCCGCCGGCAACCCCTCGATCGTGTCCGCCGCCCGCCGGTAAGCCTTCACCCGATGCGTAGGCTCCCGCGCCCGCTCCAGAAAATACCCAATCCTCCGCAACGCCCCCACCGCAGCCTCAACACCAGCCCGATCACTCATCCCCCCATCATGCCGCCTCCCAGGGACACCCTCCGCCCCTCGCCCGGCCCCTGTCCGGTAACAAACTTGCACCCAGCGACGAAAAGTTTCCGCAGTACCGGATCAAGCTCAGATCACGTGCTCGGGGTAGCCGAGGTGCGGGCCGGAGTTGCGGCGGAAGATTCGCCAGGCCTCGGTGTCGACGGCTGAGGAGGTGGGGAGGACTTCGAGGCGGAGGTCGTCGCGCCAGCTGATCGCCAAGGCGCCGGCGTTGCCGACGGTCACGTCGGTCATCGGGACGGTGGACTTGGCCAGAAGTTCGGTGATCTGGGTTGCCCGGTCGTCGTAGAAGGTGGCGCCCTCTCGCGATGAGTTCAGGTCGGCGGAGCCCAGCACGATCGAAGTACCTCGGACCAGCCGGAACGGGCATTGGATGTGGATCGCGATGTCGCCGGTCGGACCGGTGGCGTGGAACTCGCCCATGTCGAGTGTGCGGCTGATCGAGCGGAGTTGGGTGTCGTGCAGGAGACGCCTCACCGACGTCTCCAGAGCTTCAGTTGTCATCTACTCCATCTTCCTCGGGCCAGTTGGTGAGGAGGGTGTGGAGGGCTGTTAGGGCTGTGTGCCAGGAGGACTGGGAGGGGCGGGGGGTGTGGCGGAAGGAGCCGGTTAGTTCGAGGGTTATGTAGCCGTGGAGGGTGGCGCCCAGGAGGCGGATGGCGTCTGTTTCGGCGGTGGGAGTCAGGTTGTAGGCGTGGAGGATGGATCGGGTCAGAGCCGCGTGGCGGCGGGCGGGGTCGGCGGCTGGGCCGTCTGCGTCCAGGTCTTGTTGCATGGCGGCGTAGCGGCCGGGGTGTTGGGTGGCGTAGTCGCGGTAGGTGTTGGCGAAGGCGGCTAGGGCGTCCTGGCCTGATCGGCCGGCCATGTTGGCTGCTACTTGGTCGGCTAGTTCCGTCAGGGCAAGGGCGGCGACTCGGGCTCTGAGGTCCTTCGCGTTCTTGATGTGGGAGTAGAGGCTCGCGTCCTTGACGCCGAAGTGGCGGGCCAGGGCGGAGACGGTGACGTTGGCGAAGCCGATCTCGTCGGCCAACTCCGCGGCCGCCTGGGTCAGGCGGTCGGCGGTCATTCCCACGCGTGGCATGCGGCTCCTCGGATATCGGTTTGCCTAGGAGGTCTAGGATACTACCTATGAGCACTTGGATAACTACACCGATCGACGGCTGGCTCCTCCGCGGCGCGGTCGCGCTGGAGAACACCCAGCACGGCGTACTGCCGCATCGTCTCCCGGCGTGGGCCCGGGCCCAGTCGACGGACGGCCAGCTCGCGATGGCCGAGGCGCAGCCTTCCGGCGTACGGCTCGTCTTCCGCACGTCCGCCACCGCGATCGAGCTGGACGTACTACCGACCAAGGTCCTGTACGCCGGTGCGCCCACCAGCCCGCATGGCGTCTACGACCTGCTCGTCGACGGCGGACTCATGGCCCAGGCGCACGCGACCGGCGGCAACGTCCTCACCATCGACATGGCCGCCGGTACCACCGCATTCGAACCCGGTTTACCGACCACCGTCGCCTTCACCGCGCTCCCACCGGGCGAGAAGGAGATCGAGATCTGGCTCCCCCACCGCGAGCGGACCGAATTGGTTGCCCTGCGCACCGATGCTCTGATCGAACCGCCGGCCGGCGCCGGCAAGCCGGTGTGGTTGCACCACGGCAGCTCGATCAGCCACGGCTCGAACGCGGACAGCCCGACCCAGATCTGGCCCGCGCTGGCGGCTCAGCAGGGCGGTGTCGAGCTGATCAACCTGGGCTTCGGTGGCGGCGCGCTGCTGGATCCGTTCACCGCGCGGACGATGCGCGATCTCGAGGCGGATCTGATCAGCGTGAAGCTCGGCATCAACGTGGTGAACGCCGACCTGATGCGGCAGCGCGCGTTCGGGCCGGCGGTCCATGGTTTCCTCGACACCATCCGGGAGGGGCATCCGACCACGCCGCTGCTGGTGATCTCGTCCATCTACTGCCCGATCCACGAGAACACGCCCGGTCCGTGCGTGCCGGAGTTCGTCGACGGCAAGGTCCAGTTCAAGGCGACCGGCGATCCGGACGAGCCCGGCAAGCTGACCCTCAGTTGGATCCGCGACGAGCTGGCCGAGCTGACGGCCTCGAGGGCGAAGGACGACGCAAACCTGTACTACCTGGACGGCCGCGAACTGTACGGCGAGCAGGAGTTCGCCGTACGACCGCTGCCGGATCAACTGCATCCGGACAACGCGACTCACCATGCGATGGCCGCGCGTTTCGCTGACCTCGCCTTCGGCGACCAGGGCGCGTTCGGGGGCAGGTGAGCCGGCGAGCTGAGCTGCGCGCAGGCGGGCTGAGCCGGACCGGCAAGGCGGGACGGCGAGGCGGGCGTTCAGCGGGCGATGGTGATTTGTGTGCGGCGAGGGAGTAGTAGCGGTGTTGCGAGGATCAGTACTCCGGCGGCTGCTACTGCTATGCGTGGGGTGGTGGCAGCGGCCAGTACTCCCCACAGGGCGGTCATCAAGGCGATGACCGCCTTGCTGGAGATTGACCAGGCGGAGAGGGTGCGGGCTACTCGGTCGTCGGGGGTTTCGGTCAAGCGGTAGGCCGCGAAGAGGGGCATGAAGATGCCCATGCAGGTGATCAGGCCGAGCTCCACCAGGATCACCGTCAGCAGACCCGCGACTCCGGGCTGTACGAAGGCCAGGCCGAGCAACCAGCAGGCCCGCAACCAGCCCGTCACCATCAAGACCCGATGCGAACCGAAGCGCGCGGCCAACGGCGCCGACAACCGCGACCCGATCAGCCCGCCGATGCACGGCAGCCCGAAGGCCAACGCGTACTGCCACGGCGCGAACCCGAGTTCCCCCAGCATCAGCACGGCCAGCAACGGCGCCGTCGCCATGATCAACCCACTGGTCAGTACGCCGTTGAAGAACAGCAACCGCAACGACGAGTGCTGGAGGATGTACCGCCACCCATCCAGCAACTCACCGGCTCGAAGCCGCTCAGCACGACGTACCGGCGGGCTCTCCCGCAACCGGATCGCCCGGACGCTCAGCGCCGACAACAAGTAGCTGACCGCATCGACCACGACTGTCACGACCGGCCCGAAGATCCCGATCGACAACCCACCCAGCGGCGGCCCGATCATCGTCGCCGTCCACGTCGTCGACTCGAACCGCCCGGTCGCGACGACCAGTCGTGACCGCGGTACGACGGCCTTCATCACCGCCCCGGTCGCCGCGGTGAACGCATTGTCGGCCGCACCGACCACCACCGAGACGACCACCAACTGCAGGAAGCTGAGCCACCCCAGCCAATACGCGAGTGGAATGGTCGCCAGCGCGACGAAGCGCACCAGATCCATCCCGATCATCACCGGTACCTTCCGGCGGAACTCCACCCACGGCCCGAGCGGCACCGCGACCACTGCCCCGACGGCAAGACCCGCGGCCGCCAGCAGCGACACCTGACCGGGTCCCGAGTGAAGTACCAGGATCGCGATCAGCGGGAACGCGTCGAAGGCGAACCAGGTGCCGACCGTGCTCACGGCGTACGAGGTCCACAACCAGCCGAACTGCCGCCCCAACCCGCGCTCACTCACCGCAGGATCAAACCGCGCCGGCCGGCCCGGCCTCAAACAACCGCCGACCCGGCGAGCCACAACCGGAGGTTGTCGAGCACCCTCGACGCTGTAGAACAGACGGCGTGGATCTCGACGCCGTGCGCACCTTCGTCGCGGCAGCCGGCGCGGGCAAGTTCCAGGACGCCGCCGACGACCTCGGGATCACCCAGCAGGCCGTCTCCAAACGCATCGCCGCCCTCGAGAAGCACCTGGGTGTCAGGCTCTTCACCCGTACTGCGCGCGGCGCCCGGCTCACCCTCGACGGCCAGACGTTCCTCCCCCACGCCCAAGCACTGCTGACCGCTGAGCAACAAGCCCTGGCCTCAGTGAAACCCGGCAACCGCCCCCTCCGAGTCGACGTGATCGGCGGCTTCCTCGCCCCCGCCGTCCTCGTCCGCGACTTCCACCGCGCCCAGCCCACCGTCCCTCTCGACATCGTCAACCTCCCCAACGGCACCACCGCCATCGAAGCAGTCCGCGAAGGCACCATCGACGCCACCTTCCGAGCCCTCCCCTCGACAGCAGACCAGCCAGCCGATGGCCGCCTCGGCGTGACGCCTCAGGCCAGCCTCAGCGGTGATCTCGACAGCGTTCGCGTCTTCGACGAGCCGCTCCAACTCCTGACCGGCCCCGCCCACGCCCTAGCGGACGCCGACGTACTGAGTCCCGCCGACCTCGCCGGTCACCGGATCTGGATGCCCGGCAACATCGCCGGCACCGAATGGGCCGCGTACTACGACGACCTGGCCGCCACCTTCGGCTTCACCATCGACACGGCCGGACCCAACTTCGGCCTCGACGCCATGCTCGACGCAATGGCCGAAACCCCCGACCGAGCCACCTTCGTCGGCGAACTCACCCGCTTCCGCTGGCCAGCCGCCTACGATCTCCGCCGCATAGACCTCCAAAACCCCATCCCCGTCTACCCCCACTCCCTCATCTGGCGCACCACCAACCCCCACCCCGCCCTAACCACCCTCCGCCACCATCTCTTGCGCCAACGCTCCCCGCAGACCACCTCTGTATGGTCGGGGCGTGGCGACCAAGCGGAGGATCAGCGCGCATGAGGCGCGGGCGCTTCGGTTGCAAGGGGCCACCGGGGCGCTGGCGACGGCTGCGATTGCGGCGATGGACGAGAAGCTTCCTTGGTTCAGCAAACTCTCGGCCCAGGATCGGTCCTGGATCGGGCTGGTCGCGCAGTCCGGGATCACCGCGTTCGTCGACTGGTTTCGCGATCCCGAGGCGCACTCGTCGATGCCGACGCGGATGTTCGGGTCGGCGCCGCGGGAGTTCACCCGGGTCATCTCGCTGCATCAGACCGTCGACCTGCTCCGCACCACCATCGAGATGATCGAGCAGACGATCGGCGACCTGCTGCCGGCCGACGACGTACCGGCCGTCCGTGAGTCGATGCAGCGGTACGCCCGTGAGGTCGCCTTCGCCGCCGCCACCATCTACGCGCAGGCCGCCGAGATGCGCGGCGCCTGGGACGCCCGGCTGGAAGCGCTCGTCGTCGACTCGGTGATTCGCGGCGAGGCCGACGAGTCGGTCCGCTCCCGCGCCTCCGCCCTCGGCTGGACGGGAACCAGTACCACCGGTGGCACCTCGTCAGAGGTCGCCGTGGTCGTCGGACGAGCCCTCGAAGCCGAGTCCGGCAGCGCGAACGTGGCTGACTCGGTACGGCATGCGGCCCGGGAGGCAGGAGCCGACGCGCTGTGCGCGATGCAGGGCGACCGGCTGGTGGTAGTACTCGGAGGTACAAGCAAACCTGTCGAGATCGTACAAAAACTGGCGGGCTGGTTTGGACCCGGACCGATCGTCGTGGGGCCCGTTGTCAAGGACCTGATGTCCGCCGTCACCAGTGCCCGCGCGGCGGTCGCCGGACTCCGCGCCGCACCCGCCTGGCCGGGCGCCCCGAGACCGGTCCAGGCCGACGAACTGCTGCCCGAGCGATCGCTGTCCGGTGACGGTCACGCCCGCCGTCAACTGGCTTCGGACGTCTACGGCCCGCTCACAATGGGCGACGGAGTACTGCTGGACACCGTCACGGCATACCTGGACTCCGGTGGTTCGATCGAGGCGACGGCCCGGGCGATGTTCATCCACGCCAATACCGTCCGGTACAGGTTGAAGCGTGTGGGCGAACTCACGGGCTACTCGCCGTCGAATCCGCGAGACGCTTTCACGTTACGTGTCGCACTGACCCTCGGGCGCCTGCTCAACCCGGAGCCCGGATCGTCGTTTTTGTAGGAACCCTACAAAGTCCTGCGGGTAGAATTCGTGCCGCATTGTGCTCCGCGAACCGGCTGCCTCAGGGAGAGTTGTTCTCGTGCTCGTCATCGCCGCGCCCGGACAGGGCGCCCAGACCCCAGGATTCCTCGAGCCGTGGCTGGCCGACCCCGTCTTCGAGAACCGGCTGAACTGGCTGTCCGCGGTCGCCGGCCTCGACCTCGCCCACTACGGCACCAAGGCCGACGCCGAGACGATCCGGGACACCGCGATCGCCCAGCCGCTGCTGGTCGCCGCCAGCATGCTGTCCGCGCTGGCGCTGTTCCCGCACCCCGGCGACTCCTTCGAGAAGATCGGCGCGCTGGCCGGCCACAGCGTCGGTGAGATCGCCGCCGCCGTCGGCGCGGGCGTGATCACCGGTGAGCAGGCGATGGTGCTGGTCCGCGAGCGCGGCAAGGCGATGGCCGCCGCCTCGGCCCTCACGCCGACCTCGATGACCGCGGTGCTCGGCGGCGACCGCGAGGAGATCCTCGCCAAGCTGGAGCAGTACGGGCTGACCGCCGCCAACGACAACGGCCCCGGCCAGATCGTCGCCGCCGGTACGGTCGAGGAGCTGGCCGCGCTGCAGGCCGATCCGCCGGAGAAAACCCGGCTGATCCCGCTGTCCGTCGCGGGCGCCTTCCACACCAAGCACATGGAGCCGGCCGTCCAGACGCTGGCCGGTTATGCCCGCTCCATCACCACGCACGACCCGCGCACCCGGCTGATCTCGAACCGTGACGGCCAGATCGTGCACGACGGCCGCGACGTACTGCGCCGCCTGGTGCAGCAGGTCAACGCGCCGGTCCGCTGGGACCTGTGCATGCAGACGATGGCCGACCTGCAGGTCACCGGCATCCTGGAGATGACCCCGGCCGGCACGCTGACCGGGATCGCCCGGCGCGCGCTCAAGGGCGTCGAGGTGTTCGCGCTGAAGACGCCGGACCAGCTCGACGACGCCCGCGCGTTCGTGGACAAGCACGGCAGCCCGTCCGAGATCAACGCGTCGCCGACCTGGCGGCTGCTGGTCGCGCCGATGAAGGGCACCTTCACCCGTGAGGGTCAGATCACCCGCGAGGCGGGCGACACCGTCGAGGCCGGTGAGGTGGTCGCGCTGGTGAAGAGCCTGCGCGACGAGGTCGAGGTCCGCGCGCCGCACGGCGGCAGCGTGGTCGAGTGGCTGGTCGAAGAAGGCGACCCCGTCGCCCCTGGACAGCCGCTCGTGCGGCTGCACCCGAGTGGAGTGAACTGACATGGGCGGACAGATCGCAGAGTCGACCGGAGCGGCACACGCCGCAGTACTGGGCCTCGGCTCGTACCGGCCGCGCAGAGTGGTGCCGAACTCGGAGATCCTGGAGCAGATCGACTCCAGCGACGAGTGGATCCAGACCCGCTCCGGGATCAAGGAGCGGCGCTGGGCCTCCGACGACGAGACCGTGCTGATGATGTCGACGAACGCGGCCAAGGAGGCCCTGGTCGACTCCGGCATCGACCCGGCACAGATCGGCTGCGTCGTCGTCGCCACCGTCACACACCTGTACCAGACCCCCGCGATCGCCACGCAGATCGCCGTCGCCGTCGGCGCCCCGACGGCTGCCGCGTTCGACATCTCGGCCGCCTGTGCCGGGTTCTGCTACGGGATCGCGATGGCCAACGACCTGGTCCGCGGCGGCAGCGCGAAGTACGTGCTGGTGATCGGGGTCGAGCGGCTCAGCGACATCACCGACCGGACCGACCGCAGTACCGCGTTCATCTTCGCCGACGGCGCCGGCGCGGCCGTGGTCGGACCGTCCGACGAGGCGGGCATCGGCCCGGTCGTCTGGGGTTCGGACGGCACCCAGCACGAGGTGATCAGCCAGAAGGAGTCGTGGGTCGAGGCGCATGGCAGCTACCAGTGGCCGCACCTCACGATGGACGGCAACCCGGTGTTCCGCTGGGCGTCGTTCGAGATGGCCAAGACCGCGCAGCAGGCGCTCGACGTGGCGGGTGTGAAGCCCGAGGACCTCGACCTGTTCATCCCGCACCAGGCGAACATGCGGATCACCGACGCAATGCGGCGCACGCTCAAGCTGCCGGAGAGCGTCAAGGTGGCCCGTGACATCGAGCGGCAGGGCAACACGTCGGCCGCGTCAATCCCGCTCGCCATCGCCACGATGCGCGAGAACGGCGAGGCGAAGAGCGGCGACGTGGCGCTCATCATCGGCTTCGGCGCGGGGCTCACCTTCGCCGCCCAGGTGATCCGCCTCCCGTAACGGCTACCGCCCCAACAGATGTCCGGGGACGGCTCAGGTGGCCGGCTCCGGCGACGTACCCAGCAAACGAAGTACATCCGAAAGGTAACCAAACAGATGGCCAGCACCGAAGAGATCCGCTCCGACCTCGCCGAGATCGTCAACGAGATCGCCGGCATCCCGGTCGAGGACGTCCAGCTGGACAAGTCCTTCACCGACGACCTCGACGTCGACTCGCTCTCCATGGTCGAGGTGGTCGTGGCCGCCGAGGAGAAGTTCAGCGTCAAGATCCCCGACGACGAGGTCAAGAACCTGAAGACCGTCGGTGACGCCGTCGCGTTCATCGAGCGCGCCCAGAACGGCTGATCGACTCCTTCTGGATTCGATCGTGCTGGCAGCCGTGGCGGGCTCACCGGATCGCAGGGTCCGGTGAGCTGCCGCTCCAGCCCCAGCCGGTACGCCGTACCGGTCTCCCCCACCCGTTGATACGCCGAAGGATGAGGTAACCATGTCGAAGACCCGAGTCGTCATCACCGGGCTCGGAGCGACCACCCCGGTCGGGGGCGACGTCGCCAGCACCTGGGAGGCGCTGCTGGCCGGCAAGTCCGGCGCGAAGCTGCTCACCGCCGACTGGGTCGAGGAGCTGCCGGTGAAGATCGCCGCTCCCGCCGCTGTCGAACCCACCGAGATCATCGAGCGGGTGAAGGCCCGCCGGCTGGACCGCAACGCGCAGTTCGCCATCGTCGCGTCCCGCGAGGCCTGGGCCGACTCCGGCCTGGCCGACGTCGAGCTGGACAAGACCCGCCTCGGCGTGGCGATCGCCACCGGAATCGGCGGCCTGATGACCACGCTGGCCAACTACGACCTGCTGCAGAAGGGTCCGCGCCGGGTCTCCCCGCTCGCGATCCCGATGCTGATGCCGAACTCGGCCGCCGCGAACGTCGGCCTCGAGTTGGGTGCGCTGGCCGGCGTACAGACTCCTGTCTCGGCCTGCGCATCGAGCAACGAGGCCATCTCGCTGGCCGCCGACCAGATCCGGCTGGGCCGCGCCGACATCGTCGTCGCCGGTGGCGCCGAGGGTTCGATCGCCGGGCTGCCGCTGGCCGCGTTCGGCCAGATGATGGCGCTGAGCAAGCGCAACGACGACCCCGAGCGCGCGTCCCGTCCGTGGGACGTCGACCGCGACGGCTTCCTGCTCGGTGAAGGCGCCGGAGTCCTGGTGCTGGAGAGCTACGACCACGCGATCGCCCGCGGCGCGAAGATCTACGCCGAGTTCGCCGGCGCCGGGATCACCGCCGACGGCCACGACATCGTGCAGCCCGACCCGACCGGTTCGGGCGCCGAGCGCGCGATGCTGCAGGCGCTGCGCGAGGGCGACCTGGCCACCGGCGACATCGTGCACATCAACGCGCACGCGACCTCGACCCCGGCCGGCGACGTCGCCGAGGCGATCGCGATCCGCAAGGCGCTCGGCAAGGTCGCCGACACCGCCGTCGCGACCGCGCCCAAGTCGATGATCGGCCACCTGCTCGGCGCGGCCGGAGCGGTCGAGTCGATCGCCACCGTGCTCGCCCTGCACCACCGGCTGGTACCGCCGACGATCAACCTGGACAAGGTCGACGACGGTGTCGAACTCGACATCGCCACCGAGCCGCGCAAGCTCGGCGACGGGGACATCGCCGCGCTGAACAACTCCTTCGGCTTCGGCGGCCACAACGTCGCCCTCGCCTTCAAGTCGATCTGATGCAGTAAGTCGATTTGATGCAGTAAATCAGTCTGACGCAGTAAATCGAACTGATGCAGTGCATCAATTCGATGCAGTGAGTCGGTCTGATCCATGACGAGCCGGGGCTGCCGGCCCCGGCTCGTCTCCGGTCCGCGCACCTGGCTTCGGCCCTGAGCCCGGCTGTAGTCCGTGCCCTTCCAACCCCCGGGAGATGCCCATGACCACCGCCCCCGTGAAGCCGGTCAAGCTGCCGCGCGACGAGGATCCCCGCAACCCGGTCTCCCGGCTCACCGCGCTGTTCGACCCGGGCACGCTCGAGCTGATCACCCCCGACAACCTGTCCGGGATGCTGGCCGCGCGGGGCATGATCGCGGGCGCCCCGGTGATCGCGTTCTGCTCGGACGCCACCGTGATGGGTGGGGCGATGGGTGATGAGGGCTGCGAGGTCGTCGTACAGGCGTATCGGGTGGCTCGCGCGGAGGAGCTGCCGATCATCGGGTTGTGGCACTCCGGTGGCGCGCGGCTGGCCGAGGGCGTGCTGTCGCTGCACGCGGTCGGCAAGATCTTCTACGAGATGACCCAGGCCTCGGGCAAGATCCCCCAGATCTCCGTCGTACTTGGCCCCGCCGCGGGTGGCGCGGCGTACGGGCCGGCGTTGACCGACATCGTCATCCTCGGCCCAGAGGGACGGATCTTCGTCACCGGCCCGGACGTGGTCCGCTCGGTCACCGGCGAAGACGTCGACATGCTGCGACTCGGTGGCCCCGAACCGCACGGGCGACGCTCGGGCGTCGTGCACATCACCACCGACTCCGAGGCGGCCGCGATCGAGAAGGCCCGCCGGCTCGCGGACCTGTTCGCCAATCCCGGTGCGGTGGCCGATGAGGTCTCCGACACCGACCTGTCGGGCTTTCTGCCGGAGTCGGCCAAGCGTGCCTACGACGTCCACCCGCTGGTCGGCGGGGTCCTCGACGAGGAGTCCGGCGTCGAACTGCACCAGCGGTGGGCACCGAACATCGTCACGACGCTTGGGCGGCTCGGCGGTCGTACCGTCGGCGTGATCGCGAACAACCCGCTGCGGCTGGGCGGTTGCCTGGACGCGTTGTCGGCGGAGAAGGCTGCCCGGTTCGTGCGGATGTGCGACGCGTTCGGCGTGCCGATGGTCGTGCTGGTCGACGTACCGGGATATCTGCCCGGCGTCGGGCAGGAGTGGGACGGCGTCGTACGCCGCGGCGCCAAGCTACTGCACGCCTTCGCCGAATCCGTCGTACCCCGCGTCACGCTCGTGACCCGCAAGACCTACGGCGGCGCCTACATCGCGATGAACGCCCGCTCGCTCGGCGCGACCCGGGTATTCGCCTGGCCCCGCGCCGAAGTGGCCGTGATGGGCGCGGTCGCCGCGATCCGGATCCTGCACCGCCGTAGGTTGGCCGAGGTCGAGCCGGATCTGCGGCCGCAGGTCGAGGCCGAACTGGCCGCCGAGCACGAGAAGATCGCCGGCGGTATCGAGCGGGCCCGCCAGATCGGCGTCGTCGACGAGATCGTCGAGCCTCTGAAGACTCGCTCAGCTCTGGCCGCCGCGATCGCCACCGCCGAATCCACCGGACGTGTTCGTGGGCGGCACGGGAACATTCCGTTGTAATGCTTCCAGGCAAAGAGAAGGGCGCGGACCGTGAGGTCCGCGCCCTTTCACGTGGTGCGGCCGCTGTGTGTGACAACCGGGGGTGTCCCGACACCCGGTGGCCCAGCGGCCACTTCTGTCTCCCGATCAACGGGAAGCTTGTTCATAGCATCGTGCAGATCGCGCCGAATGTCCTGCTCTCACGAGCTTTCTTCTGAACTTCTCAGGTTCTGCTCAGACGACCTGGTGCAGCCAGCGCACCGGCGCGCCGTCACCGGCGTACCGGAACGGTTCGAGCTCGTCGTCCCAGGGCCGGCCGAGCAACCGCTCGACCTCCTCGGTCAGATCGGCCTCGCCGGTGGCGGCCTTCAGCATCGCTGCCTTCAGCCGTTCCTCGGGCACCATGATGTCGCCGTGCACTCCGGTGGTCGCGTGGAAGACGCCGAGCGTCGGCGTGAAGGAGTACCGCTCGCCCTCGACCCCGTTGCTGGGCTCTTCGGTGACCTCGAAGCGCAGCTTCTGCCAGCCGCGCAGAGCCGATGCCAGCTTCGCCGCCGTGCCGGCCTCGGCCTGCCACGACAGCTCTGCCCGGTACGTTCCCTGCGCCGCGGGCTGCGGCGTCCAGTCGAGTTTCACGGGCACACCAAGGATGCCGCCCGCTGCCCACTCAACATGAGGGCACAACGCTGACGGCACGGTGTGGACGTATAAAACGCCACGAGTCGTCGCCACCGGGACCTCCTGTGCTCGAGCTGCGCCTTCCCCAGCGTTCTCGAACAACCACCGTCGATCCCGGACGGCGAGGTCCATACTGCACCACCCACCCCGCCAACACCAGCAACCTCGCCGTGTCAACCACATCACCATCGTGTCGCAATCCAGAACCGCCCAGTCCGCAACCACCGCACCGCCGCGCCGCCCTGTCCTTCCAACTTGAGCGTATCCGGACTCACTCTGATCGGACCAAGGTTGTCCACAGGCGTCAGGTCGAGGAGCGGATCACCAATCGCGTCGGGAGGATCAGGGGGCTCGGTGGGTCGCCAGAGATCAGGGTCAGGAGCATTCGGGCCATTTCGCGGCCCAGGGCGTGGATGGGCTGGTGGACCGTGGTCAGGGGTGGGTCGGTGTGGCGGGCGCTGGGGATGTCGTTGAAGCCGATGACGGCGACGTCGCCGGGGACCGAGCGGCCGGCGCGGGCAAGGACGCGGAGGGCGCCGATAGCCATCTGGTCGGAGGCGATGAAAACAGCGTCCAGGTCAGACGCCCGCTCGAGCAGCGTGGTCATCGCGGCAATGCCGCCGTCCTCGCTGAACTCGCCGTTCTCGGCCAGTGAGCTGTCAAGGCCGGCGACAGCGAGGGCGTCCTGGAAGCCTTGCAGCCTGGCCATTCCGGCGCCCTCGTCGAGGCGTCCGGTGATGGTGGCGATCCGGCGGCGGCCGGTCTGGACGAGGTGCTCGGCGGCCAGCCGGGCGCCGCCGCGGTTGTCTGCGTCGACGTAGTACCGGGGTTCGAAATTGAGCGGGCGGCCGCCGAAGACGACCGGTATGGAGGCGCTGTCCGCGAGCGCTGCCAGCGGGTTGTCGCCGTGCAGCGACATCAGCATCACGCCGTCGGCCTGCCGCGTACGCAGCAACTGCTCCAGCCGTGCCTGACCGCGTGCGGAGGTCGCCAGCGAGAGCATCATCTCCAGCTCGGTCTCCTCCAGGACGGAGTGCACCCCGACAATGACCTCGGCGAAGAACGGGTCCGCGAACATCGCCGGATCGTCACCGCAGATCGCCAGCACGACCGACCCGGCCTGCTGGGTCGCCAGCGCGCGAGCCGTCGCGTTGGGCACGTAGCCGAGGTCGTCGACCGCACGGCGGACCGCTTCGCGCTTGGCGGGGCTGACGTTCGGCGCGTTGTTGATCACCCGGGACGCCGCCGATCGCGACACCCCCGCGCGCTCCGCGACCTCGTCGAGCGTCGGCTGCCGCCTGGGCGTGCGGGTCGTCACCTGGCCGTTCTCCTTCACCTGGACTGGGAGCGCTTCCGGCTGACAATAGGGCAGGGAGGATCAGTTGTGAAGCAAGAGGTTTCGGTCTTGACACGCTACGGCGACGCCACTGACTCTAGGCCAAAACTGAAAGCGCTCCCAGTGCGATCCTCCGGAGGTAGCCGTATGCCCACACTCCGAAGGCGCTCAGTGACCACCCTGACCGCCTTTCTGCTCATCCCGGCAACTCTCGCTCCGGCGAGTCTCGCCGCGGCCGACGGTCCGCAGTACGAGCGGATCCTCAACGGGACCTTCGACAGCGGCGACAAGAGTCCGTGGTGGACCAGCGGGAACACCCCGGCGACCGTCACCGGCGGGCGGCTGTGCGCGGAGATCCCCGGCGGCACGGTGAACGTGTGGGACGCGATGATCGGCCAGGACGACGTCCCGGTGGAGGACGGCCAGCTCTACACGCTGCGCTTCGACGCGTCGGCCAGCCTCGCGACCACGTTCCGGGCCGTCGTGCAGACCTCGTCCCAGCCGATGGCGACGGTGCTGAACAAGACGGTCGACGTCACCACCGCAACCCAGACGTTCACGTTCACCGGCACGTCGCCGACCACCTCGGAACACACCCAGGTCAGCTTCCAGGCCGGCGGCGGCAGTACGCCGTACACGCTCTGCCTGGACAACATCTCGCTGGTCGGCGGTGTCGTACCACCTGGTGGGGTACGGGACTTCGGCTCTCCGGTCCGGGTCAACCAGCTCGGCTACCTGCAGAACGGCCCGAAGCGAGCCACCTACGTCACCGACGAGACCAACCCACTCGACTGGCAACTGCTCGACGCGGCTGATCGCGTCGTTGCCCACGGCAAGAGCAAGCCGTACGGAGCCGACCCGATGTCCGGTACCAACGTCCAGCTGATCGACTTCAGCCGGTACCGCGGCACCGGCGACGGCTATCGCCTGACGGTCGGCGACCAACTCAGCGAACCCTTTGCCATCGGCAACGGTATCTACAAGCCGCTGGCCCAGGACGCGCTCGAGTACTTCTACAACAACCGCAGCGGCATCCCGATCGAGGCCCAGTACGTCGGCGCGGAACGCGCTCGCGACGCCGGCCATCTGGGCGTCGCACCCAACAAGGGCGACACGTCCGTCCCCTGCTTCCCGGGGACCTGCGCGTACAGCCTCGATGTGCGGGGTGGTTGGTACGACGCGGGCGACCACGGCAAGTACGTCGTCAACGGGGCGCTGGCGGCGTGGCAGCTGCTCGACCAGTACGAGCAGTCCGGTGACGAGACGCTGCGGATTCCCGAAGCAGGCAACAGGATTCCCGATGTGCTGGACGAGGCGAAGTGGGAGATCGACTTCCTGCTCCGGATGCAGGCGCCGTCGGGGATGGTGCATCACAAGATCCACGACGAGAAGTGGACCGGGCTGCCGCTCAAGCCGGCTGACGATCCGCAGCAGCGTTACCTCTATCCCCCGTCGACGGCGGCCACGCTGAACGTCGCCGCGGTCGGTGCGCGGTGCGCGCGGGTCTATGCGCGATGGGACAAAGCGTTGGCCGCTCGGTGCCTCACGGCGGCGGACAAGGCTTGGAAGGCGGCGTTGTCGAACCCCGCGGTCTATGCCCCGGCTGGTGGGGAAGGCGGTGGCGCGTACGACGACACCAAGGTGACCGATGAGTTCTCGTGGGCGGCCGCTGAGCTGTTCGCGACTACCGGCAAGCAGGCGTACAAGAAGGCGATCACGACGCAACTGAAGGCAGCCGACGGCTTCTCGTGGCAGGAGACGGGTGGGCTGGCCGATCTCGCGCTCGCTCGGGTGCCGAGGCGACTTTCGCCCGTTGAGTACTTGAAGCTGGTTGTCCGGATTGCGCGGGTGGCGGACAAGTACCTGGGTGATCTGCGGGCGCAGGGGTATGCCAATCCGTACCTGCCGGCGGACGGCAAGTACGTGTGGGGGTCGAACAGCGCGGTCGCCAACAACGCGATGGTGATGGCGACGGCGTACTCGCTGACTCGGCTTCCGAAGTACCGGGACGGGGCGTTGGAGTCGCTCGACTACCTGCTCGGGCGGAACGCGATCAACCAGTCGTACGTGACGGGGTACGGCGAGCGGGACAGCCACAACCAGCATCACAGGTTCTGGGCGAAGTCGCTCGACCCGACGCTGCCGTCGCCGGCTCCCGGATCGCTGGCGGGTGGGCCGAACTCGGGGCTGCAGGATCCCGTGGCCCAACGCGCGCTTCAGGGGTGCGCGCCGGCCACTTGCTACCTCGACAACATCGGCTCGTACTCGACCAACGAGGTCGCGGTGAACTGGAACTCGGCCCTGGCCTGGATCACTGCCTTCGCCGACAGAGCGGACTAGTTACGGGAAGCGGGTGGCCAAGGCGATACAGGCGCCGGCGGCCAGCAGGGTGAAGAGCATCGCGATGCCGGCGAAGCGGGAGGTGACTTCCTTGTCCACCTTGTCGTACCCGACCGAGGAGCCGATGTCCTTGTAGACGTCTTCGAGTTCGCCGGCGGATTCGGCCGTATAGGCCTCTCCGCCGGTGATCTCGGCGACGCTGCGGAGCTCGGCGCGGTCCGGGGGAACGCGCTGGCGGATGCCGTCCATCTCGATGAAGCCGGAGTCCGTACCGAAGGTGATCGTGTAGACCGGCGTGTGCTTCGCCTTGGCCGCCTGCGCGCCTTCCTGGGCGGTCCGCCCGACCGTGCGCTTGCCGTCCGAGAGCAGCACGATCCGCGCCGGAGCCGGGTCGTTCGGGTGCTCCGGATCAGCCGGTACCTGAGTGAGCGCCTGCAACGAGGTGAAGATCCCCTCGCCGGTCGCCGTCGACTCGGCCAGCTCCAGCCCGTCGATCGACCGCTGCACGGTGGCCCGGTCGGTCGTCGGCGGCACGATGATCGACGCGGTCCCGGCGAAGTTGACCACCGCCACGTTGAACTTCGCCGGCAACTGGCTGACGAAGTTCTTCGCCGACCGCTTCGCCGCCTCCAGCCGGTTCGGGTCGACGTCGGTCGCCATCATCGACAGCGACACGTCGATCGCGACCACGATGGTGGCCCGCTCGCGCGGCACCTTCACCTCGTCCTTGGGCTGCGCGAAGGCGATGACGCACGACGCCGTCGCGAACAGGGCCAGGACGACCGCCAGGTGCCGGCGCCACTGCGGCCGGCGCGGCGCGACCCGGTCGAGCAGTGCGATGTTGGTGAACCGCAGCGCGTACTGCGCTCGCCGGTGCTGCAGGAAGATGTACCCGGCGACGACGACCGGGATGAACAGCAGGAACCACAGTCTGGCCGGAGACAGGAACTCCATCAGCGAGCCACTCCCTTCGGCGGTTGGTGCAGGCGGGGCGCCATTCGCCGGTAGGCGAGGACGAACCGCACGGTGTCGGCGACCCAGTCCCGGTCGGTCCGCAGGACCAGGTGTCCGGCTCCTACCCTACGCAGAGCCGTCCTGGTTCGTTCCCGCTGCGCCAGCGCGGCCGCGGCGAACTCCTCGCGCACCCGGCGTTTGCGGGTGTCGATCTCCCGGATCGCTCCGGTCTCCGGGTCGCCGATCATGACGACGCCGATGTTCGGGATCTCCAGCTCGCGCGGGTCGACGATCTCGACCGCGAGCACCTGGTGCTGGGCGGTCAGCTTGCGCATCGAGCGCTCCCAGGACGGCTCCATCCGGCTGTCGATCTCGCCGTCCTCGGGGGTGAGGAAGTCCGACACGATCACCCGCAGGCCGCGCTTGCGCTGGGTCCGGGCCATCGAGTCCAGCGCGCCGGCCAGGTCGCTGCGCGCCTGGTGCTCACCGTGATCGGTCTCGGCGAGCAACGCCCGGAGCAGGCCGTAGAGGGCGAGCCGCCCGGACCGGGCCGGCCAGCGGCGCAGGCTCGAGTCGCGCAGCATCAGCCCGCCGAAGCGGTCACCGAGTCGATGGGTGAGGAAGCCGACGGTGGCGACCGCGGCCACGGCCAGCTCACGCTTCTCCAGTTGCGACGTACCGAAGTCCATCGAGGCGGACAGGTCGACCATCGCCCAGGTCTCCAGCTCGCGGTCCGCGATCAGGTCGCGGACGTGCGGGACCGTCGTCCGGGCTGTGACCGCCCAGTCCATCCGGCGGACGTCGTCGCCGACCTGGTACTCGCGGGCCTCGGCCAGCTCGGTGCCCGGTCCGGGCAGCAGGCCGAGGTGTTCGCCGTGCAGGAATCCCTCCAGCCGGCGGACCACCGTCAGCTCGAGCCGGCGCAGCGCGCGCTCGGGAGCGAGTTGCGAGATCGTCATCGCAACCCGTGGGTCTGGTCGGTTGGCCACTAGACGAACTCGGGGCGTCCGCTGCCGTCGGTACCGTCGCGCCAGACCGGCTGCGGCGGCGGGACGGTGGCCAGGATCCGCTCGACCACGGCGCGGGGGTCGATGTTGTCGGCGACCGCGTCGAAGGTCAGCCCGAGCCGGTGCCCCATCACGTCGAGCGCGATCGTCTGGATGTCGCTGGGGAGCAGGTAGTCGCGCCCGTGGATCAGCGCCAGCGCCCGGCCGGCCGAGACCAGGCCGAGGGTGGCCCGCGGGCTGACGCCGAGCTCGATGATCGGCTCCAGGTCGGGCAGGTGGAAGTCGGACGGCGTCCGGGTCGCCATCACCAGGCGGACGGCGTACTCCGCGACCAGGTTGTGGACGAAGACCTGCTCGGCCGAGCGCTGTAGCTCCATGATCGTCTCGGGCTTGAGCACCTGGCGGGCCTGCGGCGGGTCGACGCTCATCCGGCGGAGAATCTCGAACTCCTCGTGCCCGCGCGGGTGCGGCACGTCGATCTTGACCAGGAACCGGTCCCGCTGCGCCTCGGGCAGCGGGTAGACGCCCTCGGACTCGATCGGGTTCTGGGTGGCGATCACGATGAACGGCTTCGGCATCGGGAACGTCTGGCCGCCGATCGACACCTGCCGCTCGGCCATCAGCTCAAGCATCGCCGACTGCACCTTGGCCGGGGCCCGGTTCACCTCGTCGGCCAGGACGAAGTTCACGAAGGTCGGGCCGAGCTCGATGTCGAACGCCTCGCGGGTCTGCCGGTAGATCCGGGTGCCGACGATGTCGGACGGGACCAGGTCCGGGGTGAACTGGATCCGGGCAAACGAACCACCGACCACCGACGCGAAGGTCCGGACCGCCAGCGTCTTGGCGACGCCGGGGACACCCTCGAGCAGGCAGTGACCCTTGGCGAGCAGCGACACCATCAGCGTCTCGACCATGTGCTCCTGGCCGACGATCACGCGTTTGATCTCGCTGATCGCCTCACTGACCAGGTGTGACTGCTGGGCCACCGACCCGGTCGGCACAGTGGTTTCGGTCATGCCTGTCCTTCCGGGGTCCTGGGTGCGGACCTTGTCTTCGCTCGGGAACTGGCGCCCATTCCATCAGATCGCCGGACCTGGGCACGCGCGCGCCCCGCCCCGCTCCCCTCCTATCCTGCCCAGCCGCTCAAATCCGAACACCCCGTACTCCGGCCTGCGGCTCCCCGGCAGCCCCGAGTCCGGCGTACCGGGCGGGCGCGGGCGACATGGCTACCGGGGATGTGGTGGGATTGGAGGTGATGACCGCGACCGACTCCCAGACCGACACGGCGACGCCGGCCGAGCCTGAGGCTCCTGCCGAGCTGCCCGCCGGGGATCCCGCGCGGGCCGTACCGGACGCGTTGCCGTTGCTGCCGGAGGACCCGCCGCGGGTCGGTGACTTCTGGCTCCGCGGCCGTCTGGGCGCCAATGCGGCGGGCTACCTCTACATCGCCGCAGACGAGACCGGCCGTGGCGCGGTCGTCGCGATGATGACCGAGGGCTCCTCCGACGACGCCGCCGCCCGCGACCGGTTCATCACCGCCGTCGACGAGCTGCCCGACGGCGTCGTACTCGCGCACAACGACGAGGACGACGAGGAGCTGGCGCTCTGGGCCGCGCTCGGACCGGTCCGCGTTGACGATGGTTCGAGCGCAGCCGGGGACGAGCAACTGATCGCCGAGCGCCGCGGCGAGGACGTCCTGTCCGCAGTACTGATGGACCGGGTCCCGCCGATCGGCCGCGTTCGCGGGCCGGACTTCCGGCACTATTGGGAGAACCGCCGCCGTCCGGGCCTGTTCCGGCTCTGGCCGCTGCCCTGGCCGTCCGCGCTCAAGCCCGCCTCCTGGCTCGCGGTGGCGCTCTCGCTGCTGACGATGGCCGTACTGATGGCAGTGGCGATCCTGGTCGCCTGGCTGATGTTCAGGCACTCGCCCGTCGTGGAGCCCGACCCGCTCATCCCGCCGCCGGACCGCACGTTCACCGTCACCGTCACGCCGACCACTCCGCCACCCAACTCGAACGGCACGGAGAGCCCGACCACCCCCGGAGGCACCCCGTCGGAGACCGTCACGGTCCCCCCGCCGGGCTCACCCGGAACAGGTTCACCGGCGACCCCGGAGCCCGGCGACCGGTTCTAGCTTGAACCGTTCTGGCGCACGGTGCTGGGCTTGGCGGCCCGGAGCAGGCTCAGCAGCCCGATCAGGCTGACGAGGGCCCAACTGCCTTCCAGCAACAGGAAGCCCCAAGAGCTCTCGACCGCGGCGATCACCGCCAGCACCGCCGACCCGATCAGGTTCAGCAGTTGGTACGACAGCGTCTTCTGCTCGAGCCGTCCTGCCTGCGCAGCCGCAAAGGCCACCAGGACGGTCAGAGCACCAACGATCTCGATCACATCCACGACATGCATGAGCTCGGCCCCTCCAGGGACCGGCGTCGTCTTGTCGGGAACCGGGTACGGCGCCTTCTCGTCCGGAGGCCCGCCGGATCGCCGGGCCTCCGTCCAGAGTACCTACAGAGCGTGCCGGATCGCAGTTGCCTTCGTCACCAGCTGGCTGGCCGCGGCCGCCGGGATCTTCGTGCCTGAGTTGGCTTTCACCTCGACGACGAACGCGATCAGCAGCACCTTCGCCACCGTTTTGTTGTTGGCCTTGATCGCGAGCCGGGTCTTCTCGAGCTTCAGCACCAGCGAGGTCTCGAGCGCCTTCTGCAGGTGCAGCGCCTTCACCTCGGCGATCAGGTCCGTCAGCATCTTGTCCGGGCTCGGCGGCGCGACGGTCTCGGCGAACTCGACCGACCCGGCGTCACAGTTCGCGCCGAGCGGGCGGGGCTGCAGCCGCTGGTCGTCCTCGGTCGTGCAGCTGGCGATCGGCACCCGCCCACCGAGTGGGCTGGTTGTTGCCGGCAGCCGGTAGCCGTTCGACAGTGCGCCGAGTTGTGGGTCGGCGGCCGTCACGAGGTCGGAGGCGATGGTGCCGCAGGTGGCGTCTCGTAGTACGGAGAATCCGCCGGAGACACCGTTGAAGGCGCCGCCGACGCCGGCGCACGCGGTACCGGTGATCGGCAGCACCAGAGCGCTGCGGCTGATGGCGACCGTGGCGGCCGGTACGGCGGCGATGTGCGCGCCCGTCGTCGCCTGGTCGTCGGCCATCGTCACGTGGGTGAGGTCGACGTGCGTCGCGGTGGTGAAGCTCAGCCCGCCGCCGGTGGTCGCGGTGTTGCCGTTGACAGTGCTGTTCAGCAGGCTCGCCGCGATCGCCGAGATCCGCGCGCCACCACCGGCACCGGCCGCCGGTACGACGGAATTGTCGTTGATCGTCGCCTTGTCGAACTTGACCGACTCCGCGGCCAGATCAAGGCCGGCGCCGTTGGCCGCGTGGTTCCCGTAGTACTTGCCGCCGTCGAACGTGGCCTGGTAGGCGAAGCCGACCTTGACGCCACCACCGTTCCCGGTCGCCGTGTTGGCGGAGATGACCGGCTGGAAGCCGCCGACCGAGCCCGCGCTGAAGGCGTACACGCCGCCACCGTCGGTACCGGCGGTGTTGTTCGTGATCTCGTTGGAGTCCAGCCACAGCGCCGAGGTCGGCACCACGTCAGGCCCGACCGTGAGGAAGGCCAGCCCGCCACCGCGCTGCGCCGCCGTGTTGCCGATGAAGCTGCCCTTGTAGTCGTTGAAGTCGCCGACGCTGATCGCCGCGCCGCCGCCGTCGGCGGCCGAGATGTTGTTGTCGATCGGCGTCCGGTCGATGTACGTCACGGCGGTGTTGCCGCCGTCCTCGACCAGCACCGGGGTGACGGACAGGCCGCCGCCGGACACCGTGCTCTTGTTGCCCGTGATGCCGGACAGCATGATGCTGATCCCCGATGCCGGGGTGCCGCTGCGCTGCGACATCGACATCGAGATGCCGCCCAGGGCGTCAACCGCGGTCAGTCCGTTGTTCGCGACGCCGCTCGAGTACAGGTTGAGCCGGCCGCAGTTCACGCAGCGGATGCCGACCCGGCCGTTGTTCTCGATCTGGGTGAAGTTGAGCTCGGTCTTGTTGGCCGGGAAGCCCTGGCCGGTGTTGCTGATCCCGGCCCGGGTGTTGTGCGAGACGGTCGAGTTGTCGAGCACGAGCGGATAGCCGTCGACCAGCGAGATGCCCGACCCGACGTTGTTCGTGATCGTCGTACCGGTCAGATGCGCCGAGCAGTTGTCGCAGCTCACGATGCTGCCGCTGTTGTTGTGCAGGTTGCTGTTGTTCAGCGTCAGCCGGTACGGCGTGATGCCGTGGTCGAAGCTCGACCAGACGACCGACCCGCCGGGCGAGAGCACGTTGCGGATCTCCACATTGCCGAGCAGCAACTCGCTGTCCGAGCGGACGGCCGCACCCTCCAGCCCGACGGCGGCGGCGTTCGGGCCGCCGTCGACGATCAGGTCCTGGAGCTCCAGCCGGCCGGCGTGGTCCGTGCTGTCGATGATGCCGGTCGCGTCGCAGCTCTGGTCGATCGTCGAGTTGTTGCCTTGGACAACGAGTTCGTGGCCGTCGGCATGCGTCAGCGGCCCGGCGCACTCCGTCAGCGAGTAGGTCAGCCCGGCGCCGAGCGAGATGGTGTCGTCGGCACCGTTCGTACCGGCCGTCGTGAACGCCTCCCGCAACGACGTCAGGCCGTCGCCCCCGTTGACGACGTCGGCCGTCGTGGTGACGGTGATGGTGGCGGCCGTGGCGGCCGGCGCGGCGATCGCGACCAGGCCGGAGCCGAGCAGCCCGGCCAGCACGGCGGCGCGCAGACAGGACGAAGTGATTCTGGACATGTGCTATCCCCCCACAGGAATCGAACGACCAGAATCACCTAGTGGGAGGCCGGGGACAAGAGGTTGTCAGTCCAGAAGTCTGAGGAGTTCCTTGTCACGCCAGAGTTCGCCGGGAACCGATTGCCGGACCAGAGCGGCATCGGCCCGGATCTCGGCCGGGCTGGCCGCGCCGATCAGCACCGAAGCGACCGCGGAATGCCTGCCGGGGAAGGCCAGCGCGGCCTGCGGCAGCGATACGCCGTACCGCTCACAGACCGCTGAGAGCCGGCGCGCGAGGATGACCGCCGGGTCAGTCGTTTGTTTGGATTGGTCGATCTGCAGCACCTGCTTGCTCAGTACGCCGGACACGATCGCCAGCACTCCCCTGGCCTGGCAACGGTCGAGCAGCGGCGCCGCCGACCTGTCGAGCAAGGAGTACTGGCCGGCGAGCAGCACCGCGTCGAGCTCGGTGTCGCGGACGAACCGATCGAGTAGCTGCCAGTCGCCGGCAGCCGCTCCGACAGCGCCGATCACCTGCTCGGAGCGCAGCTCGTCGAGGACTGGATAAGCCTCCTCGATCGCCTGTTGCCAGTGCTCTCCCGGGTCGTGCAGCAGGACCAGATCGATGCTCAGACCGAGCCGCTCGCGACTCTCGACCAGCGACCGGCGGATGCCCTCGGCGGAGAAGTCAGCGGTGCCGTCGATCGTCCGGCCGACCTTGGTGGACAGCACGTACTCGTCGCGGGGGCGGCGGGCGAGCGCAGTACCGAAGCGCCTTTCGGAGCGGCCGCCGCCGTAGCTGGGCGCGGTGTCGAAGTACCGGATGCCGGCCTGGTACGCCGCGTCGACGGTGGCCGACGCGACCGCGTCGCCGGCCGGGTCCGGCAGATCACCGATCGGCGATCCGCCGAGCCCGAACCGGGGCAGCCGGAACCTGGTCGCGGATTTCGGGCTGAGAACGTGGCTCGGAGCGGTCATCTGACTGGCCCTCCCTGGTCGGCACCACTACCAGGATGCTTGCTCTGCGACCGCTTCGCATCTCGAATCAGCTATCAGCGTCCAGAGGCGTACAGCGCGCGCACCTCCGCGTCGTCGAGGGCCCGGTCGAAGAAGTGCACCTGGTCGACGGTGCCGTCCAGGTAGTCGACCGAATTGCCGCCGAACTTGGCCCGGCCGATCACGGCATGCCCGGTCGAGGTCGAGTCGAGGCTGCAGGCACTCTTGGTCGCGGCCAGTTCGCCGTCGACGTACAGCCTGAGCTCACCCTTCGCGGCATCCCGTACGCCGGTGAGGTGGTACCACTGATCCGGGTTGGGCTTGGTCGGCGCGAGGGCACGCTGGCCGGGGAAACTCATCGCGAATCGCTGGTCGGCACCGGAGTACTGCAGGAAGAAGGCGCTGTCGCGATCGCCGTCCTGGCTGACCACGGTCTGGAATGAACCGTCCGCCTTGTTCAGCTTCACCCAGGCCATCGCGGTGTAGTTGCCGGACGTGTCGAGCAACTGCGCACCGGTGTCGATGAACTGGTTGGATCCGTTCAGCGCAACGCCTTGCCCGTTCTTGCCGGGGGCAAAGACCGCGCCGTTCTGCAGCGTCGCGTCATTGGTGCCGACGGCATCTTCCGCGGTTCCGTCGAGTGGGTAGAAGTGGATGCCGTCGGCACCTGGAGTGCCCGGCGGGAGCTGCGGACCGCTCGTACCGGTGCCGTCGGCGCCCTTGATGATCTCGGTGTTCACGGCCTTCACCTGGGCGAAGTCCATCTTGGGAATCTGCCGGTCGTAGGTGAAGAAGCCGTTCAGCTCGCCCTCGACATCGGTGATCTGGGTGTAGACCGAGCCGCTGATGCCACAGGAGTTGGCCGACCGCAGTACGTCGCGCTGGTTCTCGACGTACCGGCGGGTGAGCGTCGCCTTGTCGGGCGTCATCTCGTACGCGAACCCGTCGCCGAACCACATGTGGTCGGTCGTCTTGAGGCCGAACCCACCGTGCTCGCCGTCGACGGCTACCCGATCACCAGCCGGGGATGACGTCGCCGGGCCGAGGTAGGCGTGGTGGTCGATGACGTCGCCGCGACCGGAGTCTCCGAGCGAGTCGCAGCAGTTCATCCCGCTGTGGGCGTTGACGAGCCGGGACGGATCCTGGGCTTTCACGCTGTCCGCGATCCGCCCGGTCTCGGCCAGATCCCACTCACCCCAGCCCTCGTTGAACGGGATCCAGGTGGTGATCGAGGTGAAGCTCTTGTGCTCGTCGACCATTTCGCGCAGCTCGGCCTTGAACTGGTCGCGCCAGGGTCCGGCCGGGATCGGGTCGGGCTTCGCGGCCGGCATGTCCTGCCAGACCATCAGGCCCAGCTGGTCGGCGTGGTAGTACCAGCGATCCGGCTCGACCTTGATGTGCTTGCGCACGGTGTTGAAGCCGAGCTTCTTGTGCTGGACGAGGTCGAAGGCGAGGGCCTCGTCGGTCGGGGCCGTGTTGAGTCCGTCCGGCCAGAAGCCCTGGTCGAGAGTCGACAGGTTGAGGAGGATCTTGCCGTTGAGCGCGAGCCGGAGTTTGCCGTCGGCACCCTTCACCTTGCCGACCGAGCGCATCCCGGAGTACGAGCCGACCTCGTCCTGGGTCTTGCCCCGGTCGATCAGCTTGACCTTGAGCGTGTAGAGGAACGGGCTGTCCGGCGACCAGAGCTTGGGGTTCTTGATCGGCAGCTTCAGCTCGGTGTCGGCCTTGCCCTTCACCTGGCCGACGAGCTTGCTTCCGTCGTACGCCGTGGCTTCCACGTCGAGGCCGGCCGGTCCACTGGTCTCGGCGGTGATCTTCAGCGAGCTGCTCGGCAGGTCGGGGGTGAGCTGCAGCCGATCGATCGAGGAGGTGGCCACGGGCTCCATCCAGACGGTCCGCCAGATGCCGGAGCTGCCCTGGTAGAAGATCCCGTGGTCGCTGACCTCGCGCTGCTTGCCGATCGGCTGGAAGGTCTCATCGGTCAGGTCCTCGGCCCAGACGATCACCTCCTGCGGACCGGACCGTTTGAGCACGTTGGTGACATCGACGTCGAAACCGTCGTAGCCGCCGCGGTGGGTCGCGACCTGGCGGCCGTTCACCCAGACCTTCGCGTCGTAGTCGACGGCGCCGAAATGCAGCAACAGCCGCTGCCCCTTCCAGCTGCTCGGCACGGTGAAGGTTCGCCGGTACCACATCCGGTCCTCGTGCCGCTGTACTCCGGACAGCGCCGACTCGATCGGGTACGGGACCAGCACCTGCTCGGCCAGCGTCCTGTCGAATGGCGGGGCCTCCCCCGTGGCGGCCGGGGCGAACTCCCACAGGCCGTTGAGGTTCTGCCACTTCTTGCGGGTGAGCTGCGGCCTCGGGTACTCCGGGAGCGCGTTGGTGGGCGAAACGTCGTCGGTCCAGGGCGTGCTCAACGGCGGGGTTCCCTTGTGCCAAGTGGTCTCTTGTCCGACTGCCTGTTGGGTGCCGGTGGCGAGCGCGGTCGCGGCCAGCAGGCCGGCCACCGCGGCTGCCACCGCGCGACGTCTGAGATGCATGGGCTTCCCTCTCGTGGGCGGAGAAAGGTCAGTCCGTTGGAAACGATCCCGTGACGGGGCGTGACCGAGCGGACACGCCCGTCATTCAAGGCGCGCCAACACAAAAAGGCAAGAGTTCAGCCAAAATCAAACATTGGCCGACCGGTATCGGCCAGCCCGGCAGGTCAGCCCGGCAGCACGCAGACCGGGATCGGGGCGGTGAAGGAGGTCTTCGGGGTCAGGCCGCCGGACTGGGTGTCGACCGCGAAGGTGGTGACGTTGTTCGACCGCTGGTTGGAGACCAGCAGCAGCTTGCCCGTCGGATCCAGCGTCACATGACGTGGCCAGTCGCCGCCGCAGGACGGCGTACCGATGCGCCGCAGGCTCGCTCCGCCGGACTCGACGGCGAAGATGGCGACGCTGTTGTGCCCGCGGTTGGTGAGGTAGACGAAGCGGCCGTCCGGCGACACGATGACCTCGCCCGGGTAGTTCGTCGGGCCGGCGGGCGCGGTCGCTTGTGCGGTTCCGGGAGTGACCTTGCCGGTCACGCCGTCGTACTGGAGCACCGTGATCGTGCTGTTGAGTTCATTGGCGACGTAGGCGTAGCGGCCGCTGGGGTGGAAGGCGAGGTGGCGCGGGCCGGCGCCGGTCTTGACCTTCGCCTGGCTCTTCAGGGACAGCTTGCCGTTGGCAATCGTGTACGTGTAGATCGAGTCGGTGCCCAGGTCGACGGCCAGGACGTAGTTGCCGGTCGGGTCCTGGAGGACCTGGTGTGCGTGCGGCGTCGAGCCCACGTGCTTGACCAGGTCGGTCCGGGCGCCGAGGCTGCCGTCGGTCCTGACCGGGTGGACGGAGATGTCGCCCGAGCCGTAGTTGGCGCTCAGCAGGTACTTGCCATTGGCAACGAGAGCCAGGTGACAGGGGGCGTTTCCACCGTTGGGTTGACGATTGAGCACCCGGAGCTGGCCGGGTGCGTCGACGGCGATGGCGGTCACGCCGCCTGACGACTGCTCGTTCACGGCGTACAGGTTGCGGCCCGACGGTGACAGGATCAGGAACGAGGGGTCCTGCACGCCGGCCAGTACACCGGTCGAGGTGAGCTGGCCGGTCGCCACGTCGTACGAGGCGATCCCGATGCCGGTACCACCGCCCGACTCGGAGGTGTAGGTGCCGAGGTACAGCGTGTTTGAAACGGCTCGGCAAGTCGCACTCGCGCTTGCCGGGACAGTGCCGACAGCTGCGCTCCCGACGACAGCGGCGGTGAGTCCGAGGAATTGGCGGCGGCTCGTACCCATGACACATCCTCCGAGCATTTAGGTAATGATCCGACCACAAAGAGTGGCCTAGCTCGGCGGATGTGGCAATAGGCACAACTTAGGTTGCAAACTACGCAACTGGGACCGTCAGTGATGAGGGGTTGCCGGCGGGCGAGCTGAAGGTGACCGAGCTGCCGAGGCCGCTGTAGCCGAGATAGCGCGGATCGACGGTGTCGACCACGAGCACCAGGTGATGCCCGGCGGGCACCTCCCAACTGGTCGCCTCCAGCCTCAGATCAACGGTCTTCGGCTGCCCGGCCGTTGCCCCACGCAACGTGTACGGCTTGTGCGAGACGAGCGATCCGACGCCCAGCGCGTCGACGTCGTACAGGTAGGCGAAGAGCGAGGTGTCGCTCGCGCTGGGCGTGACCTTCAGGTGCAGTCGGGGAGCACCGTTGACCACTGTTTTGGTGCTGTACGCCGGACCCGACCAAACCCCTGCGAAGGTCCGATCGACGAGTTGAGTGGCGACCCCGACCGGGATCGAGAGCAGGCCCTGGAACGCACCCGAGAGCAGCGCGACGCCACTGTCGGCCACCGTCGGAACGCCGGCGCCGATGCCGTTGGACCAGCCTGTGGAGGCCGTGGATTGCAGGGATCCGGTACGCGATAGGCCGGTCGGCTTGGTCAGGTACGAGGTCTTCTCGGTGCCGACCGAGGCCCAGTCCGGGTAGCTCCGCCAGACGTTCCGCTGCGACTTCAGCTGGACCGGCGCCTCCTGGTCGGCGCCGTTGTCCGCGCCGGTGAGGAAGTGCCGCAGCCAGGGCGCGAGCTCGTCCCAGACCTCGTTGGGCAGACCGATCGCGCCGGTCACCTCGGGGGTCGCATGGTCGCCGTGCGCGAGCAGCAGCCGCTTCGGTCCGGTCAGCTGAGTGAAGAAGTCGGTGTACTGGCCCGGCGGGAAGATCGAGTCCTCGAAGGCGTTGGCCAGGAAGACCGCGGGATGGTTCGCGTTGATCTGACCGACCACGGTCTTGGCCGACCTGACGGGCGCGAGCGCCGTCGCGTCGGTGATCGCGCCGTCGAAGTCGCCGGTGATGAACTTTGTCTGCAGGGCCTGCATCTCCGGCCCTGGCCGGCCGGTGACGTTGCCGGCGGCAAGCAGTCCTGCCACGGCCTGGAGACTGACGGTGTCGTTGGGGTGGATCGAGGCGATCAGATCGGCCCAGCCGCTCAGTGCGCCGACCGCCTTGATCCGTGGGTCGCGGGCCGCGGCCAGCAGCGAGACGCCGGCGCCGTACGAGATACCGACGGAGGCGACCCGGCTGGTGTCGGCGGGTGTGTGACCCGCAGCCCAGTCGATCACTTCGGTGACGTCAGCAACGGTCGGCGGGCCGGCGATGTCGATGCCGCCGGCGGAGTCCCAGAATCCACGGCTGGTGTAGGAGATGACCTGGAAGCCGGCCTTGGCGAGTTTGCTGCCCTGGCCGACGTACTCGAGGTTCGGCACACCCCAGCTCGACGGCATCACCACGAGCGGGAACGGGCCGGCGCCCTGGCCGGTCGGGGTGAGCACGACGGCACCTAGCTCGGTCCCGCCGGCACCGGGGATGCGCTGGTACGACGTACTGAAACCCGCGGCGGCCTGCGCTGGGACGGGAGCGAGGCCGATGCTCGCGACGAGGACGGCTAGGGCGACCACGAGTCTGCGCATCGATGACCTCCGGGCGGGGTTACTCCTCGGTTTTACCGAAGGGTAACCAGGAAATCACCGGTGTGTCACTAGCTCGTCGCTGTCAGTCAGAACGCGTCGACTCCCGTCGCCTCGACCGACCAGGCCCACAGGTCGCGGGCGAGTCGCGGGTTCTGGGCGGCCTTGCTCGGGTGGACCAGCTTCGGCTTGCCGCGGTACTCGAAGAACGACGGGCCGTAGTACGAGCCGGACGGCATGCCGGGCGTCGTCGCGGCGTACAGGCTGGGCCAGGCGCCGGCAGCGGCGGACTGGGCGACGAGGTTGGTGCCGATCGCGAGGAGCCGGGCCTCCAGGCTGATGCCGCCGAGTTGGGGTCCGGACGACTGCAGGTGCGTGCGGGCGTAGCCGGGATGGGATCCGACGCTGACGAGGTTCGAGCCGGCGGCGCGGGCGCGGCGGTCGAGCTCGCTCATGAAGAGCAGGTTGGCGAGTTTGGATCTGCTGTAGGCATCCCACTTCGCGTAGCCGTTCTCGGCGCGGAAGTCGGCCTGGCGGATCGTGGTCGCCGTCTTGTGCATGAACGAGCTGACGGTGACGACCCGCGGGGCCTTCGCCTGCAGCAGCAACGGCAGCAGACGGGCGGTGAGAGCGAAGTGGCCGAGATGATTGGTGCCCAGCTGCAACTCGAAGCCTTCAGCGGTCTGCCGGTACGGCGGTGCCATCACGCCGGCGTTGTTGACCAGGATGTCGAGGCTGTCATACGTCGCGCTGAAGCTCTTGGCGGCCTCTTCGACACTGGCCAGCTCGGCCAGGTCGAGCTCGAGGATTCTCGCGTCCTTGCCGGTGGCGGCCTTCAGCTTCGCGGCGGCCTGCTCGGACTTCTCCGGGTTGCGGGCGGCGATCGTCACCTCGGCGCCGTGCTTGAGGAGTTCGAGGGCGGTCTCGTAGCCGAGTCCGCTGGTCGCGCCGGTGACGAGAACACGGCGTCCGGTCAGGTCGGGGATGTCCGAAGTGCTCCAGCTCATGCGCCCACAGTAGTGGTGGGCGCATGAGCCTGAGTCTGGTACTAGAGGATCTTGCGCGCCTTGAAGGCGGTGGTCACCTGAGCGGCGGCCGCCTTGCCGTAGAGCAGGCGAGCCGACTGCACGGTCACCCGGGCGGCGTCGGCGAACGAGGTGTCCGGCGCGTAGAAGAACGTGCCCTGCAGGATCACCTTGTTGGCCTTGGTCCGGCCGAGTGCCTTCTGGATGTCCCAGAGCGCGTTCGACCAGATCTCACCGTCGTCGTGCACCTCACCGTCGATGTCGTCGGTGGTCTTGCCGGTGTCGGTACGGCGCAGGCAGTGCTTCGGTCCGTCGGTGTACGACGTGGCGTCCCAGTCCATCACGCACGGGATGTCGTAGTTCTTGCTGACCGGGATGGACTGCTGGACGGCCCAGTAGTCGCCGAAGCCCTCGCCGATGGCGCCGGCCTGCTCCGACTCACCGAAACCGGGAACGACGTCGTCCTGGATCGCGTGACCGTACTCGTGCCAGATCACCTCGGCGTCCTCGGCGTCGTCGACGCCACCCTCGCCCATCGTGATGACGTCGGTCGACGGGTCGTAGAACGAGTTGTCGCCCTCGAAGGTGTTGATCGAGAAGTCCTGCGACTCGCTGTTCACGTCGCTGAAGCCGAGCGAGTGGATGTACTCCTGGGTCTGGTTGACCTGGTAGTACGCCATCACCTGCTCGAACTTGTCGTTGGCCCGCTGGTATACGAAGTGGTTGTTCTTGTTGACCGCCACCCCGCCCTTGGCCTCGGCGATGTTGACGTAGGTGCCGTTCAGCTTGCCCGAGCCGTCCAGGTTGCGCAGGATGACGTTCTTCTGCGCCAGGAACAAGGCGTTCTGGTTCTTGTCGTCCTGGTCGGTCAGGTCCTCGTTCTTCAGCGTGACGACCGGGTTCGGGTCGAAGACCGAGCCGGTGCCGTCGATGTTGTCGCTGATCACCTTCGACTCCACGACCGTACCGGTCTTGGCGTCGACCAGTGAGCGGCTGACGCCCTCGGTCGAGCGCGACGTGACGTTCCAGACCAGCTTGGCGTTCGGTCCGCCGAGCACGGCCAACTGGGCCGCACCCTGGGTCGCGGCCGGCGTCGGGGTGACGTTCTTGCCGCCTGTGCTGCGGCTACGCGCGGCTTTTGCGGTGACGGCCGTGTTGGCGCTCTTCGTCGCGCTGGCCGAGGCGACCTTCGCGCTGACGTCGAGGTTGGCCGGTACGGCGTCGCGGCCGTCCGCGATCTGCACCTTGCCCGACTTGTCGACGTGCTTCGCGTAGTACCCGCCGATCACCGGCAGGCCCTTGAACGTCTGCTGGTACCAGTAGTGCTTGCCGAGCAGCGAAGTCTTGGTCTTGATCAGCTTCAGGTTCGCCGGAACCGCACCGGCTGCCTGGCTGCTCGCCGGCGCTGCCCCCGCCGCGCTGGTGAACGAGATCCCGAGTGCCAGCACCACTCCAGTGGTGGTGATGGCTGCGATCGCCTTCCGGCGACGCGACTGCTCCCTCATACGCATTCCCTCCCAAGGTGGGCGAACGACCGTGGTGAAACGACTACGATCCGTCGCGACCCTAGTTCGCCCGGCACCGTCGTGGGAAGCAAAACTTTGCGTCACCCCGGGTTGGCAAGGGAAAACATCTAGTCAGCGGCTGCCACTTCCTACCTCCTCCTTATCGACTCGGCTGGTGCTGCCCGGAATGGTTGCCCGATGGCCACCGGCATGCGGTCGCCATCGCTTCGATTGCGTACCGGCCCGGATCGAGGCCTTCGCCGGCCGCTGGCGTTGACCTCGCCGAGGGGAGAGGATCGGCCATGACCAAGCTGAGCCTGCGAGCCCAGAACAGGGCCACTCTCGACCGCCAATGGCTGATCTCCCGTCGCTCCGCCACTGCTCTCGAAGCGATCGAGCACCTGGTCGGCATGCAGGCACAGATCCCGCTGGCTCCCTACATCGGCCTGTGGACCCGCCTGGTCGACTTCGACCCTCTCGAGCTGGCCGACCTTATGGAGACTCGCCAGGCCGTCCGCGGCTCCCTCATGCGAGCCACCATCCACCTGATGTCCAGCCGCGACTTCCTGGCCATCCGCGGCCTCATCCAGCCCCGCCTGGAACGTGAGGTCTACTCCAACACGACGTACGGCGGCAAACGCCTGGAAGGCCTGGACATGCAAGCCGTCCTAGCCGCCGGCACCGCCCGCCTCGAAACCGCCCCCGCCACAGCCGCCGAACTCCGCGACCACCTGGCCCCCCTCTGGCCCGACCGTGACGCCCCATCCCTGGCCCACGCCGTCCGCTGCCTACTCCCCACCATCCAGATCCCTCCCCGCGGAGTCTGGGGCAAGTCCGGCAACCCCACCATGTCCACCGCCGACCTCTGGCTAGGCACCCCCATCACCCCCACCCCCGACGTAGACGCCCTGGTCCTCCGCTACCTAGCCGCCTACGGCCCCGCCACAGTCCTGGACGCCCAATCCTGGTCCGGCCTGACCCACCTCTCCGAGGTCTTCGACCGCCTGACCCTCCGCACCTACACCGACCCAGACACCAACCGCCCCTTGTACGACCTACCCGACCAAGTCCTCCCAGACGAGCGCTGCGAAGTCCCCACCCGTTTCCTCCCCGAATACGACAACCTCCTCCTCTCCCACGCCAACCGCGCCCGCTTCCTCCCCACCCCTCTCCCCCTCAGCAAAGGCGCCATCCTCCACGACGGCCACCTAACAGCCCTCTGGACCCGCCCCAAACCCACAAAAACCCCAACCCTGCAAATCCAACCCCTAACCAAACTCACCCCAACCACCCGCAACACCATAGAAACCGAAGCCCAAAACCTCCTGGCTTTCATAGCCCCCACAGCCACCACCCCCGAAATCCGCTTCCTCCCCTAATGCACGAACAGCCCGACCCCAAAGGGTCGAGCTGCACGTGGCCAGCGCCTACGAGCGCCGAATCTGCAAGAGCAGAGCCGACACCGCAGCCACAAGCGGCAAAAGCCCCGGAGAGAACACCGCGACGGCAGCGACCACGATGAGGACGACCTGAACAGCCTGCCGAAGCAAACCAGTAAAGCTCGCTATCAACGAGGTAAGTGCAACCAAGTTGGCATTCCAACGCTCAACTCTCTTGACGAAAACAGTGCGCGTACGACGGGTGTTGGTGGCAACCATAGGATCTCACTCCTGATAACAGGTGAAAGTTCGCCACGGTTGGACCAACAACCACAAGGCGAATCGATCACAAGTGAACGAAAGCACCTTGTAGTACTTTTGTTTGAGACCTCAGGCTACCAATCAGACTGCAGCCCCGCCATCACCAACCCATCGGTCCGATCCGGGTATGATCGTTGCCGTCGGCCGAGGTGGACCAACACCGTTGAAGCTGATGAGACCGCGGCGCATCTATGGATCTCACTCCGTGCGCCGCGGTCTGCTTATGCTCTGAGGTTGACGAGGACCGGACCGACCCGAGCTCCGTTCGAGCGTGCCAGCGAAATCAGCGCATGGCCGGCCGGTACACCCGTGATGATGTCGGACACAGTCCACCGCGCTCGTTCGACCCTACGGATGCTGTAGCCAGACGTCTGGCTGTTACTCCGGCCATCCGGCATCCCGCGCTGGTTGTACTGCGTCCCCGACTGCGCACTGCGGCTGATGGTCGTCTCGTTGACGTACTGGTCGCCGAACCATTTCGAGAACACGTCGGCGTCCTGCGGGTCGATGCCCCCGAACACCGCCTTGCACCCGGTCGAACCGAAGATCGTCGCGCGAACCTCGATCGGAAAGTCCGACATCGTCTGTGAGAGCAGGACCAGGCCTGCATTGTTCGACCTCAACTTCTGGACCCCCCTCGCCACGTAGTCGTCGACGAACCGGCCGGCCTCGTCGATCACCAGAGCCTTGAAGATCGAGCGGTCGGTCTCAGAAGAGGAGGTGATCTGGACGAACTGCGACACCACGAGACGCGCGAGGATCCGCGAGGCGTCCGGATACTCTGCCTCAGGAAGAGAGACCCGAACCCTCACGGGCCTGTTGAGATCGCGCATCTGGAAAGTCGGGCCGGGGTGATCCAGCAGCTTCCGAAGCGCAGGGCGGTCCAACAAAGCAAATCGTTCCACCAGGCTCGCAGCGGGGTCGGCTGTTCGAAGGGTCTGGTTCTTCCGCGTATCGAGAAGCGCCTTCATCTCCTTCGCGCCAGGACCCTTGAGGCGTTCTTTCACCCTGTCGATCGAAGACTGCTCTGCACGGAGCAGGCCGAGTAGCTCAGGAACTGTAGGCCAACGCTCATACGCCGCTTCGAACGGTGCCAAACATGCGTAGAGAGCGTTCTTCGAAGCATCGATGAAGTAGGCCTTGTCGTCGCTTACCGCAGGTGGCAGAAGAGCCGACGCAAGCCGGTCTGCCGCAACATCCGCCGTTCGAGAGCCGCCGAAAAGGCTGAACCCACACGTTGGGTTCAAGGGGTCGATAGTGACGTCGAACCAGCCGTCATAAGCGAAGTCCGTGCCCTTTGGATCGACCACGACCATGCTCGCCCTGCCGGTGAGCGCCGCCAACGAGAGATGCTCGACGATCGGCGTGGCGATGCCACGGGTCTTGCCCGAGCCTGGCGGACCGATCACCAAGAGGGAGGTCCTCAGCACGTCGAGGTCAATGCCGAAGTCCCCGGTGATCTCGAAGTCACCACGGTGGTCCGGTACGACCTCGCCAAGTCTGACTTGGCCGGCCAACAGGTTGTGGCGTGCGAACCGCCGGCCCGGCAGATCACGCTGTTGCGATGGGTGGACCAAAGCAGCACTGCGATCACGCTCGATCGCCTGCGCCAGTCGTTCTAGCTCCGGCGGGTTGGCAACCTGGCCGCGAATCGCATTGGTCAGACGCGCACGATCGACGTCGTTGAAGTCAGCGCTCGCCGCAAGATCATCCAACTGCGCGGCAAGGCCCGGGTGCGTACCTCTAATCGACTCCCACGGAGGCGCGACCGGCCCCGCGGGGGCTCCAGTCGGAGCATCCGCGGGGCGAGAAACCGACTCCGCCATGGCCGTCAGTTTCTTCTTCAGGTTTTCGAAGTGTTCGCGGCGTTTGGTCATGGTCGACTGTTCTGGAGGTAGCGCTCGAGTGCTGTGATGCGGTCTGCCACGGACGGGTGCCTCGAGTAGACAGCACCTCTCCAACCGGCCGCGCGTCTCGCGACATCTTCTCCCTGTGCCTGCAGCTCGTACAGGAATGCGACGGTATCGCGCGCGTACCCGAGGTCTGCGGCAACTTGGTCCGCCATCAGCTCGGACTTCCTGGTGAACCAGGCGAGTGGAATCGGAACGAGGAATGGCAGAACTGCATAGAAGGCCCAGCCCCAGCTGCGATGAAAGATCCAGGAATCAAGCGCCAGGCCGACGGCGCTGAGGAAGAGAAAGGCAGCAACCAGACACCCGACGACCGGGTTGGTGCCGGAGATCGCCCGCACCAGGCCCGCTACAGAGCGGCCAGGCAACGCGTACCAGAAGACCACCAGGGCCGTCCACGTGTTCCCGCCTCGATGATGACCCAGTTCGTGAGCCAGGACGGCCTGGAGTTGCCGGGGCGGCAGGGAGTTGAGGGCCCAGCGTGTTACCGCGATCGACTTCCCAGCCATCGCGTAGCCATTGATGTCGTCCGACTCCTCGATCCACAGCTTGTAGTACTGCGGATCGACGTGAACCTGGGAGCAGACGGCGCGCCATGCCACGTCAAGCTTCTGCTGCTCGAGCATCGTCGGGCGGCGAAGGCGAAAGAGATACCTGGCGAGATAATCCTCAGTGCGAGGCCAGAAGATCACCAGCCCGGACAGTATCCAGATCACCACTGGGACCACGGTGGCGAAGCCATCGAAGAACATCGCCGACAGCGACGAGACAACTCCGAGGCTCCAGATCACCCACGGGATCCCGAGCAACAGTTGAGCCGCTGACGGAACCGTGATCCTGGGTCCCTGTGGAGTAATGGGCGTCGATGAAACCGGATCGCTGAAGGAGAACGATCCGGGCGCATAGTCGGGTGCATCCGGTGCGCCACCTTGAGGACCCCCCGCGGGCGGTTTCCAGTCGTCAGGCGAGAACCCGCCCGGCTTGTCGCCGTTGCCGTCAGAGCCGCTCATGGGATGCCTTCGATCCGCCGGACGGCTGCACAGTTGAGGATCCCTTCACTGAGTACGTTTCCATGGTCGTCGACCTGCCTGAGCGTTGCCAGTCGTCAGTACATCGACACATGCACATGGTCGTAGTGACCACCAGTCGCATCCGTCGGATTGTAGACGCCGCCGCCGTTGTACGGCCGCCATTGGCCTGTTCTCGCGCTCCAGATCTTCCCGTACCAGATGACGTAGCGAACACCCGTGGTCGCCGCCGTCTGGAGGGTCCAGTTCGCTATCTGATCGCCTCTCGCCTTGGCAGGCGGCGACTTGCGGGAATCGGCGCCGACCATCACGTCGCACGCTTTGCCCTTGGGGTGGTCACTGGTCGGATTCCATACATGGGCGTCCCAGCAGGAGATGCTTGGATTCGGCAGCGCCGCCCTGGCCTTGGCCACCCACGCTGCAGTCCTGGGTGTGACCATTCCACCTGTGCCGGTCGGGTCTGGAATGCTCTGCTCCTCCGGCGGCCAAACTCCCCCGATGGGGCGCCCACTGACAAGCCCACCACCGCATTGAGCCGCAGCATCCGCCGCCGACGGGACGGCGCGAATCGGACGCGGCCCGGGGCGCCCGCGTCCTGCGTACGGATCACCTGCCCTGTTCAGATCGATCCCGGCCTCTTCGGCAATGTCACGAGCGGTGTCCTCGTGACGGGCATAGGCGTCCGGGAAGGCCGAGACCTGGACTGCCTGGGCGGCAACCGTGTACGGCATCGAGTCCCAGCCATTGATGTCCACCAGCCCTGGCGGGCTCGGCGGCTGAGAGCCTCCGAAGAACGCCTGGGCGGCGTAAACAGGATCCATGATCTGTTCCGCCGTCCCCCAGCCCGCCGCCGGACGCTGCTGGAAAAGGCCGACGGAGTCGCGATCACCGTAGGAAAGGTTTTGCAGTTGCGACTCTTGCAAGGCGGTCATCAGGGCAACCAAAGTGGCCTGTCCCGGAAGCCCTCGCGACACAGCTACACCATCGATGATCTTCGCGTACGCGATCTGAGTAATCCGCAGCGGTCCGTCCGGCATCGGATCACGAGCGCCTCCGGCGATTCCGGGCGGACACGCAGCATTGATCTGATCCCCTCTCGCTCCGAACGGTGCAAGCATCACGACGACCATCAGAATCAGCAGGCCGCCGGCTGCCGCGACCTTGGTGGCGACTCCCCTCGCACTACCGAGACCCGCTGCATCGGCCAGGTCTCTTGCGCTATACATCGCGCTCACCACGGGCGCTCATGGCCCGGTACCGCCGTCGACGGCACTGACCAGCCAGCGACCCGCATCCGGAGTCATCGTCAGCAGAAGCGGAATCTCGAACTGCGAAGGGTCCTTGCCCGTAGTCGCAACCGTGACCGTGACGAGTCTGGTGATCCGGGTCGGAGTGTCGACCGGCGCGGTGTCCGGGCGTGGCGGACCCAGAGCGATGGACACCACCCTGGAGGTCCCACCCGAGGCTTTGAGTGCGTCATAAGTGGCATCGCCGGTGCTGGAGAAACTCGATTCCAGTTCTGACGTTGTGAACTCAGCCGCTCGTCCCACCAGCTGTCCATAAGTTTCGGTGGCCGGCGTGCGCGTATAGAACAGCGTTGCCCACTTCTTCGCTGTGTCGTCCGCTGAAGTGGTCTCCAGCGCGCCTGGGCGCTGGGTCTGGATAGGTGGTGTGGTCAGGGATGGGGTGGCACCAGAGGTGACGCTGGACAGCGGGCTGCCGGGCGTCTGTGGTGCTTCCGTACCCGATCCACCAGGCGTCAGCACGCCGATCGGTCCCTGATCCTCCGAGCCACGGTGCAACAGCTGCGGCAATCCGCCGCCGATGCCGAGGACCAGGATCGCAAGCAGCAAGATGACGACGATCACCCCAACCGGACTGGCGGGTTCGCTCGTGCGCCGATCGCGTAACGTCGCGCGTTGGCGGGCAAGATCTTCACGTCGACGATCCCGCCGCGAACGACGGCTTTCGTCGACCTCCGGAGAGCCTCCGCTGAGCCACGGATCATCGTCCTCAGGCCGACCCGGTCGGCTTCCCTCCCTACGCCCTGGCCCTGCGCCCACCTTGGATCACCGTCCGCCCGGGGATCGATGGCTGGTCGGCCCACTGCTCCGCGCAGCCGAGTACTCCCGGTAATGCCGCTGAGCTGCCGCGACCTTGCGAATCTCCCTCGGCGCCTTCGGCGGACCTTCCCGAAGACTTGCGGACGGGACAAACCTTCTGGGCTCGTACCGTCCCTGACGCAACTGTGCGGCAGTCGACGACACCTTCGCGTGCCGACCTGAACTGCGTTCGGTGGAGTTCTTGCTCGAATTCACAGTGGGCTTCGGCGCCTCGATGGTGCCACCTTGGAAGATGTCTCTCGACACCCGCTTTGTTGCCGGCTTCGCCCCGCTTGGCGCGGAAACGCCGCCAGGCCGAATCGTCGCATCGCGACGATCGCCAGGCTTCTTGGTCCCGGGTCCGCTGACACCAGGCCGGTTCGGGTCTCCCGGCCTACCGATCCTCCGCTCCGAGGACGTGTCTGCCTGTCCCTCGGCCTGCTGCCCGCGACCCGATCCGGGGGCCGGCATCTTCCGGTAGACGCGAGTCGTATCGGTACGGCCGTCCGGCTCCTGTCCTCCACCACGCTGCGTCGTCGGACGACTTCTCTCCCCGTCCGCGGTAGCAGGCGCCGCCCCGCGGCTCCGGATAGCTGTGACGACGCGACGAACCGCCTGTACTGCTCCCCGGCGGGCAAAAGAACCCATCATCATGCTGCCTACGCCCGGCCGCATCATTGTCGTCATCGACTCGAGCAGGCGCCGTAGCCGGAATGCGGCGATCAGGACCACCAAGGCCAACCCAGTCACGGGCAACCAGCCAAGACTCTGGCTCAGGCTGAAGACAGCTGTGAGAAGTGACAAGGCGACTCCGAATACCAGCATCGCCGCCACGGATTGCAGAACCAGTCCCAGTAATGCCTCCAGCCAGTTCATGCCCCACTGTCGGGACCGGCCAGGAATGATGAAGAGGCATGCGAAGACAACGCCAACGACAAGCATTATCAAGCAACCTACAAAGGCCATCAACGCAGTCGCGGCAAGCCCGATGTTGAGAAAGGCGAACAGCGTCGCGGCTACTGCCGCAATCAGCAGGACGCCGATCCTTCCGAAAGGATTCTCGCCCTTGGCCCACTTGACGGTCGGAGTGTCGCCACCGCCCTCGGCTTTCGCGATGTCGTTCTTCACGTAGTCCATACGCTTGTCTTTGTCGACCCCGACGTCAAGCATCGCTTTCCCGTAGCGTCCGCACGCCTCCATCGACCCGAACTCCGCGATGCACCACGGCGTCACGGCGAAACCGCGCCAGGCCGCGTCGCCGGATTTCCTCAGCATGGTGTCGCGGGGCGAGCCTGGGAATGCAGGCTCCGGCGTCTCAAAAGGTGTCTTCAGTGTCCCGCCGACTACTTGCCCTGATGCACCCATGACAGTTTCGGCTCCGACCTGCCGAGCGCCGTCCACGCCCTTCAACCAGGTCGCTGGGCCGGCTGCCAAGCTGATCGCCAACAGGCCTGCCGCGAACACCCAGACGAGCTGCCCGAGCGCGGAACCGCTCGACTTACGCTGAACGTAGGCCGCCACCGCCCCCAGTGCGAGTGCGGAGGGAAGCAGCCAGCCCGACAGCTGTGTGCTGACGTCGCCGATGGCGCTCGACGTCGAATCCATCAGAGCGCGAACGTCCGTGAACGAGAACAGCCACCAACCGATCGCGATCGCCGCACGAGTGGCCGCGACGACGTACAGCATCAGCAACTCGGCGAACGAGTTGAACACCGGCCGGAACGGATCGCTGAAGCTTCCCTCGAACTCGAGGCTGTAGGCCATCGGGTTGTACTGCTCGAACAGCGTCCGGGTATCCCCGTGGGTCAGATCAGGTGCCGGCAACAGGTCACCGAAGCCTGTCGGCGTGGTCTGTTGCTGCGGATCTGCCGCCAGGGCGAGCTGAGCCGTGATGATGAGGGAGAACGTCAGGACGGTCAGCGCCGTTCTGATGCGGCGCGACCACTTCATGCGACGTGCTCCTTCTTGCCTGAACCGTTGCTCGGGGACTTGTCGGGGTCCGGCTCGTTGGCGGGGTACATGGCTTCGTTGTAGGCGGCTTCGTCGGCTTCTTGGTCGTATACCTCGTTGGGGCCGATTGGTTCTTCGTAGCGGGGTGGGTGGTGGTGGTCCACGCCGTTGGGAGAGGGGGTGGCCGGCGCGGTGGGGACTGCGGGGGCGTGGTGGTTGGAGGTTTCTACTACCGGGACCGATGGGAGGGGGGTGTCCTGAACGGGTTCCTGGGTGTGGGCTTCGGCTTGGGAGGCGGCGGACGCGGCTGGTTGGAGGGCAGCCTCGGCGCGGTCTTCGTCGTCTTCGGCGAAGGGGTCCGGGTCCTCGTAGGGCGGGAGGATCGGCTGGGTCGGTTCCAGGTCGTGTTCGGACTCGGGAGTGGTGCGGAGGAGTTCGGCGACGCGCTGGCTGGGGATGTCGATCTGGACGGTGGCGACCTCGTCCCAGCGGTCTCGCATAATGCAGTGGCCGTGGCGGATGCTCTTGCCGTTGGCGGCGGTGTTGATGCCGCGGACCAGGGTTTGGTACGGCGCGGTCTGCGGCCGGCCCAGCAGTTCGAGGAGCGAGTCGACTTGTTCGCGGGAGCGAAGGCTGAACGCGAACAGGGTGGTGATCTGCTCGACCAGGCCGGGGAGCTTCAGGATGGATGCGGGGTCCTGGGTGTCCAGGACCAGGGAGGCACCCAGGGCACGACCGACGCGGGCGATGTAGTCCAGGAAGCTGGCCCCGTCAGGCGTCTTCGTCAGCAGGTGTACCTCGGGGACGATGACGACCTTGGAGCGGCCGCGGAACTCGCGGCGGCCGGTGGTACGGACCATCCAGGCGAGGCAGCCGCGGAGGCAAGCCATGCCGACGCGCTCGATCGGGGACCACGACTCGGGCGCGGACTCCGGCGACGGCAGGGTCAGGCCTGGCATCTGTACGACCCAGAGGCCCGGGTTCGTCGTCAAGGACGAAAGACCCGACGGCGGTCCGGCGACGACCGAGCCGAGGCCCGTCTCGACCAGGTCGCGCAGGGCGAAACCGACGGTCCGGGTGGTCTCCGACTCGGCCGCGCACAGCCGCTGGATGACACCCCACGAAGACGGATCGGGCGACTGGATCTCCGCACGTGTCGCCGCCATGACTGGAGCTTCGGCAGCACCTCGCAGGTGTGGCGGCAGCAGCAACATGAGCTGCGACGGAGCCTGCAGCAACGCGTCGTCCACAGGTAGTACGCGCAGCAGGTCGGCAGCGCCCGAGAACTGGGCCGTGATCTCGATGACGGCAGTCGGTACCCCGTACTCCGCGGCGACCGCCGACACCCCAGCAGCATCACCCTTCAAATCCAAAAGTGGAACCCACGCCCCGGCAAAAGCCGAATCGAGCCCACCCAGCATCGCCGCAGTCGTCTTGCCTCGACCCGAACGACCGAGGAACAGCGTCGTCGTCGCGTCACCCAAAGCCGAACCGGCCGCCGCGTCGAAACGCACCAACCCAGGCGTCGACCCGGTCAGATACCCGATCGCCGGACCGGTCGCGTCACCGATCGACGCCCCGCCCCAGAACCACGAGCCGAAGAACGCGGTCGACTCCCGCACATGCCCCAGATCGGGCACCCGGAGCTGGTCGCCTGGCAGCGATTCCAGCCACAGGTCGCGCTGCTCGTCAGCACCGGCGGCAACCGTGATACCGCGGTCGGCGTAGTGCGCGATGACCGCGTCGACGTACGCGTCGAGATCCTCGCGAGTGTCCGCGCTGACCAGTAGTCGTGGGTGGTCCTCGACCAGCGTCAGGCCGCTGCGGTTGATGTCGCGCTTGACCTCCCGCATGATCCGCTCGGTCTCGACGATCTCGTCGGCCGTCTCCTCGGCGGTGCCCTTCGCGGCCGACCGGCGCTGCTCCTTGGCCGACTTGCGGGTCTCGTCGACCAGGTGCCGGGCGGTCTTCTTGGTCAGTACCCGGAACCGGACCGAGGCCTCGACGGTGACGTCGATCTCGTCGCCGTCGTCGTCGATCGCCTTGATCTCGGACAGCGTCCGCAGCCACTCCCCCGCGCCCGGTGTCTCGAGCTCCTCGGGGAAGTCGGTCATCGCGAGCACACTCGTGTACGCCGCGATCTGGCCGCGCGAGTCGTAGATGCGCAGGTGGTCGGTGTACGGCACGACCCGGCCGGACGTCAGCCGGGCCAGCGAAGCGCCGGTGATCAGGCCGCGACGGGGTGCCGCCACCGCTCCGCGGTGCATCTCGCGGCTGATCAGCCAGGAGATCACCTCGGCCGGGGCCGTGTGCGCGCGCCAGACGGTCGAGCCGAGCTGGCGGGCGAGTTTGTGGACGCGCTCGTCCAGGTGCGCGAGCTCGCGCGCGCTCACCCGCCACGAGGTCGTACCGAGGGCGTCGCTGATCGAGCCGCGGACCTGCGCGGTCGCCCGGGGGTCGCGGTCGCTGAGGTGCACGCCGAGCGCGACGTACCGCTCCGGCATCCGCATCTCGTCGATCCGGTCGGCGCGGGTCTGCGCCCAGCCCTCGTGGTCACCGATCCGGTAGTGGCCGGCCACGCTGTCGATGTAGTCCATGCCGGTCGAACGGCCCCAGACCACCTTCAGGTGGCTGAGCCGGTCGCCGAGGATGGTCGCGGCGGCGCTGACCGCGGCGTCGAGGGCGGCGTCCTGCTCGCCCTCGGTGGCCAGGTCGGTGTTCGCGACCGAGATCAGGAACCACGCCTCGGCGCTGCGCTCGGTCACCAGCAGACCGTCGGCGATGGCGACCAGGCGTGGCGGCGGCAGGCCGCGCTCGCGGCCGACACCGACCAGGTTCAGGAGCTTGTCAGCGATCTTCATCAGTGCCCCTTGTTCTTCGATCGGCCCGGCGACGTCCTGCGACTGACCCTCTGCACGTGGTCGGCTCCGAGCAGGCGAGCCCGTTGGTTCACGGTGATCTCGGCGCCGGCCCGGACCTGCGGGTCAAGCTCCACCACGTCCTCGCGTTCCCATTCCGGGGTCACTCTGGCCTTCGCCAGGTTGGCCACCTTCTGGGTCGCGACGCGCTCGCGCCACGGCAGGTACTCCGTCTTGTCGGCGGCCCGGGCGCCGAGTCCGATCACCGGGCGATGGGCGCGCAGCGCGTAGCGGACGGCGAGCGCCCACTCGGTCACCCGGCGGCGGCGTTCGTGGTGCTTGCCGGCCCGCCAGCCGAACGCGGTGATCACGAACGGCGGCACGATGTACAGGCTGACGGTGGCCTTCTGCGGCACCCCGATGAACGGGACGAGCAGGGCGATCCAGACGAGGATGATCACCGCGCCGAAGATGATCATCCGCCGGCGGGCGCCTTCTCCCAGATCGATCCCGAGCAGGTCGTACTGCCGGGTCTCGATCTCGAAGTGGTGGGTCAGGGTGCGGCCGACACGCATCAATTACCTCCGGCCAGCAATCCCCAGAAGCCCTTGAGCACGTTGATCGTCTGGTTGTTGGCGTAGATCAGCCCACCGACCAGCACTCCGGCCGCGATGTGACCGAACAGCTCGCCCCACTCGCGCTTGAAGTAGTGGCCGATCGCGCGCAGCACGAGGATCGCGATGAAGATGTTCCCCGCGATGACCAGGACCCAGTCCTTGAAGTCCGCCCCGGTGGGGACGTTGCTGTCGGCCATCGGCGCGGTCAGCTCCACCACGCTCGCGACGAGTTGGTGCGTCATCATTGCGGTATCTCCCTTGGTGCATTGGTCATCCGACGGCAGTCTGGCGTGGTCATCCGACGGCAGCCACTTGCCATCGCTGTGCTCCGTCCGCGGCGACAGTACGCCGAAGAGTGAGCGTGTAGGTCTGCTTGAGGGTCGCGTCCCCGGCCCCGTCCCAGGTAACGGCGGCCGTGGCCCGGCGCTCGTTGTCGTCTCCGGCGTAAACCTGCCACGATTCCAGGTCGTCCAGCGTGACGACCCCGTTCAGGCTGTGGATCGCTGCACCGGGCGCCGCCACCGCTTCGACCTTCTCGTCGGATTCGGCGTAGGCGCTGAAGAACGCCTCGGCGTCCTTCGAGGTGGCCGCGGTCAGGTCGTCGTCGGGCTGGCCGGCCCCCGGCATGTTGTCGGGCAGTGCCGCCCGCTCGTCGGCGACGAAGGTGGGCGGGCCGCTGGCGACGACCCGCGATGCCGTCCGTGCCACCGGCACGGAGACCCTTTGCCACGTGTAAGGGCCGGGCACGAAGGTCCGGCCCGACTTGGTGAACGCCCGGACCTGCACCCGGACGTCGACGACCGCCGTGATGCCGGACGGATCGACTTTGACCTCACCCGGGTAGGCCTTGTCGGCGGTCTGCTTGCCCTGACCGTTCCATCCGGCCCGGGTGTCCAGCTTGTCGGCCAGATCGAGCGCGATCGCGGCCGGCCGGGCGTCGGGGTTGGTCTCGTCCCAGTTCAGGTACGAGACCGCGTACCGGGTCGCGACCGCGCGGGCCTCGTCGGCCGGGAAGCCGGACTGGGTGGTCTGGCCGCCGGTCGTGGTGGAGGTGTTGGGCCGGACCCAGGACCGTACCCCGCTGATCGCGGCGAGCAGCAGGACGGCCACCACCAGGCCGCGGAAGAACCGCCGCGCCCAGGTGGAGAAAGAGGACTCGGGCTCGGTCGCCCAAGGTGTCTGATTCGGCTCGAGGATCGGCTCGCGGACCGGGCCGGGCGCCGCGTGGGCACCGTGCGGTGACCGCTGCCGGAGCCGCTCGGGCTGCCTAGTCCCACCCTCCGGCTGCCCCGTACTACGGGCTGCCGCCGGCGGCTGGCCAGGAGGCGCACCCGGGGGCACCTGGCCGGCCGGGGGCTGGGCACCGGGCTGTTGCGGGCGACGCGGCGGGGCCATCACGCCACCGCTGTTCGGTGGTTGGGGTTGGCTGTACTGCGCCGCCACCCCCTGCGCCTGCCGAGGCGTGGGTGACACCGGTCCGTCGGGGTGGGACCACCACTCCGGTGCGGTGTTCTGCGGGCGTTGTCTGCCCGCCTTCTTCGTTCGCCGCTGGTCCGCCCAGTGCTCACCTTTTGGCGGCAGATTCAGCAACGTTCGCCACCAACTCATCGCTACCCGCCCCTCAGACAGCAGTTACGCGGACAGTAGCCGGGAGGATACGGCAAGCAACTGTCCACCGGGAGACCTGAGAACAGGATCCGGAAGCTCCATCGCTCCCCGCAGCCATACTGTTACCCGCTTCTGCGCTCGCTGCACATTCACGGGTGAAGCGTGACACCTTCGGTACCGTCGCCATAACTCCTCTCTCATGCCCGATCACGTCGATCAGGCAGCGCATACCATGCCACACGGGTCAGACAGGTTCGAAAACCCGTGCGAACAACATGGTAAGCAGAACGATCCAACTGATCACAGATAGTAACCGATCACCCGGTCCGCCCTGTGGAAAACTCTCCCGTGGCGCGGGGTCAAAGTACTAGGGTTTGACGCATCAGAGGACCTTTGAGAGGACATGCGATGGAGACTCGTCGGCTTGGGCGTCTGGAGCACCAGAGCTCGGTACTGATCTACGGCGCGGCATCACTCGGTGGGGTCGACCAGGATCGCGCCGACGCGTCCATCCAGGAGGCCCTCGACGCCGGGATCAACCACTTCGACGTGGCGGCCGACTACGGCGAGGCCGAGCTGCGGCTCGGGCCGCGGATGGCGGAGATCCGGGACCGGATCTTCCTGGCCACCAAGACCGGACGGCGCACGTACGACGAGGCCTGGTCGGAGATCAACCGGTCGCTCGAGCGGCTGCAGACCGATCGTCTCGACCTGATCCAGATGCACGCCGTCTGCGATCTGGAGAACCTCGACCTGGTCACCGGCAAGGGCGGCTCGCTCGAGGCCGCGATCCGCGCCAAGGAGGAGGGCATGGTGTCGGCGATCGGCATCACCGGGCACACCGCCGAGGCGCCGTCCGTTCATCTCGAGGGGCTGCGCCGGTTCGATTTCGACAGCGTGCTGACGCCGCTCAACTACAAGTTGTCCACCGATCCGAAGTACGCCGACGACTACGCAGCGCTCGTCGAAGCGGTCAAGGCCAGCGACGCCGCGCTGATGACGATCAAGATGATCTCCCGGCGGAACTGGCGCGACGGCGAGGAGAAGACGTACGACACCTGGTACCGGCCGTTCGACGAGCAACGGTATGTGACCGCCGCCACAGCCTGGTTGCTGAACGGGCATCCGGAGATCACCGGTCTCGCGACGGCCGGCGAGACGCGGCTGCTGCAGCAGATGATCCAGGCCGAGAAGGAGCGGGCCGACCTCAGCCCGGACGACGCGGCTGCCATCCTGGACGAGGTGCAGGACTACGAGTCGCCGTTCGTCGACATTCCGATCTGATCCCCTGCACAGTGCCGCGCGGGACCTCGGGAACACTCCCGGGGTCTGCGCTGTTATGGATGACGAATTCGTCTAACTTCGGAGGTCGTAGTGGCAACGGTCGAGCTGTCCCAGGAGAACTTCGACAAGGTCGTCGGTTCCGACGGGCTCGTCCTGGTGGACTTCTGGGCGGAGTGGTGTGGTCCGTGCAAGATGTTCGGACCGGTGTTCGAGAAGTCGTCCGAGACGCATGAGGACATCACCTTCGGCAAGGTGGACACCGAGGCGCAGGTCGAGCTGGCCCAGGCGTTCCAGATCCAGTCGATCCCGACCTTGATGGCTGTTCGCGACGGTGTCGTCCTGTACTCGCAGCCGGGAGCCCTGCCGGCACCGGCGCTGGAGGACCTGATCACCCAGCTCCGCGCGGTCGACATGGAAGAGGTTCGCGCCCAGATCGCGGCCCACGAGGCCGAGCACGGCACCGAGCCGCACACGCACTGAGTCAAACGCTCTATATATAAGGAAGCGGGGGGGGGGGGGGGGGGGGGGGGGGGGGGGGGGGGGTGGGGTGGGGGGGGGGGGGGGGGGGGGCGGGGGGGGGGGGGCGGGGGGGCGCGG
>NZ_JBITDB010000002.1:1204862-1274884 GCF_044453825.1 Kribbella sp. NPDC051620
CCCGCCCCGCCCCCCCCCCCACACCCCAATATATAAAACCTATTTATAAAACCCCCCCCCCCCCCCCCGCGGCGGGGGGCCCCCCCCCGCTTCTGTTTGCCGGTACTACGTACGCGTGGCTCAGGTCCGCGGGTAGGCGCGGTCGAGGGCGTTGAGGGCGGTGCCGATCTCGGCGCGGATGGTGTTCTCGATGGTGGTGATCGGCTGGGCTTCGACCAGGCCGGTGACGAGTAGTCGGTGACGGAAGGCGAGTAGGCCGACGAGCATGGCGGACCAGCCTGGCGAGTTGGTCTCCGCGATCAGGGGCGTCGTCCAGGAGTTGAGGATGACGAGGCGGCGGGCCCTGAGGGTCGGAGACTCGTTCTCGCAGCTGTGGAAGGCACGGAGGGCTTCGTAGATGTGCTGGTCGACGACGGGCCAGGGGCAGTTGAGGTCCAGCATCGGGCCTTCGAGGAGCAGGGCGCGGACGGCGCTGGTGTGGGACTCGCCGGGGTGGTCGCGGAGGGCGGTCAGCAGGTTCTCGAGGGCTTGGGGCTCGGCGTCGAAGAACAGGTCTTCCTTGCTGCCGAAGTAGTTGAAGATCGTCTTCACCGAGACGTCGGCCGCGGTGGCGATCTCGCTCAGCGTGACGTGCTCGAAGCCGCGCTGCTCGAACAGACGGGTGGCGGCGTCCGACATCGCTTGACGGGCGGCTGCCTTCTTGCGCTCACGTAAATTGTTCATCGAATAAAACTTTACAACCATGCGAACTATTGGCCAAGGTGGACGGCATGGATGCGAATGATGGACGGACTTGGCTGATCACCGGGACGAGCAGCGGGCTGGGCCGGGCGCTGGTTGAGGCGCTCGGCGCGCGGCACGGTCGGAGCGATCGCCAGGGTCGCTGCGATCGGCAGGGGCGGGACGATCGGCAGGGGCGGAGCGATCGGCAAGCTCGGGGGGATGGCGGTGATCGGGTGATGGCTACGGCTCGGGACCTTGGCGCTATCGCTGAGCTGGCGGAGTTGGCGCCTGGGCGGGTGCGGGTGGCGCGGCTCGATGTGACGGATGGGGCGAGTATTCGGGCAGCGGTCGCTGAGGCGGAGGAGGCGTTCGGCGGGATCGACGTACTGGTGAACAACGCGGGGTCTGCGCTGCTGGGGCGTTCGAGGAGCATGCGGACGAGGAGTTGCGGGCGGCGTTCGAGACGAATCTGTTCGGGGCGCTGGCCGTGACGCGGGCGGTGCTTCCCGGGATGCGGGCGCGGCGGTCGGGGCATGTGGTGCAGATGTCGTCGGTGGTGGGCGTGACGTCGGGCGCCGGCGGTACGGCGTACGCGGGGCCGAAGGCTGCCTTGGAGGCGATCTCGGAGGCGCTGGCCGCGGAGGTCGCCGCGCTGGGGATCCGGGTGACGATTGTCGAGCCGGGGCCGTTCCGGACGGACTTCGGTGGGCGGTCGTTGAGTTGGGGGCAGCCGCTGCAGGACTACGCAGCCCTGATCGGGCCCGCTCGGGCCGCCTTCGAGGCGTCGCACGGGACACAGAGCGGAGATCCGGTACGGGCTGCCGAGGCGATCATCAACGCCGTCGAGCAGGCCGATTCGCCGCTCAGGGTGCCGTTGGGAGCAGAGGCCTACGAGTGGATCCGGGGGTATCTGCGCGGGCGGCTCGATGAGCTTGATGTCGCTGAGCCGATCGGGGCGGACACCGCACTGCGGAATTAGATAGAGCGTGGCCCCCGAGGGAGCCGCGCTCTCTTCCAGTCCGGGCTTCATTGGCCGGGCCGGGTGGTGCGAACGGTCCTCCGCCCGAGGACCGCTGGTGCCCGTGGCCTTGCGGCCTCCGGGCGTCGAGTGCTCTGGCCGGAAGGTCCATTGCTGCTTCCGGGTCGGGCACTGGGTGGTGCGGCCGGCTCCCGCGCGGCATCGCGGGAGCCGGGTCTTGCGTTCACGGTCCCGGCAGGCGCTCGGGTGCTGGACCGCTACCGGGTTCCGGAGGTGAGGCTCCGCGGAATCCGGGTACTGCGCCGCGGTTCTCCCAGCAGGGTGGGAGCCGCGGGTGGTGCTGCCGGTATCCGCAGAGCAGGCGCCGTACGGAGGCCGGGTAGTGCTGGCGGATCTGCCGGTTGCTGCGGAGATCCGCCGGTGCTGGCAGATCCGCTGGGTCTCGGCGGGTCTGCCGGTTGCTACTGGCCGGCCGTTGGCTGCGGCCGCCGGTGGTGCTGACGACTTCCCGACAGGGGCCGGGACTTCGCCGGTACTACGCCCCGGGCCTGTGGTCCCGGGATGGTGCCGCCGGATCGCGGTGAGCAGTCCGGGTAGAGCTGCCGGGTCCTGGTGAGCGATCCGGGTGGTGCCGCCGGTCCGTGGTGAGCGGATCGGGTGGTGCGCCGGGTCTTGGTGAGGGGCCCGGGTGGTGCGCCCGGATCTGTGGTTCCGGGGTGGTGCGGCCGGGCTGTGGGGTCACAGGTCCGGGTGGTGCTGCCGGGGACCGCGGAGTCGCGGGCCCGGGGTGGTGCTGCCGGAGCCCCGGGAGATGACGGGGCCGGCCGATGGTCTCCTGCAGGGTGGAGGCCGGTCTGGTCCCGTCGCGGAAGAGGCGGCTGGGGTACGGCTCGGCCGCGACGGGAGTTCGAGGGTGGTCTGGTCGATGGATCTGCTGGCCGGTGGGTCAGCGGAGGGGGTCGAAGGGAGCCAGCTCGGTCGGGGTGCGGCCGGTGGTGATGGTTTCGGCGAGGAGCTGGCCGGTGATCGGGCCGAGGGTGATGCCCCACATGCCGTGACCGCCGGCGGCGAAGACGCGCGGGGACGAGGTGGCCCCGATCAGGGGCAGGCCGTCCGGGGTGCACGGGCGCGGTCCCACCCACTCGAAGGTGCGAGCGTCCAGGTCCGCGTCCCGCAGCAGCGGCCGGGCCGCTTCCACGATGGCGTCGATCCGGCGCGGGTCGAGCTTCGCGTCGGGCTTGCGGAACTCCATCATCCCGGCGACGCGGAGCCGGTCGCCCAGCGGCGTACAAGCGATCCGTTGCGCCGGGAAGTACACGGGTCCGGCCGGCACGTGCGCGATCGGGACGCTGAAGCTGTAGCCGCGACCCGCCTGCACGACGGTCCGTACGCCGAACTGCCGGGCCAGATCGCCGAGCCAGGCACCGGTCGCCATCACGACCGCGTCGTACGGCGTGCTCTCACCGTCCGCCGTGACGATCCGGACGCCGCGGATCTCGTCCACGATGTCCTTCACCGTCACGCCGGTGACGATCTCGCCGCCGCGGGCGCGGACCGAGTCGGCGAGCATGTTCACGTACTCGCCCGGGTTGATGAAGCGCTGGCCGTGCAGCCGGATCGCGGCGCCGATCTCGTCGGACAGCGACGGCTCGATCTCGCGGGCGTCGTCACCGGTGATGGCCTCGAACTCGATGCCCTGGCCGGCCGCGTGGATGTGCTCGATCTCCTCGAGCAGCACCGAGCGCTCGGCCTCGGTCCGGTACGCCGCCAGGAACGACTTGGCCTCGTAGGTCTCCGCCTCGACGCCCGCCTTGGCCAGCGCGTCGAACCCGTTCAGCGCCTGCCGGTTGATCGGCACCAGCGCCTCCATCGCGGTCTTCCAGCGTCCGGCGGTGCTGTTGCGAGCGAAGCGGGTCAGGAACGAAAGGAGCCGCGGGCTCGCCGTCGGCGGCACGTAGACCGGCGAGGAGGGGCTCAGCACCGCACGGACGCCGTACTTGAGAACGGCCGGCTCCGGCAGCGGGGTCGCCAGGCCGGGGGTCAGCCAGCCCGCGTTGCCCCAGGAGGCACCCGCGGCGACGCCTTCGCGATCCAGCACGGTGACCTCGATGCCGGCCTCCTGGAGGAACCAGGCGGTGGCGAGACCGACCATGCCGGCGCCGACGACGGCGACCCGGTCCGGGACGATGTGAGTGCCTTGCACGGAAGCGACCATGTATCGATGGTGCGGCCGCCCGATACCGCTGTCATGGTGCGATCGCACCACAGCTGGCACTGATGACAGTGGCAAGAGCACAATAACTTCATGATCACCGTGCCTGACCTGGTCGTCGCCGTCGGACCGGCCCTGTTCGAGATCGTCGTCGCCGGGCAGGGCGACGGTGAGGTCCGCGATGTTTTCCTCGCCGATCCGCAGGAAGTTTCGACCGGTCAGCCGGGCGACCTGGTCCTGGGCTTCGGCCTGGGCAGTCCGGAGGAGGCAGTTGAGCTAGTAGAGCGCTGTGCAGTCGGCAACGCCTCCGGCATCATCCTGCGGACGACACTGGCCCAGGACCCGGCCGTGGTGGCTCACGCGGACAAGCGGCGCCTCACCCTGGTCGCACTGCAGCCGACGGTCACGTGGGCTCACGTGGTCTGGCTCCTGCGAGGTGTGATCGACAGGGCGGCCGCGCCCGACTCCCCCGCTGCTGGAGACGCCGGTGTGCACCAGGAGCTCTTCGCGCTGGCTGATGCCGCCGCAGCCATCGTCGACGCGCCGGTGACCATCGAGGACAACCAGTCCCGCGTACTCGCGTACTCGAGCCTCCATGACGTCACAGACACGGACCCGACGCGCGTGTCGACGATTGTCGGGCGTCGGGTGCCTGCTGAGGTCATTGCACACTTCCGGGCCCGAGGGATCTTCAGGCGGCTGGCCCGGTCGAGTGAGCCGTTCCTGGTGCCGGACGGGCCGAACGGTATTCGGCCCCGGCTGGTAGTACCCGTGCGAGCCGGCGGTGAGTGGCTCGGGTCGATCTGGGCCGTGGTGGATGGGCCGGTGAGCGCAGAGGTGACTACTGAGCTCAGCAACGCGGCATCGGTGCTTGCGCTGCACATGCTGCGGCTCAGAGCTCAGGCGGACGTCGCTAGGCGGAGTGCGATCGACAGGCTGCGCACTGTCCTACGGCAGTTCTCCCCTGACACTCCGCTCGACGTACGGCTGCCACCGGCGCCGTGGCGGGTGGTGGCGCTGGGTTCGCCGGCCGCGTACGACGTACCGCAAGAGCTGGACCTCTGGGAGTCCACTGGTCGCCGCCACGGCTGGAGCGAGCCGCAGCTCGCCGACCTGGATGGGACTGTCCTGGCGGTCGTCTCAGACGGAGACGGGCCCGGCTCCTGGCGCTGGCTTCGCAAACTGGTCATAGACCTAGCCAAGGACTTCCCCGGTACTACGGCCGCGGCCGGCGGGCGCGCCCGGGGCGCGGCAGACCTACCGAGCTCTCGCGCCGAGGCGGTCGAACTGCTGGGACTGGTACGCCGTGAGCTGGCGCCCGGCCCGGCGCTGCGGGTCGAGCAGGCCTGGCACATCCTCACTGTTCACCGGGCGGTCACCTCGCTTGACACGACCAAACTGGATGGGCCGTTGGCCACTTTGTTACGGCATGACATCGAGCACGACACCGCGTTCGTCGACACCTTGCAGGCGTGGCTGAACTATCCCGGGCAGCCGCAGCAGGCGGCACGGGAGCTGCATTTGCACACGAACACCCTGCGGCACCGGATGAAACGGATCGGGGAGATCGCCCGGCTCGACCTGTCCAGCCCGCGCGAACGGCTGGCTCTGCAGCTGCAGATCGCCGCGGTGCGCACGGAGCACTGAGACGTAGGTCACCGGCCTAAGTAACAAGGCTTCATATTCCGGCAACGGATGGGCAACATCCGGCTGGCAATCTTTAACTCAGAAACACCGAGAACTTGTCCCAGCCTTTCACCAGGAGGCTGGGGCAGACCGTTCCAGCTCTTCACCAGGGAGCTGGAGCAACCCGAGCGAGCATTTCACCAGGATGCTCGGTCGCGTGTGGGCCCGGCGATTGTCTGAGCGATCGCCGGGCCAACGCGCGTTCTGGGGCAGGGCTCAGGCGAGTTGGTTGACGATGGCACCGAAAACTTTCGGCAGCCGCGTCGCGGCCGGGACGATGTGGGGTGCGAGCAACGATCTGTTGCGGGCCCAGAGCAACGAACCGGTGAGGAACCGGCACTCCCAGGACACCCGCCGCCAAGCCGCGTCGTAGGCCGCTGGGTCGTCGCGCTCGACACACCGCACCAGTTCGGCACTGGTCCGCAGAGCCACCGCTATCCCCTCACCGGTCAACGCGTCGACATAGCCGGCCGCATCACCCACCAGCATCACCCGCCCAGCCACCCTTCCCCGGACCCGCTGGCGGAGTGGGCCGGCGCCCATGACGGAGGATGCCTCGGAGGCTCCCTCCAGGCGGCGCTTCAAGGCTGGAAAGGCCTCCAGATGGCTGTCGAAGGAGCCACGCTCGGAGGTGAGAATGGCGACGCCGACCAGGTCGTCGGCAACAGGTGTCACGTAGGCCTCGCCGAGCCGCGACCAGTAGACCTCGACCAGATCGCACCACGGCCTCACAGCAAAGTGCTGCCGCAGCCCGCGACGCGGCTGCGTACTGCCGGTAGTACCTAGGCCTAGTGCGCGGCGGGTTGGGGAGTGGAGGCCGTCGGCGGCTGCTAGGTAGCGGGCGGTGAGGCCGGCGGCTGTGACTGAGTGCTGGTTTTGGGTGATGGCCTCGACCCGGGCCGGGATGACGGGGACTTCCAGCTCGGCCAGGCGATCCACCAGGGCGCGCTGGAGCGTAGTACGGCGTACTCCTAGGCCTGGGCCTTGGCGGAAGCGGGCGTCTACTACGTGGGATGCATCCAGGTAGCGGATGCCATGGAACGGGCGGCCTTCAAGGGAAACGCCTAGACGCTGAAGGTATTCGACGGCGGTGAAGGAGATGCCTTCGCCGCAGGCCTTGTCGATGGGGGTGGGGCGGGGTTCTACGACGGCGACGGACAGGCCGGCCAGGGCGGCGCGGATTGCGGTGGCGGCGCCTGCTGGGCCGGCGCCGGCGACGAGGAGGTCGATCACTTTGTCAGCGTTGAGTCCAACGCTGCTTCCTCCGCGCGGATCCGGACCGTCAGCAGCGGGATGTTCAGCAGCAGGAAGGCGGTGGCCGTCACCCACGCCGTATGCACCAGCGGCAACGCGATCCCCTCCGCGACGACGGCGACGTAGTTCGGATGCCGGAGGAACTTATAGGGGCCAGAGGCAACCAACGACAGGCCCGGTACGACGATCACGCGGGTGTTCCACTGATGCCCGAGCACCGAGATGCACCACCACCGCAACCCCTGCGCCAGCAGCACCACGACGAGCATCGTCCACCCGAGCGCCGGGATGAACGGCCGGTCCGCCACGATCGCCTCGACCAGGCACCCGGCCAGGAACCCGGTGTGCAGCAGCACCATGAACGGGTAGTGCCCCTTGCCCGACTCCACCCCGCCCTGCTTGAAGCTCCACGCGGCGTTGCGCAGCGAGACGACCAGCTCGGCCACCCGCTCGAGCCCGACCACCAGCACCAGCGCGACGTACCACCACAACGACGAGTCCATCACCACTCCAGGAGTACGAGCTCGGAACAGAAGCCAGGGCCCATCGCGAGCAACACGCCCATACCCGAAGGATCCAGCCGGAGGGTGTCACCGAGCACGTGCAGTACCGACGATGACGACAAGTTGCCGACCGCGTCGAGCGACTTCCACGTCAGGTCGAGCGCGCCCGGCCGCAACGACAGCGTCTCCGCGACCGCCTCGAGCACCTTCGGCCCACCCGGGTGGCTCACCCAGGTACCGATCTCGGGAATGGTCAACCCAAAAGCGGCCAGGAACGCCGTCACATCACCACCGAGGTACTGCCGAACCACCTGCGGTACGTCGGCCCCGAGCACGATCCGGAACCCACCAGACCCGACATCCCACCCCATCACCCGCTCCGAGTCCGGATAGAGCCGCGACCGCGTAGCCACCACAGACGGCCCCGCCGCGGCCGGGTGCTCCGAGCCGGTCAGTACCACCGCCGCCGCCCCGTCCCCGAACAGAGCACCACCAACCAGGTTGGGCAGCGACGAGTCATCCCGCTGCAGCGTCAGCGAGCAGAGCTCCACAGACAGCAGTACTGCGACATGCCCCGGCCAGGCCTTGAGATAGTCATGCAAGCGCGCAACCCCTGCCGCTCCCCCGACACATCCCAGCCCGAACAACGGCAGCCGCTTGACGTCCTGACGCAGCCCAAGCCGTACAGCGACCCGCGCGTCGATCGACGGCGCCGCGACCCCTGTCACGGTCGTGAACATCAGCACGTCGACGTCATCCACCGTGAGCCCGGCCGCCGCCAGCGCCCCCGACACCGCCTCGGCGCCCAAGTCGACCGCGACCGAGATCCACTCGTCGTTGGCCTCGCCGAAGTCCTTGAGCGTGGCGTACCGCTCCAGTGGCAGCGCCAGATGGCGATGGGACACCCCGGCGTTCGCGTGCAGCCGGCGGAGCAGGCCGATCCCCTTGCCGTCCGGGAGGCAGATCTCGGCGAACGCGTCGGTGAGCTCCTGTTGCGCATACCGATGGGGCGGCAACGCGGCCTGCACCGCGGCGATCCGCGTCATCGTGGCATCGTTGGGTCGGTGAGCGGGCTGAGCGTACTCAAAGGGCTCGCGATGGCGAGCCATCCCGGTCCGACCGTTGCCGTCACCACCCTGGTCACCGTTGTCGCCTGGTCGGCGGGCCGAGACCCCGCCGGATGCCTGTTAGTCGCCGCAGCAATCCTCACCGGCCACCTCTCGATCGGCTGGAGCAATGACGCGATTGACGCATCCCGCGACACCAGTGTCCACCGAAACGACAAACCAATCGTGCTCGGACTGGTGAGTCGCCGGACTGTGTGGAGCGGCGCGATCGCGATGGCCGTTGCCTGCGTCCCGCTCTCGCTCGCCAGCGGCGTGCTGGCCGGCCTGGCGCATCTGGTCGGCGTGGGCGCGGCGTGGGGTTACAACCTCGGTCTCAAGTCGACCCGGATCTCCTGGGTCCCGTACGCCGTGGCCTTCGGCCTGCTGCCGTCGTTCGTCACCCTCGGTACCGCCGATAGCTGGGCACCTTGGTGGGCATCGGCCGCCACCGCACTCCTAGGCGTCGGCGCCCACCTCGCCAACGTCGTACCCGACCTCGCCGACGACCTGGCCACCGGCGTCGAAGGCTGGCCCCAACGCCTGGGCAAACTAGCCCGGTACGCCGCTCCGCTCCCCCTCGCCGCCGCCACTGTCCTACTCGTCATCGCCCCACCCGGCCCCCTGGGCGCAATCGGCTGGCTAACCCTCGCAGTCGTCGCAGCCCTCCTCGCCGTAATCGTCCTGTGGAAGAACGCTCCATTCCTAGTCACGATCGCCGTAGCCGCAATCAGCATCCTCGCCCTAGTCCTCCGAGGCGACGCCCTAACCCGCTAGCGCGGCAGGGAGAGCGGCGCGGGGTGCGGGCGCGGAGTGCGGGGGCGTGGGCGGAACTGGCTTGGCTAGTCGGCTGGTTTCAGGGGGGCGTTGTTGCTGAGGATGGCTGAGGTGAGCGCTTCGGCTGGTTCCTTGGCGGCTCGGGGGTTGGTGATCAGGACCAGGTCGATGGCTGGTAGCTCGGGGAGGCCGGCGCTGGGTGGGGGCTCTACCAGGTCGGCGGGCATCAGGGAGCGGGCGAAGATGGCTATGCCGAGGCCAGCGCGAACGGCGGCGAGCACTCCGTTGACACCCCGGACTATGCAGGTGATGCGGCAGGAGCGGCCGGCCTGCTCCAAAGTCTGGACGCCGAGGGAGCGGCTGAGGCTCGGCGCTTGGTAGGCGACCAACGGCACCGGGCCGTCGGGCGCGATCCGGGTGCCGGCGATGCCCGCCCAGACGAGCGGGTCGCGCCGGACCACCCGGCCGTTCGGTTCGTATCCGCCGCCGAGGCTGTGCTTGACGTAGGCCAGATCCAGATGCCCCGACTCCACCCGCCGCAGCAGATTGGGGCTCTGGGCAACGGTCAGTTCGAGATCGATGCGCGGATACAACTGCCGGAAGTCCCGCAGGATCCGCGGCAACGGAGTCAGCGCGAGGTCATCGGTCACGCCGAACCGCAGCCGCCCGCGCAGCTCCGAGCCGGTGAAGTATCCAGCGGCCTCCTCGTGCGCCGCGAGGATCGTCCGGGCGAAGCCGGCCATCGCCTCCCCGTCCGCGGTCAGCGTCACGGTCCGCGTGTCGCGGACGAACAACGGCCGCCCGACCGCCACCTCGAGTTTGCGCACGTGCTGGCTGACCGTCGGCTGCCGGATGCCCAGCCGTTCCGCGGCCTGGGTAAAGCTCAGCGACTGCGCGACCGCCAGGAACGTGCGCAACTGGTCCGGATCGTAGGCCACCATCACACCTCTCATTGCGGGACGCAATAAGACTAATAGGAGTGATTCGGTGTCGGAATCCGGTCTCAACCAGTGAGGATGGAACAGACCTCCCCTGACACAAATCTTCCGTAGGGATGACTCTTGACCACCCGGGCCACCGGTTCTGTCCACCCCGTCCCCGACTTCCACACCCATCGCACCACCACCAGCAGGCCGGACCCGCTCAGCCGGCCAGGTTTCAGAGAGACCTTCAGCGCTCTGCAGGTCCGCAACTTCCGCCTCCTGGTGAGCGGACTGTTCGTCAGTTCGACCGGCGGCTGGATCCAGCGGATCGCCCAGGACTGGCTGGTCCTCACGCTGACCGGCAGCGCCACGGCGGTCGGCATCACCACCGCCCTGCAGTTCCTGCCCACCCTCCTGCTCGGCCTGTACGGCGGCGTGATCGCCGACCGTTTCCCCAAGCGCAAGGTCCTGCTCGTCACCCAGTCCACGATGGGCCTGGCCGCCGCGATCCTGGCCACCCTCGCGTTCGCCGGCAGCGTCCAGGTCTGGCAGGTCTACTCGCTCGCCCTCTTCCTCGGCCTCGCGACCGCCGTCGACAACCCCACCCGGCAGTCGTTCGTCACCGAACTGGTCGGCAAGCAGCGGCTGCGCAACGCGATCAGCATGGTCTCGTCCACCTTCCAGCTCGGCAGCCTGATCGGCCCGGCCCTCGGCGGCGCGCTGCTCGGCACGGTCGGTACCGGCTGGGCCTTCGCGCTCAACGCGATCACCTTCTTCGGCTCGATCACCGCGCTGACGATGATGCGCGAGAGCGAGATGCCCGGCCTCCAGGCTGCTCGCAAGGCGGGCGCCGGGATCAAGATCCGTGATGGATTGCAAGCAGGCGTGAAGTACGCGTTCCACGAGCCCGCCGTGCGCTGGGCGATCGCGCTGGTCGGCGTCTACGGCATGTTCACGATCAGCCTGCCGGTCACGTTGACCGCCTTCGCGGATCGCGTCTTCCACACCGGCGCCACCGGGTACGGCGTACTGAACTCCGTCGTTGCGGTCGGCTCACTGACCGGGGCGTTGCTGTCGGCAAGGAGAGTACGGCCGACCCGGCTGCGCAACCTGGTCGCGATCGCCTCGATCCTGGCCGTGACCGAGATGGTCGCCGCGATCCAGCCGTCGCTGTGGACGTTCCTTCCATTGCTCGCCGCGCTCGGCATGGCGACGCTGATGTTCCTCACCGCCGCGCAGTCGATGGTCCAGCTCACCACTCCCGACGGACTCCGCGGCCGGGTCGCCGGGATCTACAACCTGGTCTTCATCGGCGGCGGCGCGATCGGCGGCCCGACCGTCGGTTGGATCGCCCAGCACTGGGGTGCCCGCTTCGGTCTGCTGCTGGCCGGGATGATCCCGGCCGTCGCGACCATCGCGATCGGGATCAAGCTCGCCCGGACCGGCCGGTTCCGCGTGGTGGTGGTCCGCTCGGACACCCGGTCGCCGTGGCTGCAGCCGCCGCGACTCGGGCTGACGCAGACCGAAGTACGGGTCGAGCGGCCGGCGGCGCCACGGATCGAGCGGCCACGCACGATCGCCCGGCGCCATCACCAGCGCGACGCTGACCATCCGCACCCCCGGCGTACCAGGAAAAAGCCCCTGCATCACTGAGTCAGGTAGAACTCCGTCAGCCAGGATTGCCAGGCGTCTTCGAGGCGCTTGGCGTCCTGGCCGGGGCCGTAGTAATGGTGGCCGAGGGCAACGGGCATGCCGAGCAGGCCGCGGTTGTGGAAGCGGAGCAGCGCGTACTCCGTGGTGATGCCGAAGTGGCTCGGACCGTCGTAATCGACCTCGCCGACCACCACCCCGAGCCCGTAGACGTCCAGCTCGACCTTCGTACCGACCTCGCCGCCGACCGCGTCGCGCAGCTTCTGCCACGCCTCCGGGGTGTTCGACCAGGCGGGGCCTTCGGCAACGACATAGGTCGCGGGCGCGCCATGGAAGCCGGACACATACAGCTGCAGCGTATGGAAGTAGAGGTCCCAGCCCCGCGCGGTTGCCTCGTACTCCGCCTCCCAGTCGTCGCCCAGGAATCCGGTCTGGACGAAGCGCAGGACGGAAGACCCGTCCTCCTGCTCCTCGATCAAGTACTCGAAGGCGCTCGTCTCGGTCTGGATGGCGTAGCCGAGACCGGGCTCCCAGCGCAGTACGACGCCGTCGGCCGACAGCCCGTTCTCGTCCGGCGCCGGGTCCATCGGCGCGAACCACCCGGTCAGGCCGGCCTCGGTCGCGATCGCGTCCCACACCTGCGCGGGAGTCGCGTCCAGCGGGATCTCGGCCTCGATCCGGCGTTCCTCGGTCATCGTCGCTCCTGTGCTGTCGACTGCTGCCATTCCATCACCTGTACCCAGCACCGGGGCAACACAAAGGCGGCCCTCCCCCAGGAAGGGCCGCCCAGGCGTTCAGCAGTTAGTGCTTTACGGAACGTCGATCAGACCGACCGGCGGAACCTTGACCGTGCGGTGGTGCGCCGTGCCGCCCAGGATCACCTTGCGGAGGGCGACGTTGTTCGTCGTGCTCGACTCGATCAGCCGCTTCTCCGGGTTGGCCTGCACCTGGATGTAGTACGTGCCGTTCGCCAGGCCGGTGATGTCGAAGGACTGGCCGGGACGGAACTGCTCGTAGGTGTCACCGGATCCGACGTCCAGCACCTCGCGGACCGACAGCGATCCGTGGTTGCCGCACGCGGTGTGCAGGTCGGTGTTCGACGGGTGCCAGTTGGCGTTCTTCACCGTGTAGTCGATGGCGTCGGTCGCGGCCAGGCAGAACGCTTCCTTCTGGCTGCGGACGACCTCGGTCTGCTTGGAGCTCAGCAGGCTGTAGCGGGCGAAGTCGGTGAAGTGCCAGTGGGTGTGGCCTTCCCGCGGGTCCCACTCCATCGTGCCGGTCTTCTGGTACCCGACCTCCTTGCCTGCCGCGTCGTAGAAGTACTGGTAGGCGTCCATCAACTCCTTGCCCTGCTGCCGGAAACCGTCCAGCACCAGCGGCGACGGACCCGCGTTCCACACAGTCGCGGAGAACGCCAGGTAGTCCTTGTCAGCCTCCGGCGTGCCTTCCTCGCCGGTGGTGACCTGGATCCCCCACGCCGGTACCGACCGCAGGTCCGGCTTCGGACCCGCCGGGACCGAGGCCTTGCCGACCGGCCGCTGCGCGTGCGGCTTGACAGCGATATTGGCCGACTTCGCCGCGACGCCCGACTTGGTTAGCGCCTTGGCCTGCGCCTTCGCGAAGGCCTGCTTACAGCCCTCGGCGACCCCATGGCCGCAGTCCTCGACGTTCTTGACCGTCACCTTCAGCGTCACCGCCGAGTCGTAGGCGCCGATCTTGAAGAAGTCCTTGTACGCCTTGTTGACGCTCAGTTTCGCGGTGTACTTGCCCTCCGGCAGATCGACGGTCTCGTCGTCGCGGAAGTAGCTCGTGGTGTTCGACGACCAGCCGGCCTGCAGGCCCCAGACCGCGCCAAGCGTGAACGGGTTCGCGCTGCAGCCCTCCGGGTACGGCGAGGTGGCCGGCGCGTCCGGCCGGGTCCGCGAGCCTTCGCCGTTGAGGCAGAAGGTGCGGTCCTTGTCATAGACCTTCTTGCCTCCTGCATCAGTGATGGTCAGGTGCAGGAACTTGGCCAAGCCGCCGAAGTCCGTCACCGAGCCGGCCGGCAGCGCCTTGGGCTTGCCGTTGACGATCTGCACGCCGACGACCGGGTCCTTGTACGACTTGCGCGTCGCGCGGACCTCGATCGGGCTCTTGCCGGCCACCATGTGGGTGCCGAGGTCGAGCACGATGCCACCCCCATCGGGGTAGCGGTCGAGCGTCACGTCGGTACTGCCGGCCACCAGCTTCAGTTGCGGCTCGGCCGCCGCCTGCCGGCTCGAGGTCGCTGCTCCCGCGGCCCCCGCCGCGAGCGCGACGAGTGTCGCGGCTCCGGTCACGGCCACCGCCGTACGACCGAACTTCCGTGAAATGTTGATGATCAATCCCCTCCCGTTCGGGCAGACCCGCCTCACACGGGTCATCGATCCCTTACGTGTAGAGAGACTCCCGGCCCCCTCTCAAGGTTGATCTCAGTTGGATGGCATTCGTGTTACAGCACTTACTCAGGGTTATCGCGGCTTGTTACTTGACCTCGTAAATTAATCAGCTCTAGGCTCGGCGCACGTTCCGCCCACAACGGAGGACCCCTATGTCTGTACGCCGTACTGGCATTGCACTGCTGGCCGCCGTCGCCCTGGTGTCGGCAGCGGCCTCGATCGCACCCGCGAGCGCCACCCTCCCGACCGCCAAGCCGCCCGTACCAGCGAAGTACCCGCAGATCGCCGCGAAGCCCTATCTGGGCTGGAGCAGCTGGAGCCTGCAGTCCACCAACTATCCCGGGGTGAACCCCGACGGCCCGGGCAGCTTCATCAGCGAGAAGAACATCCTCGCCCAGGCGCATGCGATGGCCACCAAGCTGAAGCCATACGGCTATGAGTACATCAACGTCGACGCCGGCTGGCAGGGCGGCGGTGACGAGTACGGCCGGCCGATCGCGAACCCGGCGCGCTTCCCGCGGGGCATGAAGGCGGTCGGCGACGACATCCACAAGCTCGGCCTGAAGTTCGGCATCTACACCGTGGTCGGCCTCGGCTTCGACGTCTACCGCGAGGGCAACACGCCGATCTTCGACGCACCCGGTTGCTTCACCCGCGACATCGTCTACCCGGACCTGCGGACGACGAACGGCTGGGACCAGGCGTACAAGATCAACTACGCCAGCCCGTGCGCGCAGAAGTACGCGGACTCGATCGCGCGGACCTTCGCGAGCTGGGGGGTCGACTTCATCAAGATGGACGGTGTCGGCCCGGGCTCCTGGAAGGGCGCCCCGGACGACCCGAACCACAACAACACCGAGGACGTCGAGTCCTGGTGGCGCGCGGTCCAGAACGCCGGCCGCCCGATGCAGTACACGCTGTCGTGGTCACTCAGCCACCGGTTCGCCGACACCTGGAAGGCGAACTCGAACGGCTGGCGGATCGATACCGACGTCGAGTGCTACTGCGACACGATCGTGCGCTGGACCGGCTCCGTCGTACAGCGTTGGTGGGATGTCGCGCAGTGGGTCGACGACGCGGGACCGGGGCACTGGAACAACCTGGACGCGCTGAATGTCGGCGTCGGCGCGATGGACGGCATCAGCGAGATCGAACGCCAGTCCTACATGACGTTCTGGGCGATCAACTCGGCGCCGCTGTTCGCCGGTGACGACCTGACCAAGCTCGACGCGTACGGTCTCAAGCTGCTGACCAACCGCGAGGTGATCGCGATCGACCAGGCCGGCGTCCCGGCCCGGCCGCTGAACCAGGACCAGCTGCAGCAGACCTGGTACGCGAAGAACACCGACGGCTCCGTCACCGTCGGGTTGTTCAACCTGGGCGAGGAGCCCGCGACGGTGACCGGGAAGTTCGACGAGCTCGGGATCACCGGCAAGGCCCGGGTGCGGGATGTCTGGGCCGGGCAGAACATGAACAACGTGAGCGGCCAGGTCAGCGCGGTGCTGCCGGCGCACGGGTCGAAGCTGTACAAGATCTTCCCGAACAGCCTCGGCTCGGTCAGCAAGCCGGCCAACGTCAAGGCGACCGATGTCGGCCGGACCACGGTTTCGCTGGCGTGGCGGCCGAGCACCGGCGCCACGTCGTACAAGGTGTTTGCCAATGGCAAGCAGGTGGCCACGAGCACTGGTCCGAATGTCGTCGTCACCGGGCTGTTGCCGCAGACGCAGTACAAGTTCGAGGTGAAGGGTGTCAACGGCAACAAGTCGTCCGAGGCCAGTGCGCCGGTCACGATGTTCACCTCGAAGTCGGGTGGGCCGGTCAGGTACGAGGCCGAGGCGGCGAACAGCACGCTGACCGGCAACGCGAGCGCCAACGGCTGCACGCTGTGCTCGGGTGGCAAGAAGATCGGCAACATCGGCTACGACGCCTCGGTGACGCTGAACGACATCACCGTGCCGGCCACCGGTACGTACCTGGTCAAGATCGCCTACACCGACGGCGACACCAGCCGCCAGAGCATGCTGACGATCAACAACGCCGACTCGTACTGGGTCAACTACCACGGCCTCGGCGACAACGACTGGGGCACCCCGCAGACCGTGTACCTCCCCGTGAAGCTGACCGCCGGCAGCAACTCCCTCAAAATCTCCAACCCGTCGGGCTACATAGCCGACATCGACTGGATCACCGTCTAGCCACCAACTGTGCGAGGGGGACGGACCGCCTGCCCGCGGCCCGTCCCCTCCTCACGTTCCCACCGCGCCTCCCGGCCGCGCCCGTCCCGCATTCGAATCCGCCAGCCCAGCACTCCACCCCGGCCCCGCGCTCCAACCCGCCGGCCCCGTGCGATCCCCGCACTCCAACCGGCCAGCCCCGCGCGATCCCGCATTTGAATCGGCCGAGGTGACGCGAAGCGTCACGAGGCTTAGATGACGGAGGCGACGCCGCCGTCCATGGGGATGACGGCGCCGGTGATGTAGCTGGCTCGGTGGGAGGCGAGGAAGACTGCGAGGTCGGCTACCTCGGCCGGCTCGGCGGCTCGGCCCAAGGGGATGTCGGCAACCATCTCGGCGAGCAGTTCTTCCTTCGGGCGGCCGGTCGAGCGGACCGCCGCCTCGAGGCCTTCGTCGATCCGCCCGGTGCGAGTCATCCCAGGGTTGATCACATTCACCCGTACGCCGCGATCGGCGTATGCCTTCGCATACCCGACCGACGCGAGCATCAGCGCCGCGTTGGCCGCGCCACCGCCGATGTGCAGCGGGTTCGCCGCGCGACCACCCTGCCCGACGATGTTCACGATCGCCCCGGCCCCACGCTCAGCCATCCCGCGGACGACCGCCTCCGTCGCATGCATATATGTGAAGTACTTCGCCTCCATCGCCGCATGCAACGCCTTACTGTCCAGCTCCGCCACCGGCGTACGCCGTGCCGCGCCCGCACAGTTGATCAGAATATCCGGCACCCCGATCCGCTCGAACACCCCGGCCGTCGCCACCGGATCCGTCAGATCGACCGCCTCGACGTCGAACCCGAGCCCCTTCTCCCCCAGCACCTTCTGAGCAGCGGCAAGGTTGCCCGGATCACGCGAGATCCCGACCACCTGCACCCCCTCCCAGGCCAGCGCCTCGACACAGGCCAACCCGATCCCCTTGCTCGCCCCGGTCACCACCGCGATCTTCCCGGACAGTTGCAGATCCACTCGTCGTCCTCCCAGGACTGTGCTGCGCGTTCGTGCGCCGACAGCGAGCCTAGCTCTCACTAATGGAGCCATCGGCAACGAATCGGAGTTATCGCTCGTCTGCCCTTGAACACACCGCTACTATGAGTACTCAGATCGACACCCTTTGTTTCGACGTTCTGTTGCTGTCAGCACCCAACGCCGGAGGACCCGTGCCGAGCATCTCTCACAACCATTCACCACCTCTGTCCGAGCCCGCGAGCTCGTGGAGGTCCATCGTTCGTCATGACGTACCGGCCTCGCTGGTCGTCTTCCTGATCGCGATCCCTTTGTCGCTGGGGATCGCCGCCGCATCCGGAGCCCCGCTGATCGCCGGGCTCGTCGCCGCCGTCGTCGGTGGCATCGTCGCCGGCGCGCTCGGCGGCTCCCCCTTGCAGGTCAGCGGTCCCGCCGCCGGCCTCACGGTCGTCGTGGCCGGCCTGGCCACGCAGTTCGGCTGGGCCGCGACCGCAGGAATCACCTGCGCGGCCGGCCTGCTCCAGATCCTCCTGGGCGTCACCCGGATCGGCAGGCTCGCGCTCTCCCTGTCCCCCGCCGTGGTGCACGGCATGCTGGCCGGCATCGGCGTCACCATCGCCGTCCAACAGCTGCACGTGGTGCTCGGCGGGCAGGCGCAAAGCTCCCTGATCGCCAACGTGGCAAGGCTTCCCGAGCAGTTGGTCGCCCATCATCCGGGCTCCGTACTGGTCGGCATCCTGACCGTGGCGATCCTGCTCATCTGGCCCAAGATTCCCAAAGCCAGCATGGTTCCCGCGCCGCTCGTCGCAGTGGTCGCCGTCACCGCGGTGGCCGCAACCTTCATGGTCGACGTCACCCGAGTCAACCTGCCCGACCAGCCCTTGAAGGAGCTCATCCCACCCACGCTCCCCGGTGGCGGCCCGATCGCGATCGCGACGGCCATCCTGACCGTCGCCCTCGTCGCGAGCGTCGAGTCACTGCTCTCGGCCGTTGCCGTGGACAAGCTTCATCGCGGCAAGCGCAGCAACCTCGATCGGGAGCTGATCGGCCAAGGTGCAGCGAACGCGATCTCCGGCGCACTGGGCGGGATGCCCGTCACCGGCGTGATCGTGCGAAGCTCCACCAACGTGGCCGCGGGCGCTCGCACCAGGGCGTCGGCGATCCTGCACGGCGTCTGGATCGCGGTCTTCGTACTCGCCGCGGGCGCGATGCTCGAGCTGATCCCGATGGCCGCACTGGCCGGCGTCTTGCTGGTCACCGGCCTGCGACTCGTCCAGCTCGCGCACATCCGCACCCTCCGACGCCACGACGAACTACTCGTGTACGTCGTCACAGCAGCAGGCGTCGCCGTCCTCGGACTCGCCGAAGGGGTGCTCGCCGGACTCGTCCTCGCGCTCGGCCGGGTGCTGTATCGGTTGGCCAGGGCAACGGTCACCACGGCCGAGGAGGACGGGGTGTGGATCGTCCGGATTCGCGGCACGCTGGTCTTCCTCGGGGTGGCGTCGCTGGTCCGGACGCTGCGGACGATCCCGGTCGGTGCATCCGTCCGGGTGGATCTCCAGGTCGACCACCTGGACCACGCGGCGTACGAGGCGATCGAGGACTGGCGGCGCGGGCATCTCGCCCGTGGCGGTTCGGTCGTTCTCAACCGGGCGGCGTTCCGGGCCGCGATGCGTGGCGACACGGGCCGCCGGCTGATTCCCTGGCAGCCGCAACGCCAGTTGGTGGCCGAGGTCGACCAGCGGGCCGCGATGCTCGACGGGATCCTCGAGTTCGAGGCGTCGGCCGATCCGATCCGGCCGATGATGGCGCGGCTGGCGGCCGACGGGCAGAAGCCGACGCAGTTGTTCATCACCTGTGCCGACTCGCGGATCGTGCCGAACATGATCACGACGACCGGCCCGGGCGACCAGTTCTGCGTCCGCAACGTGGGCAACCTGGTGCCGCCGTACGGGTCGAACAGCAACTCCGTCGACGCGGCGGTCGAGTACGCGGTCGAGGTACTGGGCATCGCGCAGATCGTGGTCTGCGGTCACTCGCACTGTGGTGCGGCTGCGGCGGCGCTGGAAGCTTCCGCCGACGAGGGTTCCGCGTTGCGGACCTGGCTGAAGCATCTCGAGCTGTCGGTACGCCGGTCCGCCGCGCTGCCCGACATCATCGACCCGGTGACCGGCATCAAACTGTCACCGGCCGACAAGTTGTCCGTCACCAACGTGGCGGTCCAACTGGAGAACCTGCGCAGTTTCGCCTGCGTCCGCAAGGCCGAGGAGGCCGGCCGGCTCGAACTCGTCGGCCTGTACTTCGACATCGGCGCGGCCGCCGCCCGGCTGGTCCTCGAACGCGAGCCCTACCTGGTACGCGCCGACGAGGAACTGGCCACCACGGCTCGTCCACCAGCGGACACCTGAGTCGGCAACTGAGCGGCATCGGCGGGTGCGCTGTCCTGGCGCACCCGCCGGCTGTCGAAGATCAGCACCAGCGGGATCGCCAAGGCGAGCGCGACCAGACCGTCGAGCCAGTAGTGGTTGGCCGTCACGACGACCACCGCGAAGGTGATCACCGGATGCGCGATCCACAGCCACCGCCAGCGCGACTTCGTGGCGCGGATCAGGAACACGGCAACCATGAACGACCAGCCGACATGCAAGCTCGGCATCGCCGCGAACTGGTTGGCCAGCCCGCTCTCGGCATCGGCGCTGTAGACCGACTGCCCGAGTAGCTGCGCGGTGTCGACCAGCCCGTACTGCGGGAACATCCGCGGCGGCGCGAGCGGGAAGACCAGGTGCCCGATCAGCGCCAGACCGGTCAGCGATGCGATGGCCCAGCGCGCTTTCGCGTACTCCGCCGGCCGGCGGATCAGCAGCCAGATCAATACGGCGGCGGTGAGTGGGAAATGGACCATGGCGTAGTACCGGTTTGCCGTCCGGGCGAGGTCGGGGACCTGTAAGGCGACCTGCTGGACCTGCGCCTCGGTCGGCAGACCGAGCCAAGCCTGGAAGTGCCGCACCTCGTCCGCATGGATGAACGCCGAGCCGGCGTGATGCGCCGAGATCAGCCGGCCGAGGTTGTAGATGCCGAAGAGCACCGCCAGCAGGGCGATCTCGCGGACCACGCGCTTGAGCTTCGCGTGGTGTTCGGCGGGTGGGGACAGCGAGGGCAGGTCCTCTAGTGGTCGACAAAGAGTTACCTGCGCCATGTCGCCCTCCCCTGGAAACCGAACGCTCGTTCTCTACCGTCCACCCTGCGCCCGTGAGCCAGCGAAGATCAAGAACGGTCATTCGTTTTACCTTGTGATCTCACTTACACCTTCAAAACTATCGCAACCTGCTGATAGTTGCGAACAATATGAACGACATCACACCCACCCACCACCCATCCCCCAACCTCACCCCTCCCCACAACTTTGAGCACCCACCAGTCACCCTCACGCCGATCCAACGACCACCCCGTGCTCAAGGTTGCACCCCACCCACCAAGCTCCCCCTCAGCCCAGGCGACCCAGCCGCGGAACCAACTGGCCGGCCGCCGAGCCGCCGAGCTGCACAGCCGCCACTTTGGGCACGGGGCAGTCAGCCGTACGCCGAATTGACGACTGCTCGGTGCCCAAAGTGGAACGCGGCCGGCCGGGGTCAGCGTCAGCCGGCAGGAACAGCGGTCACTTTGGGCACCGAGCAGTCGCGCGATCGGTGGATTGGCGACTGGTGGGTGCTCAAAGTGGTGGCTACGGGTGGGGAGTGAGGGGGGAGGCGCGGGGTGGGGTGGTCAGATGAGCGTGCGGTGGGAGGCGGTGAGGGTGCTGGCTGTGTAGCCGTCGGCGCGGAGGAGTTGGCCGGGGGTTACGTCGATGATGTCGATGGTGATGGGGTCGGCGGCCAGGTCTTCGGAGCTGATCGGGCGGTCGTCGAGGTAGAGGTCGACTCGGTCGAGGCCGTCGACGTCCAGGTCGACGGTCAGCGTCGTGCCGGTGAGTTTGGTGGTGACGTCGAGGCGGCGATTGGGCATCGCGGCCAGCAGGGCGCCGGCTGCGTCGAGGAGGTCGACGTTGCCTTCGAGGAGGTCCCGGCGGGTCATCTGGTGGGTCGAATCCGGTCGTACGCCGAGGTCTTCGACCGGCGTGCCGGACAGGTTGCCGACGCGGAGGGTGCGGCGGATCGCGACGCGCAGGTTGGCGCCGTTGGGCAGCGCTACGTACGGCGAGGTCTCGTCCGGTGGCGGCGGCTCGTTGAGCAGGCTGGCGAGCAGGCCGTGGGTCCAGACGTTGGCGCCGCCGGCCCCCGTGTTGTCGTCGACGCCGAGGATCTGGCCGATCTGGTGGTCAGCGAAGCCGGCGGTGAAGATGTCCGTCGCCGAGTACACGCGGGCGTCGGTGATCAGCACGATCGGGCCGTAGTACGTCTGACCGATCGCGTTCGCGCCGTCTTCGGGGGTGATCGGCTTCGCGGCCGAGTACGCGGCGCCGGTCTCGGTGGCGAGGTCGAGCGAGTCGAACCACGGGCCGAGGTCGATGCCGGCCGGGTTGTCCTTGTGGCGACGGCAGATGCGCAGGTTGAGCGGCGTACTGATGAACTGCACCGGCTCAGGTGAGATGTGGCGTGGCGTCAACGTCTGCAAGGTGTACTCGCTCGCGTAGATGTGCCCACCGCAGTTGTCGCGGACGTCGACGACCAGCCCGTTCTGCGGCAGCGCGGCAGCGAGCCGGACGAACTCGTCGCGGAAGGCGATCGGGTCGGTGACGCTGAAGGTGAAGATCCGCAGGTGGCCGAAGGTGCCGCTCGCGGTGACCACCTCACGGGCGCGGAACACGCCAGGCATCGTCGTCGGCAGGTCGTCGCCACCGACTGCTTTGGGCTTCTTGAGTTCGGCCGAGCTCTGGCCGCGTTCCAGTTCGACGACCTCACGGACGTACAGCGCCTTCTTCGCCCGCGACTTCTCGTCCGAGTCCAGGTCGAGCCCCATCGACGCCGAGGCCGGGGTGAGCGCGTCGAGGTCGGTCATCGGCGGCAGGTTCGTCGTCACCTTCCACTGCTCGCGCAGTTCTTGAGCAGAGCCGTCGAGGCCGACGTAGGTCAGGGTCACCCAGTCCTCGTCGGGCGGCGACTGGATCACCAACGGCCTGAGCGTGAGGGATTCCAGGCCGCGGGCGAGGTTCGCGGCGTCGTTGCTGCCGGCGAACTGGGCTCCGTTGAGGGCGACGGCGCGAGCGATCGGCGTACCGTTCCAGTGCGTCACCTCGGCCCCGGCCCCGAACTGCGTCGCGGTGTAGCCGGTGATGGTCCTGGTGATGAGGTAGTGGTCACCGCTCTCGTCGGAACACTTCTCGATCATGAACGGCAGGAACGCGATCTTGCCCGCGAACGGCGCCGGCAGCAGGTAGTTGGTGTGCAGGTCGCGGACCGAGTGGAAGATGCTCGACATCTGCCGATGGAACAGCCACTCCGCCTCCATCGTCTCGGCAGTCTGACGCTCCATCCGCGCACGCATCACCCGCAGGCGTTGGAGCGGATTGACCGCGTGCATCGCGACCTTGAGCGGCAGGTGCACATAGTTCTGTTCGAGCAGCAACAACGACTGATCGACCAGCAGCTTGCGCTGAGCCGGCGTCAGCGTTCCCGCCGAGTCGAGAAACTGCGCAAGCGGTACGACGGCAGTGACGGCTTCCATGGTCTCCCCCTTCGCACTGACGGTCCTGCCCGCGGAGATCGGTGTCAACGGCGGGGTGTGACCGGGTGCCTGCAAGGATGGGGCGATGGGCGAGGTCTGGGACAACATCACGAGCACGCAACCGGGTGCTTCGGGCACGGTGGTCATCGTGACCGGCATCGTCGCGCTGTTGCTGATCGCCTGGCGGCCGGTCTGGCGGCAGACGCGGCAGGTGGTGACGATCGCGCACGAGGGCGCGCACGGGTTGATCGCGCTGCTCGTCGGGCGGCAGCTCGCCGGGATCCGGTTGCACTCGGACACGTCCGGCGTCACCGTGTCGCGTGGCAAGCCGGACGGCGTCGGGATGATCGCCGTGCTGCTGGTCGGGTACCCGGGGCCGGCGCTGTTCGGGATCGCGGCGGCCTTCGTGCTGAAGCAGGGGTACGCCGTTGCGTTGCTGTGGGGGCTCCTCGCCGCGTTGCTTCTGCTGTTGCTGCAGATCCGCAACCTGTTCGGGCTCTGGTCGGTGCTGGCGTTCGGCGCGATCGTCTTCGGTGTCTCCTGGTGGGGCTCGGAGCAGGTGCAGTCCGGGTTCGCGCATCTGCTGACCTGGTTCCTGCTGCTCGCGGCGCCGCGCGCGGTGCTGGAGTTGCAACGCTCGCGGCGGCACGGTGGCGGGCGGAGTTCTGACGCTGATCAGTTGCGGCGGCTCACCGGCGTACCGGCGATTCTCTGGGTCGGGTTCTTCGGCATTCTCACGCTTGCCTGCCTCGCCCTCGGCGTGGCGTGGTCCGGGATCCTGCCCAGCTGACGAGCGGACTAGGCTCGGCCGCCGGTGATCGGGCGGTCGCGCTGGTTGACGCCTGGACCGCCGTACGGGTAGTCCGCCGCCCCCGGGTCGCTTGCCTCGTCGAGGCGCTGGGTCTCCTCGGGCATGAGGTGCAGTCCGGCAGCGGCGAGGTTGTCGTCGAGTTGCGTCGTCGTGCGGGCGCCGAGGATGACAGAGGTGATCCCCGGCCGGTCGACCAACCACGCGAGCGCGATCTGCGCCATCGAGACACCCCGCGCCTCGGCGATCGCGCGGACCGCCTCCACCACGTCGCGCACCCGCTGGTTCTTGCTCCGCCGGAACCAGGACTCGACACCGCGGTTCGGGTCGTCGCCCAGCCGCGTGTCGCCCGTCGGCTCCTCGTCGAAGGAGTACTTGCCGGTCAGCCAGCCACCACCGAGCGGCGACCAGGGCAGCAGCCCGAGACCGTTCTCCTGCGCGGCCGGGATGATCTCCCACTCGATCTCACGCACCAGCAGGTTGTACTGCGGCTGCAGCGTGACCAGTGGCGACCACCCGCGCCGGTCGATCAGGTCGCACGCCTTCTGAAGCTGCCAGCCGGTGAAGTTCGACAGTCCGCCGTACAGGATCTTGCCGGCCCGTACTGCGTCCTCCAGGAAGCTCAGGCTCTCCTGGAGCGGGGTGATCGGGTCCCACGCGTGCAGCTGGTACAGGTCGACGTGGTCGACACCGAGCCGGGTCAGCGACGCGTCGAGCGCCTGCCGCAGGTGCCGCCGCGAGGTACCGAGGTCGTTCGGCCCCTCCCCCATCGGGAAGCGGCCCTTGGTCGCCAGTACGACGTTGTCGCGGGCGCCGGACTTGGACAGCCAGTGCCCGATGATGTTCTCCGAGGCGCCGGCCGTGTACACGTCGGCCGTGTCGATGAAGTTGCCGCCGGCCTCGAGGTACCGGTCGAGCTGCTCGTGCGCGCCGTCCTCGTCGGTCTCGTTGCCGAACGTCATCGTGCCCAGCGCGTACGTCGACACGACCGTGCCACTGCTGCCCAGAGTGCGGTATTCCACGACTGCTCCTTGCTACGAGAACCTATGTCCTGACCAGACTAGACTGCCCGTGACGAAGGGATTTCGATGAACACCAGTGAACTGTTGCTCGACGCCTTCGGCCGGATCCAGGAGGTCGTGCAGGAAGCTGTCGAGGGGCTGGACGACAAGGCGCTCGCGACCCGGCCCGGCGACACCGGCAACTCCATCGGGTGGCTGGTCTGGCATCTGGCCCGGATCCAGGACGACCACCTCGCCGACGCCGGTGGCTACGAGCAGACCTATACGGCTGATGGCTGGTACGAGCGGCTCGGTCTGCCGTTCGACGCGGCCGACACCGGTTACGGACACACTGCTGATGACGTGGCGGCGGTCAAGCTGTCCAGCGAGCAATTGATCGGGTACTACGACGCGGTGCACGCCCGCAGTCTCGAGTACCTGAAGACGCTGACCGACGACGACCTCGACCGGATCGTCGACAAGCGCTGGAACCCGCCGGTGACGCTCGGGGTCCGCCTGATCAGCGTGCTGTCCGACGACCTCCAGCACGCCGGCCAGGCAGCGTACGTCCGAGGCCTGCTCAGCTGAAGACAACCGTTCCGGATCTCCTCAGTTGAGAGTGGTCTTCCAGAGGGATGCGGGTTTGTCGGCAGGGCCGGCCAGCAGGTAGAGGGTCTTGCCGATCAGGGCAGCGTCGTTCACCACGCCTTCAGGACCGGTCGACTCCTGCACCGTCCAGCTGCCGTCGTGCCCGCTGACCACCTTCACCTTGTTGCCCTCAGCAATGAGTTGGTAGATCCGCCGGTCGGCGACCACCGGCGGCGGCAGCTTGTCCTTGTCGCCGACCGCGATCGGCGGCACGTTCGGCAGCCGCTTGCCCTGATCGCCGTCGACCTGCCAGATCGCGAGCTTGCCGTCGACGAACCCGGAGATCGTGCAGGCCGTCGCGCTCGTACAGGTGGCCGTGTTGCCCTGACTGCGATCGCCCAGCTCCGGAAGTTCGATCCTGCTCCAGCCCTGGTCGACCTTCGCCGAACGCCAGACGGCGGTCTCCTGCTTGACCTTCGAATCCAGCCGGACCTGCGAACCGACCAGCAGAATCCCGTCACCGGCCGCGGTGCCGTAGCTCGGGCTGAGCAGCAGCGTCTTCACGCTCTCCAGCGGCGTCTTCGCCGACGACTGCCGCACCCATTTGCTGGTCCCCTGTGGCAACCAGATCGCGCCGTCGAGCCCGGTGTTCGCGCTCCCCCAGGTACCGGCGAGTGCTTCACCAGCAGGCGTGATGATCGCGGAGTACAGGCCGCCCGCGTTCTGCCCGCCGAACGTGTTGAACTCCTGCGGGTACTCCGTCAGCGTCTTGCCCGACCCCGTCCACACCGTCCACCGGGTGTTGGAGTGCGCCCCACCGGAGGCGCCGCCGAGAGCGAGCAGCCGCTGACCGTCATACGCAACGGACTGCCAGGTCGCCAGCAGCGCGTACGGACTCTTGGCCTCCACCTTGATCTCCTGCCGGCTGCCATCCGCCTGCTGGAGCAGCAACCTGGGCACGACCTTCGCACTGCGATCACGCAGCCCGATCAGCAACTCATCGCCATGCCCGGTCAGTACGACGGGTTCGGCCGGCAACTCAACCTGCGCCCACACCACAGCCTGCGGCGGCGCTGCCTTGTCTTCGGAGGAGCAACCTGCAACTGCCAACGAGAGCGCGCTGACGAGCGCAACCAGGCGGAGGGTTTTCACGTCAGCGGTTCTGCGGGAGCTTGGTGGTCTTCTTCTTGGCGCCGCGTGGTGCCGACGGCGGCGGTACGACCGGACCGATGTCGCCGTCCGGCGCCATGTCCAGATCGATGATCACCGGCGCGTGATCGCTCGGACCGGTCCCCTTGCGCGCCTTCCGGTCGATCCACGCCGCCTTGACCCGCTCGGCCACCGGCTCGGAGGTGAGCATCAGATCGATCCGCATGCCGAGGTCCTGGTGGAACATCCCGGCGCGGTAGTCCCAGTAGCTGAACACCCGCTCGCTCGGCCACCGATCGCGAACGACATCGTGCAAACCGGTCGACATCAGGTCGGCCAGCGCCTGCCGCTCCGGCGCGGTGACATGGGTCGACCCGACAAACGCCGCCGGGTCGAAAACGTCCGCATCGGTCGGCGCGATGTTCATGTCGCCACAGACGATCTGGTCGGCCGGTCCAGCCGCCACGACCTCCTTCAACGCGGCGAGCCAAGCCAACTTGTACTGGTAGTGATCCGAGTCAGGCTCGCGCCCGTTCGGCACATACAGCGAGTGGATCCGAACCCCACCACACGTCGCGGCGATCGCCCGCGCCTCCGGATCGGGGAACCCCGGCGCCCCGGCGACTCCGGTGACGACGTCCTCCAAACCGACCTTCGAAAGCAGCGCGACACCGTTCCACTGCGCCTGCCCGTAGACGGCGCTCTCATACCCACGCCCGGACAGCTCGTCCCCCAGCAACTTCGCGAAGGCATCGTCGGCCAGCTTGGTCTCCTGCAAACAGACGACATCAGGCTGCCGCTCATCCAGCCACTCCAGCAACCGTGGCATCCGCTGCTTGACCGAGTTCACATTCCAGGTAGCTACTCGCACCCGCCCTACGTTAGCCCTCTGACCTCGCTGACTGGAGAATGGCCGCGTGCCCAGACTTCCAGGACTTGTCGTCACCGACCATGTGTTCACCGTGCCGCTCGATCACTCCCGGCCGGACGGGCCGACCATCGAGGTACTCGCCCGTGAGGTGGTGGCAGCGGCCAAGGTCGACGCTGATCTCCCCTGGCTGATCTACCTGCAGGGCGGCCCGGGTGGCGCCTCCCCACGACCCACGGGTGCCAGTGGCTGGATCGGCCGCGCCACCCAGGATTACCGGGTGCTGCTGCTCGACCAGCGCGGCACAGGACGCAGTACCGCAGTCACAGCCCGTACTGCGTCCAAACTCGCGCCGGCCGAGCTAGCGGCGTACCTGCGGCACTTCCGCGCCGACTCGATCGTGCGGGACGCAGAACTCATCAGGGCACAGCTCAGCCCCGGCAAGCCGTGGACGACGCTGGGGACGAGCTATGGCGGCTTCATCACGCTCACCTACCTGTCACTCGCACCCGAGGGCCTCAAGACCTGCCTGATCACCGGCGGGCTGCCGGGCCTCGACACGATCGCCGACGACGTCTACACCCGGACCTATCCGCGGGTACGCGCCAAGGTGGAGGCGTTCTACCAGCGCTATCCCGAGGACGTCGAGCGGGTACGCCGGATCGTGGATCACCTGCGCGACAACGAAGTACGGCTCGCCGATGGCGACCCGTTGACCGTCCGGCGGTTCCAGACGCTCGGCCTCAACCTCGGCATGGGCGACTACGCCGAGACCCTGCACTGGCTGATCGACGGAGCCTGGGACGACGGCGCACTGGGTGCTGAATTCCTCTACGGCGTGATGGAGCGAACGCAGTTCGGTACCGGCCCGCTCTTCAGCGTCCTGCAGGAGAGCATCTACGGGCAGGACCACCGCCCGACGAACTGGGCCGCCGAGCGGCTGCGCCCGGCCGAGTTCGACGGCGACGCCGAGCGCTTCCTGTTCACCGGCGAGATGATCTACCCCTGGATGCTCGACGAGATCGCCCTGCTGAAGCCCTTCAAGGAAGCGGCCGACCTGCTCGCGTCGGCGAACAACTGGACTCCCCTGTACGACATACCGAAGCTGCAGGCCAACCGCGTTCCGGTCGCGGCCGCCATCTGGCACGACGACATGTACGTCGACGCGGGGCTCTCACTGCAGACGGCCGCCCGGGTCGGCAACCTCAAGACCTGGATCACCAACGAGTGGGAGCACGACGGCGGTCGCGCGTCCGGCGGCTCGGTCCTCGACCGGCTCCTCACCATCGCCGCGGATCTCCCGCCCGCATGAGCCTGGGTTCGCCGATGAAGGTCAGTACCGAGGAGCTCAACCGGGCGACGCTCGCGCGACAGTTGCTGCTCGAGCGGGAGGCCTTGGATCCCGTCGAGGGGACGCGGCGGATCGTCGCCATCCAGGCCCAGCAGGCGGCATCGCCGTACATCGCGCTCTGGAACCGGCTCGTCGACTTCAAGGCAGCCGACCTCGACGCGGCGTTCCTCGACGGGCGGCTGGTCAAGGCGACGCTGATGCGTTTCACCTTGCACGCGGTGCATCGCGACGATCACCTGCCACTGCACACCGCCATGCAGGCGACCTTGCGGGGCCGACTGACTCAATCCCGCGCCGGCGGACTACCGCTTGGCGATGCCCACGATCTGATCCCCGGGCTGCTCGAGTTCACCGCGCAGCCGCGCACCAACGCGGAGATCGAGCAGTGGCTCGGCGAGCAGGGCGACATCCCCGGCAAGGATGTGTGGTGGGGTCTTCGCAGCTTCGTCCCCGTCCTGCACGCACCGACCGGAGGTCCGTGGTCCTTCGGCCAACGACCCCAGTACGTCGCAGCGCCGCAACCTTCCCCGTACTCCGAGGAACTGGCGACCGAAGCGCTCAAGACCCTCGTCTGGCGCTATCTCGAAGGATTCGGCCCGGCGTCGATGCCCGACGTGGCCCAGTTCGCCTCCGTCCACCGGACCCGCGCCAAGGCAGCCATCGCGGCACTCCTCGACCAGTTGATCGTCCTGGAAGGGCCGGCCGGCGAGCAGCTGTACGACGTACCGGATGCACCACGGCCGCCGGCCGAAACGCCTGCTCCCCCACGCCTGATGGCGATGTGGGACAGCACCCTGCTCGCCTACGAGAACCGCTCGCGCATCGTGCCCGCGGAGTACAAGTCCGTCGTCACCCGCACCAACGGCGACGTCCTGCCGACCATCCTGGTAGACGGCCACGTAGCCGGCCTCTGGCGACCCACCCCCGCGGGCATTGAAGCCAGAGCCTTCCGCCGCCAACCCGCCAAGGTCTGGAAAGCCCTGCGCAGCGAGGCCGAATCCCTCACCACACTCCTCGCCGACCGCGACCCGACCGTCTACTCCCGCTACAACAACTGGTGGTCCAAGCTCCCCTCGGGCCACACCCGCATGCTGACGAGCTAGTCGACGCAGAGGCAGAACGGATGACCGGCCGGGTCGAGGAAGACGCGGAACGTAGTACCAGGCTGGTGCTCAGGCTTGGTCGCGCCGAGCTCGAGCACCTCGGCCTCGCCGGTGTCCAGATCCTGAACCATCAAGTCGAGGTGGATCTGCTGCGGCACCTCCTGCCCCGGCCACTCCGGCGCGCGGTAGGCGTCGACCCGCTGGAAGCCAATGCAGTGCCCGTCACCACGGATCTCGCTCCAGTTGTCGTCCTTCTTCACCTCCCACCCCAGGATCGCCCCGTAGAACTCCGCAAGCGCCACCGGGTCAGGACAGTCGAGAGCAAAACTTGGATACTTAGCAATAGCCATGTCCAGCACGGTACCCAGCTACCCGGACGGATCATGTCCGGGTAGCCGAGCGTTTCACCAGTACGTGTTGAGGTCCGCGAGCAGGTTGCGGACGGCGCCGCCTTCGGGTTTCTGGTAGAAGTCGAGGGCTACGTAGTTGGGCTTGCGGCCGGCGGCCGGGCCGCAGATGCGGCGGATGCGGTTGGTGAGTTTGGTGCCGTTGTCGGCGGTGGCGGAGCCTTCCGACGGGATGTCGCGGTAATGGTTCATGGAGTAGAGGCGGCGGAAGCCGGGCTCTTCCTTGGCGAGCGGGACCTCGTCCCAGCGGCTGTAGCACTGGATGTCGTTGCCGCTCGAGCCCAGCGACCAGTAGTTCTCGGCGGTCCAGTCGCGGTCGAACATCACTCCGTACGAGTCGCGCCCGGAGCGTTGTGAGAAGACCAGCAGGCGGCGGTTCTGGGCGACCAGTTCGGAGATGCGCGGCCAGCCGTTCTGCCGTACTCCGGCCTGCCCGGGATTGAAGACGCGATCGGCGAACCCGTTGACCCGGGCAACGGCTGCCCGCAGCTCCTCGACGCTGGTGTAGTCCTCGATGAACACCGTGACGATCGCGTCGCGGTTCGCGTTGAGGAAGTCGACGACGTCCTGCAGCCCCGCCGTCAACGTCCGTTCGTTGCCCCAGCAACTGCCGTGGCACATCCGGACATCACCCTGGTACGCATAGGCATCGATCTGCAGACCGCGTACTCCTTGGGTCAGCTGGTCTTTCAGACGGTACGACTGGTTGGGGAACCGCCCCCAGAACCCCTCGTCCGTGTTGGCCATCGCGTTGTGCGCGGCCAGGAAGGTGACCTGGTCGAGACGCGGGTCGGCCGGCATCGCGCGGCGCGGTACGTCGAGGCCGTTGAGGTACCACTCGGCGCCCGCCCCCGAGTCGGAGCTGGTGATCAGTTCGCGACCGTTCGAAGGGCCGGTGGCGACGACCTGGAGGTAGCCGCCGGCCGGGTCCTTGATCCGGAACCGTCCGCCGAGGTCCTCGACATCCCAGCCGGATGAGTTGCTTGTGCAACTGCGAAGTACGACCCTCGCCTGATCCCTCGACAGGCACCACGCGTGGTTGCTCTCGAGCCTGATCTTGTAGTGATCGCCATCCCGCTGCACCAGCCACTGCTGGGCGGCCGAGCCGTTCGCGGGCCACTCCTGGATCTTGTGGCCTTCGTCGACTCCGCCGCCGTCCAGGTCGGCGACCCGGCCGTTGGGCACGCTGACGATGAACACCGGCCAACTCGGCGGCTCGGCCGCCTGCCTCGCCTCGGCCTGCGTAGTCCCCAGAGCACAAGTCCCTAGAGCGCAGGCCCCGGCGAGCAGGGCAGCCGTCAACAATCGGACCGTTCGAAGAACCATTTCAGGTACCTCCGGCGTCTCGCCTCGATCCGGCTGGGCGGTGCGGATCCGAGGCGTCCCGCACACAGCGTGCCCAACCGTGCGCACCCCGTCAAAACGAGCCGGTCAGTCGCGCTTGCGGTCGTACAGGAGGCAGAGGGCGCCGCTGTCCGTCGGAGTGGAGTCGACGAGCGTCCACGAGCCGCGCGTGACCGTCTCGTCGAAGAGTTGGACGCCACCGCCGACCAGCTCCGGGCACAGCGTCACCGAGAGCCGGTCGATCTCGTCCGCCGCGAGCAGCACCTTGATCACGCTCGCGCTCGCCAGTACGACGATGTCGCCGCCGCGCTGCTCACGCAGTTCCTTCACCGTGGTGACCGGGTCGCTGGTCGCGATCCGGCTGTTCTGCCAGGCAGCGTTGCGCAGCGTGGTGGAGAAGACGACCTTGTCGACCTCGTTGAGCCAGCGCGAGAACTCCCGGCTCTCCACCGGCGCGGTCTCGTCGTCGGCGACGGTCGGCCAGTACCCGCCGAAGCCTTCGTAGTTCTTCCGGCCGAGCAGCGCGGTGGTCGCGGGCCCGGTCACCCGGGTCATGTGCGCCAGTGCGACGCGGCTGACCGCGTGCGGCACGACCCAGCTCTGGTCGTAGTCGCCGCCCGGGCCATTCACCCGTCCGTCGAGCGTCAGGGAGATGTTCGCTACGACGGTACGGTGCGAAGTGTCGGTCATTTCGGGTTCCTCCTGTTTGGTCGTCCTGATGCATCAACCCTGGCCGCCGACAGCCACCCCGGTCGTCATCCGATCTGGTGACATCCGATCCCGGACCCTGCTGATGCGACGATGGGCGGCATGCCGACGACGATCGTCAGTCCGGAGCTGGTCGGGCGCAGCGATGAGCTGGCCGAGATCCTGGCGGCGTACGAGAAGGCCGCCGGGGGCGAGTCGGTCACGGTGCTCGTCTCGGGTGAGGCCGGCATCGGCAAGTCCCGCCTGACGTCGACCGCGCTCGGCTCGCTGCCGGGCGATCCGCTCGTCCTGTCCGGCGGTTGTCTGGAGCTCGGCGCGGGCGGTACGCCGTGGGTCCCGTTCGTCGCCGTACTGCGCGATCTCCTGCGCACCTGGGGTGCTGAGCGACTGCGTGCCGAGCTGCCCTCCGACGGTACGGCGCTGGCCGCCTGGCTCCCCGAACTCGGGTTGACTCCTGCAGACGGCGGCCAGATCCGGCTGTTCGAGGAGCTGATGACGCTGCTCGACCACGCGGCGCGGGACCGGGCTGTCGTAGTACTGATCGAGGATCTGCAGTGGGCGGATGCGTCGAGTCGGGAGTTGTTCGTCTATCTGGCCCGCAATCTCGGGCCGCGGGCCGTGCTCTTGGTGGGCACGGTTCGTACCGGCGACCTGGTGGCCGGTCATCCGACGCGCCAGTTGCTCGGCGAACTCGGGCGACGCGCCGAGATCGTCCAGCTGGAGTTGCAACCACTGAGCCGCCAGCAGGTCGGCGCACTGCTCTCCGCGATCGAGGGTCAACCTGCGCATCCGGTGGTCAGCGCCGAGATCCACCAACGCAGTGCCGGAAACCCGTTGTTCGTAGAGGCTCTCAGAGCATCCGGTACTTCGCCCGCCGGGCTCGCCAATCTCACCACGCTGCTACTCGACCGCGTCGCCGACCTGTCGCCGAATGCTCGCCAACTACTGGAGACGATCGCGGTCGCCGGTGCTGAGGTGACCGACGACCTGCTGTCCGAGGTCTGCGACAGCGAGCCCGACGACGCATTGCGCGAGCTGATCGAACGCAACCAACTGGTCGCCACGGCCGACGGCTATGCGATCCGGCACGACCTCATCCGCGAGGCTGTCTACGGTTCACTGCTGCCCGGGCAACGGCGCCGGCTCCACGCGCGCTATGCGCGAGTGCTGGCGGACCGTACGAATTCGTCAGCGGCACTGGCCGAGCACTGGGCAGCAGCCGGCGAGCCTGCACTGTCCTTCCAGGCCGCGTGGCGGGCAGCCGCGGTCGCCTCGCAGCAGCACGCCTATGACGAGCAACTCAACCTTCTGGAGCGTGTTCTCACCCTGTGGTCCGCCGGCTCCCCTGCCCAGGAACGAGTCGACGTCCTCCTTGCCGCGGTTGAAGCTGCGTATGCCGCTGGACGATCCACCTCCGGAGTTGCCTACGCGACCGAAGCGCTGGCCGGCCTGGACATCGCTACAGAGTCCGCGCGGGCCGCTCGACTCCTCGGACTCCGAGGACTGCTGCGCAACCGGATCGACAACAGCGGGATCGACGACCTGACCAAGGCCGTCGAACTGGTACCGCCCGGAGCCGACGACGCGTTGCGGAGCAGGCTGCTTTCATCCCTGGCCTACTTGCACTGCATCGACGGATTGCAGTCGCGCGCCCAGACCTGCGCTGCAGAGGCATACGAGCTCGCGCGCGGAGATGACAGCCTGCGAGCGGCAGCGCTGCTGGTGTTCGGCTGGGTCGACGACCGCAACGGCGACGTCCAGTCGGCCTTGAAGCAGTACGCCGATTGCCGTGCGGCGGCGGAGGCCGGCGGCGACCACTACACCTACCTGACCGCCGTCCAATGGGCCGGCCTGACCCTCAACAAGAACGGTCGCCGCGAGGAGGCTGTCGCTCTCATCGCGGCCGCGCAACAGTCAGCCGAACGCTGGGGACTCGGCCGCGCCCGCGGCAGCATGCTGGCCCAGAATCGTGCCTACGCGTTGTTCTACCTGGGCCGCTGGGACGAGGCACTCGACGTCGTCGACGACGCCCTCGCGGACGGCCCGCCACCGCGCCACGACGCCGCTCTGCGATTCCTGGTCGCCCAGATCGCCTGCAGACGTGGCGATCTCGACTACGCCGGCGAGTTGATCAGCATCGCCGAGGACACCTTCGGCGACCGCCGTCCCGCTGCCTTCGAGCACTTCTTCACCAGCCTGCGAGTCCTGGTCCTGGCCGGCCGGGGCGAGCTCGACGCCGCCGAGAAGGTCCTCGCCGACCACTTCGACAAGGTCCTCGCGAGCAACGACATCCTGTACTACGAAACGGCATGGGTACTCCTCGTCGCCGTCTACTTCGAGCGCCTCTCCCGCTCGCACCGCAGACAACCCGCCACCCGCCTCACCGAAGTACGGGCTCGACTGGCCGACGGCGAATCCCGCTGGCCCACCGTCGCCGCCGTCCTCCGCACCGCCGAGGCGGCCGAATCCAGCACCCTGAAGTCCTGGGACGACGCCGTCGCCGCCTGGCGGGCGCTGGCCGAGCCCTACGAACTGGCGATGACGCTGACCGCCGCCGCCTCGGCAGCCCTTGCCACCAGCAACAAACCCGGCGCCCGCCTCCGGCTGACCGAAGCCCAGGCCCTGGCCACCGGCCTCTCCGCCAAGCCTTTGCTGACGGAGATCGCCGCCTTGACCGCCCGGGCAGGTTTGGCCGAAACACCCGTCGTGGCCAACTCCTACGGGCTGACCGCGCGAGAACTCGTCGTCCTGAAGGTCCTCGCCCGCGGCCTGTCCAACGCCGAGATCGCCCGCGAACTGTTCGTCTCCACCAACACCGTCGCGACCCACGTCACCCGGATCCTGCGCAAGCTCTCCGTCACGACGCGCACCGAGGCGGCCGCCCTAGCGCACGGTACCGGCCTGTTGACGGCCTAGCCGGATCGCCGAGACGAGGAAGAAAATTCCACCGAGGACGGCGTACCCGGCGACGTTGGTCAGCTTCGGGTCGGTTGCGGATGCTCCGGCGATGAACGAGAGCCCAGCCAGCACGGAGATTCCGCCGCTCAGCATCATCGGCCACTGGCCTCCCAGCTTGCGACGGCCGGCGCCCACGATCAGCTGGATCAGGCCCGCGACGACCGCCCAGGCGCCCCACACACGCAGTACCGCCGGTACGCCGGAAGCGGCGGCGATCGCCAGTCCGATCGCGGCCAGCAGGCTGATCGCCATGTTGACGTAGAGCCCGCGGGTCGGGCCGGTGGTACGGACATCCACGATTGCCGCGGCGACGTCGAACAACGGGTACAGGACGATCAGGGTGACGGCGAGCGGGCCGAGGCCGGACTTGGTGGCGAACATCAGCCCGGCCCAGACGATGGCGAACGCGAAGCGTCCGAAGTACAGGCGGCGCAGGGCCGGAGCGATCCCGGCGGTGGTGGCTTCAATCGTGGTCATGGATGAGCCCTTCAAAGAGACCGAACGTTCTATCTCTGCCAACCATCGGCGACCGGCTGCGTCTTGTCAAGACAGAACGTTCTACCTATCTGTTACGCTCAGGCAGATGGGTGAGGTACGGATCTCCGAAGCGCGGCTGCGCCTGCTCGACACCGCGACGCGGGTTTTTTACACCGAGGGCATCCACTCTGTGGGCATCGACCGCATCGTCGCCGAGGCCTCGGTGACGCGAGCAACCTTGTACCGGCACTTCACCGGCAAGGAAGAACTGGTCGTCGCCTACCTGCACAGCGTCGCCCAGCTGGAGCGCGACCAGATCGAACAGGCCATCGCCGGTGCCGACTCAGCGGCCGACAGCATCCGTGCCGCGGCGAAGTCGATCACCGCCGGCATCACCTCCCCCGGCTTCCGCGGCTGCGCCTTCCTCAACGCCGCCGCCGAGTACCCGGACCCCGAACACCCTGTCCACCAGGCGGTCCTCGCCCATCGCCAGTGGTTCGCCACCACCATCGCCGACCTGTTCACCCAGCTGGGCGACGCGTTCCCCGAGCCTCCGGCCCGCCACTTCATCATGCTCCGCGACGGCGCCATGGCCGCCGGTTGCCTGGCCGACCCCACCGAGGTCTGCGACACCTTCCTCAAGGGCGTACAAGGCCTACTCACCTACCGCACCGCCCAGTACTCCTGACCACATGTCCGCAACCGTGTACCTCATCGTCGGCCTACCCGGCGCCGGCAAGACGACCCACGCCAAACACCTGGAACTCACCACCCCGGCCCTACGCCTCACCCCGGACGAGTGGCAGATCGCGCTGTTCGGCGACCAGAACCCGCCGGACAAACGCGACCTGGTCGAAGGCAAACTGATCCAGCTCGGCATGCGCGCCGCCCAACTGGGCACCAACGTCGTCTTCGACTTCGGCTTCTGGGGCAAGGACGAACGCTCCGCCCTCCGCTGGATCGCCGGTACTCTCGGCGCCCGCAGCCAAGTCGTCTACCTCCCGATCGACCACCAGGAGCAACGCAGGCGAGTCACCAACCGCTTCGCCACCACCCCCGACGAGACCTTCCGGATGACCGACGTCGAGTTGACGCAGTGGCGATCCCAGTTCCAAGCCCCGGACGACGAAGAACTCCACGGCTCCGAGATCCCACCCGCCCCCACCGGCCACCAGACCTGGTCAACCTGGGCCTCCGAACGCTGGCCCTCACTACCCGACCAGTACCTCGCCACCTAGCCAGGTCTAGCCAGTGAACTTGTCCGGCGACTGCTTGATGATTCCCTCGCTGTACATGTCGGCCATCGAAGCCATGTGCTCCTCGGCCTTCCCGTAGTCACGAATCGCGCCGGTGAAGTCGTTCTTCAGAATATCCACGGCATATGCGGCCGTTTGATCGATGTGCTCATGCCACATCGCTTCGCTGTCCACAACCGGCCAGCTACCAGAGTTCAACGACGACAGAAAGTCCGCGACCTGCTTGGCATTGGCGTACCAAGCGTTCATTGCCGACTGAAGTCCAGCTTTGTCACCTGCCTGAGCAGCTTTCAATACCGGGACCGCGTCATTGATGTGAGTCGTCAGCAGGGCCGTCAACTGCTTGCCCTTGTCAGGGCCGTAGTAGGCCGCGAACGCCGTTCCGATGTCCCGCTGATTCTGCAGAAGCCGGTCCACCGTCGGCTGCAGCGCTTTCTGGTCATGGAAGAACGCATTGACGGTCGAGTAGGTCCACTCCATGTGCTGCGACCACAGATTCCGCTGAGCTGTGTACAACTTCACCTCGGCATCCGTGTTGGCGCCATGCGCCATGGCACTCGTCGACATCGTTGCCGGCGTACTCGCTCCGGCGGCAGGCGTCGACGCATCACATCCGCTGACGACAGTAGCGGCAACACCCAGGCCGGCAACCACAGCCGCCAACTTCAGGCGCATATTGGGCGATCGTTTCCCGGAAATCCACTTCGAGGTACTCATCATTTCCTTTCTTTCACACATGAATTCGGACACGCATCAAAGTATTCCTGGAATGTTCTGGCCGTGGTCAGCCCAATAGCGCACATGGGGCAGGTCGTCGTCGAGCCAGTACGCGGTCTCCTCGGTCACCACGAGAACCTCACCCCATTTCGCACCGACGCTGCCCCGGCCGATGTGCGGCTCGAATGCCCATAGACCCGGCCCACAAGGCCGGTCGGATGCCGGCTTCCAGAACGGTGCGGAGTGAACGTCTCGACGCAGGGCGGACCCAATGACATCGCCGGCCAGGTAACCGACGGTCTGCGGACTGAACCCTTTCACGTTGAACGTCGGCAACCGCAGGCCCGGCACCCGGCCGACCCGGTGGGCGACTGCAGACCCGGGGTACAGCGCATGAATGTTGACATAACCCAGGTCTTTGACATGGACGTCTATTCTCTTGTCGATCTCGCCCTGGGTATCGCCATTTCGCACCATATCCAGAATCATCCGACGAAAGGGGGCGAGCGCCATCCGAGTTTCATGGAATTCTGCAGTTGGCTCGCCGAGGGTGCAGGAGTACCCGATATCGGCAGCCCCACGCCGATAGATGGGGCCGATATCGAGAATCACGGCATCCCCCTGCTTCAACGGGCGGTCGCTCGGCCGGTAGTGCCTACTGAAATGAGCCATGCGGCGATCGAAGAGATCCCGGACCCGCCGCGGAAAGGGCGGAAAGTTCAGGAATCGAGTGCGGTCACCGAACCAGACAAATCCGTAGTGGAAGAAGTGAGAAACTCCCCGCGCCCGCAGCCAGTGCTCGAGCCTCGCGGCCCCCTGCCGCTCGGTGATCCCTTCGTGCAATTCGGCTTCGATCGAGAGAGTCGCGTCGAAGGCGAGACGCTGAGCTGCCTTGAACGCTGCGAGTTCTTCGGCTGTGAACAGTTCGCGGGTCAAGGTCCAGTGCCTCCGGTGGTGACGTCGATTTGATCAGCTCCAGCTTCTTCGAGTTCTGCGTCGCACTGAAGTGCAGAAGCTGACAAAAGCCCCACAGATCTGGCCAGAAGCAGTTCGCGTCCGACCGGCGGCAGCTATGATCGAAAACACTGAAAGTAGTTGATCCTCCTCCCACTTTTTTATCTCCTGGAGCCCTCGTGTGCGCAAGCGGCGACGCAGCAAGTGGACCGGCCCCGGCACCCTCGTCGTCAGCGATGACCAGCTACGAATGGATCTGCAGAACGAACGGCGTACTGAATCGCGCTGAGCGTTCGGCTGTCCGCACCGGCATGCGAAAATTCGTTGCAACGGCAGTGGCAGGCTTTATTATGTGGCCTATCACCAGGTCACGCTCGGCCGAGGCATTTTCTTTTCCGGAGGTTCCTGACACAGAGGCGGCGAGAACTGCCATCGAAGTGGCCGGCCGGCAAGGCGCCACGCTGCTCTTCCACAGCTATCGGACGTGGCTGCTCGGAGCAGCCTTGGCCCAGGCGGATCAGATCAGCGTGGACTCGGAGATTCTCTTCGTGACCTCGCTGCTGCACGACTCAGGAATGCTTGCCAGTGTGCCAGGAGAAGATTTCACCCGTCGATCCGCGGACAATATCCTTGATGTCTTCGCCAGCGCCGGCGAGCCGCGCCGCAGGGCTCTCGAGGCTGCCGACGCCGTGGTTGCGCATGCGACACCTGGCCTGGACAGGTCCGTGGACCCGATCGGCTATTACGTCCAGTGCGGGGCCATGGCAGATCTTGCCGGCATCCGCAGGTGGCATCTACCGCCTGGCGCGATCAGTGAGGCTTATGCCCGGTATCCGTCGCACGATATCCATCGCACTCTTTCGGCACTCGCCCGGCGAAATGCGGAAGAAGCACCCGGGACTCGGATGTCACTGCTCGTGCCGAAAACAATAGGCAAGAAGAAGATTCGACTCGCCGGATCACTGAGGAGAACAACTGGCGAGTCCAGTCACTAGAGGGTTTTACGCGATGCAGTGCTCTTGAACCGGCCGCGATACTGACTGGGCGAGATCCCTAACCGAGTTACGAATGTACGACGCATTGATTCCGTGCTCCCGAATCCCGCTCCCTCTGCCGTCTCCGCAACGTTGTATCCCGAATCCAGCATCGACTTGGCGCGATCAAGCCGGACTTGCTCGACATACCTGGCAGGCGTCATATCGAACTCTGTTTGGAAGAGCCGCGCGAGGTGGCGCTGGCTCACCCCGACCTGGTCGGCAAGACGACTGGAGCTGTGATCCAAACCAGGATCTGCCGAAATGAGGTCGACGACGTCCCGGAGGGTCGGCGTCCGTGCGGGCCTCAACTCCAGCGGCGCGGAGAACTGCGACTGGCCACCTGGACGTTGCATGAAGACAACAAGACTCCGAGCTACCGCACGTGCGATGTCGGGGCCATGATCGGCCTCGACCAACGCCAGCGCAAGGTCGATCCCGGCGGACACTCCCGCCGACGTGAACACCCCGCGGTCCTCGACAAAGAGCGCATCCGGTACGACATCGACATCAGGAAAGGCTCGGGCAAGAGTCTGCGCATGGCGCCAATGGGTAGTTGCCCGACGCCCCGACAGTGTGCCTGCGGCAGCCAGGGCAAATGATCCGGTGCAAATAGAGACGAGACGGTGTGTCCGCTCGCGAAGCAACCGGACTGCAGCCACCAAATCGGGATCGATGGGCGCGCCGACAAGTATGTCGCCGCCGCAGACCACGACTGTGTGTGCGTGCGAAACACTCCCCGCGGGACCATCGACCGGCATGACCGGACCAGTCGAGGTAGCAACGGCCTCGCCCGAGGGTGACACGTAGCACAACGAGTAGGCCGCCCCGAAGAGGTTCGCTTCCGCGAAGACCTCGGCCGGACCTACCACATCCAGACTTTTCACCCCATCGAAGACGACGAACACTACTTTTCTCGAGCTGGACACTGTTTGATCTCACAATCGCCGAATCCGACGCTCGGTTCCGAAGTGCCGGGTTGACCTGAAGCGTCGCATCCCTGACGCCACGTGCTGACCTCATGTCCGGATCTGTGGGTTGTTGGTCAGTTTTCGCTCTAAAACACGGTTCCCTGCTCCGACAACCTGGTCGGCGGACGCAACGCCGTCCCGCCCCCTAAGATCCGACTCATGGATGACCCGAACCTGGCGACCTGGCTGGGAGATCTGCAGGAAGCGTCCTTCAGCAAGGGCGGCGCGGTACGCACGGCGTACCCACCAGAGCGACGGCTGACCGGACCACAACTGGCCGAGTACCTGCAGCGCCGCAGCTATGCCCTAGCCTCCACCACCCGCGCCGACGGCCGCGCCCACGCCGCCCCGACCCTGTTCACGCCTTACGCAGAGGCGTTCTGGCTCCCCACCCTCGGCGCGGCGATCCGCCTTCGCAACGTACAAGCCAATCCGTGGCTCGCTCTGTCCGTACTGGAAGGCGAACACGACACACACGCCGCAGTACTGACCGAAGGCCCCGCCGAGGTCCTCACAACGGTCCCCTCCGAAGTCGTCGACCTCACCGTACGACGCAACAACGGCGGCGCCCTCGACTGGGCAACGGCCTGGCTGCGCATGACCCCGCAACGCCTCTTCAGCTTCGCCGAACACGCCTGGCGCGAACGCAGCTGACGGAACTCCGCGCCGGCGGCGACCGTTGGCGAATCGTGGACAAGCCGGCTCCGGAGGTGATCGCGCAGGCCTTCGACCTAGGGCGGCCACTGACGGACCTGGTGCTGGTCCGGCGCGGCGCCACGGAAACCTGGCGACTCGACACCGACCGCGGCAGCTACCTCGTGAAGGGCGCCTGGGACGGCATGGGTTTGCAGTTCACCCCAGACGGTGTGCCCGACCAGCTCGAGTCGGCGATGGCCTTCGAACGCCGCGCCCTTGAGGCCGGCATCGACATGGCAGAGCCGATCCCACCGGTCGACCCATGGCTGGGCTGGGTTGCACTGCTCAACGGTCGGCTCTTTCGCACGTACCGCTGGATCGACCATCGACCACTGCACGCTGATGATGACGTTGCTGGCTGGCTGGGCCGCACGATGGCGCAGATCCACCAACTGGCGCCGGTAGAACTCGTCGGCCTACCGGACTGGTGGCGAGGACCGATCTGGCCGAGGGCAACCTGGGAAGAATGGCTCGACGAAGCGCAGACCCTCGGCCGCCGATGGTCATCGCTAGCCCGCGAACGCCTGCCCGTTGTTCTTGCGCTGTCCAGCCGGATCGAGGAGCTGTGCGAAGTCGCACCAGACCCGGTCACGACGCACGGCGACTTCAAAACCCACAACCTGCTGATGACCTCCACCGGCCCGGTCCTGGTCGACTGGGACAGCGTCCGGATCGACAGCGCCGCACTCGAAGCCGGCCGCGTCGCGTACATCTTCGGCGCCGGTGAGCCTGAGCCGATCAAACGAGTCCTCACCGCGTACACCGGTGCCGGAGGCAACATTTCCTGGCCCGGCCAGGACCTGTTCTTCAGCGTCACCAGGCACGACCTGCAAGTCCTCTACGACCGGATCCTCGTCTCCCTCAACCGAAACCCACCCACCTGGTGGATGGGCGATCGCCGGACGATCGAGGAGGACGTCGAGCAGTTGCTGTCCGACCTCCCCGATCGGACCCAGCATCTCCGCGAACTCGCGGCCGACCTCTGACGACAACATCAATCGGTCTGCGCGCGAAGACTACGTGTCAGGGTTGGGATCATCACCGTCGCTGCGATCAGGTGCAGCGCGACGAGGGCGCCGGTGGCGGCGGCGTCCGTCCCGGCGAGCAGCGGCGGGACCAACGAGATCGCGGTCAGCGACCCTGCCGTCCACACGAACCGCTTGGCGGGGCGCGCGCTCCACCGCAGGAAAGCGGTGGCGATGACGACGCCCACTGCCGAGAAGAAGCCAGTCACCACGGCGAATCCAGCCAACGGAATCGTCTCGCCACCAGCTGGGACCTCGAAGTCGACTCCAACGGCCTGAGCGAGTGCGGCGGCGAGGGTGCTCGCGGCCATCGCGGCCACCGTGGCGACAACCCCGATACTCACCAGCCTGCGGAGCGGATGGGCATACCGGCTCCGACCCGATCCCGTCAGAGTCCCGGCGCCATTCATGCTGTCCATGTCCTACTCCGTGCCGTCAGCCGGGAGGCGGGCAGGCAGGTCCAGGCGTTGGAACTGGTCGGCGTGGAAGGTGGTGATCTCGGTGATCGACCCGCCGGTGATGCGTAGGACGTCCAGCGTGAGGGGTAGGTACGCGGCCTCCTTCTTCTGCCACTGGTAGAAGGCGACGGCGGGCTGCCGGTTCACGGAGGTGAGGACGCCACGCAGCCCCTTCATGCCCTCGAAACCGCTCTCGATCCAGTCGCTCACCACCGCTTCGCGGCCGACGTACAGGCCCGGCGTGGGCGGCATCGAGCTGCGCACATCATCCCGCAGCATCGCGGCGAGCCCGTCGATATCCGTGGCCACGCTGGCTTCGGTGAACCGGCGTACCAACTCGCGGGTCCCAGCGTCCTCCTCACCACCGGTCCAGTCCTGCCGCTCAGCCGGCAGGTGCTCCCGCATCCCCGCCCGAGCCCGCTGCAGCGCGCTGTTCACCGAGTTGACGGAATCCCCGAGCGCCTCCGCGACATCCTTCGCCGGCCACCCCAACACGTCCCGCAGAATCAGCACCGCCCGCGGACGCGGCGCCAGATGCTGTACTGCGACCAGGTAAGCCAACTCGATCGTCTCCCGAGCAACGGCCACACTCTCCGGCTCATCCGCATCCCCCGCCCGAACCTCATCCAGCAACCGATCCGGATAAGGCTGCAACCACAACACCTCACCCCCGACCGCAGGCTCCGGCCGCCACTTGGCCAGCAGATCCAGACACGCATTGGTAGCGATCCGATACAGCCAAGCGCGGAAAGTCGACCGCCCCTCATACGTCTCCCGCCCCCGCCAGGCCCGCAAGAACGCCTCCTGCACCGCATCCTCCGCGTCCTCAAAGGACCCAAGCATCCGATAACAGTGCACATGCAGCTCCCGCCGATGCCTCTCCACCATCCCCGAGAACCCGGCCTCGTCAACCTCACCCAGCCCCAGATCCACACTCATCGCGCCATCCTCCCGTCGCACCGTGTCCAGTCACACGTATGACGGCCACGACCACAACAACTCATCACCGGGATCGGTCGTCAGGCAGGACCGCAACTCAATCGGGGTTGCTGTGCAGACGGCGCCACTCTTGTGGCGTCATCCCGTGGGCTCTGCGAAAGCGCCGGGTGAAGTGGCCAGGATCGAGAAAGCCCCACTCGGCGGCGATCGCCGCCACGGGCCGGTGCCGGCTTTCGGGTGACGCCAGTTGCCGGCGCGCACCGGCGAGGCGCTCGCCGATGAGCCATTGCTCGAAGCTGAGTTGGTGACCGGCGAACAACTTGTACAGGTACCGCAGTGAGATGTTGTGCTCCGCGGCGATGCGGGCCGGGCTGAGCTCCGGATCGGTCAGGTGCCGGCGGGCGTACCAAAGAATCCTGGTGAAGAGAACGTCTCCCACCGCGGGATGCCACTGCCGGTCGTCGGCGGCGGATGACAGCAGCGCACGGACGAGTTGGGTGGTTGCCGCGCCGAGTGCCTCGGCCGCCGGCGTGCCTTGGAGTGAGTCGCTGACCACCGGCAGCACGGTGAGATGGTGGAGCACCAATTCGTACAGAGGGCTGCTCGGCAGTCGCTGGGCCGCTCGGCGTACCGTCTCGACGCTCAACCCGAGGTCGTCGTAGTCGATCTGGAAGGCCTGGGATGCGCCGTGACCGCTCCAGGCGAAGTCGTAGGGGGCGGTCAGGTCCACCAGCATCAGCTCACCGGTGTGGACGCGCCGGTCGGTATTGTCCTGGCTGAACTGGCCGGACCCGATCACCTGTACCGCGAGCGCGAGCCGCTCGGGAGCACCGATCCGGACGTGCCTCGGCGTACGGACCAGCCGGATGCCCGATCCCTCGTTGCGGAACAGGTCCGGAGCACCGAGCTGCCAGAAGTCCATCCGGGCATGCACTTCGCCGTGCCGGTCCTCGTGCTCGACCCGCGAGGGCACGCTCGCGGACATCATGGCCGCGTAGAAAGCCTCCGCGCGGTCCTGCCTCGGCAACGTGGCCGTCTCGAGCAGCACGGCCATCCAACCGCCCCCTGGCACTAGACATCCGCCCCGGCACGACTCCGGATCTGTGCACTCGCAGCCCAGAACCGTGCAGCGACATCCTACGGCGCACGGCCGTGGCACAGCTAGGTTTTCGGGCACCAGGCGCCCCACTGGAGCGATCGCCGTTTCCTCAGTCCCGCTGCGCTCGATCGACTCCGAGGAGAACCATGTTCCTGCGAAAGTGGCCAGTTCCCCATCTCCTGCTCGCGGTCGCCCTGGTCTTCAGCATGGCCGGGTCCGCCACCGCCGTCTCCACCCATGGCCCCAAGCCAACCGTCGTGCTCGTGCACGGGGCGTTCGCCGACGCGTCCGGCTGGAACGACGTCGCCCGCAACCTCCAGCGCAAGGGCTATCCGGTACTGGCGCCGGCGAACCCACTGCGCGGGGTGGACTCGGACAGCGCGTACCTGCGCAGCGTCCTCGCGACTGTGAGCGGTCCGATCGTTCTGGTCGGACACTCGTACGGCGGCTTCGTACTGACCAACGCCGCCACCGGAAATCCGAACGTCAAGGCCTTGGTCTACATCGCCGCCTTCGCCCCCGACGCCGCAGACACCGTCGGCGGACTGTCCACGCAGTTCCCCGGCAGCCGCCTCGGCCCGGCAGCGCTGGACCTCCGGCCGTACCCGGGCGGCGTCGACGGCTATATCAAGCCGTCCCTGTTCCGCGAGGTGTTCGCGGCCGACGTCTCCGCCTCCACCGCCGCCGCGATGGCGAGCACCCAGCGGCCCGCCGACCTGAACACGCTCGGCCAGCCATCCGGCGTACCGGCATGGAAGACCATTCCGTCCTGGACGCTCGTCGCCAGGAACGACCAGGTCATTCCGGCTGCCGCTCAGCGCTTCATGGCACAGCGCGCCGGCGCCCACCAGGTCGAGGTGAACGCTTCGCACGTCGCGATGATCTCGAAACCGGGGCCGACCACCGACCTCATTCTGAAAGCAGCGAAGGAGACCTCCTGATCATGGCCCCTGACACGATCGTCTTCGTCCACGGCTTCTGGGTCACGCCCCGCAGCTGGGAGAACTGGATCAAGCACTACGAGCAGCGCGGCTTCAAGGTGCTCGCTCCCGGCTACCCGGGATTCGAGGTGGAGGTCGAGGCGCTCAACGCCGACCCGACACCCGTGCTCAAGGTGACTGTTCCGCAGATCATCGAGCACTACGAAGCCATGATCCGCGAACTGCCGACCGCCCCGATCATCATCGGGCACTCCGCCGGTGGCGCCTTCACCCAGATCCTGCTCGACCACGGTTTCGGCGCGGCCGGGGTCGCGATGAACTCCGCACCGACCGAGGGCGTCCGCGTCATACCGCTGTCCCAGGTCAAGTCGACCCTCCCGGTGCTGAAGAACCCTGCCAACCGGCACAAGGTGGTACCGCTGTCGTTCGAGGAGTGGAAGTACGCGTTCACCAACACCTTCACCGACGACGAGGCCCGCGCGCTCTACGAGCGGTACGCCATCCCGGCGAACGGCGGCATCCTCTGGGGCAGCGTGCTCGCGAACTTCCAGCCCGGACATCAGGACACCTGGGTCGACTACCACAACGACCAACGCCCGCCGCTGCTGTTCGTCTCCGGCTCCGAGGACCACATCATGCCGCCGGAGGTACAGCGCTCCAACGCCAAGCACTACAAGTCGAACACCGTCACCGAGGTGAAGCTGTACGACGGATACGCACACCTGCTGCCTGCGCAAGCGGGATGGGAGCAGATCGCCGACGAGGTCCTCGACTGGGCCCTGAGCCACGCGGTCGACGACCGGCCGTGAGCGACGCCCGGATCACCCACATCGGCGGCCCGACGACACTGATCGAGGTCGACGGCTGGCGGTTGCTCACCGACCCGACGTTCGATCCACCTGGACGCCGGTACACGTTCGGCTGGGGCTCGGCCTCCCGGAAGGAGGCCGGGCCCGCGTTTCCTGCCGGCGACCTGCCGCCGATCGACGCGGTACTGCTCAGCCACGATCACCATGGCGACAACCTCGACGACGCCGGCCGCGCACTGCTACCCACCGTCGGCACCGTCCTCACGACGGTCGCTGGAGCACGTCGGCTGAGCGGCAACGCAATCGGCCTGGCACCCTGGGCCGTCCACACCTTGCGAAAGCCCGGGCTGCCCACGCTGCAGATCACCGCCACACCGTGCCGTCACGGGCCTCCGTTGAGTCGGCCCATCACCGGCGAGGTGACCGGCTTCGCGCTGAGCTGGGAAGGTCAGCAACACGGTGATCTCTGGATCTCCGGCGACACCGTGCTGTACGACGGCGTCCGGCAGGTCAGCGCTCGGCTCGATGTCGGAACCATGCTGCTGCATCTCGGCGCGGTGCAGTTCGGCATCACCGGCCCGCTGCGCTACACGATGACCGGCCGCGAGGGCGTCGAGCTGTGCGAACTCGTCCAGCCTCACACTGTCATCCCCATCCACTACGAGGGCTGGCGGCACTTCACCCAGGGCCGCGACACGATCGAAGAAGCCTTCGCCGCCGCACCCACCAACATCCGGGGCGCCCTGACCTGGCTCCCGATCGGTACGCCTCTGAGCGTGACGATTTGACGGTCGGCTTAGAGGTTGTCGATCTTGTAGACGACGCCAACCACCGATACGAAGTACGCGGTGTGTCCGACGAACTCCAACGACGTCGGACGGTCGAGGACGAGTGGACGGCCGCGGTTGTCGACGACAGGCGTCAGGCTCCCGGTGTGAGTGACGACAACCAGCCGGCCAGTGTCGGGGAAGGCGGGCGTACCCTCGCCCACACCGTCCCATTGCCCCTGCGACAGGGCGTACAGCCTGCCGCCCGGCCCCCGCTCGACGTCGATCAGCATGCTCGCGCCGCTGGCGATCTCGACGGGCTCCGATCCGCGACCAAGCGCGAGAACCTTTCCGTCTTCCGGTCTGTGCGGGTTGGGACCGGCCAGAGTCATGAAGACCTTGCCCTTGGCTACTTCGAGCCCGGTCGGCACCTGGTTCCCGAACGTCGCGACCTCTTTGATCAAGCCGTTGTGTCTGACCTGCAAGACCCGGTTGTGGTGTCCGTCGGTGACCAGAAATCCACCGCGGTACGGCTCCATCGCGTACTGCACGCCGGTATCGATGAAGATCGCCGGTACCGGCGGATTGTCTTTTGGCATTGGCCAACACCGTCTTCGGCAACCCCGTCGCGTAGGTACTGACCCGACCGCTCAGCCGATCGATCCGCAACACGCTGCCGGCATTCCCATCGGTGACTCGCTACTTCACAGCGGTCATCGCACTGCGATGGCCTGATCTGACAGCCCCACCGCCCCAGCCGCCGAAACCATCCTGAACCGCCCTCGCCAGCCTCCACCCACCCCCCGACCCCGTCAAGACGCCGGCTGATTGCCGACGATGGAGAACAGTCGCAGTTTGCGGCTTGACGAAAGAGGTCGGAGCTAAGGGGTCAGCTCGACCGGTTGGTGCTCGAGCGGATCGGAGTCCGGTGACCGGCGGAGGAAGAAGTCCAGCGTGATGCTGGACCCACCGAGGACCTCCACCTGGAAGATCCTCGTTCCTCCGCCGCCGGCCAGGCCTTGCTGGTCAGACTGCGGCGCGTACGTCGTACCGAGAACGACCGCCTCGGACGGGTCGTGGTCGAGGTGCCAGCGGTAGCCCGTCGTCGGGTTCTCCGGCAGCGCGATCTCCACGGGCCCGCCGGCGGCGGTGACCCGGAGCAGCGGACGTTGTCTCATCAGCCTGGCCAGTCTCGGTTGTCGGTTACGGGTACCAGTAATTGTCCTGGACGGATCCGCCCGCGCCGACCGACCAGACTTCCATGCTGTTGGGAATCCGGGAGACCGCCGCGATCCCACCGCGCAGCGAGACGCTGCCCCCGGGCGCGAGATCGAAGGTCTGCCAGTTGGCGCCGTCGTACCAGTACGAATCGCGCAGTGAGCCGTTCGCGCCCGTCCACCACAGCTCCATGCTGTTCGGAATCCGCGACACCGCCGCGATCCCGGCAGTGAGCGAGGCACTACCCGCGGCCGCCAACTCGAAGGTCTGCCAGTTGGCGCCGTCGTACCAGTACGAATCGTGCAGCGAGCCGTTCGCGCCGACCCACCACAGCTCCATGCTGTTCGGAATCCGCGACACCGCCGCCACCCCACCACCCAGCGAAGCACTGCCCGCGGGGGCCAGCTCGTACCGGGCCCAGTTGTTGCCCTCGTACCAGAAAGCAGCCTGCATCGAGCCGTTGCCGCCGACCCACCAGACCTCCATGCTGCTGGGAATCCGCGACACCGCCGCGATCCCACCATCCGGCGAAGCGCTCCCGGCCGGCGCCAGCTCGTACCGGGCCCAGTTGTTGCCCTCGTACCAGTACGCCGCCTGCACGGAGCCGTCGCCGCCGATCCACCACAGCTCCATGCTGTTGGCGATGCGCGACACGGCCGCGATTCCACCGTTCAGCGAAGCGCCGCCACCAGGAGCAATCTCGTACCGTCCCCAGTTGTTGCCCTCGTACCAGTAGGCCGCCTGCACCGAGCCGTTACCGCCGACCCACCACACCTCCATGCTATTCGGAATCCGCGACACCGCGGCGATCCCGCCGCCGAGCGAGGCACTACCCGCCGGCGCCAACTCGAAGCCCTGCCAGGGATTGCCTTCGTACCAGTACGAGTCGCGCACCGAGCCGTCTGCGCCGACCGACCACAGTTCCATGCTGTTGGGGATCCGCGAGACCGCCGCCACCCCACCGGCCTGCGAGGTGCTCTGCTGCCCGACCAGCTCGAAGCCACGCCAGCCGCCTGGCACCTTGACGCCTTCGACGCCGTACATGGCGAACCGATTCAGGCGGCCGTCGGAGTCCCGGTCGTTGCTGGTGTCGTCGATCCCGCACTCGCCGTACCCGATCCGGAAGAACCCGTTGTCTCCCCAACCCGCGCTCCAGGAGTTCTTCGCGATCCAGCAGCGGTCGGCGTCGGAGTATCCGATGATCTCCACGCAGTGATATCCGGCGCTGTTTCCGTTGGTGTGGCGGTAAACGCCGGTGTGGTTGAAGAAGTCGTCGTAGACCTGGAAGACCGCGCACACCGGACCGCGATTGGCGAGCCATTGCTTGCGTTCCGCCGTCGACACCAAGGTGGAATACCCGGTCGGCCGGTAAAGCCGCGCGTCGCGGTCCGGGTGCAGTTTGCAGCTGGGGTTTCCGGCCGCGTCGAAGGCGCTGGAATACGGGAACAGCTCCTCCAGCGGTACGCCGCGCCGGATGCACTCGTCGAGCGCGCTGCTCGGCCACCAGCCGCCGCAGCTGGCGCCGTGCGCGGAGCAGAAGTGCAGGTCCGCCTCACTCAGGTCGATGACGTCCCCGGTCGCGATCGACACCGTCGACTCGATCGTCGCGCAACTGCAGAACGACACGCACGAACCGCAGCCACCCTGATCCTTGACCGGTGAGACGTGATTGCGTCCCCCGACGTCACGCCAGTCGACAGCGGCCGGCAGGTTACCGATCGACACCGCGGCGCGGGGCCGCTGGTTGATCTCCTCCACCAGGTCCCGGGGCACCGTGACGCCGAGCAGCCGGGCATACAACTGCGCCCGACGCTCCGACGGCGCAACCTCCTCCGCCCCGGCCGCCACCCGGCCCGGCCGCTCGATCAATTCCTGAAGTTCCGCCAAATCGTCGATCGATGACATGGACTTCCCCTCCCCAGGGTCTGTGAGATGTGCCATCACCCCGTCACTTCCGGTAATGACGCAGCCACCTTCCCCCGCACCGAAATACCGGTCAACGACACCACCCAACCTCTGCCCCCAAAGGCACCAAAACGGACCGATCAGGCGCCGTCCAACAATTCGCCACTGCACGATCGGCTCAGGGGACGGTGGTGACGAGGCGCATTTCGGTACCTACCGCGATACGGGAAGCGCAAGCCAAGGTGGGGGAGGCAGGCAATCAGCGGCGGGCTCGGGCGGTCACCGCGACGGAGGAGCGGCAAGGATGGGTGGGCGGGAGCGACCCGGAGCGGCGGCCGACGTAGGAGGTCGCGGCGGAGGGCGCGTGGGGTCTTTGGGTGGGTGGTGCTGGTGGGGCGGGTGGGACTCGAACCCACGACCCAGGGATTATGAGTCCCTTGCTCTAACCGGCTGAGCTACCGCCCCGTGCGGCGGGGCCGCGTGGTGATGGTATCGGATTCCAGGGGTGGGTCAGGGGGATGACGGAGGGGTTTTGGGGTGTGGGTGGGCGATGATGGGGGCTAGGTCCGATGGAAGGAAGTTCGATGGGCTTTTTCATTCTGCTGGTGCTCGTGGTGGCTGCTGTGGCGGCGTACAAGTTCCGGGTGCCGTTGATCGCGAAGCTGACGGGGCAGCCGCAGCACCGGATTCAGCGGGCGATCGAGCGGCGTAAGGAGAACAAGCGGCGTTGACACGCCGCGGCAACTCGTCGCCAGTAGCCGGCAGGTTACTGGTTCGAGCCGCGGTCAGCCGTCGTTCGGCTGACCTGGAAGAGCAGAACATGCGGAAGGCCGGTTCCTGGTGTGGAACCGGCCTTTGGTTGTTGCTCCCGCGACTGGACTCGAACCAGTAACCTGCCGGTTAACAGCCGGCTGCTCTGCCAATTGAGCTACGCGGGATCGAAGTGCTTCTTTGTCCCCGATCCCCGAGGACTTGAGTAGGTTAGCAGGACTGGGACCAAGTACAAAAATGGGATTTGGGATCGCTTCCAGGTCAGACTCCGAACTCGTCCCGGACGGCTGCCAAAGCGGCTTCGGCGCGCTCGACCAGGCCGGGCTGGGTGGGCTCCAATCCCTTGTCCAGAACGAAGTTCCAGCTCACCGGGGCGTTGGGGTCGGACGGGTTGCGCCGGCCGACTACGCGGACGCCTTTCTTGCCGGCTAGCGGGACGTGGCGCTGGACGAGGACGCTCGCGTCGATGCGTTCGCGCAGCAGCTGTCCGAAGCGGCCCGGGTCCTCGACCTTGAGTTCGGTGGCGCGCAGGGGCGTACCGAAGGCGGTGGTCTCGTAGACGCGCAGGACCGATTCCTCCGAGTCCCAGCCGGCTCGCTCGATCTTTTCCCAGCCGACGCGGCGTACTGCGCCTTCGGTCTCTGTCGGCAGGTAGAGGGCGGCGCGGCTACCGGCGACCCAGTTGCCGTCGATGAGCTGGACGGCGGCCAGGACGTCCTCCTTGCCGCCGGGCGAATGCCGGGAGGCGACTGCTACCGCTTCGGTCAGCTCGCGCGGCCATGACGTACGACGGAGTCTCAGCACACTGCCATGATCGCAGCCCGCTCCAACCACCGGACAGAACCGTCCCATCAGGCGGCGTAGTCGCGCAGGCCGATCGCACAGCGGGGGCGGAGTGCGCGCAGGGCTTCGGCTTCCAGGGTGTGTACCTCCTCTGGGGTGATTCCGAGGGTTAGGGCAGTCTCCTCGACTGAGGCGGCGGTCGGTCGGGTGAGGCCGAAGCGGAGGGTGAGGACCGCTCGTTGCAGGTCGTCGAGGAACTCAAGTTGGTAATGGAGATCACGTCGGAGGGCGGCCTGCAGGACGATTGCCTCGTCGTCGACGTATTGATCGGCCTCCTCCAGGTCGAGGACCTCGGGGCGGACTTTCCAGGCGTACGCGCGCTCGACTCGCGCGATGGTGAGGCAGGCGCCCGCGGCTACCTCGGCTGTCGTTGGTTCGCGGCCGAGACGTTGGGTGAGGTCGCGTTGGACGGCGATCACCCGGCCGGCGTCCGTGTAGGCCTGGGCGGGCATCCGGACGAGTCTGGAGCGGTCGGAGATGGCTCGTCCGATGGCCTGCCGGATCCACCAGATCGCGTACGTCGAGAAGCGATGGCCGAGTCGGTGGTCGAACCGCTCGACCGCTCGCATCAGCCCGAGATTGCCCTCCTGGATGAGGTCGAGCAGGGAGATGCCCTTGCCGGTGTATCGCTTGGCGAGCGAGACCACGAGCCGCAGGTTGCCCTCGATCATCCGCCGCCGCGCCTGCTCCCCGAGGATGACGACGGCTTGCAGGTCGTCGCGCAAGTCAGCCGAGGGCGTAGAGCAATCACCGCGGTCGGGGCGGTCGAAGTGTTCTAGGCGGTCGGCAGCCAATAGGCCGGCTTCTATCCAGTTGGCGTGGTCGGTGACCTCCTCGGTGGTCAGCAGGTCGTGGCGGCCGATGTCGCGGAGGTACGCGATCAAAGCGTGCAGGTCGGCCGGGTCGCAGTCCAGCTCAGGCATGGCAGTCTCCCTCTGTCACTAGGGATAGTGCCGTGATCACCACGAGTGACCAGCCTGTAATTCAGCGGCTGTGGATAACCACGCTCAGATCGCGCCGCTGATCGCCTGTTCGCGCAGTTCGGCGCGATACCGCTCGAGCGCGATCAGCTCGCCGAACATCCGGTTGTAGTCGTCAGCCCGGTCGATCGGGTTCGTCCGCTGCAGCTTCGACTTCAGGTCGGCGATCCGCCGCAGACACGTGAGCTCCTGCAGCCGCGCTAGATGCGCCCGCGCATAGATCTCATCCGGCTCGCGATCGAGGCGTACCGGATCCACAGCGAGCGCGCTGACCACGGCCGCCGCCGGATCGATCCCCATCGCCTCCCGGACCGCGACCACCCACGCCTCCCCCGGCGCCGCGTTCGCCGGCCCGCCCGTCTTGGCCATCGCACCGCGCACAGCCGCGAGCCAAGGATGCGTGAAGTCCTGGTCGTCCAACTCGTCGAAGGCAGTCCCCATCAGGTGCGGGTACTGCATCGCGATCTTCAGCACATCCCACTCGATCACGAACCGCTGGTCCCGCGGCGACGGCAGGTCTACCCGAGGCGGCGCGACAGGCGCCTCGCTGGTCGTCTGCACCGGCCCACGGTCGACCACGGCAGCCGGAGCCGGGGCAGGACGAGAAGCAGCACGATGTACTTCCGTACGCACCTGGTCCACCTCCATCCCCAGATGCCCGGCCAGCTCGCGCGTGAACGCGTCCACCTTCGACCGGTCGCGGATACTCACCACGAGCCGGGCCGCATCGCGCAGCGCGTCGATCCGGGTGTCCGCCCGATCCAGGTCGTACTTCGACAGCACATTGGACAGTACGAACCGGTACAGCGGCACCCGTCGCCCGATCAGCTCCCGCACCGCCGCATCGCCCTTCTGCAGCCGCAGGTCGCACGGGTCGAGCCCGTCCGGCTCCACAGCCACATAGGTCTGCGACGCAAAAGCCTGGTCACCCTCGAAGGCCTTCAGCGCAGCCCGCTGCCCCGCGCTGTCCCCGTCGAAGGTGAAGATCACCTCGCCGCGGAACTGGTCGTGATCCAGCAACAGCTGCCGCAACACCCGCGAGTGGTCCTCACCGAAAGACGTGCCACAAGTAGCAACAGCAGTCTGTACTCCGGCCAGGTGGCAGGCCATCACGTCGGTGTACCCCTCGACGACGACCGCCTGCTTGCCCTTCGCGATCTCCCGGCGCGCCAGGTCCACGCCGTACAGGACCTTCGACTTCTTGTAGATCGCGGTCTCACCCGTGTTGAGGTACTTCGCCTCGATCTTGTCGTCGTCGAACAGCCGCCGCGCCCCGAACCCGATCACGTCCCCGCCGGCGTCGCGGATCGGCCACATCAGCCGGCCGCGGAAGCGGTCGTACAGTCCGCGCTGACCGTCCGAGCAGAGCCCCGACGCGACCAGCTCGGTGTTGGTGAAGCCGCGGCCGCGCAGATGCGCCACCAGCGACTCGCCTCCGCGCGGCGAGAAGCCGACGCCGAAGGTCGCCGCGGCGTCGCGGTCGAAGCCGCGCCTGTCGAGGAACTGCCGGCCGAGCATCGCTTCCGGCGCGGTGAAGAGCTGCTCGGCGTAGTACTCGGCGGCGACCTTGTGCGCCTCGACGAGCCGCGGCCGCTGGTTGTTCTGCGAGCGCTGGATCGGCGCGCCGGATTCGTCGTACCGGAGCTGGATGCCGACCTTGGCGGCGAGCGTCTCGACGGCCTCGTGGAAGCTGATCTGATCGATCTTCTGGATGAAGTCGATCACGTCGCCGCCCTCTTGGCAGCCGAAGCAGTAGAAGAAGCCGCGGGCCGGCGTGACGTTGAACGACGGCGACTTCTCGTCGTGGAACGGGCACAGCCCCTTGAGCGATCCGCCACCCGCGTTCTTCAGGGTCACGTAGGAGCCGACGATCTCGTCGATCCGAGCCCGCTCGCGCACCAGCGCGATGTCCTCTTCCTTGATCCTGCCCGCCACGCGCCGAGTCTACGGTCCAGCCGAAGCCCGTGACACAACGGAGGTACAACGGACGGCCCTGGCAACACGCCGGGGCCGTCCGAGGGCAGCTGTCAGACGTCCGTGAGCTCCACCGAGGTGTCCGCGAGGCGGGTCGGGTCGACCGGTTTCTTGGAGAGGATCAGCTTTTTGATCGGGTTGATGATGTCCCAGCCGCTGTTCATCTGCAGGCCGGCCAGCACGTGGTTGTCTTCGGCCAGCCAGAAGGCCAGATAGGCGCCAGAGGCCGGGTCGCCTCGCAGGACGACCTGGTACGACGTGCCGCGCGGCACGTCGCCCGTGTACTCCAGGCTGACGTCGTACTGGTCGCTGAAGAAGTACGGGAGGGCGTCCTGCGCCACGTCCTTGCCGAGCATCGCCTGGGCGGCCGCCTTGCCGCTGTCCATCGCGTTCTGCCAGTGCTCGACGCGGATCGAGCGGCCGAGGAAGGGGTGGTCCCAGCGAACCACGTCGCCGGCCGCGTAGACGCCCGGCACGGAGGTCTGGAGGTCCGGGCCGGTGAGGATTCCGAGGCCCTCCTCGCGGCTCGCGACCTTGATTCCGGCAGCCTCCGCGAGTTCGGTGTTGGGCTGGATGCCGACACCCACCACCACGAGGTCCGCGGGCAGGACCTCACCGCTCGAGAGCCGGACGCCGGTGACCCTGTCGTTGCCCTCGAAGCCATCGACGCCGGTGTCGAATCGCAACTCGACCCCGTGGCTACGGTGCAGCCCGGCGATCAGGTCGCCGACCTGCTGGCCCAGCACGGAGGCGAGGGCAGTCGGCTGCGGCTCGACAATGGTGACCTCGCAGCCTCGTTCGCGCGCGGTCGCGGCGGTCTCGAGGCCGATCCATCCGGCGCCGACGACGACCACCCGCGGCTTGGCGGCATACGCGTCGCTGAGCGCCTTCGACTCGGCCGCCGTACGGAGGTAGTGCACACCGGCGAGATCACCACCCGGTACGTCGAGCTTGCGGACCCGGCTGCCCGTGGCGATGAGCAACTTGTCGTACCCGACCTCGGTGCCGTCAGCCAGCGTCACCGTGCGCGCCGCCGTGTCGATCGCGGTCGCCTTGACGCCCAGGCGCAGCTCGATGTTCCGCTCGTCGTACCAGGCCTGGTCGTGCAACTGGGCGACCTCGGGCTGGTCCTTGCCGAGCAGGACGGTCTTGGACAGCGGCGGGCGCTCGTAGGGCAGCTCCGGCTCGTCGCCGATCAGCACGATCTGGCCGGGCCACTCTTCCCTGCGCAAGAAATCGGCGGCTCTGGCCCCGGCCAGGCTCGCTCCGATGATGACAATGCGTTCCGAGTCGGTCATGGCACCGAGATTAAGCCTTCCGGCTCGCTCGCGTCAGGCAGCCGCGTCGGCGTACCGGTCCGGTACGTGAGCGGTGACGGCCGAGGCGACAGAACGTCCTACGTCGTCAAGAGTGTTGGCTGACGAGTCTGGTGTGCCAGCTGAGGGCTGACGGGTCGGTCAGGGACGCGACCTGGTCGATGATGACGCGGAGGCGTGCGTCGTCGTCGGCCGCGTCCGTGAAGTCGGCGGCGAAGGCGACATCCAGGTCCCGGGGCGCCGACTCCCACAGCGCCTCGACCAACTCGGTGAGCAGCTCTCGCTGACTGGCCCGACGCGCCTGCCGCTCCGGCGAGTTCAGCACCTGGAACATCCCGATGCTCTTCAACAACGCGATCTCCGTGCGAACACCGTCCGGCACGACCAGATCCGCCTCGTAGCGAATCAGCCGCGACCGCCCGAACCGCGCATGCGTCGCCTGCTCCGCCGCGGTCACCAGCCGTCCGATCAGCTGACTGGTCAGGTCCTTCAGCCCACCGAGCGCCCGGCGGCTGTCGTCGAAGCCCGCCCGCGGCCAGTACGGCAGCGCGGTCAGCCGCTCCCAGGTCTCGTCCAGCTCCGCATCTGTTGCCTCTGGCAAGTAGATCCGCCGGACGGTCTCCCAGTACGGCGCTCGCTCGGCGTCCACCTGGCCGAGGTCGATGTGGTGCGCGACGATCCCGTCCTCGACGTCGTGCACCGAGTACGCGACGTCGTCGGCGAAGTCCATCACCTGCGCCTCGAGACAGCGCCGGCCGCCCGCCTCGACGCCCTGCCGCAACCAGTCGAAGACCGCCGCGTCATCGTCGTACACACCGAACTTGCGTTGCCCCGGCTGCCTCAGCCACGGGTACTTCGTCGCCGCGTCGAGCGTCGCCCGGCTGAGATTCAGCCCGACGCTCCGGCCCGACGCGTCGAAGGTCTTCGACTCCAGCCGGGTCAGCAGCCGCAGCGTCTGCGCATTGCCCTCGAACCCGCCGATCTTCTCCGCGAGCTGGTCGAGCGCCCGCTCCCCGTTGTGCCCGTACGGCGGATGGCCGAGGTCGTGCGCGAGGCAGGCCGCGTCGACGATGTCCGGATCGCAGCCGAGCGTGCTGGCCAGCTCGCGGCCGATCTGGGCGACCTCGAGACTGTGCGTCAGCCTGTTCCGGACGAAGTCGTCGCTGCCGGCCGTCGCGACCTGCGTCTTGGCCGCCAGCCGGCGAAGCGCGGCGCTGTGCAGCACGCGCGCACGATCCCGCGCGAACGCCGTCCGGCCCGGCCGCTTGACCGGCTCCGCGACCCAGCGCTCGGCGTCGTGCTCGTCATACCACTCGTGCTGCTTCCTCATTGCTGCTCACCCTAGTCACTGGCACCGACAGTTTCGACGGAACTCTCGGCCACGCAGTACCGGAGCCAGGTGACTCCGGGAAGGAAGGTCTCGACGTTCGCCAGTGAGAGGTCGAGGTGACCGGTGAAGGAGTCGTGCCAACGAGGGGCGTCGCCGATCAGGACGGGGTGGACGAGCAGGCAGAGCTCGTCCACGAGACCTTGGTCGATCATTGCCCCGAGCAACCCGCCACCGCTGTCGATGCGGATGAGTCTGGCGCCCCGACGGCCGAGATGGTCAAGGCACTCGGCCAGGTCGACGTGGTCGTAGCCGGTGACGAGCTCCCGGATCACGCTGTCGGGTCGACGGGCGGGTGTCAGCTCGGAGTACAGGGCTAGTACGTCGGACCAGTAGCCGAGCTCGCGAAGCGCTTCGAGGTCGTGGACTCGATGCCTGCTGTCGACGACCGCGAGGAGCGGGCCGGCCTCGCGCGGACCGGGGCGTAGCGCAGTACGGACGGAACTCTCCTGGGCGAGCAGGGTGTCGGCGCCGATGAGCGTGACGTCCTCCTGCCAGAGCGTCGCCAGGGCATACAGGCGTGCTTGATCGGCCTCGAAACCGGTTGTCGCACCGTCGAGTGAGACCGCGAGTTGAGCCACCACATGAGGCCGCATGTCTCGACCCTAGGAGTCGCCACCGACAGAAATATTTACAGAGGAGTCTTTGCAGAGGATTCTCTGCAAGGTAGAGTCGCGGCTATGGAGAAGCCGATGCGCAGGATCGACGCGCGCAGTCTGCGGGGGCTCGCCCATCCGCTGCGGATGCAGATCATCGAGGCGCTGGAGCTCGACGGTGCGGCGACCTCGACCGGGTTGTCGGCGCGGCTGGGTGAGAGCACGGGGACGATCAGCTGGCATCTGCGGTTGCTCGCCGAGCACGGGTACATCGAGGAGGAGGTCGATCGCGGCACCAAGCGGGAGCGCTGGTGGCGGATCCCGCCGGGCCGTACGGTCCTCAACCCGGCCGACTTCCGCGACGATCCCGAGACGAGCGGCGCGCTGAAGGTGTACTTGGCGGACCTGGTCGAGCGCTACTACGACCGGGTACGCCGGTACGTCGACGAGAACTGGCCCGGCGAATGGCAACACGCCGCCGCCCTCTCCGACTGGCGCGACCTCAAGCTCACCCCCGAGCAGTTGTTCGCCCTCAACGAAGAGCTCGGCCAGGTCATCGAGCGCTACACCGAGAGCGCGCTCGCCGTCGAGGACGGCACGACCGGGGACAGTCGCGCGATGCCGGTCATCGTGCAACTGCAGTCGTTCCCCCGGCGGCCGGGATGAGCGGGCGGACGGCGGGCTCCGGCTCCGGCTCCGGCTCCGGTGGAAGCCTGTTGCTGCGGCATCGGGACTTCCGGTGGTTCTGGGTTGGGGAGACGGTCAACCGGTTCGGAAGTTCGGTCTCGACCGTGGCGTTGCCGTTGATCGCAGTTTCGGTGCTTCAGGCAACGACTTTCCAGGTCGGATTGCTGAGCGCGGCCGCCTGGCTGCCCTGGCTGCTGATCGGGTTGCCGGTCGGCGCCTGGGTCGACCGCTGGTCACGCCGGCCGATCATGCTGCTCAGCTCGGCGACCTCGTTGGTCCTCTTCGCAAGCATCCCGCTCGCCGCGCATACCGGCGTACTGACGATCGAGTTGCTGCTCGCTATCGCAGTACTGACCGGCGCGGCCGCCGTCTTCTTCCAGACCGCCTACAGCGCCTACCTGCCCAACCTGCTCACCCAATCGGATCAAGCCGAGGGCAACGCCAAACTCCACGGCAGCGCCTCGGCCGCGCAGATCGCCGGTGTCGGCTGCGGCGGCGTGATCGTGCAGGCAGCCGGCGCCGTCAACGGCATGTACGTCGATGCGTCGACCTTCCTCATCGCCCTGCTCTGCATCTCCGCGATCCGGTACCGCGAACCGCGCCGCCCCGACGTCACCCACACCCCGCTCGCCACCGAGGTCCTGGCCGGCCTCCGACTCGTCGCCGGCGATGTCTGGCTCCGTACGCTCACGATCTTCGGCGGCGTCTCCAACCTCGCCCTGATGGGCTACCAGTCGATCATCGTCGTCTTCCTCGTCCGCGAGGTCGGCGTCTCCCCCGGCGTCGTCGGCGCCCTGATGGCCATCGCCAGCAGCGGCGGAGTCGTCGGCGCATTCCTCGGCCGCCGCGTCGCCACAGCCATCGGTACCGCGCGCGCAACCCTCTTCTTCGAGCTGGCCCTACCGGCCCTCGCCCTCCTGATCCCCTTGACCACAAGGGGTCCCGGCCTCGCCCTCTACCCGCTCGGCGCCTTCTGCATTGGCGTCGGGGTGGTCGCCGGCAACACGATCAAGCAGACCTTCCACCAGTCCTACTGCCCACCCGAACTCCGCGGCCGCCTAGCCGCCAGCACATCCTTCCTCAACTACGGCACGATTCCCCTGGGCGCATTGCTCGGCGGCACCCTGGGCCAAGTACTAGGCCTCCGTACCGCGCTCTGGATCACAACAGCGGGCATCCCCCTAGCCGGCCTGGTACTCCTCTGCTCCCCCATCCGCCGTCAATGCGACTTGCCGAGCCAAGGCAGGGCAGTACCGGCTGTTGCGGCGGACTCGAGGCGGGCGCGGATCGAGTGACGAGCTCGCTGGTAGATGGAGCCGTCGTCGGCGTGGAGGAGGGAGGCGAGGTTGGCTGAGTCGTAGTACGCGTTCAGCTCGAAGGCGAGTTGGGCTGGGTCTGCGGCCAGCTCGCCGGCCGCGATCGCTTCGGCGATGGTTTGCTCCAACAGACCGATCCACTCGCGGTTGACCTCGGCCAGATAGACATGGACGGCTCCGGTGCGGGCGCCGTACTCGTGGGAGGCCTTGGCGAAGAAGCAGCCGCCTGGGAAGACGCGGCGTTCGGAGTAGTCGAGCCAGGACTCACTCAACACCCACAGCCGCCCAAGCCCGGGCGAGACCGCGAAGGCAGGCTCCACCACAGCCTCGGCGTAGATCCGGCGAGCCGCGCGGACAGTTGCCAACTGCAGCTCTTCCTTGGACCCGAAGTGGGCGAACACCCCACCCTTGCTGAGCTCCAACTCCTTGGCCAGCCGCCCGATCGACAGGCCTTCCAGTCCGTCCACCGAGGCGATGTCGACCGCCTTGCGCAGCACGATCCGCCGGGTCTGGTCGCCCCGCACCAGCCGTCCGTCGACACGCGTCTCCATCGCCACCTCCTGTGCCGGAGATCCTAGTTCGCTTGACGCCGCCAGATCGGCAAACTAATAATACGACCGTTCGTATAGTTTGCCAGAGCGAAGGAGAACCACGGTGATCGTCGAGGTGGTACGGGCGAGCTTGAAGGTGTTGCCGCCAGGGATCGCGGGGCGGGTGGCGTTCGAGTTGTGGCGGCGGCCGATGGCGCGGGGGAAGGTGCGCACGGTCGAGCGCGAGATCCACGACGCTGCCCGCAGAGAGGTGGTCGACGGAGTAGTCACGTACGCGTGGGGCGACGGCCGGCGCCCGGTACTGCTTGTGCACGGCTGGCGGTCGCGGGCTTCGCGGTACTACGCGTTCGTCGAGCGGCTGCTGGAGCTCGGCTACAGCCCGGTCTCGTACGACGCTCCCGGACACGGCGACACCAAGCTGAAGGCCGGGACGATCCTCGATCACCAGCGGATCATCAACCGGCTGGCCGGCGAGTACGGGACCTTCGAAGGCGTGATCGCGCACTCGCTCGGCGTCCCGTTCGTCCTGTACGCGCTCCGCGAGGGAGTGGAGGCCCGGCGGGTGGTGACGATCAGCGGCCTGGCCGAGTTCGGCTACCTCGTCGACGCGTTCTGCCGCGAGCTCAACCTCGGCCCCAAGGTCAACGCCGAGCTGAGAAAGGCGATCGAGCGCGGGCTGTTCGACGGCGACGAGACGATCTGGGCGAAGTACTCAATCTCAGAGGGCGCGACCGACCTGCTGGCGATCCACAACGACGAGGACGACGTCGTGGATCCGGGTCAGGCACCGATCCTGCTCAAGCGGTACGGATCGAAGGCGCATTTTCTGCAGACCAACGGCCTCGGTCATCGCCGGATCATGGTCGATCCGGAGGTGATCACCGAGGCCGTGGCCTATATCCAGGACTCAGATGTCGCGGAACGTCTCGATCTGGGCGCCTAGCGAGTTGAGCCGGGCCGCCAGCTCCTCGTAGCCGCGGTTGATCACGTAGACCGAGCGCAGCACCGACGTACCCTTCGCCGCCATCATCGCGATCAGCGTGACCACGGCCGGACGCAGCGCCGGCGGGCACATGATCTCGGCGCCGGAGAAGTGCGTCGGGCCCTCGACCATCACCCGGTGCGGGTCGAGCAGCTTGACCCGGCCGCCGAGCTTGTTCAGGTCGGTCAGGTAGATCGCGCGGTTCTCATAGACCCAGTCGTGGATCAGCGTCTGCCCGGTCGCCGTCGCCGCGATCACCGCGAAGAACGGCAGGTTGTCGATGTTCAGGCCCGGGAACGGCATCGGGTGGATCTTGTCGATCGGCGCGTGCAGCGTGGACGGCCGGGTGGTCAGGTCGACCAGCCGGGTCCGGCCGTTCTCGGCCAGGTACTCGTCGCTGCGGCTGTAGTCGAAGCCCATCTCCTCCAGCAGCGCCAGCTCGATCTCCAGGAACTCGATCGGCGCCCGCCGGATGGTGATCTCCGAGCTCGTCACGATCGCCGCGGTGAGCAGGCTCATCGCCTCGATCGGGTCCTCGGACGGCGCGTAGTCGACATCGACGTCGATGTCCGGCGTACCGTGCACGGTCAGCGTGGTCGAGCCGACGCCGTCGATCTTCACGCCGAGCAGGTCCAGGTAGAAGCACAGGTCCTGGACCATGTAGTTCGACGAGGCGTTGCGGATCACCGTGACACCGTCGTACCGGGCGGCGGCCATGATCGCGTTCTCGGTCACGGTGTCGCCGCGCTCGGTCAGTACGATCGGCTTGCCCGGCGTGATCGCGCGGTTGACCACCGCGTGGTACTCCCCCGCGGTCGCCTTGATCTCCAGGCCGAACGGGCGCAGCGCCGACATGTGCGGCTCGACGGTCCGGGTGCCGAGGTCGCAGCCACCGGCGTACGGCAGGGCGAAGGTGTCCTCGCGGTGCAGCAGCGGACCGAGGAACATGATGATGCTGCGGGTCCGGCGGGCCGCCTCGGCGTCCATCCCGGCCAGGTCGAGGTGCGCCGGGGGCACGATCTCCAGGTCGCCGGCGTCGTTCAGCCAGGTCGTCTTCACGCCGATCGAGTTCAGTACTTCGAGCAGCCGGTTGACCTCTTCGATCCGCGCGACCTTGCGCAGCGTGGTCCGGCCTTTGTTCAAAAGGCTGGCGCACAACAGCGCGACACCGGCGTTCTTGGACGACTTGACGTCGATGGTTCCGGACAGTTGGCGTCCACCCACGACACGGAGGTGGACCGGACCGCCACCGAGAGAGACAATCTCGGAGTCGAGTGCTTCGCCGATCCGGGCGAGCATCTCGAGAGTGAGGTTCTGATGACCCTTTTCGATCCGGTTCACCGCACTTTGACTGGTGCCCAGCACGTCGGCGAGCTGGGTCTGCGTCCAGCCACGGTGCTTGCGGGCGTCCCGGATGAGATTGCCGATCCGGCTCAGGTAGTCATCAGTCATGCGCCGGACCTTATCTCACATGTGAGATACCTCTGCACCGACCCGCCGCTCACAGCGTAGCCAACGTCACGACGCACCGGCCGCCAACCGCCGATGCATCCCCCGCGTCATAGTCTTAGCCATTCCGACCGCCCGGAGAGGAACCATCAATGCCCGACGACGTCACTACCGCTGGTGTGACTGAGTTCGAGGCGGAGTCCTGGCCGCTGGAGGCAGCGGCCGAGGGTCTGCACCAAGTGATCGACGGTTTCCAGAACGGTGACACCCGGCCGCTGGTGATCGGTGACGGCGATCAGCCGGTGCTGGTCGTGCTGGCGATCGCCGATCTGGCCGACTTCCGGGCCCGGATCGCCGAACTGCTGGGCAACCCGGTCGACGCCGGCTGGTTGCGCTACTACCTCCGCTCCACCTTCGACATGAGCTCCGAGACCCTCGTCGAGCAACTCGGGGTGGACACCGACCACGGCCTGTCGTCCCTGGCCAGCCAGGTGAACGTCGAGCAGGCCGCGCTGCTGCTGCCCGATCACCTGAGAAGGACCGAGGCCGGCGGCAACCCGCTGATGCTGATCGGCGACGGGATGCTCGCGACCGCGGCGCTGATCGCGTTCCCCGCGTTCTCGGTGCTGCTCGCGATGGAGAGCGACGGCAAGACCGACGACGACTCCTGCGCGCACGACGAGGAGGAGAAGCCGACCACCCCGCTCGAGGTGCTCGCCGAGCGGCTCGGGCCGATCTCCACCCAGCTCGTCGCGCGGATCAACGCGGGACGCGAGCCGGGACTCCCGAAGTACGACCTGCACTTCGAGGACGACCTGATCGAGCACCTGCGCGACCTGGAGAAGCGCGCGCAGGCGGCTCCGGGCGGCGGCGCGTACGACGAGCTGAACGATCTGCTGCACTCGTTCGACCAGATGCGCAGTGGTGAGCTCGCGGAGGAGGAAGCTGAGCTCGAGGAGGCCGAGGCGCCGTACATCGAGGTGACGGATCTGCCGGCCGCGTTCCCCGAGGTGCGCGACGCGTTCCGCTCCGGCGCCGACGATCCGTACCTGATCGGCATCGGCGGCAGCCCGCTGGCCGGCCTGATCTCCTACGACCTGTACGAGATGCTGCAGAAGGTCTCGGTCGAGATGGACGGCACCGACGAGGCGCCGGTCCTGCCGCTGCCCGCGCCGCTGTGGGACGACGGCCCCGAACTGGTCTCGTTCGACGCCGCCGTCGAGATCTGCCCGGCCGTCATCGAGGACATCTCCAACGGCGACGCGTCGATGCTGATCGTCGCCGACGACGAGACGGGCGAGCCCGAGATGGTGCTCGCCCCGCTCGTCTGGCTGTGGGCCTACGTCGACTACCTCGAGCTCGAGCCGACCGAAGTCTGACTTGTACTACATCCCGCCGGCGATCAGGCCGGCGGGAAGCGCTTCTCCCACTCCTGCAGCGTGACGATCTCGTAGATGTCGGCCGCGGTGTAGGGGTCGTTCGCGATGATCTCGCGAACCTCCGCCTCGTCGGCGACGTCGTAGATCAGCAGGGCTCCGGTCGCATCGACGAACGGTCCGGCGGCGTGCAGCTTGCCCGCGGCGTACAGCTCGGTCAGGTACTCGCGGTGGGCCGGCATCACCTCCAGCCGGCGTGCCGGATCGGTGAACTTCAGCGTGAGCGCGAAAAGGGCCATGGCCTCAACCCTATCCAGGGAGTCCATGGCCCGCTCGCCATCTCACGTTGGTGCGGGAAGGGAGTCACGAGCCGCCACAGCGGCTGGTTCAGGTCGGACCCTAAAGTCGACGGTGATCGCCCTTCCCGCTCGGTTATTTTGACCACCGGATCAGCTGGATGCAAGAGGTTGGTTAAGCCGATTTGCAGCAGTCAGTCTCGTCAGGTAACGCTTCGTGACCGACCCCCCGGCGGCGTTGATGAGAGCGCTTACACACTCATACAGTCGGTGACGCCGCTCAGAAGTCAAGGCCCGATGACCGGAGTACGAACTCAGCAGATCGAGGTACTCGGCGGCCGAATAGCTCTGTTCCCACTCGTACTGCCGGACGACGACCGGCCCGAACCGCCCACTCGCGTCGATCTCGACGGAGTCTTCCTGCGGTACTTCCTCAGCCGTAAGCATCGGAGTCTCGTCGGCATCGTCGGTAAAGCGCCGGTAGCAGTCCCGGACGTCCATCCAGAACTGCTCACTCCCGCCGGCGATGTGATGCGTCGACACGATCGCCAGCAGCCCACCCGGCCGGAGGGCATCGGCCGACTTCGGCACCCGTACCTCCGGATCGATCCAGTGGAACGCCGTCGCCGACAGAACCAGGTCGAACTTCTCCGCCGGCAACGGCCAACTCTCGAAGGCTGCCGTGATCACCTCGAGCTCCGGCAGCTTCGCCCGCGCCACGCGGCCGAGGTCAGGACTCAGCTCGACCGCCTTCACCGACCAGCCGCGCTCCAGCATCGGCCTCGTCGCCTGCCCGGTACCGCAACCGATCTCCAGCACCCGCGGCCGGCGCGGATTCCCGAGCAGCCTGGCGATGTCGTCGTACAGGCGCGGTGGGTACGTCGGCCGGACCCGGTCGTAGAGTTCCGCGTCCTCCCCGAACGTCTGGCGCAAGCTCTCCCGGCTCATTGCTGAAGGCTAGCGCCCGACGGACGGGGAGGGTGAGTGGTCAGTCGAGAGCGGCGCGGCCTGCTTCGAGGCGGGCGACCGGGATCCGGAAGGGCGAGCAGGAGACATAGTCGAGCCCGACCTCGTGGAAGAAGTGGATGCTGTCCGGGTCTCCGCCGTGCTCACCGCAGATGCCGAGCTTGAGGTCAGGCTTGGCGGCCCGGCCCTTCTCGACGCCGGTACGGACCAGAGAGCCGACGCCGTCGCGGTCGATCGACTCGAACGGGGAGACCGCGAAGATGCCCTTCTCCAGGTACCGGGTGAAGAACGAGCTCTCGACGTCGTCGCGGCTGAATCCCCAGGTCGTCTGGGTCAGGTCGTTGGTACCGAACGAGAAGAAGTCCGCCGCCTCGGCGATCTGGTCCGCGATCACCGCCGCCCGCGGCAGCTCGATCATCGTCCCGATCGGGGTCTTCCACTCGACGCCGTCGGTGCCCGCGCCGTCTCGATCCACCTCGGCCAGCACGGCGTCGACCTCGTCGCGGGCCAGCTGCAGCTCCTGGACCGCGCCGACCAGCGGGATCATGATCTCCGGGTGGGGATCCTTGCCCTGGGCACGTAATTCGGCAGCCGCCGAAGCGATCGCCCGGACCTGCATGGCGAACAGGCCTGGTACCACCAGGCCGAGCCGGACACCGCGCAGGCCGAGCATCGGGTTCTGCTCGTGCAGCCGCTGGACCGCCGCGAGCAGCTTCTTGTTCCGGCCGGGATCCTCGCCACGCTCCTCGGCGACGGCGACCTTCACGGCGAGGTCCTCCATCGACGGCAGGAACTCGTGCAACGGCGGATCGATCAGCCGGATCGTGACCGGCAGGCCGTCCATCGCGGTCAGCAACTCCAGGAAGTCGCCACGCTGCAACGGCTCCAGCTCCGCCAGCGCAGCCTCGCGCTCGCCGTCCTCGTCGGCCAGGATCAGCCGCTCGACGGACTCGCGCCGCTCCCCCAGGAACATGTGCTCGGTCCGGCACAGACCGATGCCCTCGGCGCCGAACCGCCGGGCCCGGCCGGCGTCCTCTGCGGTGTCGGCATTCGTCCGTACGCCGAGCCGCCGGATCTCGTCGGCATGCGTCATCAACCGGTGCACCGACGCGACCAGCTCGTCACCGGCGTCGGGGGCCAGCGTGCCCTCGAAGTACTGGACGACCGGCGACGGCACGACGGGAACCTCACCGAGGAACACCTCGCCCGTGGTGCCGTCGATGGAGATCATGTCGCCCTCGGCGATCGTCGTGCCGTCGCCCTTGACCTTGATGGTGCGGGCCGCGACGTTCACGTCGAGGTCCTCGGCGCCGCAGACACAGGTCTTGCCCATGCCCCGGGCGACGACCGCGGCGTGCGACGTCTTGCCGCCGCGGCTGGTCAATACGCCCTGCGCGGCGATCATTCCGTGCAAGTCGTCGGGGTTGGTCTCCCGGCGTACCAGGATGACCTTCTCGCCGGCGTCGGCGGCCTCGACCGCCGCGGCCGAGGTGAAGACGACCTTGCCGGACGCGGCACCCGGCGAGGCGCCGATCGCCTTGGTGACAAGGTCTTTCGCCGCGTCGTCGTCGAACCGCGGGAACATCAGCTGGGCCAGCTGAGCACCCTTCACCCGGCGCAGTGCCTCATCGATGTCGATCACGCCCTCGTCGACCAAGCTGGTCGCGATCCGGAACGCGGCACCCGCGGTTCGCTTGCCGACCCGCGTCTGCAGCATCCACAGCTTGCCGCGCTCGACGGTGAACTCGATGTCGCACAGGTCGCGGTAGTGACCTTCGAGGGTGGCCATGATCGTCATCAGCTCGTCGTACGACGCCTTGTCGATCTGCTCCAGATCGGCCAGCGGGACCGTGTTGCGGATGCCCGCGACGACGTCCTCGCCTTGCGCGTTCTGCAGGTAGTCGCCGTACACACCGGGCTGGCCGCTCGACGGGTCACGGGTGAACGCGACACCCGTCCCGGAGTCCATCCCGAGGTTGCCGAACACCATCGAGCAGATGTTCACCGCCGTGCCGAGGTCGGTGGCGATCCGCTCCTGGCGGCGGTACAGGATCGCGCGCTCGGAGTTCCAGGAGCCGAAGACGGCCTCGATCGCCAGATCCATCTGGGCCCGCGGGTCCTGCGGGAACTCGCGGCCGGTGTGCTCGTGGACGGCCGCCTTGAAGGTCTGTACCAGCGCTTTGAGGTCGTCAGCGTCCAGGTCGAGGTCGTTCTTGGTCCCCTTGGCCTGCTTGGCCGCCTCGATCGCGTCCTCGAAGACGTCGCCCTCCATCCCGAGCACGGTCTTGCCGAACATCTGGATCAGCCGCCGGTAGGCGTCCCAGGCGAACCGCGGGTTGCCGGAGTGGTGCGCGAGACCGTTCACCGAGTCGTCGTTGAGGCCGACGTTGAGCACCGTCTCCATCATCCCGGGCATCGACACTGCAGCGCCGGACCGGACCGAGACGAGCAGTGGGTCGTCGGCCTGGCCGAGCTTCTTGCCCATCTTCTGCTCGAGCTCGGCGACGTGGTGGTCGATCTCGTCGGCGAGCTCGGGCGGTACCGAACCGGTCTTCAGGAAGACCTTGCAGGCGTCTGCGGTGATGGTGAAACCGGGCGGTACCGGCAGACCCAGATTGGTCATCTCGGCGAGGTTGGCCCCCTTGCCGCCGAGCAGCTGCTTCATGGATTTGTTGCCTTCGGCGAAGTCGTAGACGAGTTTCGGCACGGTGACTCCCTGAGGTGTGGGCCCGAGATTGGACGGCGACTTGTCGCGGCATGGTGACCGCTGGCCCGACGACTCCAATGGCGACGGCGTCTTTTCAGAGTAAGCCAGAAAACCAGTCCAGTTGAACACTGGTCTCACGTTGAGACAGGTGACGCTCCCCACATCCATCGACCGGAAACCCCTTACCACGTTGACAACGCAGGACAACGGCAGCTTTCCCCAAGGAAAAGCGAAACCAGACGCATACCCACCTTCGGTACGGGGTACCTGCCTGCATTCGTGGCCTGAGGCCGAGGTGACCTGCTCTACGACAGCGCGGCCGTGTCCCTCTCGCCGCCTAGACTGTCGGCTCGCGTTCTTGCCCATGACGTGAGGGCGCACTGACGAATACCCGTACGATCCGAAGGACTGAGCTGTGCCTGACCGCCCCGAGATCGTGTGCCTCTGCGGCTCCACCCGCTTCGCGGCCGAGATGGCCACGGCGAACCGAGACCTGACCTTCGCAGGCATCATCGTCCTCGCACCGGGCGTCTTCCCACGTACCGAGGACCACGAGCCCATCACCGACGAACAAAAGGCCGCGTTAGGCACCCTCCACCTACGCAAGATCGACCTGGCTGACCGCGTCCTGGTCGTCAACCCCGGCGGCTACCTAGGCGAGTCCACAACCAGAGAAATCGCCTACGCCCACACCACCGGCAAACCAATCTCCTTCACCAACCCCACCTGACCAACCACCCGCGTGGCCTCGCACTGCAATCAGACAAAACCGCCCGAACCACCACCCCGACCAGCGCCTCGCAGCCACACTCCACTGGGTCGTAGCACGCCTTGGCGGGCTGGGGCGGCCGGCGATGGACGAGACGACACCTAACCTTCGCTCGACCATCCGGCGCCGCCGCCCCGGTCCGCGCTGCGGCACTCTCCCAGCCGCAGGCATACCAGCGACCTACGGTTCTTCTTGTTTCTTTGCTCTTCTGCAGACGCTCGTGGAGGCAGTCCGTCTCCTCCTGCACTGGAGTTCGCCCACTAGCCGTTCGCCTCATATCGCTGCGCCGCGGCACCTCGCCAACCACAAGCGCCGCCGCGACCATCCTCTTGTTCTTTGCTCTTGTTCTTTGCTCTTGTTCTTTGCTCTTGTTCTTTGCTCTTGTTCTTTGCTCTTGTTCTTTGCTCTTGTTCTTTGCTCT
>NZ_JBITDB010000003.1:0-306988 GCF_044453825.1 Kribbella sp. NPDC051620
CTTTGCTCTTGTTCTTTGCTCTTGTTCTTTGCTCTTGTTCTTTGCTCTTGTTCTTTGCTCTTGTTCTTTGCTCTTGTTCTTTGCTCTTGTTCTTTACTCTTGTTCTTTACTCTTGGCTCTTGTTCTGGCGCTACAGGCGGCGGCGGGTTCTTAGGTAGTCGCCTACTACGGCTGCGCCTAGGCCGTCTGGGTCCGGAGCTAGGACTCGGCCGCCGCTTCGGCGGGCCAGTAGGTCTACGAAGGAGGTTAGGCGGGGGTCGTCGCCCAGGCGGAAGATGGAGACGGTGGCGCCTAGTTTGGCCAGGCGGTCTACCTCGAAGATTGTTTTGCGGAGGGTTGCCGGGCGGGGTGGGTAGTCGAATTCGGCGGTGCCGTCCGGTTCCAGGTGGGCGGTCGGCTCTCCGTCGGTGACCATCAGGACGACCGGTTGGGCGTCGGGGTGGCGGCGTAGGTGACGGCCGGCCAGGAGCAGGGCGTGGTGGGCGTTGGTGCCTTGTTCCCAGGTGCCTTCCATGCCGATCAGCTGCGGCAGTTCCACCACCCCGGCGTACCGGCCGAAGGTGATCAGTTGGAGGGCGTCGTTGCGGTAGCGGTTCGAGATCAACTGGTGCAGGGCGAGGGCCGTTCGCTTCATCGGCAGCCAACGGCCTTCTTGGACCATCGACCACGACGTGTCGACCAGCAAGGCGACCGCAGCTCGCGCCCGATGCTCGGTCTCGGCGATCTCCACATCCGCCACGTCGAGCCGCACCGTGCCATCACGTGAAGAACCAGCGGTTCGCAGTACTGCGTTACGCACAGTCCGAGGTACATCCCACGGCTGTGTGTCGCCGAACTGCCAAGCCCGGGTGGACCCACTCAGCTCGCCGGCCGCTCCCGCAGACGCGGCATCCCGTTCACCCGACTGGCCGCGCGCGGTTCGCAGTACGTCCGAAAGCGCCGTCTGGCCGAGTTGCCGCAACGCCTTCGGGGACAACTGCAACGTGCCGTCAGGCGCACGCTCCAACAGCCCCTGGTTGCGCAGCTCACGCTCGAGCTCCGACAACCGGCGCGCGTCGACCGTCGCCTCGTCACCGAGCTGGCGTGTCAGCGCGTCGAGATCGATGTCCTCCAACCGAGCGCCCGGATACGACTGGGCCAGCTGCTCGGCCAGCGCATCCAGCTCGGCCAGATCCGACATCGCCCGAGCGCCCTCGGCCAACCCGAGTGGATCGTCGCCGCTCATCCGCTCGGACCCCGACCAGTCCTCGCCCGGCCTCAACGCCTGCAACTGAGCATCAAGATTCGCCAACTGCTGCGACAACTGCGGATTGCCGAAAGCCTGCTGCGAAAGCTCAGCCAACTCGGCCCGCTGCTCCGGCGTCATCGAGTTGAGCATCCGCTGCGCGGCCGCCGCGCGGGCAGCGAGTACGTCGATCAGCTCATCCACAGTGCGCGGATTCTCCGGAAAGAACTCGCCATGCTTGGCCATGAACTCGCCGAAGAGCTGATCGATCTGCGGATGACCCTGTGCATGAGCGGCGAGCAGCGCATTGAGATCGGCAAGCATCTCGTTGATCCGCTCGACGTCCTCAGGCGTCGTGTTCTGCAGGGCCCCCTTCATCCCCTCGAACCGCGACCCGAGCAGCTCACGACCGAGCAGCTCCCGGATCTCCTCGTACTTCTGCCGCGCCTCGCTCGATTGCCAGTCGTAGTCGGCCAACTCCCGCACAGCGGCGGCAGTGCCCGACGGGAGTGCGTCCAACTGCATCTCACGGAACCGCGCATCGTCCGACGGATTCGGGAACAGATCATGCCGCTCAGCCTCGAGCGCCTCGTCCAGCAGCCGCTGTACGTCGCGCAGGGTGCCGTCGAGGTTGTGCCGCCGCTCGATCTCGCGCCGCCGCTCCCACAATCGCCGGGTCAGATCGTCGAGCCCTTGGGTGTTGCGAGTCCCGCGCCGGAGCAACTCCTCCAGCGCGGACCGCGGTGACGAGCCGCCCATCACATCGCGGCCGAGCTCGTCCAGCGCGTCCCGCAGATCCACCGGCGGGGCGAGCGGATCCGGACCGTCATGCCACGGCCCGTACGACCAACCTTCCGGTAGCTGGGACATGTCAGGCCCCGTAGACGGTCGTGTCGTCGTCGGCGTCCTTGGCCAATCGCTTGGACAAGTAGAGGGCCTCCAACGCCAACTCCACCGCCGCCGCGATCCGGCCAGGTGAGTCGTCGGGCGAGACGCCGGCACGCGCCGCCACGTCGTGCAGCACCGGCAGCTCGGGCAGCGCGGACAGTACGTCGCGACCCGGGATCCGCTCGCCCGTCGTCACCATGTGGCCTTGGGCAACGGCATCCGCAAGAGGCGTGAGGTCGAGGCCGGCGAACCGTTCGCGCGCGGTGTCGGCCACCGAGCGACGCAGCAGGTACTCGAGCAGCTCCGCCTCACGTCCTTCTTCACCCGGCTCGAACTCCAGCTTCCCCCGCAGTACGGCGGGAACAGCCTCGAGGTCGACCGGCCTGGCGACAGCCGGCTCCTCACCCGTGATCGCGGAACGGCGAAGCGCAGCAGCCGCGACCGTCTCAGCCGCGGCAACGGCGAAGCGCGCCGACACACCCGAGCGCTGATCGATCGCGGTCGACTCCCGCAGGTGCCGTACGAACCGCGCGAGCACCTCCAGCAGCGGCTCGCCCACCTCAGCCGTGAGATGCGATTCCTGCCGTACGACGTCCACCTCGGCGTCGATGTCGAGCGGGTAGTGCGTCCGGACCTCGGCGCCGAAGCGGTCCTTCAGCGGGGTGATGATCCGGCCGCGGTTGGTGTAGTCCTCGGGGTTGGCGGTTGCCACCAGCAACACATCGAGCGGCAGGCGCAGGGTGTACCCGCGGACCTGGATGTCACGCTCCTCCATCACGTTCAGCAGCGCGACCTGGATCCGCTCGGCCAGGTCGGGCAACTCGTTGATCGCGACGATGCCGCGGTGCGCGCGTGGTACGAGTCCGAAGTGGATCGTCTCGGGGTCACCGAGGCTGCGGCCCTCGGCGACCTTGACCGGGTCGACGTCGCCGATCAGGTCGCCCACCGACGTGTCGGGGGTCGCGAGCTTCTCGGCGTACCGGAGGCTGCGGTGCAGCCAGGCGACCGGCAGGTCGTCACCGAGCTCGGCGGCGCGGCGCTTGGACGCGGGCGTGATCGGGTCGAGTGGGTGCTCGGGCAGCTCGGCGCCCTCGATCACGGGTGTCCACTCGTCGAGCAAACCGATCAGGGTGCGGAGCAGCCGCGTCTTGCCTTGTCCTCGTTCGCCGAGGAGTACTACGTCGTGCCCCGCGATGAGGGCGCGTTCGAGCTGGGGAATCACGGTGCGGGAGAATCCGACGATGCCGGGCCAAGGGTCGCGGCCCGCGCGCAACTCCGTCAGCAGGTTGTCGCGGATCTCGGCCTTGATCGAGCGGGGGACGAATCCGGCGGCGCGCAGCTCGCCGGCCTTACGAGGAAGATCAACAGGTGCACTGGTCACTCAGACGACGTTAGCTCGCTCTTCCAGCGCACGCCCGTGAAATCTCTAACTTGTGCGTGGAGTGACCCGGCCGGAGTTGACCAAGTAAGTCGGGGTGAAGGTGACCGTGGTCCAGGGTTGACCGGGCGCGTTGCGGGCGACGAAGTGGTTACCGTCGCCGGGGTCGGTCGGATACAGCTCGTACTCGACCAGGGGCTCTTCAGCGAAGGCGAGGCGGTCGCCGGTGGCCTGGTAGGTGAGGACCAGGCGGTCGTCGCGGCGGACGACCTCCATCCGGACGCCGGCCCGCTCGTAGACCCCAACATGCTCCTCACCTGCGGAAACACCCTCGATCGGCTCCGGCGGGAGTGGTACGGCGGCGCCCACGTAGTACGTGAAGATCTCGGAGGCGAGCTGGTCGAACAGGGCTGGAGCGTTGGCCGAGTTGGTCAGCAAGCACACGGCCAAACGGGCTTCCGGGTCGATGCGGAGGAAGGCCAGTTGTCCCACCGTCGTCCCGTCGTGCCCGAAGAGTTTGCGGCCTGACCAGTCATATAGCCGCCATGCTTGGCCGACCGCCTCGAATCCACCGGTTGCGCCAGGGACCGCCACCTGGGGTTCACGCATTTCGGCGTACTGATCCAGGTGCAGTTGGGCGAAGCGCAACAGGTCGGCCGCGCTCTGGGTGATCAGACCGGCGGGGCCGATGCTGCGGGGCAGGTTCCAGGTCTTCACCGGTACGCCGTCCGCGGTGTGGCCGAGCGCGTTGCGGTGCAGGATGGCTTGCTCGGGGAGAGTCGTGGTCAAGGTCAGGCCGAGTGGCTCGATCAGCCTGGCGTGCAGCGATTCGTCCCAGGTGCGGTGGTCGAGGACCTCGACGAGGCGGCCGAGGAGGACGAAGCCGGAGTTGCAGTAGGAGTACGCAGTACCGGGCTCGAACAGCTGGTCGACGTCGGCCAGCAAGCCGACATACCGCTCCAGGCAGTCGTCGCCCCGGCCGGTGTCGGTGAAGAGATCGCCGTCGATGCCGCTCTGGTGGGTGAGCAGCTGGCGGACGGTGATCCGGCCGTCGATCGGCGCCTCGGGCAACACCTTCACGACGGCGTCGTCCAACGACAGCTTGCCTTCGGCAACGAGTTGGGCGATCAGGGTCGCGGTCCAGGTCTTGGTGATCGACCCGACCTGGAAGAGCGAACCGGCCGTGACCTCGACACCGGTCGCACGGTTCAGGACACCGTACGGCGCGATGGTCTGCTCGCCATCGGCCCAGATGCCGAGCACCGCGCCCGGTACCGCGGTCCCAACTGCCAACTCTTCCAGGCGGGAGCTCCAGTCAGGCATGTCGCCAAAGCTACTTGGCCTTCGTCACCTCCTCGAGAGCGGCCCGTACCGCCGCCCAGGCGGCCGATTCGTCGAGCCCGAGACCGACCAGGACCTCCGTCGCGACGCTGGCCGAGTCCCGGTAGAAGGCGAGCAGGAGGTGCTCGGTGCCGACATAGTTGTGACCGAGGACGAGCGCTTCGGCGACCGCGCCTTGGAGGACGTGCGCGGCCTTGCGCGTGTACGGCGGATTCTCGGCCGACAGGGCGGCCTCAACGTCCTTCGACGGGCCCTTGGCGGGGCTCAGCGGCGCGACAGCCGCGGCGATCGCCTCCTCGGTGATTCCCTTCGCGACCAGGATGCGGGTGGCGATCGCCTCGGGTTGGCTGTAGAGCGCGAGCAGCAGATGTTCGGTGCCGAGGAACGGGTGGTTCATGCCGCGGGCCACATCCTTCGCGGATTCCAGTACGGCCTTGGTCCGCGGCGTGTAGTGCCCGAGCACCGCCTGGGCGGTCCAGGAGTCGGCGAAGCGCTTGTGCGCGGCCTGCTTGCTGACGCCGAGCACCGCGCTGATCTCGACCCAGGACTTGCCGGCACCCCGGGCGCGGTCGACGAAGTATCCGAGCGCGGCGTCGCTGGTGCTGGTCAGTTCGTTGATCGCGCTCGCGGCGGTGCCGAGCTGGTCGAGGACGTCGTCGGTACCGGCGTCGTGGCGAATGATGTCGATGAGTTGCTGAAGATCGGGTCCAGGGGTCATGCGTCAACACTAGGTTGACTTCTACCGATCGTCAACCCTGGGTTGACATCGAAGGCAGCCGGTACGCCGTACAAGCTCGGCATCGGCGTCCGCTGGCGAACACCGGTTCTTCGTCAGGCCGGGGCTAGGGTGCTGGGGTGCAGGTATTGGGTGATGTGGTCGGGCCGGGGTTGCGGGTTTTGTTTTGTGGGATCAATCCGGGGCTGGTGTCGGCGGCGACCGGGCATCACTTCGCGCGGCCGGGGAACAGGTTTTGGCCGGCATTGCATTTGGCTGGGTTCACGCCTCGGGTGTTTCGGCCGGACGAGCAGGAGGAGTTGCTCGGGTTGGGGCTGGGGATCACCAATGTGGTGGACAAGCCGTCGGCTCGGGCTGATGAGTTGACCAAGGCTGAGTTGATTGCCGGGGGCGAGAACCTCGTGGCGAAGGTGCTCGAGTACCAGCCTCGGTGGTTGGCGGTGGTAGGGGTTACGGCGTACCGGGATGCGTTCAACGAGCGCAAGGCAGTGATGGGTGAGCAGGTCAGGCGGATCGGTGAGACGCGAGTGTGGATCCTGCCCAATCCGAGTGGGTTGAACGCGCATTACACGCTGCCCAAGCTCGCGGCCGCCTACGCCGAGCTGGAGAAGGTCAGCTCGGGCGCCGGCGGCCAGTAGTACAAGGAGTTTTCAGGCGAGCGCCTTGCGCAGGGTGGTGATGGCGAGGTTGATCGCGGTTTCGGCCGCGTGGGTGTCCCGCATCGCGTCGACCATCACGAAGTCGTGGATGATGCCGGCGATCCGGACGGCGGTGACCTCGACGCCGGCCTCGCGGAGCTTGGCGGCGTACGCCTCGCCCTCGTCCCGCAGTACGTCCGCCTCGCCGGTGATCATGAGTGCCTGGGGCAGGCCGCGGAGCTGTTCGAGGGTCGCCCGCAGCGGCGACGCGGTGATCTCGTTGCGCTGTGCCTCGTCGGTCGTGTACTGATCCCAGAACCACTTCATCCCGTCCCGCTGCAGGAAGTAGCCTACGGCGAATTCGTCGTACGACGCCGTGTCGAAGGACGCGTCCGTGACCGGGTAGAACAGCACCTGCTGCGTGAACGTGACGTCGCCCCGCTCCTTCGCCAGCAACGTCACGGCCGCCGTCATGTTGCCGCCGACGGAGTCACCGACGATCGCCAGCCGGCTCGCGTCCAGCTCGTGATCCTTGCCAGCAGCAACGATCCAGCGCGCGACCGCGTAGTTCTGCTCCAGCGCGACCGGGTACCGCGCCTCCGGCGACAGGTCGTACTCCGGAAAGACCAGCGCCGCCCCCGCCCCGACGGCCAGCTCCCGCACGAGTCGGTCATGCGTGTGCGAGCCGCCGAAAACCCAGCCGGCACCGTGGATGTAAAGGATGACCGGCAACGGACCAGTACTCCCCGCCGGCCGGATGACCCGAACCTTCACCGAACCATCGCCGGCCGGGACGGTCAGCCATTCCTCGTCGACGGGAAGCTTCGGGTAGTCGGTGGTCTGCACGTCGTCGACCGCCTTGCGGCCTTCGTCCGGCGGCAACTGGAACAGGAACGGCGGGACGCTGGTCGCGTCGGCGAAGGCTTGGGCAGCGGGCTCCAGAACGGTCATCGCGGTACTCCTCAGACTGGATCGAAGCGGAGAACGAACGTTCTCAGCAGATGTCGGCTACTCTAGGAGAACGATGGTTCTCCGCGCAAGCAGCAGTCCGAGGAAGGCGTTATGACGATCGACACAGCGACCGCGCAGCAGCAGGTGCTCGAGGCGGCGGACGCGCTCTTCTACGAACGCGGCGTCCAGGCGGTCGGGATGGACGCGATCCGGACCGCGTCCGGCGTCTCGCTCAAGCGGCTCTACCAGCTCTTCCCGTCCAAGGACCACCTGATCGAGGCCTACCTGCACAAGCGCGACCTGCAGTGGAAGTCGATGCTGGCCGAACACGTCGACGCGGAGACCGATCCGCGCGAGCGGATCCTCGCGGTCTTCAACTTCCTCGACGACTGGTTCCAGGAGAAGAGCTTCCGCGGCTGCGCCTTCATCAACTCCTTCGGCGAGCTCGGCACGGTCTCCCCCGCCGTCGCGGAGCTGGCCCGCAAGCACAAGGCGGGCTTCCGCGACGCGCTGGCGGAGCTGTCCGAAGCGGCCGGCGCAAAGGATCCGCAGCGCTTGGCCGACTACCTGATCCTGCTCAGCGAAGGCGCGATCACCACCTCGGTGTTCTCCGAGTCCAACGCACCCGCGACCCGCGCCCGCGAGGCGGCCGAACTCCTGATGGCGGCTCAACTGCCCGCGTGACCCTGCGATTCGACCGCCCGCTGACTCCCCCGTTCGGCAGGATGTGGGAATGCGAGCGACCGAACTGCTGACCGCCCTCGACCGACTCCCGTACGGCGAACGCGTCCGGCTGGTCGCCCGCGAGGCGCGACGCGATCCCGCCAACCAGTCGGCGCTGATCGCCGAGCTCGACACCGGCGACACCTTCGCCCGGACGATCGGACTGCAGCTCGCCCAGATCGGCGGCGACGTCGAGCAGATCACCAAGCTGCTCAGCGACCCGCAGCTCCAATGGCGCGCGCTGGCCGCCGCAGGGCGCGGAGTACCGGTCTCCGACGACGCCCTCTACAGCCTGTACGCCGATGCGCCTGCAGCCCTGCGCACCCGCATCCTCGGAGTCATCCGGCGGACCCGTCGGCAAGCTCTCGCCACGCGCCTGATCGAGGAACAGCGCGAGCGTTGGGGCGACCACGCCGCCGCCGGCCTGCTCAGCAGCACCGACCCAGCCACCGTCGAACGCCTCCTACCCGACCTGGCCTACACATTCTCGGCGGGCGAGTGGGCTCGGCTGGCCGCTCGTCACCCAGAGGCCGTCCTGGACCACGCCTCCCGCACGCTGCCCGAGGAGACCATCTACCGGACCGAGTGGTGGAACAGCGTCGCGCACGGCGTGGTCGCGGCGATCGACAGCCACCCGGAGCGCGTACTCGAGCTGATCAAAACTGCGATGCCGCGCTACGACCTCCCGTGGCCCGTCATCAGCATCATCGGCCGGATCGCCGACCTCGACCCGGCCGGTCTGCTCCAGCTCCTGCTCGCGCCGGACCGGGCCCGGGCGCTCCATCGCGCTCTCACTCCCGCGCTCCGGCGGAGGTTGTACCGGTTCGCCGACGACGACTTGGTCGCCCTCGGCCGCAACCTCTGGCCCAATCCAGCCAACCTGCTGGCCGATCTCCCGCCCGCTCGGCGTTCGGCGGTCTTCGAAGGCATCACCGCCACCATCGAGCTCGGCCGGACGGAGCTGTCCGACGACCTCCTGGCGGTTCTTCCCAGCAGACTCCGGCATGAGCAGGCCCGTCGCATGATCGAGCTCTACCAGGACCGCGACCCACAACGGCAGTGGTTCTACAGCGGCTATCTTCCCTTCGCCGAGGCATTCGCCAGACTGGAACCCGAGGCGAACCAGCCCGAGGCATCGGCCCGCGTCGTCGTCTACCGCGCCGTCATCGCCGCCGCTGGCCATTCGCGCGAACCGGAGTCGATCGAGAAGGCGCTGAACTGGGCGACCAGGGTCCGCAATGACCAGGACCCGGTCCGCGAGGCAGTGCTGGACGAGGCGGCCTCGCTGCCGCCGTCACAGCTCACCGACCTCCACGTCGACGCTTTGCAGACGCTGCTGACCGATGCCCTCGAAGCCCGTGACCTCTCCTGGAGCTCCCGCGCCTCGCTCAACCAGCTCGCCGAGACCGCGGTCCGGCAAGGTGCCCTAGGCAACCATTTCGCGTTGCTCGACTGGGGTTTGCAGGCTCAGGCGCGACTCGCCGGCAGCACCGGCTCGGTCAGCTTGTCCGGACTCGTCGACGGTCTGCCACGCGGTCGCGAGGTTGCCGTCTACAACGCGTTGCGTCCGTACGTCGAAGCGGCGGCCAAGCGTCAGGAGTTCGGACTCGCCTTCGCGATCGCCGAAGCGTTCGGCCGGCGAGGCTGGGCCATCGACGACCTGCACCTGGTTCTCGAACAGGCCGTCTGGTCGAACAAGGAGTACACGGTCGACCAGGCCGCCAGGCTCTGGCTCGCTCCCCCGGCGACCCGGGCGGAACGCGTCGGCCGGATCATCGATCGCGAGGTCGGGATGGCTCGCTGGGACTCCATCTGGGCGGCCGTCACCGAGGTCCGCACCGATCTCCTCGACCCGGTACTGGCCGCGCCTGACCGGATCCGCCGCTTCACCCGCAACCACCCCGCCTGGCACGTCTCCCCGGTCGCCCTGCAGCGTTGGCTCCCCCGCCAGTACAGCCGGTACGCCGAACTGGTGGCAGCCGCCGCCAACGACGCCCGCATGCCCGAGTGGGCGCGCTCACGGGCTGTCTCGACACTGGGCCGGTTGCCGGGCATCGGGCGGGCCGCGGTCGAGCCCTTCCTCGGTAGCGAGCTGGTGGTGCTGCAGGAGGCTGCTCTTGGTGCGCTGGCCTGGATCGACCGGCCAGAGTTGGCGCTGCCGGTACTGCTGAGTCATGCGGGTGATGACCGGGCACGGGTGGCTCTCTACGCGGCCAGTCGGGCTGCCCGGTTCGCCAAGCCCAGCACCTTGGCTGAGACGTTCCGGCCGGTGCTGCTGGGTGAGGGCGCCAAGGTGACGTCGCAGAAGGAGGCGGCGCGGCTGCTCGGAGTACTGCGTGCAGAGGGCGCTAGCGAAGTACTGGCTGAGGCCTGGGCTGGTGCGCATCGGGATGTGCGGGCGGCGATCACCAGTGCGGCTTCGCAACACCTACTGCACGAGCCGGAGGCGTGGGCACTGCTGCAGGAGGCTGTGCACGATTCACCCGCTACTGCGGAGGCACTGGTGCAGCGGGCGCCGTTGAGCATCGCCGCGCAGTTCAGGTCGCGGTATGCGGACCTGCTGATTGCGGTGACCAACCGGCCGGAGTCACCGACCGTGGGTGCTGCGCTGCGGTCCCTGGCGGGTTGGGCTCCCTACAACCCAGCAGTGGCACCCGTGTGCGCCGCCTTCATCACCGACCTCACCAACCGCAGCCAGAACTGGAGCGACGCGACGAACGCGCTGGCAGGCATGATCGCCGCCGGGCACGGCCGCGATGAGTTGATCTCGGTCGTCCGGTTGCTGATCCGGCTGGAGAGCAAGCCCGGCGTACCGAACGCCGAGGCCGACCGTGACCATCCCGCCCGTCAGCGGCTCGCGCTGGTGATGGCCAAGGTGAACGGCGCGGTGGACTGGACCAGCAAGCAACCGCTGCTCGACGCGGCGGCCGAACTGGTGGCGCCTGGGTATCTGGCGCTTCGGGTGCCGCCGATGATCTGGGCACTCGACTGGACCGAGCCGATGGTCGGGCTGACCGCGGTCGCGGATCTGATGGCAGACCGTCCGCTGGTGGTCGCCGCTGCCGCCCAGCAACTCCGAATCCGCCTGAACGGCCCGTCCCACCGGACTGCCACCCAGACCCTCGCCCCCGCGACCGAGCTTGCTCGAACCGGCCGTGCGGTGGACGGCCACCTCGCGTTGGCGATGGTGGCAGCCGCCGCCGACAACTCCGCCTGGTCACCTGCGTGGCGGGCGGTTCTGGTCGACCTTCGCAACCACCCGGTGGACGATGTCCGGTACGCCGCCTTGGACCTGACGACGGCCACCGAGTACTAGGCGCCGGTCAGCGACGGGTCACCGAGGCCGGCCGTGTCCAACGCGGGCAGGTCGCCGCCCAGGCCGGCCGCGGCCCACTGGCAAGGGCGGCATCGGCGGAGGCGGGCTCGGCGGTTCGGTTAGTTGTCTTCAGCGGCTTTACGGGCGGCGGCTTTGCGGCGTTTGCCTTCGTGCATGGCTACGACTCGGGCGATGGGGATTTCGTGGCCCTCGGCGATCAGGTCGGCGGGGAGGGTTTGCGGGGCCGGGAGTTGGTCTGGCCAGGAGGTGGTGAGTAGGGCCGGTGCTGTCTTGACGGTGAAGTCTCTGGGGGTGACCTGCTCGATGTCGGTCCAGCCGACAGGGAAGGAGACCGTGGTGCCAGGACGGATGCGGGGGCTGTAGGCGGCGATGACAGTGGCGCCGCCGGCCCGGGTGGAGTCGACGAAGACCTTGCCGTGGCGTTCTTCCTTCACGTACGCCGTCGTCGCGAGCGCCGGGTCGATCCGGGCAGCACGGGCGGCGATCGCGCGGGTTGCGGCCGCCGCGTCCTCGATCGTGGCGGTGTCGTCGATCGGGACGTAGACGTGCACGCCCTTGGCGCCGCTCGTCTTGACCGCTCCGTCCAGCCCAAGGTCAGCGAGTGCTTGCCGGACCAGCAGCGCGGCCTGCACGGCCAGCGCGAACGTGTCGTCGCCCTCCGGAGGGTCCAGGTCCAGTACCAACTGCGTGACCCGATCCGGCCGGTCGAGCCGCATCAGCGCCGGGTGGTACTCGACCGCCCGCTGATTCGCGAACCACAGCAGCGTCCGCCGGTCGTCGCAGACGGCATACGACACTTCCCGCTTGGACGCCTCCGCCCACACCTGCACCGTCCGCACCCACTCCGGCGTGTACTTCGGCACGTTCTTCTGCATGAACGACGGCTGCCCCGGCCGGATCCGGACCACCGACAACGCCCGCTCCGCCAACCCCGCCAGCATCTGCTCGTGCACCGCGTCGAGGTAGTCCACCAAGTCCCGCTTGGTCGCCTCAGCCCCATCGAACAGCGGCTGGTCCAGGTTCGTCAGCGGAACCCCGTCACGCACCTCATCCGGCTTGCTCGCCATACCAGGAGCCTAACCGCTGCCGGAGCCAACAACCCTGAGCTCGGCCCACAGCCCCCACCGCGAAGTGTGTTCGAGTAGGTCAGCAGCTGTCCTATAAGGCCTCTAGCGTGCGGTTATGCAGAAGTATGAGGTTCCCAGTCCCACCATCATTCCGGTCAACGGGGTGGAACTCGAAGTCTTCGAAGCAGGTCGAGAAAACGAGGGAAAGCCCATCGTGCTCTGCCACGGCTGGCCGGAGCACGCCTTCTCGTGGCGTCACCTGATGCCCACGCTCGCCGCGGCCGGCTACCACGTCATCGCACCGAACCAGCGGGGCTATGGCAAGTCATCCCGCCCGACCGAAGTGACGGACTACGACATCGAGCACCTGTCCGGTGACCTCGTCGCGCTCCTCGACCACTATGGCTACGAAGACGCCACCTTCGTCGGTCATGACTGGGGTGCCTTCGTCGTCTGGGGACTGGTCCTGTTGCATCCCGACCGGGTGAACAAGGTGATCAGCCTCAGCCTGCCCTACCAGGTGCGCGGAGATAGGCCGTGGATCGAGGTCATGGAAGAATTCCTCGGCCCCGACTTCTACTTCGTCCACTTCAATCGACAGCCGGGTGTTGCGGACGCCGTGTTCGACGAGAACGCATTCCAGTTCCTCCGCAACCTCTACCGAAAGAACGTGCCCCCCGCGCCGCCTGAACCTGGCATGGCGATGATCAATCTCGCCAGAGCGAAAACACCAATTGGCGAGCCCGTCATGAGCGACAGCGAACTGGCCGTCTACGTCTCCGCGTTCGAGTCATCGGGATTCACGGGCAGCATCAACTGGTACCGGAACCTCGACCGCAACTGGCACTTGCTGGCGGACGTGGACCCGATCGTCCGACAGCCCGCCCTGATGATCTACGGCGACCGGGACTGGGCGATCCCGAGGTCCGAAAACCTGACAGAGTTCGTGCCCAACGTGGAAGTGGTCGGCCTGGACTGCGGGCACTGGATCCAGGAGGAAATGCCCGCAGAGGCAAACCAAGTAATCTCCAAGTGGCTGGAACAGCAGGACACCACCGTCCGGCCGGCTGGGCCGATCGCAAGGAGCTCAGCCCACCGCTGATCGAACGCCCGCCAAGCGATCGGCGCCTGCCGGGCAACGTACGCGACCCCGGCTGCCCCCAATCACGCCGGCCGCAGCACCCCGCCTGGGCCGCCCGGCGCAGCTTTCCACTGCGGTCTTGGTGCTTTCGGCAACGATGCGGTCGCGGTCCGGTGATGTCCTAAATCGGCGGTGCCGATCTCCGCCAGCAAGAACGCCTTCCGCTGGTGCTGGGGCTTGCTCAAACTCGGAGCACCCAAACGCCACCGCGTCCGGTACGCCTCGGACGCGGTCGGCGCAGCACAGGTCGGCCGATCGTCGGCCCCGCCCCCAAGGAGCAGTTGTGAATCGAAAAAAGACCAGGCTGACCGCCGTCAGCGGTCTCCTCGCCACCGGGCTGGTGATGACGCCTTTCTTCGCCGCCCACGCCGACCAGACCCCTCCTGGCGCCGTCGCCCACGAGCCGGCCTCCTTGACTGCCGACGAGCAGGCGCACGCCCCGGCGAGCGCCTCCGCGCTGGGCCTGGCATCGGGCGAGAAACTGACCGTCAAAGCCGTCATCGAGGATGCGGACGGGAGCAAGCACGTGCGCTACCAGCGCACGCTCGACGGACTGAGCGTCATCGGTGGTGACCTGGTCACCCACAAGGACGCGAAGGGCGCCATCGAAGAGGTCACGTACAACCTCGGTCGCAAGAATGTCGCGCCCGCGTCGCGGACCCCCAAGATCTCCAAGGCCGCCGCACAGGCCAAGGGACTGGCCACGGCACAGGCCACCAAGGACGAGAAGACCGCTGGCAACGAACTGGTCGTCCTGGTGACCGACCAGGGGCCCAAGCTGGCGTACGACGTACTGACCACCGGCCTTCGCGCCAACCAGGTTCCGACCCGCCTGCACACGTACGTCGACGCAGCCACGGGCGCCGTGCTGCTGACCGACGACGAGATCAAGACCGGTACCGGCGACGGCATCTTCGTCGGCAACGTCAGCATCAACACCAGCGCCAAGTCGGGCGGCGGTTTCGAGATGAGGGACTCGCTGGGCCACACGGCAACCGACGTACACAACCAGGGCGACCCCAACACGGGTGAGGGCCCCGACGGTGACATCTTCACCGACGCCGACGACAAGTGGGGCACCGGGGCGAACTCCGACCGCGCGTCCGCCGCCGTCGATGCGCTCTACGGCGCGCAGAAGACGTTCGAGTACTACAAGACCCAGCTCGGCCGGAACGGGATCTGGAACGACGGCCGCGGGGCACGCTCACGCGTTCACTTCGCCAACGCGATGTCGAACGCGTTCTGGGACGGCACGCAGATGTCGTACGGCGACGGTGCGAACAACGCCGCTCCGCTCACCGAGTTGGACGTCGCCGGGCACGAGATGAGCCATGGGGTCACCGAGAACACCGCAGGGCTCGTGTACAGCGGTGAGGCCGGCGGGCTCAACGAGGCGAACTCCGACATCTTCGGCACGGCGATCGAGTTCTACGTGAACAACCCCAACGACGTACCGGACTACTTCATCGGTGAAGAGATCGACATCAACGGCAACGGCGCGCCGCTGCGCTACATGGACAAGCCGAGCAAGGACGGACTGTCGAAGGACTGCTGGTCCTCGACGCTCGGCTCCCTCAATCCGCACTACTCGTCGGGCCCGCTCAACCACTGGTACTTCATGCTCTCCGAGGGATCGGGCGCCAGGACGGTCAACGGGATCAGCTACAACTCCCCGACCTGTTCCGGCGCCGCGGCCGTGACCGGCATCGGTCACGCGAAGGCCGAGAAGATCTGGTACCGCACGCTGGCGACCTACCTCACGTCGTCGAGCAAGTACTCCAACGCCCGGACCGGCGCGATCAAGTCCGCCAAGGACCTCTACGGCCAGGGCTCGGCTGAGTGCCAAGCGGTCGAGAAGGCGTTCACAGCGATCGCCGTCGCGGCGACGACCGAGACGTGTGGCACGGGCACCCCGGACCCCGGCTCCCCGACGGTCACCAACCCCGGCGCCCAGACGAGCACGGCGGGGACCGCTGACACGTTGCAGCTCGCAGCGACGGGCGGCACCACGCCGTACTCGTGGTCGGTGACGGGTCTGCCCGCGGGCCTCACGGTCAACGCCTCGACGGGCCTGGTCTCCGGTACGCCGACCGCCGCGGCCACCTCCACGGTGACGGCGAAGGTCACCGACGCCGCGGGCAAGACTGCCAGCGTGTCGTTCTCGTGGGTCGTCTCCGGCGCCGGTGGCGGGACGTGCACCGGCGCGCTCACCTACAGCGGCAGCCTCACTGCAGGCGGCAGCAAGACGTTCCCCGCCTTCAGCGACAGCGACGCGGGCCAGCTCAAGGTCTGCCTCGACGGGCCGACCGGCAGCGACTTCGATGTGTACCTGCAGAAGCTGTCCGGATTCTCCTGGGTGACGGTTGCCCAGGGCATCAGCCCGAATCCGGACGAGTCGTTCACCTACAACAACACGGCGGGCAGCTTCCGCCTCGTGGTGAAGGCCGACTCCGGATCCGGCGCGTTCACGGCGTCCGTGGCGGAGTGATCGCGAACCTGCGCGTGTGACCAGTGGCACCTCCTCGAGCGCTTCGGGCTCGGGGAGGTGTTGCTGCGCCGGCTCAGATCCAGTTCCGCCGGCTCGCTTGGATGGCCAGCTGGAACCGGCTGTGGGCGCCGAGCACCTCTTCGAGACGAGCGATCCGCCGGCCGACCGTACGAGCGCTCACCCCCAGGTCGCGAGCGATCGCCTCATCGGTGAGGCCGGCTGCCAGGTAGGACAACAGTTGCTGCTCACCCGAACCCGGACCATCCAACGCGTCGACCACCTGAGACTCCGCCGACAGCGGCACGCCCATCTGCCAGAAGACCTCGAAGAGGCCGGCCAAGGAGTCGAGCAGGCCGGATTCGTGGACGATGATGAGTGACCGTCGCGCCCCTTTCTGGCCCGGTACCGACAACAGCGCGCGCTTGTCGTCGTACAGCATCAGGTTGAGCGGTACCTGGGCGAAGACGCGCGCCTGCTCGCCGACCGCGATGCACTGATGAACCGCGGCGAGTCCTTCGAAGTCCTCGAGCACCGATACGCCGTACAGCCCGCGGGCTCGCACACCGCGTTCCATCGCCGCCAGGAATCCGACCGCCACGCCGGGCCGCGGGATCTCCATCCCGCTCTGGACCTTCCGCGGCGAGACGGGTCCGATGCACAAACCGTCGACGGTCGAGGCGGTGTCGTCCATCAGCTTGACCTCGACCGCCGCGCACCGCGCCTCATCCGTGATGACCTCCACGAAACTCGAGCGGTCACCGGCTTCGCTCCAGATGCCGGCAAAAACCGAGGCGATCTGACGAGTCGCGTCAGCAGCCCTCGCATGCTCAGCCGCCACCTGCTCCAGCGGAATCCGCGGCGCGACTGCCTCGATCCCGCCGTCGGTCACCTCGAGCAACCCAATGGCAGCCAGCACCCTCACCTCGTCCGCGGCGACGGCCTGGTCGACACCGGCACGCTCAGCCAATGCCTCCAGGCTCGTCCTGCCACCCACGACCGCCGCCCGGTAGAGCGGCTCCGCGACCGCCGAGAGAAAAGGTGCTGAAGGCAAGTGCATCTCGCCGTCTTACCACCTCCCACGCGCCCTACGCGAGCATGAGAACCCTTGACCACGTAGGCCTCTTCACGCAGTCACCAACCCCACACAGACCGCAACCGGTCACACCTACGCACCGTTTTGGCGAACCACGGACAGGTTGGCGGCCGGAGATGGCGAGGTGTCACTTCGCGTGCAAAGCCCTGCGGCGACGTCCGCGATATACCAGCACGCCGCCGGTAGCGATGAGCAGCAGGCCACCGAGGGCGCCGTACGTGACAGCGTTGCTCGCCCCGGTGGAAGCCAGGGCGCCGGAGGTGCTGCTCGGGGCCGGCCGGCCGGCGGGTGCGCCGACGTTCGCCTGCGCACGGGTGCCAGGCGTGTCGGAGGCGGAGACGACCGGTGTGGCGGCGGTCGGCGTGGGGGCGGTCGGCGTACCGGTGGTCGGCGTGGCGGCGCTCGGCGTACCGGCAGTCGGTGTGGGGGCGGGCGTCGGCTTGTCAGCGCCAACGGTCGCCGACGCGGGCTTCAGTTGAAGAGTCGTGATCGAGTACGGCGGCAACGTCTGTGCGACCGCCGTGCCCCGCTTCGCCGTCGTCAGGGCGGCGCCTCCCTTGACATACGAAACGGTCGTGACCGCCCCTGCTGCCGGCGTGAATCCGCGGTACGAGAGCGACACCGGTACTGCGGTCCGCGGGCTCTTGTTGATCAGCATGACGTTCAGACCGCCGGTGCTGCTCCGCACCGCGTGCACGGCAACCGACGAGTTGCCCGAGGACGACTTGACCATGGTGTCGCCAGGCTTCGCCAGTGCGGTCAGCGAGCGGATGCCCCAGTAGGTGGGGAACGGCGTATCGCGCGGCGGTTCACACTTCCCCCCGGCGCAGGTTCCGGCCGACAGCACACCCCCGTCCCGGTAGTCGGTCTCGCCGTTGACGGTGGTGGGCGCTTCGCCCGAGCCGTTGTGCAGGTTCCACCAGTCCACGTGGGTGGCGCCCTGCTCGAACCAGGTCATGTAGGTGTCCGGCGCAAACAGGGCGGCGGCCTGGCTGGTCAAGGCGGGCGAGCCGACGGCGTCGGTCTCGGTGACCGCGATCTCCACCGAAGCGGCGCGCGAGCCCGCGTAGGTGGAGATCAGCGAGCGCAGCTCGGACCTGACACCGGCGATCCGGGAGGGGGTGTTCAGCAGGTCGGCCGTGGTGGTGCCGCCCGGATACCAGTGGACGATGACGAAGTCGATCGACTTCGCCGCGATGGAGAGCACCGTGTGGTTCCAGTCGGCGCTGTCACCCGGGGCCTTCTCCTTATCCGGCCAGCCGCCAGGGGTGGTGAGCACCGCTCCGATCTTCACCTTCGGGTCCACGGCCTTCATCGCCTTCGCGTAGGCGATCAGGTTGTTCGCGTACGCCGTCGGGCTCTTGTCGGCGTGCGTGTCGGTTTCCCAGCCCTTGCCGTCGCCGTAGTGCCCGTTGCCGTAGACCTCGTTGCCGATCTCCCAGTACTTCACGCCGAAACCTTTGTCGACGTTGGCGTACTTGACCCAGTCGGCGGCCTCCTGCGGGGTACCGGAGCCGTAGTTCGCGGTGATGATCGGCTGGGCGCCGACCCTCTTCGCGGTGGCCATGAAGTGGTCGAAGTCGGTGTTGGAAGGGATCCAGCCGGTGCCGTCGCCGGAGCTGTGGGTCTTCCAGTGGTATTCGTCCGCGCCGGAGCCGCCCGGATAGCGCAGCTGCCGAACTCCCGCGGCCTTCATCAGCGATGACACCTTGGCAGTCCCCATGTGGTCGTCACCGAAGCCCGTGTTGAGGCCGGTCCCACTGCTGGGCACCGTACCCAAGGAGGTACCGGCATCCACACTGATGCCGACAGTCGTCGCGGCGCCCGCGCTGGGCGCCAAGGTGCCGACACCGGCCGAGGCGGCAAGCATCACCACCGCCCCCACGACAAATGGCCGGACCATCCGGCCACGGCAGGGCGTGCGAGCCCAAGACATCGGCTGCGCGGCGGATCTCGGGTCGTCTGGTGACACGTAATGCTCCGATCGGTGTTGGCACAGAGGGCGTACGCCGCTGACCACGGCTCGCCCTCGTCGGTACACCCCTAGTTGCCACGCAGATCAGAAAGGTTGCCGCTTCAATCGCTTTTCGCCCAGACGCGGCACACCGCCACCCGGCACGCCGGCTGTACCACCCCGGGCGCGGGTCGGATCCGCAAGCACCAGCCGACGGCGTGGTCCGGGCGAGCTCAAACCCCAGCTCGACAAGCGAGCACGGGCGGGCCCAAACACTCACCCAACGCCCACATAGTCCACCTACCCACCCACGTCACCAACAAAGTGGTTCGGGTGGGCTCAAGACTCTGGCACGACGAGCGAGTCGGGGTGGGCAATCTGTCTAGCCCTCAAAGACACCGGCACAGTCCCCTGGGCCGCCACTCAGCACGCTGGCTCTACCACCCCCGGCGCGGGTCGGATACTCAAGCGCCAGCCCGCGACGCGGTTCGGGCGGGCTCAAGACTCCGGCACGACGAGCGAGTCGGGGTGGGGCGGTCTGGTTAGCCGCCTGAGACGCCGATTTCCGCGTCGGCCATGTCGGTGTTGAGGCCGTCGGTGTCGTCCAGCCAGCCGTGTGGGAGGACGATGTGGTCGCGGGGGCTGCCTTGGCGGCCGCGGGGCGAGCCCAACTCCTGTACTGGGAAGGGTGCGGTCGGGTCGAGCTGGGCTAGCAGTTCGTCCAGGCGGGCCAGGGAGTCGACCATGCCCAGGGCTGCTCGGAGCTCGCCGCCCGCGGGGAAGCCTTTGAGGTACCACGGGACGTGTTTGCGGAAGTCGCGCAGACCGCGTTGTTCGCCCATCAGCCCGGCCAGGAGTTCGCCGTGGCGGCGCATGACGGTGGCGACCTCGCCGAGGGTCGGGAGGTTGAGCGCCTCGCCGCCATCGAAGGCGACCGCGAGATCGCGGAAGAGCCAGGGCCGGCCGAGGCATCCGCGCCCGACGATGACACCGGCGCAACCGGTCTCGGCGACCATCCGGAGCGCGTCGGACGCCTCCCAGATGTCGCCGTTGCCGAGTACCGGGATGTTCACGTGCTCGACGAGTTCGGCGATCTTCGTCCAGTCGGCCTGGCCGGAGTACGCCTGCGCAGCGGTACGTCCGTGCAGCCCGATCGCGGCCGCGCCTGACTCCTCGGCGATCTTGCCCGCGTCGAGGTAGGTCTGATGAGCGCTGTCGATGCCGATCCGGGTCTTCATCGTGACGGGGATCCCGTACGGCGTCGCCGCGCGCACCGCCGCCTCGAGGATCGCCCCGAGCAGATTCCGCTTCCAGGGAAGGGCCGCGCCGCCACCCTTGCGCGTCACCTTTGGCACCGGGCAGCCGAAGTTGAGGTCGACGTGCGCCACCCCGTACTCCGAACACAGCAGCTCCACCGCGCGCCCGACGTACACCGGATCGACGCCGTACAACTGCACCGAGCGGACCGTCTCGCGCTCGTCGAAGGTGAGCATGTCCAGACTCTTCTGGTCGCCCTCGACGATCCCGCGCGACGTGATCATCTCGCACACGTACAGCCCGGCGCCCTGCTCGGCACACAACCGCCGGTACGCCGCGTTGGTGATGCCGGCCATCGGCGCGAGCACCACCGGAGTGTCGATCGTCAGGTCACCGAGCTTCAACATGTCAGGCCTTCACCACCAGCACCTGGCCGTTGCCAGAGATCTGCGCCTTGTACGGCTGTACCGCGTTCGCCGTCGTCGTCACGTCACAAGCGATACCGTCGGCCGTGTGCTTGACGACAGCGACGTCATCCATCGTGCAAGTCACCTTGGCCGCACCCGGCACCGTCCGCAGAACAGCGTCGACAACCTTGGCACGAACGATCGCGACCGAGTCGGAGGTGAACTTGTACGTCGCCGAGTACTGCTTCGCGTCGACCGTCAGCTCACCCGTGTACGACTTGCCCGCGTACGTCACCGTGCAGGTCAGCGTGTGCTTGCCGGCCGTCTCGGCCTTGTCGATCCCCGGGCAGTTCACCGTCGTCGTCGCGGCGCGGCCAGCCGTGATCTGCGCCTGCTTCGAGATCGCGAAGCGGATCCGTCGCGCCAGCGGAGCATCCGAAGCGGGCTCGCCCTTGACCGACGGCGTCGGCCACGGCTTCGACGGCACCGGCAGCGGCTTGAGCGTCGGCGTCGAGGCGGTCGGAATGCTCGACGCGGGCGCGCTCGGCCCCGAAGAACCAGTCGTAGAGGGAGTGCCACCGGCATCCGGCGAGCTGTCCGAGCAGCCTGCCACCAGGAAGACCAGCAGCGCGCTCAGCCCGAAGACGGCCACGCCGAACTTGGTCCGGCTGGGCGTCATGATCCCCCGCAGCGACAGAGCAGGCATCGTCAGCAGCCCACCAGACGCTGCGCCAGGTAGCCGGTCACCTCGGTCAGGGCGACCCGCTCCTGCTTCATCGAGTCGCGCTCGCGGATCGTCACCGCCTGGTCCTCGAGCGTGTCGAAGTCGACGGTGATGCAGTACGGCGTACCGATCTCGTCCTGGCGGCGGTAGCGGCGGCCGATCGCGCCGGCGTCGTCGAAGTCGACGTTCCAGTTCTTCCGCAGCTCGCCGGCCAGATCCTTGGCCTTCGGGGACAGGTCGGCGTTGCGGGACAGCGGCAGCACGGCCGCCTTGACCGGGGCGAGTCGCGGGTCGAAGCGCAGTACCGTCCGCTTGTCGACGCCGCCCTTGGCGTTCGGCGCCTCGTCCTCGGTGTAGGCGTCGAGCAGGAACGCGAGCACGTTGCGGGTCAGCCCGGCGGCCGGCTCGATCACGTACGGCGTCCAGCGCTCGCCCTTCTCCTGGTCGAAGTAGGACAGGTCGACGCCGGAGTGCTTGGAGTGCGTCGACAGGTCGAAGTCGGTCCGGTTCGCGATGCCCTCGAGCTCGTCGAACTCCTTGCCGCCGAAGTGGAACTTGTACTCGATGTCGACGGTGCGCTTCGAGTAGTGGCTCAACTTCTCCTTCGGGTGCTCGTACAGCCGCATGTTGTCCGGGTTCAGCCCGAGACCGGTGTACCAGTCCCAGCGCGCCTTCAGCCAGTACTCGTGCCACTCCTCGTCCGAGCCGGGCGCGACGAAGAACTCCATCTCCATCTGCTCGAACTCGCGGGTCCGGAAGATGAAGTTGCCCGGGGTGATCTCGTTGCGGAAGCTCTTGCCGACCTGGGCGATGCCGAACGGCGGCTTCTTGCGGGCCGTGCCCATCACGTTGGCGAAGTTGATGAAGATGCCCTGCGCCGTCTCCGGCCGCAGGTAGTGCAGGCCTTCCTCGGACTCGACCGGGCCGAGGTACGTCTTCAGCAGGCCGTTGAACATCCGCGGCTCGGTGAAGGTGCCCTTGTTGCCGCAGTTCGGGCAGGCGATCTCGTCGAGTTTGAGGTCGTCGGCGTCCTTGTTCTTCCGCCGGGCGAAGTCCTCGCGCAGGTGGTCGTCACGGAACCGCTTGTGGCAGGACTGGCACTCGGTCAGCGGGTCGACGAACTCCTGCAGGTGGCCGGACGCCTCCCAGACCCGGGTCGGCAGGATCACCGAGGAGTCCAGCCCGACGATGTCGTCGCGACTCGTCACCATCGAGCGCCACCACTGGGTCCGGACGTTGTTCTTCAGCTCGACGCCGAGCGGGCCGTAGTCCCACGCCGACTTGGTACCGCCGTAGATCTCGCCGCACGGGTACACGAAGCCTCTCCGCTTACTGAGGCTGACGACGGCATCGACGGTATCCACGGGCACTTTTCGACTCCAGATTGGTGGTACGGCAAAGGTCAAGGCTATCGGGTCAGCGGTGCGGTGCGAATTCCCCGAGATCGTCGTACGCGGTGGGCTCGTCGATTGCCTGCGACAGCAGCGGTACGGCCGCCAGCTTCACCTCGTACGGCGAGAGCGCGCGGCGGTAGCTGCCGATGTTCACCCACTCCATGCTGAGCGCGAGCAGCTCCGGCTCATCGGCGTTCCGCCCGGTCCTGGCCGCGACGAAACCCTTCTGCCGCGAGAGCACCTCGACGGCGGTCTCGAGCCGCTCTATGAACTCCGGCTGTGCGGCCTGCTCGACCCGGAACCTGATCACCACGAACACCCGCGACAGCGTACGGCGTCACGCCGCGTCACCATCCGCTGGCCCTACTCGAACGGCCCTGCTCGAACGGCCCTGCTCTGGCGACCTGGAACAATGGCCGGATGAGCAGCACACCCAGCAGTCAGCCGGTCAGCCCGCTCCGGGCACGGATCACCAAGGCCAGCTACCCGATCGTGGCCCGGCTGCACGCCATGCCGAAGCTCACCCTGCCGGGCATCACCCTGGTACTGGCCCTGATCGGCGTCTTCGCCCCGATCGCCGTCGGCATCCCCGCCCTGATCCTGTTGGCCCTGCTGCTCGCCTGGCTCGGCTTCCTCTCCTGGCCAGTGGTCACCACCGGCGCCCGCGGCATGCGCATCTTCTCCGTCCTCGTCATCCTCCTCTTCGCCGTCTCCCGCATCGCCAACAGCTAGGGCCGCAGGCGAAGTGGTAGTAGGGCGCCTACCTTCTGTTAAGTAACCAATCCTCGGGAGGAGGCGACCGTGAAGAAGAAGGTACTGATCTCAGGTGCGAGTGTGGCGGGGCCGGTGCTTGCCTACTGGCTGGAGCGGTACGGGTTCGAGCCGACGGTGGTCGAGCGGACGCCGGAACTGCGGCACGGGCTCGGCGGGCATGCGGTCGACCTGTTCAGCAACGCCGTCGAGGTGGCCGGGCGGATGGGTCTCGGTGACGCCGTCCGGGAGGCCCGCACCCGGACCGAGGAGCTGACGCTGTACCGCGACGGCAAGCGCCCGATCACGATCGATCTCGACCGGCTCAACGCGGGCATCTCCGACCGGCACGTCGAGATCCTCCGGGGCGAGCTCACCAGGCTCCTGTACGACGCCACCCGCGACCGCGTCGAGTACATCTTCGGCGACTCCATCGCGACTCTGGCCGACGACGGCACCGGCGTCGACGTGACCTTCGACCACGGGGATCCGCGCCGGTTCGACCTCGTCATCGGTGCGGACGGGATGCACTCCACTGTCCGGCGGCTCGCGTTCGGGCCCGAGGAGTCGATGCAGCGCCCACTCGGCGGCTATCTCGCTGTCTACTCGATGCCCGACGAGCTCCAGCTGGGCAACCGGATGCTCACGCACCTCAAGGTCGACCGGCTCGTCGGTCTCTACGGAGTGCACCAGACCGGCCAGGCCCGGGCCGCCTTCATGTTCCGCCGAGACGCTGAACTGCGCTACGACCACCGCGATAAGGAGCAGCAGAAGCGGCTGCTCGCCGACGAGTTCCGTGGATACGGCTGGGAAGTACCCCGGATGCTGAAGCATCTGGACGCAGCCGACGACTTCTACTTCGACTCGATCGCGCAGATCACCCTCGACACCTGGCAGAAGGGCCGGATCGGGCTGGTTGGCGACGCCGGCTACTGCCCAGGACCGGCGGTCGGCGGTGGTACCAGCCTCGCCGTCATCACGGCGTACGTGCTCGCGGGTGAGCTGGCCGCGGCGCGCGGCGACCTGCCGTCGGGCTTGCGCAACTACGAGCGCATGATCCGGCAGTCCGTCGACGGGAGCCGGGCGCTCGGGCCGAAGGTGATGAGGACGATCATCCCCGGCAGCCGGCTGGCGATGCGGGCAGTACCGCTGGGCTTCGCAGTACTTCCGCACCTGCCGACCTGGGTGCAGCGCCGGATCTGGGCTCAGAACGGCATCGGCAAGGCACTCGGATCGCTGGCCCTCCCCGACTACACCGATCTCGTCAGGGCCTGATCACCAGTCGTGAACTGTTCCGTCGGCCAGGCGGTTCACCGGGAGGTAGGCCGGGGCGTACGGGTGGGCGGCGGCCAGGTCGTCGTCGAGCTCGACGCCCAGGCCCGGCGCCTCGCCGGGGTGGAGGTGGCCGTCGGTGAAGGTGTAGGCGTGACGGAACACCTCCTCGGTGGCGGGTGTGTACCCGGCGTACTCCTGGATGCCGAAGTTGTGGATCGCCAGGTCGAGGTGGATCGCGGCGGCCATCCCGACCGGGGAGATGTCCTCAGGCCCGTGGATGGCGCTCTTGATCTGCTGCTGGGCGGCGAAGTCGAAGAGCTTCTTGATCGGCGAGACCCCACCGAAGTGCGTGACCGCGGCGCGGACGTAGTCGATCAGCTGCTCGTTCACCAGCGTCCGGAAATCGTGGATGGTGTTGAAGACCTCGCCGATGGCCAGCGGCGTGGTGGTGTGGCTGCGGACCAGCCGCAGCCCTTCCTGGTTCTCGGCCGGCGTGCAGTCCTCGAGCCAGAACAGGTCGTACGGCTCCAGGTCCTTGCCGAATCGAGCAGCCTGCTGCGGCGTGAGCCGGTGATGCGCGTCGTGCAGCAACGGCAGCTCCGCACCGAACTCGTTGCGCACAGCCTCGAACACCGACGGCATGTGCCGCAGATAGGCAGCCGTGTCCCAGTCCTCGACGAGCGGTCGCACCCGTCCGTCCGGCGTAACGTCCGGCTCTCCGCCAACCCCGTAGACCCGTTGCAGGCCAGGGATTCCGGTCTGGATCCGGATCGACTTGTACCCCTGCTCCAGCCGCACCCGAACCGAGTCGAACAGCTCCGGTACGTCACGCCCGCTGGCATGCCCGTACGTCCGTACCCGATCGCGACTCGCGCCACCGAGAAGCTGGTACAGCGGCAGATTCGCGACCTTCGCCTTGATGTCCCACAACGCGACGTCGACTGCCGCGATCGCGGCCATCGTGACCGGCCCACGCCGCCAGTACGCGCCTCGGTACAGCGACTGCCAGGTGTCCTCGATCTTGTGCGGATCGAGCCCGATGAGCAGCGGCGCGACATGGTCCCGCAGGTAGCCGACCACCGCGACCTCGCGGCCGTTGAGGGTGGCATCCCCCAGACCGGTGAGGCCGTCGTCGGTGGTGATCCGCAACGTGACGAAGTTGCGGCCCGGGCTGGTGACGATGACTGAGGCGTCGACGATCTTCACCTCGGTACCTTAGTCAGAGCGCCGCAAGCTGCTTCAGCTGGGCGGCGCGGCTGGTCATGATCGCGGCGGCCAGCTTCTTGGTCTCGGCGTCCTTGCCGTCTGTGGTGATGCTGCGGGCCAGCACGATCGACTGGTCCAGGTGCTCCTTGAGGTTCTTCTCGAAGAGCTGGTCGAAGGCGGCGCCCTTGGTCTTGCCCAGGGTGACGATCTCGGGCTCGGTCATCATGCCCGGCATGTCATGGCCCTCGTGCGGATTCTTCGCCGGCCAGTTCGCCCGGGTGCGCAAGGCGACGAACTTGGCGACCTCGGCCTTGTGCCCGGCGCTCACCTGGGTCGCGAACGTCCGTACCGCCGGGTCGGTCGCCTGCTTCTGCGCCATCCCGAGGACCCGGATCAGCTGGTCGTCCATCGGGATCATCAGCTCGATCCAGGCCAGGTCGGTCGCGTTGAACGACGGGTTGACCGCGAACTTGCTGACGGTCGGCGTCTGCGGCGGCGGCGCGGCCGGCGTACTGGCGGCTGACGAACCACAGCCGGTCAGGGCGACGAGCAAGACAGCACAAGCGACAGCCTTCATGAGGTGAACTCCTCGAAAAACGGGGGCGGTGGAGAGCTCCCCACCAGCAAAGCAGAGATCCCGGTACTACGAACAGCGGCCGGGCGGGTCCTGGGACGGGGACCCGCCCGGCCGTCAGGGGGTTACGGGTGCCCGTTGGCCCCGCACTTGATGATCGGGCGGATGCAGTCGTTGACGCGGCGCTCCATCTCGGCCACCGGCCAAGCGTTGAAGAAGTCACCGTGCATGGTGAAGCCGCCGCCCGACGCGAGCCGGAAGCCGGCCGTCGGACCGTTCACCGGGTACCGCAGTACCTGGCGGAGCTTCGGCACCGGCACCGGGTGGCTGGCCGGGCACTCGCCGTTGACCGGGTAGGCCATGTGGCTCTTGTGGTCGGGTGAGTCGAGGTCGCGCCCGTTCCAGCACTGCGGGAAGTCCAGGTAGGACTCCAGCATCGTGCCGGCCGGACAGTTGATGAAGTCGTGCCCCGAACCGGCGTCACCGGCGTGCAGGCAGGACCAGCGGGAGATGGTGTTGTCGTTCGGCCCGGTCGCCTTCGCGTTGCCGGCCACGATCCGCAGCCCGAACGGCAGTGGCTGGGTCCGCGCGATGACGTCGTCCCGGACGCCTTCACCGAGGTAGTAGAACGTCGTCCCGGTCGGCTCGACCGGCTGGTTGTTCACGTACAGCGTGGGCACCCAGTACGACGACTTGTCCTCGGCCGGGTTGCACGAGGTCGGCGAGTTGACCAGGTCGTTCACCGTGGTGCTGGCGTTCGTCACGGTCGCACCGAAAAAGCTGTGCATGTGCGAGGCGCCTGGCATGTTCGGGAACACGATCGGGTCGTCGGGCAGCCGGTGCGTGTACGGGCAGTCCGCGAGGAACTCGGCCACCCGGACGATCGGGCCACTCGCCGTCCCGCCGTACACCTGGAACTCGAACAACGAGGCACCCCACTGGGTCGCCCGCTGGGTGACCAGCACCCGTACGTACCGGCCGTTGCCGTTGACAACCAAACTCTGCTCGCCGCCGGTGCCGTTCGTGGTGGTCTGGATGGTGGTCCAGCTGGTGCCGTTGTCGGAGGTCTGCAGCTGGAAGCCCTTGGCGTACGCCGCTTCCCAGCGCAGCAGGACACGATTGACGACCTGGGACGAACCCAGATCGACCTGGAGCCACTGGTTGTCGGCGAAGCTGCTGGCCCACCGCGTGCCGTTGTCACCATCGACAGCGGCGGCGGCCGGGAAGGCCGCGCTCTCCACCGAGGAAGCCAGCGTGGGACGCCCTTGGGACAAGAGCGTTTCGGCTGCCTGCGCAGGCTGTCCGGCACTCACCAGGTAGGCGCCGAACAACGCCAGCAGGCCGACGAACAGCGTGCCCGACTTCGCGCGCTTCACTTGTACACCCGCACGTAGTCGACGAGCATGCGGGCCGGGAACGGCGTCTGTGCGTTGGGCGGGCCGGGGAAGTCGCCGCCGACGGCCAGGTTGAGGATCAGGTAGAACGGGTGGTCGAAGATCCACGGCCCCCGGGTCGCTTCGAGCTGGGCCTTGTCGACGACGAACACCGTGGTGCCATCGACCTGGTAGGTGATGCTGGTGCTGTTCCAGAGCATCGTCCAGGTGTGGAAGCCGGCCGAGAAGTCGGCCCCACCCGGCAGCCCGTACGACCCGCCGTATCCGCCGGCGCCGTTGTAGGCCGGGGCGTGCAGCGTCGAGTACGCCTTGGTGGTCTCCCGGCCGAGGATCTCCATGATGTCGATCTCGCCGTTGTAGGGCCACGGCCGGCCGGTCAGGAAGTCCGAGCCCATCATCCAGAACGCGGGCCACAGCCCGTTGCCCTTCGGCACCTGGATCCGCGCCTCGATCTTGCCGTACGTCGTGTCGAACTTGGTGCCGGTGTTCATCCGGGCGGACGTGTACTGGCAGGTGCCGCTACCGGTAACCGGGTCGATCGGGCAGGCCGAGCCCGGGGTGACCTCGCGACGAGCCTCCAGCACCAGGTGCCCGGCGCCGTCCATCTGCGTGTTGTTGTGGTTGGTGTAGACCTGCAGCTCGCCGTTCTGGCCGTTGCCCGGGTCAGCGCGCCACTTGTTGATGTCAGGCTTGGTACCGGAAGCGCCGTTGAACTCGTCGGACCACACCAACTGCGGCGGGTTCGCCGGGTCGGCCGGCGGGGTGGGCGGGGTGGTCGGCGCACCACCGGTGCCGTAGACCTGGAACTCCCACAGCGAGTACCCGTACGGAGTATTGCGTTGCGTGCCGTACATCCGGACGTACCGGCCGGTGCCGGTGATGTTGAGCGTCTCCTTGAAGCCCGGGCCGTTCGTGGTGGTGTAGATCGGGCTCCAGTTGACGTTGTCGTTGGAGACCTGGATCTGGTACGACTTCGCCGACGCGGGATCCCATTGCAGGATCACCTTGTCGATCTGGGCGGTCGCGCCGAGGTCTACCGAGATCCAGCCCGGGTCGACCCAGCCGCTGTCGGTCGTGGTGGCCCACCGGCTGGCCGGGTCGAGGTCGAACGCGCGAGCCGGGGTGCACTCCCAGCAGTTGCCGTCGCTCTGCTGCGACGAGGCAGCGCCGGTCTTCCCGTACGAGAGCAGCTTGCTGCCCGGGCCGGGGCCGGTGCCTGAGGTGGTACCGAAGACCTTGAACTCCCACAGCGAGTAACCCCACTGGGTGGTGCGCTGGGTGCCGAGCATCCGGACGTACCGGCCGGAACCGGAGACCGTCAGCGTCTGATTGCCGCCGGTGCTCGTGGTGGTCGTGTAGATGTTGTTCCAGTTGGTGCCGTCGGCGGAGACCTGGAGCTGGAAGGCCTTCGCGGCCGCGGTCTCCCAGTTGAGGACGACCTGGTTGACGGTGGCGGTCTGGCCGAGGTCGACCTGGATCCACTGCGGGTCGACGCCGTGAGCGCTCGACCAGCGGGTCCCTGCGTCGCCGTCGACCGCGGACGCGGCCGTGAAGACGGTGTTCTCGGTGGAGGACGCGGTGGCGGTCTTGCCTTGGGACAGCAGGGTGTCGGCGGCGCCGGCGGGTGGGCTGACGATCAGCGCCAGGACGAAGCTGGTCGCGATGGCGATCAGCGCGGCGACCTTGAGGCGCGCTCTGACTCTGGTTCTGGGCAGGGGCGGGGAAAGGGACGGCATGGGCATCTCCTGGGGCGGGACGATGAGCTGCGCGATCAGGAACGTCCCGGGGAACGTTCCCTGAGTCTGAGAAAACCGTGCTGAGGGAACGGTGTCAAGACCTCGCGGTGACCTGGGCGCAACCTTGACGTAACCCCGGGCGACGGCTTGACAAGGTTCCGGAACCGCCGGGATGCTCAGTCGTGGGGAGCGCTCCCCCAGACCTGAGGGGGTATCGCGTGCGACGACCGACGCTGCATGCCGTCGCGGCGCGGGCGGGCGTGTCGAAGTCGAGCGTCTCCCGGGTGATCAACGGCGAGCCCACGGTCGCGCCGGAGATCCGGCAGATCGTGATGGCCGCGGTGACCGAGCTCGGCTATGTGCCGAACGGCGCGGCGCGCAATCTGGTCACCCAGAAGACCAACACGATCGCGATCATCGTCTCCGATCCGCCGGCCGGGCTGGTGTCGGACGACCCGATGTTCGCGATGGTCGTCCGGGCCGCGTCGCGAGCGCTGGAGGCGGCCGGCAAGCAGGTGTCGCTGGTGCTCGCCGGGTCGGCCGAGAGCCGGTTGCGGGTTGAGCAGTACCTGGCAGCGGGTCATGTGGACGGCGCGATGCTCGTGTCGATGGACGGGTCGGACCCGCTGCCCGCAGTACTGGCTCGCACCGGTCTGCCGATCGTCTCGCACGGACGACTCGCGACGCCGGGTCTGATGCCATACGTCGACAACGACAACGTCGGCGGCGCGACCAAGGCCGTCCAGCACCTGCTCGACCAAGGCCGCCAGCGAATCGCCACCATCTCCGGCCCACTCGACATGCAAGCCGCCCAAGAGCGCCTGAACGCCTACCGCCAATCCCTCCAGCACACCGACCGCCGCTCGATCGTTGCCCTCGGCGACTTCACCCGCATCTCCGGCGCCGACGCGATGCGCCAACTCCTGCAAGACGACCCGCACCTAGATGCGGTCTTCGCCGCCAACGACCTGATGGCGATCGGCGCCCTGCGCACCCTCCGCGAAGCCGGCCGCCGAGTCCCCGACGACGTAGCAGTAGTCGGCTTCGACGACATCGAAGCAGCCCTCTACACCGCTCCCCCACTAACCACAGTCCGCAGCCCGATGGGCGAGCAGGCGGCGCGCACAGTACGCCTCCTGCTCGACCTACTCACCAACGGCTCAGCCGACTCAGTCATCCTCCCGACAGAACTGATCCTCCGCGAATCAGCCTGAAGGCTTGGCTGTCCGGCGGCGTCGACGGAAGAGGAGCAGGCCCAGTACGAGGACCGCCGCGGCTGCGGCGACAAGGCTCGCTGTCCGCAGGACAGCCGAGTTGCCGGCCGGCGAAGTGGTTGCCTGCGGCGTGTTTTCTGTCGCTGGCTGGTTCGGCGCTGCTACGGCGGCGTTCACCTTCACCGGTTTCAGGCTGACGTCGTTGCCGTCGCCGCCCTGGTAGGTGATGGCGTACTTCGTGCCGCGGACCGGCACCTCGGCGCCTTCGTCGAGACCCGTGAAGGTACCGGCGACCTGGTCAGAACCCGCGTTGTCGATGATGGTGATCTCCTGGGCGGAACGGTCCGGCTCGGCCCCTGGATCCGCGGCGAGCGCCCCCGCGAGTGACACCGTGCCGGTGACGTTCAGCGGCTTGCCGTCCGCGCGGGTCGTCAACCGGCCGCTCCGGGTTTGCGCGAAGTCCCCGTTCACCGAGAACGACCCACGCAGTACGCCGGTGTTGAGCAGCTTGCCCCCCTTGAAGGTGCCGGCGAGCGTGGATGCCTGCGCCAGGGTGACAGTCGAGTCGCTGCCGGCCAGGACCGTCGTACCGCCGAGCATCGTGAGGTTGCGCAGCGTCTGGTTCCCCGCGCTGGTCAGGTCGAGCTTGGCGCCTGCCTTGGTGAGCGCCACGGCAGTACTGGACTTCAGACTGCCGCCGGTAAGGGCAAGGACGCCCTGCGAGATCGTCGTCTTCCCCGTATAGGTGACAGCTCCGGTGAGGCGGGTGGTGGCTGCGCCGGCCTGGGTCAACGATCCGCTTCCACTGATCTTCGAGAGCGAGGTCGTCTTCCTCGTGTTCTGCACGATCAGCGAACCGAAGTTGACGACCTTGAACAGCGCGGCCTTCGTCAGCAGGCTGCCGTCACCGCCCGGTCGCCCGCTGCCGAGCCGGAGGACCGCGCCCATCTCGATCGTCGTGGAGCCGTCGTAGTACTGGTCTGCCGCGAACGTCACGTCATTACCCCGCACCGACTTGATGACGATGTCGCCGGCACCCGGCGCCTTGAGCGTGTCGTGGAAGACGCCGCCGCCGATCGGGGCGCCCAGTGTCACCGGGCCGTTGTAGGCGAAGGAGAGCTTGGAACGGGACCGGGCCGCCAGCAGGTTGATGTAGACGGTTTTCGCAGTGCCTGGCATGAAGATCTGGTGCGTGGAGCCGTCACCCCACTGGACGTCGGCGCCTTTGATGTTGGTGCCCCGTTTGTTGAGGTCGTGCGCGATCTTGCGCCAGTTGATGGCGGGATCGCTGAGCGACGGGAAGGTGTCGCCACCCCGGTCGGAATAGCTGTACTGCCCGGTGAGTACGACCTTGCTGCCCGGGCGCGACTGGACGTTGATGTCACTGCCGTACTCACGCTGGTAGAAGTTCTGCCGCAGGGTGATGGTTTGGTTCAGCGGGGTGTCGATCGTCCAGGTGCCCTGGTTGACGACGGCCCGGGCATTGGGCAGCGCCACGGCGAACTCGGGCTTGCCCGCGGCCATCCCGGTCCCGTTGTCGATCACGCCGGAGAACGGGTGGGTCCCGGCGAGATCGAGCGTGCCCCACAGGAAGCGTGGCTGACTGACCAGCCCGGAGCCGCTGATGGTGCCGAGATTGAAGGTCCGGACGAGGGACAGCCGCAGGGTGCCGTTGACCTCGATGTTGTCCTGATTGAGCTGGTAACCCGGGGTGTTGTACGGAAACCTCCCGATCAGGCCGGTGTTGCCGCCCGTCCCGTACTGGAGCGTGGCACCCCGGTCGACGATGACCGCCGGCGGATCGGGGTGCTTGACCACGACGTACGGATGGTTCCCGCCCAGGATCTCGACGGCCTGCCGTTGCTTGGCCTTCGGCACCGTGAAGTCGCTGTCCCTGCTGAGGATCAGGGTGCCGCGTCCACTGATCCGGAGCGTGCCCTCGCCGGTGATCACGCCGTCGTACGTCGTGGTCCCGGCAGGCACCCTCACGACGGCATCGCCGGACAGCGTGACGTTCCGCCCGGCGATGATCTCGGCGGTGATGTCCCCACTACCCGCCGCCACGGCCGCGCCCGGCTGCACCAGGGCGCCCAGCACTCCGAGCGTCGCGATCAGTACCGCGCGACGTCCTTTCATCAGGTTCCGGCGCCTCCTAGACCTGCCGCCTTGAGCAGCAAGTCTCGTACTGTAGTTGCCTCCACCTTTCCTTCTGGAGCCAGCTCAGCGTCGGTGCTGAGGAAGACCGGGCCGTCCTCGGGGTTGGAGGGCAGGCGGCCGTGGGAGCCCTTGACGATCGACGGGTCCAGCGGGACGACCTGCATCGCGTAGCGGAGGCCGACCTTCTTGCGGAGGAGATAGGAGGCGGCGCGGGGTTTGACGAAGCGGTCGGAGGGGTCGAAGAAGAGCTCGGCCGGATCGTAGCCGGGTTTGCGGTGGATCTCGACGCCCTTGGCGAAGTCGGGGGCTCGGGCGTCGTCCAGCCAGTAGTAGTAGGTGAACCAGGAGTCCGGCTCGGCGATCGCGACCAGCTCACCGGACCGCTCATGGTCCAGGCCTTGCGCACGTTTGCCCTCGGCATCGAGTACTTCGGCGACCCCGGCCCGCCCGGTGAGGAGTTTGCTGACAGCGTCGACGTCGGCCGGATCTTTCACATACACATGCGCCAACTGATGATCCGCCACCGCGAAGGCCCGAGACGCCCACGGGTCGAGATACTCCATCCCGTCCTGGGTGTACACCTCCAGCAGCCCCTCACTCCGCAGCAACCGGTTGATGTCCACCGGCCGCGAGACATCGGTGATCCCGTACTCCGACAGCACGATCACCGTCGCACCCTTCGCCTCCGCATCGTCGAGCAGCGGCGCGAGCACCGCGTCGAGCTCGATCGCCGCCCGAGTCGCCTCGACCGACGAAGCGCCGTACCGCTGCAGGTCGTAGTCGAGATGCGGGATGTACGTGAGCAACAGATCGGGGTTGTCCTCGGCAAGGATCTGTCGCGACGCGGCCACGATCCACTTGCTCGACTTGATCGATGCCGTCGGCCCCCAGTAGTGGAAGAGCGGAAAAGCACCCAGCTTGCCGGTCAACCGATCATGCAACTCGACCGGCCGCGTGTAGCAGTCCGGCGCCTTCCGCCCGTCCGCGTAGTAGATCGGCCGCGGCGTGACAAGCAGATCCGTCTCCGCGCCCATCGCGTACCACCAACAGACGTTGGCCACCTTGTACTGCGGGTTCTCGCGCCGGGCGACATCCCATAGCTTCTCCCCTTGGACGAGCCGGTTGTGCTGGCGCCAGAGGAAGACCTCACCGAGATCACGGAAGTACCAGCCGTTGCCGACGACACCGTGTTCGGTCGGCAACTCCCCGGTCAGGAAGGTGGCCTGGGCCGAGCAGGTGACGGCGGGCAGTACCGTCCCGAGCTCCCGGTTGAGCGGCAGCTGCCGCAGTCTCGGCATCCTGCGCAACAGCCGTGGGGTCAGCCCGACGACATCGATCACGACGACTTGCTTGCTCACTTGATTTCCTCCAGGCCGAGGCCGATCAGGCGGTCGCGGAGCCAACCGAGCTCTCCGGCGATGCCTTCGGCGAGTTCTTGCGGGGACTTGGGGGCGCTGGGAAGTACGGACCAGGTGTAGGTCTCGGACTCCAGATGATGGGTCAGCGGATGAGGTCCGCCGACGAGGTGTTGCAGGCTCTCCTCGAGTACGTCCGTCGTACTGGTCAGCGGAGGGCGCGGCGCGGCATGCACGGGTACGTGGAAGTGCACTCGCCAGGACGCGTGGCCGGACAGTTGGTCGATCATGTCGAGGTCGTCGATGCCGGGACCGCCGTACTCACGGGTCTGGTGCAGGAATTTCGGTTCGGCGAACTCGTTGAGCAGCTCCCGAGCTGCCGGATCCTCCGGATGCGGGACATGCAGAGCGGCCGAGACCTGGCTCTTGACGACTTCGACGCCGGCCCGCCGCAACGTGCTGAATGCTTCGGCCGGTTGCTCGAACTGCACCGCGAGATGGCAGGTGTCGAGGCAGAGACCGATCAGCGACTGAGCGGCGTACGGGGTGAGCCAGTCGGCGGCTTGCGGGACCATTTCGAGGATGCAGCCGGGTTCGGGTTCGATCGCGACGCGGATGCGGCGGCCGGTGGTCTCCTCGGTTCTGGCGAGCCGGAGTTCCAGGCGGTTGAAGGCGTCGCGGGCGGCCGCGTCGCGGGTCCGGTCCCACGGCGTACGCCAAGCCAGCGGAAGGGTCGAGATCGATCCGTACGACGCGTCCGCCGGCAGCAGTTCGGCGAGTACGTCGACCAGGTCGAGCGTGTACTGAAGTCGCGCGGGCTCGGTCCAGTCCGGCGAGTAGACCTTCTTGCCGACGACGCGGTCGTGGAACCCGGCGTACGGGAAACCGTTGAGCGTGACGACCTCGAGGTTGTTGCGGTCGAGCGCCTGGCGGAGGCGGTTGAGCGCGACGGACGACTTGGCGAGGCGGTCGGCGAGAGTGTTGGCGAGCCAGAGACCGACGCCGAGGACGGGGACGTCGAGCTCCTTGCGGACCAGCGCGGAGCAGCCGTCGAGCTGGGCGATGACGCCTTCGAGGTCCTCGGCGGGGTGGACGTTGGTGCAGTACGCGAGGTGGACGATCGAGCCGTCGGGGTGCCGGAATCTCATGGTCTGGCTCCTCGCAGGATCGAGTTGCCCTCGAAGGAGTCCGCAGCCTGTACCTCGCCCAGTTCGAGCCGTTGGGACTGGCCGTAGAAGGCGACCGGGTTGCGCCAGAGCACCTGGTCGACGTCGTCCTCGGTGAAGCCGGCGGCGAGCATCGCCTGACCGGTCGCGTAGGTGCGCAGCGGATCGGATTTGCCCCAGTCGGCGGCCGAGTTGACCAGGATCCGCTCGGTGCCGAACTGCTGCAGGATCACGACCATGCGATCGGGGTCCATCTTGGTGTCGGGGTAGATGGAGAAGCCCATCCAGCAGCCCGAGTCGGCGACCTCCTTGACGGTCACCTCGTTGAGGTGGTCGACGACGACCCACTCCGGCGCGAGTCCGGATTCCTTGACGACGTCGAGCGTGCGGGTGGTACCGGCCGCTTTGTCGCGATGCGGGGTGTGGACGAGTACCGGGAGCTCGAACTGCTTTGCCAGCTGGAGTTGATGGCTGAAGACCTCGTCCTCTTCCGGGGTCATCGAGTCGTAGCCGACCTCGCCGACCGCGACGACGCCGTCCTTGGCCAGGTACCGGGGCAGTACCTCGAGTACTTCGCGGCAGCGCGGGTCGTTCGCCTCCTTGGGGTTGAGGGCGATCGTGCAGTGATGCTTGATCCCGTACTGCGAGGCGCGGAACGGCTCCCAGCCGATCAGCGCGTCGAAGTAGTCGACGAACGAGCCGACGCTGGTCCGCGGCTGCCCCAGCCAGAACGCAGGCTCCACCAGTGCCTGCACTCCGTGGGCCGCCATCGCGGCGTAGTCGTCGGTCGTCCGCGAGGTCATGTGGATGTGCGGATCGAAGATGCGCATAGGACACCTCTTAGGGCGGGCTGTTGAGGTACGCCTCCAAGTCGGTCGGGATGGCCCGGCCGGCTGCGCTCCGTTCGGCGGCGAAATCGGTCATCATCCGGATCAGCTCCGGATCCACCCGCTTCGGCAGGCCGTCGACCACGGCCAGCGGGATGTTCGCGAACACACACTTCAGCACCGCGTGCCGGAAGGCGTGCTGGGACAGGTACCGCGTCGCATACGGGCCAAGCGCGGCGGCCACCAGCCGCTGATCATTGGTCCGCAACGCATCCTCGACGATCGGGATCGCTTGGTCTTGGAGAGCGTCCGCGACGTCGGCGACGGAGAGCGCATGAAGTACGGCAAGCTTCTCCGCGGTGTCGCCATACCGATAGACAGCCAGTACTTCGTCGGCAGGCGCACCAATCAGCAGCAGCGCACGGACCGCCTGATCAGCAGTCCACGCCGGACTCAACCGCCCGTGCCCAACCTTCCGTGCAGCAGCCGGAAAGCTAGTCGCCAGCGGCTGCTGCCGTGCACCCGCCAACCACACCCGAGCTGCCACAGGCAGCAGGACCTCCAACTCAACCGCAGACGTCCCAGCCTCCCACTGCACGCCGGCAGCGCCCGGCGGCATCTCCCCCGTCATCCTGCTGCCTTCCGGAGGAAGGTGAGGGAGTCTTTGGCGATGGTGGGGGCGGCGTGGGAGTGGCGTGGGAGTTCTACTGCTACCAGGCCTTCGTACTGGATGTCTTTCAGGGCTTGGAGGACGGGTGGGAAGTCGACCTCGCCGGTGCCGAACTCCAGGTGTTCGTGGACGCCTCGGCGCATGTCGTCGATCTGGACGTTCACCAGGTAGGGGGCGGCGGCGGTGATGCAGGCCGGCGGGGACAGTGGCTCGTTGCAGACCAGGTGGCCGATGTCGAGGGTGAGGCCGAGGGTCTCGCTGCCTACCTCGGCCTGGAGTTTGAGGTAGCCGGCCAGGTCATCGATGAGCATGCCTGGTTCTGGTTCGAGGCCGAGCTGGACGCCACGGTCGGCGGCGTAGATGACCAGTTGGTTGCAGGCAGCAATGAGTCGCTGCCAGCCGAGTTCGGGTGACACGTCCGGCGGGAGGGTGCCGGACCAGAAGGAGACTGCTTCGGCGCCGAGGTCCGCGGCTACTTCGATGGCGCGCTCGAGGAGCGCGATGCGCCACTCGGCGCCGTGGGTGTGCAGCAGGGTCGGCTCGTGCTTGCGGTAGGGGTCGAGGACGTAACGGCCGCCGGTCTCGACGACGACGGCGAGGTTGCCGTCGGCAAGCAGTTTGCCGACCTCGGCGGTGCGCTGGCGCAGGTCCGGCCCGAACGGGTCGAGGTGGTTGTGGTCGAGGGTCAGCGCAACTCCGTCGTACCCGAGCTCGCCGATCACCTTGAGCGCCTCGGGCAGTCGGTGGTTGGCGAATCCGTTGGTCCCGTAACCGAATCTCATGTCGGCGACACCTTTCTTGCCAGCGCCTTGGCCAATGGAAGCGCGGCCAGCAAACCTGCGCCGACCAAGGGCCTGCCACCCCGAGCACACCAAGCGGCCTGCAACGGAACCAGTCCGTGGATCCCCGCCCCGACAGCCTTGCGAAGGTTCGCCGCGCTCGGGTCGCCAGCGGCGACCAACTGAGCCGACCCGACCGACCGAGCGAAGAGCCCGGCAAACACCGCAGAGAGCAGCGCGCCGGCGGTGCCTGGCCGGGTGGAGGTGGGGCGGGCGGTGGTGGCGGTTATTGCGGCGGTTGCGGCTAGGGCGGCTCGGGAAGAGGTGGGGGTGCTGCCGTGGACTTCACCTTGGGAGATGTAGGTGGTGGCGAGGATGTGGCTGCCGATGGCGGCGGCTGCTGGGAGGGCTGCTCGGCGGTTGTTGCCTGCGCCGACCAGTACGTCGAGCGAGCGGGCAGTCGCCATGACGGCTGGGCCCAGCGGGGTGTTCTTGGCCTTCAGGTCGTAGGTCCACGCGGTTGCGGCGAGGACTGCCGACGTACGGAAGGTGTGGCGGTCGCCTGCCAGGGCTGAGAGGGCTAGGCCGGCGGCGGTGAGTGATGAGGCTAGGGAGAGCGCAGTACCGGGTGATACTCGGCCGGAGGGGATGGGGCGTTCTGGGCGCTCCACTGCGTCTAGGTCTCGGTCAGACCAGTCGTTCAGGGCCATACCGGCCCAGTAGATGGCGACGGAGGACGCGGCTAGACCGGCTAGTCGGGTCGGGCGGAGGTTGCCAGCGGCTACTGCGCCGGCCAGTACGTCGCCGGGGACGGTCAGGGCGGCTGGGGCTCTGACTAGCTCGGCGAGGTCGGCCAGGCGGGGGCGCTTGGTGGTGCGCCTCAGCATGAGCGGGTCCAGCGGAGCAGTTCGTCGTACTGGCGGGCGAGTGCGTGCTCGGTCGACTCGATCGGATCTTTGAAGTAGAAGCCGAGGAAGGGCATGGCACCGACGTGGCCGCGGTCCAGGGCGAGGGCTGAGAGACGGGCCAGGTCTAGTACGAGCGGGGCAGCTAGGGCGGAGTCGCAGCCTTGCCAGGTGAACTGCAGCGTCATCCGGACGCCGAGAAAGCCGGAGAAGAGCACGTGGTCCCAGGCGGTCTTCCAGTCGCCCATCGGGTCGACGTAGTCGATGTGGACGTCACCGGCGACGTCGCCGAGCATCTCGGCCAGACCGCGTTCCTTGGAGATGCTCTTTGACTCCGCGGCGCGCGGGTCGGCGAGGGTGGCACCGTCGCCGCCGCCGAGCAGGTTGGTACCGGACCAGGCATGCACGGGAAGCGCGCGGGCCGCGAACATCGGCGCGAGCACGCTCTTCACCAACGTCTCCCCCGTCTTCGCATCCTGCCCGCCGTACGGCATTCCCTTCTCAACCGCCCACTCCCTGACCGCGGCCGGCCGGATGGAGGTCGACGGCGTGAAGTCGACATACGCCGCTCCCGCCTCAAACGCCGCCAACGCACCCACTGAACTGGCTGGCAGGACGTCTGGAACTGCCAGCGCTTCCCGAAGCTCCGCAGCCGTAGTAACTGGCACTTCGTACGGCGCCTCGGTCGAGGCGACGTTGATCGCCACGACCTGGCTGAGGTCGTTGCGCAGGCGAAAGGCGCGGATGTCCTCGGCCATCCGGCCGATCAATTCGTTCTGTGGGCCGCCGGTCGGCAGTACGACGATTTGGCGTTCGGCTTCGGCTAGGTCGGTGGCTATCAGGCGGTCTAGGCCGGGGGGGAGGACGCCGCCGGTCATCAGGCGCTCGACCTGTTTCGAGAGCGGGGTTTCTACTACGTCGTGGCCGCCGAAGACGAGGGCGTCCAGGGGGATCAGGTCGGTGCCGGTGAAGTCGGGGAGTTCGGTGACTACTCCGGCGGGCGGGATTCCGTGGTGGAGTGCTGCTGCTCCGGCGATGGTCGTGGTTGCGACCGATCCTCTTGCTCCGAACAGCCAGACACCAACGCGTCGAGTCATCCGCGGCTCCTCACGAGTCCTGCCACGGACAGTGAACTGGGTCGGCCAATCCGTGACAGATCGGAACTCTAGATCGCCTCAGGACCCCTTGGGAAGAGCCTGCCGGGGACTTTGTTGGGTCAACCGCCGAAGTCCCGGAATTACTCGGATACCGCAGATTCTCCTGCCCCGGCAACGGACTCGGGCACGCCGACGAGGTCGCGGGACCGGTCGGCGACAGCCATTGCGGCCAGCGCCGTGGTCAACGGGACGGCCGCGATGATCCCGAGGCTGCCGACCAGACCTCGGACGACTTCCACGGCGACGATCTCGGTACTGAGGAGGTACCCGGTCGATACCCCGCCGATCGCGAACACCATCAGGATAGGCAGCGCGGCGCCGGCGTACGCGAGTACCAGCGTGTTCACCACCGAGGCGACGTGCGCCCGCCCGATCCGCAGCCCCGCACCGATCAGCGACGCTCGACTGGCTGCCGGGTTGGCCGCCGACAGTTCCCAGACAGCGCTCGCCTGGGTGACCGTCACGTCGTCGAGCACCCCGAGAGAGCCGATCACGATCCCAGCCACCAGCAGCCCGGTGAGATCGAGCCCAGGAACGTACGCCTTGACCGCCGAGGCCCCGTCGCTGGCCAGCCCGGAGAACGCGCTCAGCTTGACGAAGCCCCACCCCAGGAAGGCGGTCAGCCCCAGCGACGCGATCGTCCCCGCGAGCGCCACCGACGACTGGGCGTTGATGCCGTGCGTCAGATAGAGCGCGATCACCATGATCACCGAGCCGCCGACCACCGCCACCAGCAACGGGTTCGAGCCCTTCAGGATGGCCGGCAGGATGAACTGGGTCAGCGTCAGCGCGGTGATGCCCAGCGCCCCCAGCGCCGCCACTCCCCGCCAGCGGGACAGCGCGATCACCGCGATCGCGAAGATCACCGCCAGCGCGATCAACGGGATCGACCGGTCGTGGTCGACGTACTGGTACCGGTCGGCGAGCGCCGCGCCCTTCTGCACCCCCAGGATGATCCGGTCGCCGGCCTTGATCTCCACCGCCGCGTTCTTGCCCTTCGGTACCTCGACCGGCACCTCCAGTCCCTTGTCCGCGCCGGGCGCGCTGCGCAGCTTGACCGTCGCCTCATCACAGTCGGCGGGGCTCTCCGGACAGGCCTTGAGCGACACGACGGTGCCGCTCGCCCCGGTCTGCTCGGCCGCCGCGATCTTCAGATCGCCGCCCGGCCAGAGCACGATCATGGCGATCACGGCGGCCGCGATCAGCGGGATCAGCACCCCCGCGACCACTATCCGGACGCGCCGGGCCACCACCGCGTCCGAGTCGACGACCGACGTGTCGATCACCTCGGAGCCGTGTCCGTGACCGTGCCCATGGCCGTGACCGCGCGGAATTTCGAGCCGGCGCCCGCGGTTCGGTTTGGTGTCGGCGCGCCGCCGTCCTACGGTCCGCTTGGCCATCCGTCAACTCCCTGTTTTGACAACCATCCCCACTTAAATGAAAATGATTGTCATGAGATCTAGTACGCGTGCTGTCGTCGCCGGGCTCGCCGCCCTGGCAGTGGTTACTCTGGCAGGCTGCGGCGACGACGCCGCGGGCGGATCCGGCGGCAAGCTCGACGTGGTGACTTCGTTCTACCCGCTGGAGTTCATCGCCCGTTCGGTGGGGGGCGATGCGGTGAACGTGACCACCCTGACCGCGCCCGGTGTCGAGCCGCACGACCTCGAGCTGACGCCGAAGCAGGTCGGTACGATCGCCGGCGCCAAACTGGTCGTCTACGAAGGCGGCCTGCAGCCGGCCGTCGACGAGGCCGTCGCGCAGAACGCGAAGAGCGCCGGCTTCGACGTCGCGCCCGCCGCCAAGCTCGAGGCCACCGGCGCCGACTTCGAGGAACACCCCGAGGGCGAGGCGGCCGGCCCGACCGGCACGCCGACCGGGACCGTGAAGCCCGCCTCGTACGTCGCTCCCGCGTCGCGCGTCTCCGACGGCCTCGACCCGCACTTCTGGCTCGACCCGGTCCGGTACGAGGCCGTGGTACAGGCTGTGACGGACAAGCTGGTCGCGACCGATCCCGACCACGCGGACGGCTACAAGCAGCGCGCCGCGACCCTGCTCGGCGAGGTGGGCAAGCTCGACACGGAGTACAAGACCGGGCTGGCCGACTGCAAACTGAAGACGTTCGTGACGAGCCATGAGGCGTTCGCGTACATGGCGAAGCGGTACGGTCTGACGATGGTCGGCATCGCCGGGTTCAGCCCCGACGCCGAGCCCACCCCGACGCGGATCAAGGAGGTCCAGGAGATCGTGCAGAAGCAGCAGGTCACCACGATCTTCTACGAGGAGCTCGTCAGCCCGAAGGTGGCCGAGTCGATCGCCCGCGACGTCCACGTCAAGACCGCGGTCCTGAGCCCGATCGAGGGCCTGTCGGACGCGAACTCCCAGGAGACCTACCTCTCGCTGATGCGCGAGAATCTGCAGGAGCTCCGGAAGGCGAACAGCTGCGCGTGACATCGACCCCAACACGTGAAGACGCCGTCCAGGTCACCGATCTCTCGGTCGACCTGGGCGGTCGTCTCGTCCTGCGCGGCGTGGATCTGCGGATCCGGGCCGGCGAGGTCCTCGCCGTGCTAGGCACCAACGGCTCCGGCAAGTCCACGCTGATCAGGACGGTCGTGGGCCTGCTGCCGGCCGCCCGCGGCGAGGTCCGGCTCTTCGGTACTCCGGTACCGCGCTTCCGCCACTGGAATCGCATCGGCTACGTCCCGCAGCGGATCACCGCGGCAGGCGGCGTACCGGCGACTGTCGCCGAGGTGGTGTCGTCCGGGCTGCTCTCGAAGCGGCGGCTGTTCCGCCCGCTGAAGGCGGCTGACCGGGCTGCCATCGACGAGGCGCTGGAGATCGTCGACATGGCCGACCGGCGCAAGGACGGCGTCGCCGAGCTGTCCGGTGGCCAGCAGCAGCGGGTGCTGATCGCCCGCGCGCTGGTCTCGGATCCTGATCTGCTGATCCTCGACGAGCCGACCGCTGGCGTCGACCTGGCGAGTCAGGCGATCTTCGCCGACGCGATCCGGGAGCGGGTCGCGCGCGGTACGACGGTGGTGATGGTCAGCCACGACCTCGGCCCGATGGACGCGCTGATCGACCGCTCGATCGTGCTGCGCCGCGGCCGGGTCGTGTACGACGGTCCGCCGCACGCCTCGCAGACGCACGCTCATGTCCACCCGCACGGGTCCAGCGACGACGAGCCGGGGTGGCTGTCATGACGTTGTTCCAGCTCGAGTTCATGCAGCGGGCGCTCATTGCCGGGCTGCTCACCGGGTTGTCCGCACCGGCGATCGGCACGTACCTGGTCCAGCGGCGGCTGTCGCTGATGGGCGATGGGATCGGGCATATCGCGATCACCGGTGTCGCGCTGGGGCTCTTGACCGGGACTGCGCCGGTGCTCACCGCAGTACTGGTCGCTATAGCCGGTGCTACCGCCATTGAGCTGGTCAGGGCGCGCGGCAAGGCCAGCGGGGACGTGGCGCTCGCACTGCTGTTCTACGGCGGCATAGCGGGCGGTGTGCTGCTCATAGGCCTGGCAGGACAGGGCGCTGCGACGCTGAACACTTACCTGTTCGGCTCGCTCACCACTGTCTCCCCCTCTGACCTGTACGTCGTTGTGGGGCTGGCTGTGACGGTACTGGTCGTCGCGATCGGCCTTGGCCCGCAGCTGTTCGCGGTGTGTCAGGACGAGGAGTTCGCTCGCGTCACCGGCCTCCGGGTGCAGTTGCTCAACCTCCTGATCGCAGTGATGGCCGCTGTGACGGTCACCGTCGCCATGCGGACGGTTGGGCTGCTGCTGGTCAGTGCGCTGATGGTGGTGCCGGTTGCGACCGCTCAGCAGTTCACGCGGTCGTTCCGGAGTACCTTCGTCACCGCCTGTGCGATCGGTGTCGCGGCCTGCCTGGCCGGCATCATCACGTCGTACAACGCCAACGTCGCTCCCGGCGCCACGATCGTCGTGCTGGCCCTGGCCGGCTTCGTCGTCGCGGCGATCGCCGGCACCCTGGTACGCCGTCGCCGTGGCGTCCTGACTCCCCTCGCGGACGAGGAACCGGAGATCGGCCTACCGGTCCCCGAGCCGCACGTGGTGAGTACCGCTCACCAGCACGCCCACGACCCGAAGTGCGGCCATCCCAAGATCGAACACGGTGATCACGTCGACTACGTCCACGACGGTCATTTGCATGCGGCGCACGGAGATCACTGGGATGAACACTAAGTTGTTGACTTCTGAGAGAATTGGCGAGTTACCGCGGAAAATCACGGTGAAGGGATGACAGGAGGCATGGTGGCCATCGGAACACGCTCGACCCGTCAGCGCGCGGCGGTGGCTTCCGCGCTCGACAATCTCGACGACTTCCGGACGGCCCAGGAGATCCACCAGGAGCTCCGGGGCGCGGGTGAGGCCGTCGGCCTGACCACGGTCTACCGCACCCTGCAGGCCCTCGCCGACTCGCGTGAGGTCGACGTACTGCGCACCGCCGACGGCGAAACGGCGTACCGGCGCTGCTCGAAGGGTCATCACCACCACCTGGTCTGCCGCAACTGCGGGCGGACGGTCGAGGTCGAGGGCCCGGCCGTCGAGCGCTGGGCCGACAAGGTCGCCGCTGAGCACGGCTACTCCGACGTCAGCCACACCCTGGAGATCTTCGGCACCTGCTCGGACTGCCAGCAGCCCTCCTGACCCCGGGCTTGCGTTAGAGCGCGCTCTAACCCGTACGTTCTTAGTCATGAACACAACGGGTGTCCTCAGCTCCTCCGATCGCCGGCACGCGCTCGCCGAGCGCTACGAAGCCCCAGAGCTGAAGCCGATGGACCACGAGCTGCTGCAGCTCCTGGAGCTCCCGGACGACCTCCCCGACGTACTGACGATCGCGGAGGTCGCCGAGGCCACCGGTCTGACCGCTCACACCCTCCGGTACTACGAGCGCACCGGCCTGCTCACCGTCGCCCGGGACGAGGCCGGCCACCGGACCTACGACCGGGAAACCCTCGGCCGGGTCGTGTTCATCACCCGGCTGCGGCTGTCGGACATGCCGATCAGCACGATCAGCCACTACATGGAGCTGGTGTACCAAGGCGAATCCACTGCCCCGCAGCGGCTCGCGCTGATGCTGGAGCACCGGGCCACGATCCAGCGCCGGCTGCGCGAACTGCAGGCGGCCCTCGCGGTCACCGACTACAAGATCGCCACATACGGCGGCGACTGCACTCCCTGACCCCTTGCTCTGCCCTTCCAACTGACAACCGGCTCTGCGGCTGTCGGGTGGCGGAGCCATGCCTTTTCACTTGGAGACAACTGTGATTCTCGGTACCAACGGACCTGACGTCAGCCGGCTCGGACTCGGCTGCATGGGGATGAGCTTCGGCTACGGCCCCGGCGACGACACCGAGTCGATCGCCACCATCCACCGTGCCCTCGACCTCGGCATCACCTTCCTCGACACCGCCGACATCTACGCCGCCGGCGAGAACGAGCAACTCGTCGGCAAGGCCATCGCGGGCCGGCGCGACGAGGTGGTGCTGGCCAGCAAGTTCGGCATCGTGATGGACCCGGCGACGTACAAGCTCATCCGGCTCGACAGCTCACCGGCGTACCTCCGGTCGGCGCTCGATGCGTCGCTGCGGCGGCTCGGCGTGGACCACCTCGACCTGTACTACCAGCACCGCGCCGATCCGTCGGTACCGATCGAGGAGACGGTCGGTGCGCTGGCGGAGCTGGTGCACGCCGGCAAGGTCAAGCACATCGGACTGTCCGAGGCGTCGGCGGACACCATTCGGCGGGCGCATGCGGTGCACCCGGTCGCGGCGCTGCAGTCCGAGTGGTCGCTGTTCAGCCGTGACATCGAGGCTGAGGTGCTGCCGGTCTGTCGCGAACTCGGGATCGGCGTCGTGCCGTACAGCCCGCTCGGCCGCGGCATGCTGACCGGCCGGATCGCCGGCCAGGAAGACCTTGCGGACAACGACTTCCGCAAGACACTCCCCCGCTTCGACGCCGAGAACCTGGCCGCCAACCTCGCCCTGGTCGAGCAGATCCGCACCGTCGCCGCCCGCCACGAAGCGACTCCCGCCCAGGTCGCCCTCGCCTGGCTCCTTGCCCAAGGCAACGACATCACCCCGATCCCCGGCACCAAACGCCGCCCTTACCTGGAAGAGAACGCGGCCGCCCTCGCAGTCGACCTCACCCCCGAAGACATCACCTCCCTCTCCAACCTCACCCCAGCCGGCACCCGCTACCCAGACATGGAATGGGTCGCCGGCAACACCGCGGCGCTCGGCTAGACCGCTGCCGCCCCGCCCTGCGGGCGGGGCGGCAGCGGGAGGGGAGTTGGCGCAAGCCGAGTGCGAGCGGCGCTGAGCTGACCGACGCCCCGCCCGCCCTGCGGGCGCGGCGGGCGGGGGGGCCAGGAGTGGGCGGGGGCGGGGGTGGGCAATGGCGAACGGGGAAGCCCGGTGGCCATGGCGAGCTGGCGGTCCCGGCGGGCGGACGGGGCGGACCGCCAGCCCATCAATGGACCCAAGGAGGTCGCGGGCCGGCGGCTCATCCCCGCTGCGAGCCCGTGGCGTGAGCCGCCGATTGATGGGGTGGCGGTCCGGGGACGCGGTCAGCGGCGCGATCCTGAGCCGCGAGGACGCGGCGACCCGGCTCAGTGGCATGGCAGCCGCTGAGTCAGCTGATGTTGCCGGTCTCGGCGGCGATGGTGGTGGTGTCGCCGTGGCCGGTGTGGACGAGGGTGTTTGGGGGGAGGGTCAGGAGGTTGGTGCGGATGGAGTTGAGGATGGTGGGTTTGTCGGAGTAGGAGCGGCCGGTGGCGCCGGGGCCGCCGTGGAAGAGGGTGTCGCCGGTGAACACGGAGTTGAGCGATTCGGCGTACAGGCAGGTGCTTCCGGGGCTGTGTCCTGGGGTGTGGATCGCGCGGAGCGTAGTACCGGCTACCTCGAAGGTGGTGCCGTCGGCGAGGTCGTGGTCGGGCGATTCGTCGTAGACCGTGTCCCACAGCATCCGGTCGGCTGGGTTGAGCCAGATCGGCGCCTTCACCGCGTCGCGGAAGTCCACCGCGGCGTTGATGTGGTCGTTGTGGCCGTGCGTGCAGACCAGCGCGACCACCCGGCGATCACCGACCGCCTCGACGATCGCGGAGGCCGAGTGGGCGGCGTCGATGACGAGCACCTCCTCGTCGTCGCCCACCAGCCAGACGTTGTTGTCGACGTCCCACGTGCCGCCGTCCAGGCTGAACGTGCCGGACGTGACGACCCGCTCGATCCGGGCCGGCATCAGAACAGCACCACCGATCGCAGCACGTCGCCGTGGTGCATCTTCTCGAACGCCGCCTCGACCTCGTCCAGTGCGATCGTCTCGGACACGAACCGGTCCAGCGGCAGCCGCCCCTGCAGGTGCAGGTCGATCAGCATCGGGAAGTCGCGCGACGGCAGACAGTCGCCGTACCAGCTCGACTTCAGCGAACCACCCCGCCCGAAGAAGTCCAGCAGCGGCATCTCGAGCGTCATCTCAGGCGTCGGTACGCCGACCAGCACCACGGTCCCGGCGAGATCGCGCGCGTAGAAAGCCTGCTTCCACGTCTCCGGCCGACCCACCGCATCGATCACCACATCCGCCCCGAACCCACCGGTCAGCTCCTGCACCGCCGCGACGACCCCGTCGTGGTCCAGCTCCTTCGAGTTGACCGCATGCGTCGCACCGAGCTCCAACGCCACGTCGAGCTTGCGCTGGTCGAGGTCCACAGCGATCACCCGGGCAGCCCCGGCCAACCGGGCACCGACGACTGCCGCAGTACCGACGCCGCCGCAGCCGATCACGGCAACGGTGTCGCCACGCCCGACATTGCCGGTGTTCACCGCAGCGCCGAGCCCGGCCATCACGCCACAGCCCAGCAGGCCGGCCACCTCGGCCTTCGCCGCCGGGTCGACCTTCGTGCACTGCCCTGCCGCGACCAGGGTCTTCTCGGCGAACGCGCCGATGCCCAGTGCGGGCGACAGCTCGGTCCCGTCGGCCAGGGTCATCTTCTGCTTGGCGTTGTGCGTGTTGAAGCAGTACCACGGGCGCCCGCGCAGGCAGGCGCGACAGTTGCCGCAGACGGCTCGCCAGTTCAGGACGACGAAGTCACCAGGCTCGACGTCCGTCACCCCCTCGCCGACGGACTCGACCACCCCGGCCGCCTCATGGCCCAACAGAAAAGGAAAAGAATCGTTGATGCCGCCCTCGCGGTAGTGCAGGTCGGTATGGCAGACGCCGCACGCCTGGACCTTCACGACGGCCTCGCCCGGGCCGGGGTCGGGGATGGTGATCTCTTCGATGGTCACTGGCGCGCCCTTGCTCAGGGCGACGACTCCACGCACGGTCTGACTCATGCCCAGACGCTAACCCGAAAAAGTCCCGTAGGCATCCCGTACTACGGGTGTCTGTCCACCGGTCGGGGGACAGCCGGTCCGTCGTCCGATGCTCCCCCGGGACCCCTTGCGGACGGGAAGGTTGAGCCATGACAGAGACAGAGCTCGCGGTACGGGTCCGAGGACTCGTCAAGCGTTACCCGGACAAGGTCGCCGTCGGTGGCGTCGACCTCGACATCCTCCGCGGTGAGGTGTTCGCGCTGCTCGGCCCGAACGGCGCCGGCAAGACCACGACGACGGAGGTGCTGGAGGGGTACCGCCGAGCGGACGAGGGTGAGATCAGCGTGCTGGGCACGGACCCGGCCCACGCCGACCGCTTGTGGCGGAGCCGGATCGGGATCGTGCTGCAGACCTCGCGCGACGAGGCCGAGTCGTCGGTCTCCGAACTCGTCCGGCACTACGCCTCCTACTACCCCAACCCGCGCGACCCCGACGAGGTCATCGCCGCGGTCGGGCTCGAGGACAAGCGCAAGACCCGCCCGCGCAAGCTGTCCGGCGGTCAGCGCCGCCGGCTCGACGTGGCGCTCGGCGTGATCGGCAACCCGGAACTGCTGTTCCTGGACGAGCCGACCACGGGGTTCGACCCCGAGGCCCGCCGGCAGTTCTGGACCCTGATCGAGAACCTGCGCACCGGCGGGACGACGATCCTGCTCACCACCCACTACCTCGACGAGGCCGAGCACCTGGCCGACCGGGTCGGCGTGATCGCGGACGGCCGGATGATCGAGGTCGGTACGCCGGAAACGCTCGGCGGCCGTGGCGCCCGGACCGCAAGGGTCTCCTGGTCCGACGCGGACGGCCCGCACGAACTGCGCACCGACCAGCCGACGGCCGAGGTGGCCGCGTTGATGGCCCGCTTCGACGGCGAAGTACCGGAGCTCGAAGTACGGCGTCCGAGTCTCGAAGACATCTACCTGGACCTGATCGGCAAGGCCACGACCACGGCTGTCACGGCCGCCGATACCGACACCGAAGCGATCGAAGCTGGAGCACTCTGATGGCAACCTCTCACAACGTCACCAGCAAGCCGTTGCCGTCGACGATGGCGGTCGGCGTCGCCCGGACCAAGCTCGAGGTCCGCGAGTTCTTCCGCGAGCGCGAGGCGCTGATCTTCACCTTCTTCTTCCCGATCATCTTCCTGGCCATCTTCTCCGCCGTCTTCGGCGACACCGACTTCGGCCAGGGCGTCAACGCCGCCACCTACTTCACCCCCGGGATGATCGCCTCCGGCATCTTCCTGAGCAGCTTCCAGTCGCTGGCGATCAGCATCGCGCTGGAGCGCGACGAAGGTCTGCTCAAGCGGCTGCGCGGTACGCCGATGCCGCCGCAGGCGTACTTCATCGGCAAGATCGGCCAGGTCCTGATCACCTCGATCGCGCAGATCGCCCTGCTGCTGGCGATTTCCGGGCTGCTGCTCGGCGTCGACCTGCCGACCGAGCCGGGCAAGTGGCTCGACTTCCTGTGGATCTTCGTGCTCGGTACCGCGTCGGGGTCGGTGCTCGGGATCGCGTTCAGCGTCGTACCGAAGTCCGGAAAGGCGGCCTCCGCGGTCGTCACCCCGGTAGTTCTTTTGCTGCAGTTCATGTCGGGCGTGTACTTCGTCTACAGCAGCCTGCCGTCCTGGATGCGCGGCGTCGCCTCGGTCTTCCCGCTGAAGTGGCTGGCCTCGGGGATGCGCTCGGTGTTCCTGCCCGACGGCTTCGTCCAGACCGAGCCCGGCCAGTCCTGGCACCTCGGTCTCGGCGCGATCGTCCTGGTCGTCTGGCTCGTGGTCGGGCTGATCGTCGCCCAGCGGGTCTTCCGCTGGACCAGGCGAGACGCCGGCTGATGTTCGGCACTCCCTACTCTGCGACCACCGGAGGCGCCCTGAGCGACCTCCGGTGGTTCTGGAGGAAGATGGTGCGCATGGAGCTCTCCGGTACCAAGGTGGACCAGCCCGTCTGGGTGCGCACCCTGATCGGCTGGCACATCACCTTCTACGCGCTGCTCGGCGTCACCGCGATCGCAGCTCTCTTCTCCTCCGAGCTGACCACCCCGCAGCGGATCGTGTACCTGGCCCTGGTCGCGGTACTGGCCCTGGCCTACCGGCTGCTCGCGATGCCGGCGATGATCTCGCGCAGCCGGTGGCAGGCTCATCTGTACCGGGCGGTGATGCTCGTCTGCGTCAGCGCCGCAGTTGCGCTCTTCCCGCCGTCGGTCTTCATCCTGTTCATCGTCTCGCCGCAGATCTGGTTGCTGAGCGACCGGACGCTCGACGCGGTACCGCTCAGCTTCCTGCTGCTGTTCGCGGTCGGCACGGCGCAGCTCTGGGCGGCCGGCTGGACGATGGACGCCTTCTGGGACATCTTGCCGTGGATGGTGATCAGCCTGGTCGTCAGCCTGCTGCTCGGCATCTGGATCGACAAGGTGATCAGCCAGAGCCAGCAGCGCGCCGAGCTGATCGAGCAGTTGGAGGCAGCGCGGGACGAGCTTGCCGAAGCTCACCACACCGCTGGCGTGATGGCTGAGCGGGAGCGGATGGCTCGCGAGATCCATGACACGCTCGCGCAGGGGATGACGAGCATCGTGATGCTGTCGCAGACGGCCGCCGTTGAGCTTTCGCGTGGTGCGGTCGAGCCGGCGGCTGGGCGGTTGGCGGCGATCGAGGACACGGCTCGCGAGAATCTGGCCGAGGCCCGGGCTTTGGTGGCGGCCTTTACACCGGTCGCGTTGAGTGGGGCGACGCTGGCCGAAGTACTGCAGCGGCAGGGTGAGCGGTTCGCGGCCGAGACCGGGGTCGACGTACAGGTTTCGCTGGACATGGCTGATGACGAGGTCGCCGCGTTGCCTCAGGGGCAGCAGGTGGTGTTGTTGCGGGCGGCTCAGGAGTCGCTGGCGAACGTACGGAAGCATGCTGGAGCCACCCGGGTGCGGATTCTGCTCGGGATGTCGGCTGATGGGGTGGCGATCGAGATCAGTGACGATGGGGCTGGGTTTTCGCCGTCGGCGGCCACGGGTGGGTATGGGCTGGCGGCGATGCGGGGGCGGGTCGAGGAGTCCGGTGGCACGGTGTCGGTCGACAGCGCGCCGGGGCGTGGTACGCGGGTGCAGGTACTCATCCCGGCGACGGGTCAGGAGGATTGATGACGGTACGGGTGCTGGTGGTGGACGACCATCCGGTGGTCCGCTCGGGGCTGATCGGGATGCTCGCGGTCACCGACGACATCGAGGTGGTCGGCGAGGCGGGCGACGGCGAGGAGGCCCTCGCGCTGGTCGAGTCGACCCGGCCGGACGTCGTACTGATGGACCTGCGGATGCCACGTCGCGACGGAGTATCGGCGACGGGCGCGATCGTGTCCGGGTATCCGACGACGAGGGTGCTGGTACTGACGACGTACGACACCGACACCGACATCCTGCACGCGGTCGAAGCCGGCGCCGCGGGCTATCTCCTCAAGGACACACCGCACGCCGAACTCCTCGACGGAATCCGAGCCGCCTCCCGCGGCGAAACAGTCCTCGCGGGCCCGGTCGCCGCGCGCCTGATGTCCCGACTCCGCACACCCGCCCCCGCCGCCGTCCAGCCATCTCCACGCGAACTGGAAGTCCTGGCCGCCGTAGCCCGAGGCCTCAGCAACGCCGAGATCGGCCGAGAACTCTTCATCGGCGAGGCAACCGTCAAAACCCACCTACAACGCCTCTTCACCAAACTAGACGTAGACGACCGCACCCGAGCCGTAACAGTCGCCATCGAACGAGGCCTACTCCCCTCACCCCGTCGGTAAGTGCTTTGGTTAGCGTTCGAGGGTTGGGTTTTGGGAGGGGCCGTTGAGGCGGCGGCTCAGGTCTGACTCGGAGGAGGCTCCGGGAGGACCTTGGTGTGAGGGTTGGGTCGGGTTGAGGCCGGCTCTGGTGGCGTTGGCGAGGTCGACGCTGCGGTGGGCGGCTTCTTCCGCGGCTGGACGGGCGGCGGTGAGATCCTGGTTCGCGCCGTCGAGCTGTTGGCGAGCGGACCGGAGGTTGCTGCCGAGCTCCTCGCGGGTCTGGTCGATCGCGTTGGAGATCCGGCCATCGGTGCCGACGCCCGGCGGTGACTGGACCAGGTTCCGAGCCGTCTCACGGGCCTGCTTGAGCTGCGTCTCGGCGCCTTTGACCCCGGTGGTGGCTTCGCCGATTGAGCTCTCGATGGTGCTGACCCGCTGCCGCAGGATCGACGTCTGCCTGAGCTGCTCGGCCGCCTCCGGGGTCGGCTCGCCGGTCTGCTCATCCCGCTCGACGGGCAACTGCTCGAGCTCGTCGAGGAAACTCTTCGCGTGCGTGAGTGTGCGGGAACTCCGATCGAGGTCGTCCCCGATCTGCTCGAGCTGACCGAGGTCGCGCTGAAGCCGGCCGTTGAGCTGATCACTGGTCAATCCAGCGCTGTAGAGCGCTCTCCGGATGTCATCGGTGGCGTTGTCACGAGCCCCCGGGTTGTCGGCCTGCCGACCGGCATACTCGCCTTCGCGAGCGCGCTGTGCGGGTACCCCCAGAGTCCCCGCCTCATCCAACCGCGCGTCGAGCAACCGATCGAAGTCAGCCGTCGCTTGCCGCGCCGACATCATCGCCGACCGCGCAGCGACCAGCGCCGACGCCGTCTGATCAGTCAGACTGGCAGCCCGCTGCCGATCCTCCGCCACCGTCATCGCCAACCACCCTCCGCCTGCCCACTACCGCCCGCCACGCCATTGCCCTGCGCAACGTTGCCCGTCGCGGCGCCGCTCGTCCCGGTATCACCGAGGCCGGCATTGCCCTGCCCCCCGCTGCTCTGGCCGGTGTTGTTTGGCGGGGTGGCGGCGAGTGCGGCCAGGCGGTCGTCTTCGGCGAGGGCGTCGTCCAGTACGGAGCGGACGCCGCGGATCTCCGCCTGGGCGCCCCGCAACTCCCGCGCCAGTGCTTGCTCCGGCGTCTCACCCGTCGGCTGCTCTTGCACGGTCGGCAACTCCCCTCGACGACATCCATCGGTCGATTGGCGAGCCTAGACCCTCGACCGGCTCACGGGCGTTACGTAGTACCGGCTGGTGTTGTCAGGCCTGCTCGACCTGGTTGGGCACGGCGCCGCCGTAGCGCCGGTCGCGCTGGGCGTAGAGCTCGATCGCGCGCCACAGATCGCGCCGATCGAAGTCCGGCCACAGCGTGTCGAGGAAGACCATCTCGGCGTACGCGAGCTGCCACACCAAGAAGTTGGACGTCCGCTGCTCACCTGACGACCGGACGAACAGGTCCACCTCGGGGACCTCCGGGTGGTAGAGATGCTTCGCGATCGTCTTCTCGGTGATCCGGTCCGGGTTGAGCTTGCCCGCGGCAACCTCCGCGCCGATCGACCGCATCGCGTCCGCGATCTCCGCCTGACCGCCGTAGTTCACGCAGAACTGCAGCGTGATCGTGTCGTTGTTCTTCGTCCGCTCCTGCGCGTACTCGAGCTCGTCGATCACGCTCTTCCACAACCGCGGCCGCCGCCCCGACCAGACGACCCGCACCCCCATCGCGTCCAGCTCGTCGCGCCGCCGGTGGATCACATCGCGATTGAACCCCATCAGAAACCGCACCTCATCAGGCGACCGGGCCCAGTTCTCGGTCGAGAACGCGTACGCCGACAGGTACTTCACCCCGATCTCGATCCCACCCTTTATCACATCGAGCAGCGAAGCCTCCCCCGCCTTGTGCCCCTCGGTCCGCGGCAGATTCCGCGCCTTCGCCCACCGCCCGTTCCCATCCATCACGATCGCCACGTGATTGGGCACCAACTCCTTGGGAATCCCCGGCGGCCGAGCCCCCGAAGGATGCACATCAGGAGCAACAACCTCCCCGCGCCGACCTTCCCCAACCCGACCCCGACGACGACCAATAGGCGACATACCCAGATCCTCCCAAACCCCTGCCCAAGGCCCTCCCGCACCCCTCCGCCCTCCCACACCCCTGTGGACAACCCCCACCCTGAACACCCTCCGTATGCGAACCTTGTACCGCCAGCAACCCACGATCGGAGCCCACCCGCATGCCCCGCCGACCGCTTCTCCTAACCGTTGCCCTCTGCGCGCTCCCCCTAGCCGCCTGCAACAACTCCCCCGAAGCCGGTCAACCCAACACAACTCCTGCCTCGACAACCCCTACGTCGACCTCCACGGCTTCCCCCACCCCCACGGCCAACGAGGAAGAAGAAGGCGCCATCGCCGCCGCCAAGAGCCGCTACTCCGCGGCACGTCAGGCTGTTGCCGTCGCCCTGCGCCACCCTGAGAGACCGGCTCGGGCAACGCTCCTCCAGGCGGGAAACGGTGACCCGTGGCTGATCTCGGTCCTCGGCGAGCTCCGATTCCAGTCCGCCAACGGGTGGTATCAAAGTGGCAACGTCAAGGTCATCCCGATCAGTCATTCTGTGAAGCTGAAGGGCGAGCAGCCCGAGGTCGACCTTGTCTCCTGCCTCGACAGCTCAGAGGTCGTCACGCGCTACCAGTCCAATGACAAGCCAGTGCCGGCTGGCCCGGACGACGGGGACCGACACAAGGTGCTGGCTCGCATGGTCTTCGCTCCGCCCGCGGGTCAGACCACCAAGGTGTGGTTCCTGGTCGAAGAGAAGGCGCTGGCAGGAAAATGCTGAAAATACTCGGCGGCGTCTGCCTTACGGTCACCTTGGGGTTGGCCATCGTTGCGGCGCCCCGAGCAACCGCCGCAACGCAGGACGATCCCCGCTACGTCAAGGTCTGCTCGCCGATCACCCACAAGTGCACCTTCTGGCTGAAGTCTGAACTCGGCAAAGGCGCTGGCAAGAAGACCAGCCCCGGGAAGTCCACCAAGGTTGGTAAGCGCGTATGCCAGCACAACGGTGGCGCCCAAGCTTGCACCTCGGACCTCGGGAACTGGTCGAATAGTGAACAGTGCTATCTGCAGAGGCTCACCCCGCAGCCGCCAAAGTCAGATCCCAGTTGGGGCGGGCATACCGATGGGGAGGTCTGGGCTTGCTTACGCGAGCAGGGGTACAGCCAGGGCAGACATCTGGTGACCAAGTGGGTGTGGTTGCCTGGGCCTCCTGACACTGTGGTGGTTGATCCGCTCACGTTGGCGTATGAGGCGATTGCCAAGATGCAGTTGGCGAAGCCGCAGGTGCGGTCTGCGCCGGGGGTTGGGGAGATCGGGCTGGTGAATATGCCGGTGTGGTTGTGGGTGGACAAGTCGGAGAACACCTATGGGCCGATCACGCGGTTTGCGGAAGTACCCGGGCTTCGGGTGACGGCCACAGGAGTCGTCAAGGCAGTCGATTGGACGATGGGTGACGGGAATACGGTTCGGTGCGAGGGCGCTGGTACGCCCTACAGCAAGGCGGCGGGTATTGCGGATTCGCCTGATTGTGGTCATCGGTATCGGAAGACGTCGCATGAGCAGCCGAAGTGCCGATACCCGGTTAGCGCGACCGCCCACTGGAGCATCACTTGGCAGAGCACCCTCGGCGATACCGGCCAGATCGACATGACCCAACAGGCATCCACGCAACTACGGATCGGTGAGGCTGTACCTGTCCTGGTGGATCCCAATGGCGACCAACCGACAGCGCCAGCCCCCAACAACTGCTGACAGCTACCAATACGCGGCCCCCAAGCAGTAGGCGTCCGCTCGGCACCTCTCACCCAGTACAGGCGTCTGCTCGGTCTTCTCGTCCATGCCCCCGCAGTACAGACACCCGCCCGGCCACCCGTAGGCAGTACAGGCCTCTGCCCGCAATACGCTCACGCGGCGCAGGCGACTGGTCGGCCAGCACCATCGCAGTACAGGTGACCGCCCAGCCGGCGCTCACCCGCTAGAGGCCGTCAGGTTCAGGCAGTACAGGCGGCTGCTCGGCTCGCTGTCACGCAGTGCAGGCGCCAGCCCGGCCAGGCCTCACCCAGCACGTACGTCGGTTGGCCAGCGCTCACGTGGTACACGCCTCTGCCCGGCCCACGCTCACGTAGTACAGGTGACTGGCCGGCCAGCACTCACTCGAAACAGCCGCCGCGCTCATGCAGTACAGGCGGCTGTTCGGCTTGCCGTCCCTAGTACGGGTGTCTGTTTGGCGCGCGCTCGCGCTGTACCTGTTCGCGCGGACAGTACTCACCCAGTTCACGCGTCGGGCCGGCTCGCGCTGACGCGGATCCGACTGCCCAGCCAGCAGTCGCGGGGGGCCGGTGGCGGGGGGTGTCCCCGGTTGGTGAGCGGGCCGCGTTGGTGTGGCGGGGTGGGTGGGTTAGCCCAGTTTTAGTTGGGGTGGGGTGCTGGGGGTTAGGTCTAGGTGGCGGAGGGAGCGGAGGCGGTCCAGGTGGTAGGTGGTGAAGGCGGAGACGAGGGTGGTGGCTTCTCGGCGGGTTTTGGGGTCTGTGCGTTCCGCGGTTGGCCAGTCGCCGGTGAGGAGGGCTGCTAGGAGGGTGACTGTGGCGGGGGACGGCATGGTGGAGGCGGGTGGGCGGCAGGTGCTGCAGACCATGCCGCCGGCGGCGGGGTTGAAGGCGCGGTGGGGGCCTGGTTCGCCGCATTTGGCGCAGTCGTCGAAGGAGGGGGCGTACCCGGAGATGGCAAGGGAGCGGAGGAAGAACGAGTCGAGGACCAGGCCGGGGGTGCGTTCGCCGGCGGAGAGGACCCGGAGGGCGCCGGCCAGCAGGAGGTGGTGCTGGGTGGCGGGTTCCTTTTCTTCCACCACCAGGCGGTCGGCCGTTTCGAGGATGACCGTGCCGGTGGTGTAGCGGGCGTAGTCGCTGACTATGCCTTCGCCGTATGCCGCTATCGACACCGCTTGGGTGACCACGTCGAGGGTCCGGCCGGTGGCGAGTTGCAGGTCGACGTGGCTGAAAGGCTCCAGGCGAGCGCCGAAGCGGGATGAGGTGCGGCGGACGCCTTTGGCGACCGCGCGGATCTTGCCGTGGCCGCGGGTCAGGAGCGTGGCGATCCGGTCGGCTTCGCCCAGTTTCTGGACCCGGAGCACGATCGCCTCGTCACGATAGAGCGGCATCTGACCATTCTCTCAGGTCCCGTCGACAATCCCCACGAGGCCGAGCGAGGCGAGAGGTCAGAGCTTGGCCAGGTGGTCGGCGAGGCTGATGGCTGGGTGGCCGGTGATGTCTTCGACGGCGCTGCTCACGCCGCTCAGCTCGCCGCTGCAGATCGCGGCGTACGACGTGACCCAGCCGGCCACCTCCCACGCGGCAGCGCCGAAGCCCTCGCGCGACCGGTACGCCTCGTCGAGCGTCTCCGGCTCGTACCGCACCGGCCGGCCCCACGCCGCGCTCAGCAAAGCAGCCGCCTCGGTCAAGGTGAACGCCGACGGCCCAGTCAGGTCATAGGTCATCCCGGAATGCTGCGGCGATACCAGCACCCGAGCAGCGACGGAGGCGACATCGTCCCGCGCCACCGCGGCGACCCGCCCATCCCCCGCCGGCCCGCGCATCACACCGTCAGCGCCGACGAACCCCGGCAAGAAGTCCAGGTACAAGTTGTCCCGCAAGAACGTGAAGTCGACGCCCGTAGAACGCACGTGCTCCTCGGTGTGCCAGTGATCCCGCGCAAACGTGAACGTCGCCGACGGCGAAGCACCGACGAACGACGTGTAAACGATCCGCTGCACCCCAGCCGCCACCGCGGCATCAACAGTTGCCTTGTGCAACGAGACCCGATCCGCCGACTCCGTCGCGCTCAGCAACATCAGCGTCGTGACCCCGTCCAGCGCGTTCAGCAACGCGGAATGCTCTCCGTACGCCGCCTGCGCGACCTCCGCCCCAGCCAACGACGGCGCCCGACCGGGATCCCGCACGATCAACCGCTGCGCCACTCCCTCCGCCGCGAGCAGCCGAGCGATCCGCGACCCCAGCTGACCGGTCGACCCGGTCACGCCGATCACTTGCCCACCATCTTCATCCCGCCCGGCGCGTACCGATCCCCCGCCACCGCATCCGGCGGGAACGCCGCATCCAGCTCCGCCAGCTCCTCCGCGGACAGCGAAACGTCAACAGCACCGAGGTTCTCGGCCAGGTACTTGCGCCGCTTGGTCCCCGGGATCGGCGCGACATCATTGCCCTGCGCAAGCAACCACGCCAACGCCAGCTGACTCGGCAGCACCCCCTTCGCAGCGGCCAGCGCCTGTACGCGAGCCACCAGATCCAGATTGCGCTGGAAGTTCTCGCCACTGAACCGCGGCATCCCCCGCCGCATGTCGTCCGGCTCGAAATCGTCCGGCGAGGTGATCTGCCCGGTCAGGAACCCGCGCCCGAGCGGGCTGAACGGCACGAACCCGATCCCCAGCTCGCGCAGCGTCGGCAGTACGCCGGTCTCCGGGTCGCGCGTCCACAGCGACCACTCACTCTGTACTGCGCTGATCGGGTGCACCGCATGCGCCGCCCGCACCGTCTCGCCCGACACCTCCGACAGCCCCAGGTACCGGACCTTCCCAGCCTCTACCGCCGAAGCCATCGCCCCGACGGTCTCCTCGATCGGCACCTCCGGGTCGCGCCGGTGCAGGTACCAGAGGTCCACGTAGTCGACCCCGAGCCGCGCCAACGACGCATCGAGCGCGGCGGCCGCGTACTCCGGCCGCCCGTTCACCACGTTCGGGATGTCCGAACCGACCCGCTGGAACCCGAACTTCGTCGCCAGCACGACCTCGGACCGGCGGCCGGCCAGGGCGCGCCCGACCAGCTCCTCGTTCGCACCGTCGCCGTACACATCGGCGGTGTCGATGAAAGTACAGCCGGCATGGATCGCCGCGTGCACCGTGGCGATCGACTCCGCGTCGTCGCTCTGCACGCCGTACGACTGGGACATCCCCATGCAGCCGAGGCCGAGGGCCGAAACGGTCAGTTCTCCGAGCTGGGATTCACGCATGCCAAGAAACCTATACCGCCGTAACGACTCTGTGTCATTTGACCTCTGACGGGCTGCCCGACCCCGGTTTTCCGTATCTTCGGCCAGGAAGTGAATCGTTGTCCAAGGGGTGGAACGGCTTAGGGGTGAGCCACTGATGTTTCTGAAACAGGCGCTGCGCTACCGGTGGTCCCAGATGCTCGTGCTCGCCGGAGTGAGCGTGCTGATCGGCGCCTGCGCCACGTTCGCGCCGTGGTTCTCGCGCGCGGTCGAGCAGACCGTCACCACGGAGACCCTGACCAGCCAGTGGCTGTCGGCCAGCTGGCAGCTCGAGTCGATCCCCTCGGCGATGGTCAGCGGACCCAACGCCTCGGCACCGCCGGAGCGGATCGCCACGCTGATCCCCGACGACCTGCGCCCGCTGTTCAGCCCGCCGCTCTACGGCGTGTCGGTCGATGCCGGCTGGGGTCTGGGCAAGCCGGAGCAGACCGGCAAGGTGGTCTGGCGGGACGGGTACTGCGAGAAGCTCGTACTGACCTCAGGCAAGTGTCCGAGCGCGCCGAACGAGGCCGCCGTCTCGACCCAGGACGCGAAGAACTTCGGCGTTGCCATCGGCTCCCGGCTGAACGCCCAGTCGACCAAGTACGCCGGTGGCGGCCAGCTCCGTGTGGTCGGCATCTACCGCGCCGACGACAACGACCCGTACTGGTACGGCGCCGGCCCGACCGGCCACTCGATTCCGGCCAGCGAGACCCGTCCGGCCACCTCTGACTACATCTTCACCACCCGGGACACCCTGGAGAAGGGCGTCTGGGGTGCGCACGGGACCGTGGATGTCCACCCGCTGCCGGGCAAGGCCCGGGTCGGCGACCTGGCCAGGCTCCGGCAGGCCACCGAGGATGCCACCGTCGAGGGCGCTCAGTTCGAGACCTCCAACACCTCCGCACTGGCCAGCGTCATCGACGGGATCACCGCCGAGCGCAAGCAGGCCGCGACGATCATCCCGCTGGTGATGGTCCAGGTGGCCCTGTTCGGCGTTGTGGTGCTCGCGCTCGCACTGGCCGCTGTGGTCGACCAGCGTCGGCCCGAGCTGGCCGTGTCCCGGTTGCGTGGCGCCAGCTCACGGCGTACCGGCCGGTCGTTGGCTACCGAGCTGGCGGTGCCGGTAGTGGTCGGCACGCTGCTGGGTGCGCTGGCCGGATTCGGCCTGCTGCTTGTGGTGCGCAGTACCTGGCTGAACGACGGGGCACCACTGGAGCTGCCCTGGACCGTACCGGCCGCTGCAGCGCTTGCGGCCCTGGTTGGACTCGCAGTTGTCGCCTGGACCATCCGGGCCGTCATCCGGCAGCCCATCTCGACCCTGCTCCGCCGGATCGTGCCGCGGCGCCGGGGCCGGACCATCGGCCTGATCGACGTCATCGTCATCGTCATCGCCTCAGCAGGGCTGCTGGGCGCACTGACCGGTGGCGGCCGCGGTCCACTGCCGGTACTGACGCCAAGCCTGCTCGCGCTCGCGGTCGGCCTGACCTTTGCCCACCTCCTCCTCCCGACCGCGGGCCTGATCAGCAGGCAAGCCCTACGCCGTGGCCAGCTCGGTCTAGCGCTCGGAGCGCTCCAGGTGGCCCGCCGCCCAGCAGTGACCCGCATCGTCGCGGTGGTGGCAGTCGCGACGGCACTGGTCTCATTCGCCGGCCAGGCCTCCTCCGTGGCCGACCGCAACCGCGACTACCGCGCCGGGTACGAGGTCGGCGCGGATGGCGTCCTGTCGATGGACGTGCGAGTCTTCTCCGACTTCAGCACCGCGATCGACAAGATCGACCACGACCGGCGCTGGCTGACTCCGGTCGTACTCTCGTCACCGTCGAACCCGGACGGCCTGCGCACGCTGATGATCGAGCCGGACAGCTACCAGCGGATCGCGTTCCGCGGTGACCAGCTGACCGATGCCGACGGCTTCCGGCAGCTCAAGGCGCCCACCGAGCCACCGCCGATCACGCTGAAGGGTGAGCGGCTGACCATCACCGCGACGCCCGGCGCGATGCAGCCCTACCACCCACCCACCGGAGACGGCGAAGAGGTGCCGGTGGGGCCACCCGCGGAATCCGTCGCTCTCCAGGCCACGCTCTTCAGCCACGACACCGGGTCCCGGTTCACCGTCGACTACCCGCCGATGAAGCTGGCGGCCGGGAAACCGGTCCAGCTCAGCAAACAGATCGTCTGCCCCGAGACCTGCGACCTGATCCGGCTCAGCGTCACCCGCGAGCTGGGCGACTCGGCCGGCATCCGCGGCGAGATCACCATCGACAAGGTCGCGACCGACACCCAGCCGTCGATCCCGCTCGGAAAGGCGGGCACCTGGGTCGCGCCCGACCAGACCGAGAGCGATGCCGCCAACCTGGGCAGCATCAGCGCGACCGACGGGCCGCCGAACGGTCTGGTCCTCGGCATCACCAGCATCGGCCGGGAGCTGAGCGTCCAGACCAGCCGGATCCCGGTCGCAGTACCGGCCCTGATCAGCCCGGAGTACGCGGTCACCGAGTCGCAGACCGTGCCCGGCCTGGACGGTCTCGAGTTCACGGTCGAGAAGCTCGACCGGCTGCGCACCACGATCCCGCGCTACACCACGCACACCGCGGTCGTCGATCTGGAGACGGTACGCCGGTTGGGCGGCAGCGTGGCCGACACGAGTACCGACTTCGAGCTCTGGCTGAACGAGGACGGCCTGGCCCACTCCCAGCAGATCATCGACGAGCTGGGCAAGGCCGGAATCCCGGCGACCCTCATCGACCGCAAGTCCGACCAGGTCGCCACCTACGGCCGCTCGGCCAGCGCGCTGGCGCTCCAACTGACACCGGTGATCGGTGTGGCCGGCTGGGCGCTGGCGATCATCGTTCTGCTGCTCATGATCGTCACGTCCTGGCGCTCCCGGGCCCAGGACTACGCGAGCCTGCGCATCACCGGCGTACCGGCGGCCACGACCGGACGGGCGGCGAGGTGGGAGCAGACCGGGCCGGTCGCACTGGCCGCCTTGCTCGGCTCGGCCTGCGGCATACTCGGCGCCCATGTCGCGCTGCCGATGATCCCGCTCTTCGCCCCGACCAGCCAACCGTCGCCGATCCCCCTCGACCTCACCACCAACTGGTACGTCGCGTTGGCGCTCACGCTGATCAGTACGGCGATCATGACAGCGGCGACCCTCTTGCTCGGCACCGGCGTCAACCGGCGAGCCGGCTACACCCGGATCCGGGAGGAGCTGTCATGACCGGCCTCGCGATCAACACGACCGGCCTGGTGCACATCTACCGCAGCCAGGGTCACGACGTCGCGGCGCTGTCCGGGATCGGGATCAGCGTCCGGCCGGGCGAACTGGTCGGGCTGCTCGGGCCGTCCGGCGCGGGAAAGTCCACGCTGCTGCAACTGTGCGGCGGCTTGCTGACCCCGAGCGCCGGGCGACTGCAGATCGGCGAGCACCACATCGCGACGATGACCGAGGCCGAGCTCGACCGGATGCGGGCCGGTGACGTCGGCATCGTGCTGCAGGGGGCCGGGCGCAACCTCATTCCGTACCTCACGCCTGAGGACAATGTCCGGTACGCCCAGCGTGCCGCAGTACGGGGGCGGCCGCTGCCGACGCCGCGGGACGTACTGGATCTCGTTGGCCTGAGCAACCATTCCCAGACGCCGCTGGAGCGGCTCACGCCCGGCCAGATCCAGCTCTGCGCGGTCGCTGTCGGGATCGCCACGTTCCCCGGGTTGTTGCTGGCCGACGAGCCGACCAGCCAGCTCGACCACCGGGCGCGTGACGAGGTACTGGCCGCGATCTCGACGATCAACAAGGCAACCGGTATGACCGTGCTGCTGATCACCCACGACCCGGACGTGGCGGCGGTACTGCCTCGGACGATCACGATCAAGGACGGGCGGATCGCCTCGGAGGGTCGCTCGGGTGAGGAGTTCGCGGTGGTCGCGACCGACGGTTCGCTGCCGTTGCCGCCGCATGTCGCGGAGCTGCTGCCACCGGGAACGCTGTTGCGCGTGACCACCACCGAGGACGGCGAGGTCCGGTTGACGCCGGTCGAGCAGGAGGGCGAGGCATGATCACCGTCAACAACCTCACTGTCGCGTACGACGACCTGGTCGCGGTGGCCGACGTGTCGCTGAGGGTGCCGCCCGGGTACGTGCTGGCGGTCAGCGGGCCGTCGGGGGCCGGCAAGAGTTCGTTGCTCTGGGCAATCGCCGGCGCCGTCTCGGCCAAGTCGGGCTCGGTCGAGGTCGACGGGCTGGAGATCGTCGACCGGCCACGGGCGGCGGCGCACGGCGTCGTACTGATTCCGCAGGGCAACGGATTGGCGCGGGTGCTCACGGCGCGGGAGAACCTGTCGATGCCGCTGCTCGCCGAACGGAAGTTGCCGTCGGACGACCAGGACCGCGACGAGGCGCTGGAGTCGATCGACGAGATCATCGCGAAAGCGCTCTCCGACGTCGGGCTGGAGGACAGCGGCGACCACCTGGTCGAGGAGCTGTCAGGTGGCGAGCAACAACGCGTGGCGGTCGCGCGCGGGCTGGCCCAGCGGGGCAAGGTGATCCTCGCCGACGAGTCCACCAGCGAGCTCGACAGCACCAACAGAGAGCGCGTCCTCGCGCTGCTGCGAGCCGAGGCGGACCGTGGCGCAGCCGTCATCATCGCCACCCACGACCCAAGCGTCGCCGCCGGCGCCGACGGCCACGCCCTGATGGACGAGGGCCACCTCACCTGGGAACGCCGCCTCTGATCGGCCGGCCCGAGTCAAAGACTGATGAAGACCGGCTCTGGAGGCGGCCCGTCGTCGCGGAGGCGGGCCAGGAGAAGCGGCAGAGTGCGGGGCGACAGGAACTCCGGGCCTTGATGGTTCTGGATCTCTTCGAAAGTCCACCAGCGATGCCCGTGCACGTTCTCCGCCAGCATCTCCTCCACCGACATCGAGCCGGCCGGGGTGAACGCATCGGTCCGCACCAGGAAGTAGTCGTTCGTCACTCCGTCGAACCCGGCGGCATGCCCGTCAGCGACCGTCACCTGATGCCACAAGTGCGGTGCATCGGCAGGCGGCACGATGCCGATCTCCTCGGCCAGCTCCCGGGTCAGTGCCTGCGGCAACGACTCCCCCACCTCCACCCCACCACCGGGCGCCGCCCACACGGCATGCCCGTCCGCGAACTCGAAGCGCAGCAACAGGATCCGGTCCTCCGGGTCCAGCACGACAGCTCGCGCGGCCGGGCGGAGCGTCGGCGCGGGGAGTTCCAGTTCGTATTCGACGTTCTTCTCGCGGGCTACGAAGCCGAAGCGGGCATTGACCTTCTGCATGGCGCCGTTCGTCTCGGCGGTCCAGGTGTGCAGCCATTTCTGGGTGGTGAGGTGCTTGGCGAGTTGGTCGAGGTTGGCTGCCTTGAGGTGGGCGCCGAGGTTGTGGCCGCGGTCGTCGCGGAGCACGAGGGTGTCGAGCTGCTGCACGTTGTCGGGGTCGGTCAGCGGTAGGTATATGACCGTGTAGCCGGCGGGACGGCCGTCGAGAGTACGGGCCAGGACGACCAGAGCCTGGTAGCTCTTGGCGGTGCGCTCCTCCAGCGTGCGAAGCTCGTCAGCAGTCCAGAGCTTCGGCTCACGCGTCATCCCGCCGGTCGGTACGTCGCGGGCCATCGCGCTGCGCAGATCGGCGTACACCGGCAGGTACTCCTCCGGGCACGGCCCTGCCCAGGAGATCAGCTCGTACCCCTCCAGCGGCTCCAGCTCCACCGAGCGCTCGTACGGAAGCGGTACGACGAGATGGTCCTCCACGTGCTCGACAACGAACCCGAGCTTCGTGGCGAACACCGACCCCGGCCAGGTGTCGGGCGTCAACCCCTCGGGGATGGCGAGCTCGATCTGGTAGATCGTCCGGCCGAGCGACGCGGCCTTCGACCTCGCCCAGCCCCACAGCGCGGTACCGATCCCCCGCCGCCGCTCAGCCGGCAGTACGTCGATCTCCACCATGACCGCGTCGAGGTCGTTCTTCAGGTTGTACTCGAACAGCATCGCGCCGACCACCCGCTCGCCGTCGTACGCGGCGACCGGGAGCCTGGTCTTGATCGGGTTGTCCGTGCGCAGCGAGTTCGCGGTCGCGTCGTGGGTGAAGACGAGCGGCACCTCGCGATCGGCGACCGCGCCGGCGCGCAGTACGTCGTACCAGGCGTCGAAGGCCGCAACGTCGTGTGGGTCGATCTCGCGGACGGTGATCACGCCCAGAGCCAATCAGCTCTGGGCGTGAAACACCATGCAATTAACGGGTCGCGCGGTTGATCGCCGAGACGACCGCCTTCAAGGAGGCAGTGAGAATGTTGGCGTCCCGGCCGACACCCCAGTAGACCTCGTCGCCGACCTCGCACTCGACGTACGCCGCGGCCAGGGCGTCACCACCGGCCGAGAGCGCGTGCTCGTGGTAGTCCAGCACCCGGACGTCGTACTTCAGCGGCTTGATCGCGTCGACGAAGGCCGACACCGGACCGTTGCCCTCGCCGACCAGCTCGTGCGGTACGCCGTTGGAGTAGACCTGCACCCGGAGCGCGTCGTTCTGTCCCTCACCCGAGGTCGAGTTGACGGTCAGCAGCGACAGCTTGCCGGGCGCCAGGTACTCGGCCTCGAAGATGTCCCACATCTGCTGGGGACCGACCTCGCCACCCTCGGCGTCGGTGTGCTGCTGGATCACCCGGCTGAACTCGATCTGCAGCCGGCGCGGCAGGTCGAGCCGGTGCTCCGACTTCATGATGTACGCGACGCCGCCCTTGCCGGACTGCGAGTTGACCCGGATGACCGCCTCGTACGACCGGCCGACGTCCTTCGGGTCGATCGGCAGGTACGGCGCCTCCCAGTGGATCTGGCCGACCGGGATGCCCTCGGTCGCGGCCTGCTTGTCCAGCGCCTCCAGGCCCTTCTTGATCGCGTCCTGGTGCGAGCCGGAGAAGGCGGTGTACACCAGGTCACCGGCGTACGGCTGGCGCTCGGGCACCCGCATCTGGGTGCAGTACTCGACCGTACGGCGGATCTCGTCGATGTCGGAGAAGTCGATCTGCGGGTCGATGCCCTGGCTGAACAGGTTCATCCCCAGGGTCACCAGGTCCACGTTGCCGGTCCGCTCGCCGTGGCCGAACAGGCAGCCCTCGACCCGGTCCGCACCAGCCATCAAGGCCAGCTCCGTGGCGGCCACCGCCGTACCGCGGTCGTTGTGCGGGTGCAGGCTGATCGTGCTGTGCTCACGCCGGGTCAGGTTGCGGCCGAACCACTCGATCTGGTCGGCGTACACGTTCGGGGTGGACATCTCGACGGTGGCCGGCAGGTTGAGGATGATCTCGCGGCCCTCGGCGGGTTGCCAGACGTCGCTGACCGCCTCGCACACCTCCAGCGCGAACTCGAGCTCGGTGCCGGTGAAGATCTCGGGGCTGTACTGGTAGCCGAACTCGCAGTCGCCCAGGATCTCGTCGGCGTACTTCATCACCGTCTCGGTGCCCCGTACGGCGATGTTGCGGCACTCGGCCTTGTCGACGTTGAACACGACCCGGCGGAACAGCGGCGCGGTCGCGTTGTACAGGTGGATGGTGGCCTTGGGCGACCCCTCCAGCGACTGTACGGTCCGCTCGATCAGCTCGTCGCGCGCCTGGGTCAGCACCGAGATGGTGACGTCGTCGGGGATCGCGTCGCCCTCGATCAGGCTGCGGACGAAGTCGAAGTCGTACTGGCTGGCGCTGGGGAAACCGACCTCGATCTCCTTGTAGCCCATCTTCACCAGCAGGTCGAACATCCGCCGCTTGCGGGCCGGCGACATCGGCTCGACCAGCGCCTGGTTGCCGTCGCGCAGATCGGTGGACAGCCAGCGCGGCGTCGCGTCGACGGACTTGGCCGGCCAGGTCCGGTCCGGCAGCGCGATCGGCGGGAACGCGCTGTAGCGCCCGATCGGCATGCCGGAGGACTGCTGAACGGGCTTGGGCTGATTCTTGGGTGCCATGCTTGCGGGTCTCCTCGCGGGAAGTGTGTACAGCTGGGTCAACGATCGACCGGCGTACGACGAAACTCCGCGGCGAGGAAACCGGCCTACGTCAGGCCTCGCCGCGGCAGCGAAGGAGAAGAAGCTGGTGCCGCATGATGCCTGTGAGTCTATGCACAACCACATCCAGAGGTCGAACCCGGGGTCTCGCGGACCGAGACGGAGAGTGACGGTTGCGTTCAAGCTTGGTTGAATTTCTAAGCTCTGGATATGACCTCAAACCTCCCCGGCAAGACCGGCCTCGGTGTGCTCGTCACGATCAAGCGCGACGGCCGCCCGCAACTGTCCAACGTCACCTACTTGTACGACGGTGAGGTGATCCGGGTGTCGCTCACCGATGGGCGGGCCAAGACGAAGAATCTGCGGCGGGATCCGCGGGCGAGTCTGTACGTGAACGGGCCGGGCGGGCGGTCGTACGTCGTGCTGGAAGGCAACGCCGAGCTGACTCCGGTAGCGGCCGACGAGCATGACGACACCGTCGAGCAGCTCGTCGCCTACTACCGCGAGGCGTCGGGCGAGCACCCGGACTGGGACGACTACCGGCGTGCCATGGTGGCCGACAAGCGGCTGCTGTTCACGATGAAGGTCGACCACTCGTACGGGATGTAGTCAGCCGGTGGCGAGGACCTGCGGGCTGGTCTCCTTGATCCGGGTGCGGAGCCACTTGGCGCAGATCTCGGTCTCGGGGTGGCACTTGCTGACCACCTCGAGCAGCTCGAGGTCACGCGCGGCCTTGGCTCCCTGCTGAAGGATCGTCCAGGCGATCTCGGCGTGCTGCGCGCACAGGTACAGGTCGCGCAGATCGTCGAGGAGCAGCAGGCCGGCCGCTTCGGTCCGGCCGAGCAGTTCCGCACCTTTGTGTCTGGCCTTTTCCAGCAGGCTGGGTGAGTCGGCGGGCGGGCCCTCCGGTTCGACCCCGTACTTCCGGGCCAGCGGCGCAAGCTGGTCGAGGTGTTCCGCGCACTGTTTCGCCAGGGTGTGCCCGAGGTGGTACAGGTCGTGCTCCACCGCATGCCGTTCGCCGATGACCCGGAGTCGGCGGCCGAGGTCGGCCTCGGCGGTCTGGACCTCCGTGATCGCGTGGTCGAGCTTCACGTCGCCTCCTCAGTCGGCCAGCTTGGAGACCCGGACCGCGGCGAGCTTGAGCAGCGGCTGTTTCGAGACCGGATCCCAGTCGGTGCTGGTGAGTTCGTTCGCTGCGGTCGGGCGCCCGTTCGGACCTGCGCCGAGGTGGTCCCAGTAGCCGTAGTGGAACGGCGCGAACACGACGCCCTCACGGATGCCCTTGACCCGGGCGCTCGCCTCCAGCCTGCCGCGACGTGACTCCACTCTGACCAGCTCGCCGTCGGCGATGCCGAGCTTCTCGGCGTCGGCCGGACAGATCTCCACCCACGCCTCGGGCGCCGCGGCCTGAAGCTGCGGAGCCCGGCCGGTCTTGGTCCGAGTGTGGAAGTGGTACGCCGTACGGCCACTGGTGAACAGCAGCGGGTAATCGTCGTCGGGTGGCTCGTGCGGTGGCAGGTAGCGCGCGGCCTTGAGGACAGCACGACCATTCGCCTCCAGGGCCGCGTAATCCTTCTTCTCCTGAGCCGCGCCGGTCAGCAGGTCGTGACCATAGTCCTCGCAGTAATCGGTGGCCGTGTTGAACACGTGGTCGGTGTACAGGCGCTCGGTCCCCTCCGGCTGCTCCTCGGTGACCGGCCACTGGATGCCACTCCCACCACGCAGCTTCTGGTAGGACAGCCCGGAGTAGTCACAGGGCCGCCCACGTGTCACTTCGCCGAACGCGTCGAAGCACTCCTCCGGCGTTCGCCACTTCACCAGCGGTTGGCCGTCCTTGTCACGAAGTCCCAGCCGGTCTGCGTAGTCCAGGAAGATCTCCAGGTCGGGTCGCGCCTCCCCCGGCGGCTCGACCGCTTTCTCGGACAGGTGGACGGTCCTGTCGTGATTGGTGAAGGTGCCGGTCTTCTCGCCCCAGATGGCGGTCGGCAGCACCACGTCGGCGTACCGCGCCGTCTCGGTCAGGAACGGATCGCTCACCACGAGGAAGAGCCGGTCCTGGCCGAGGATCGACCGGATCCGGTGCAACTCCGGCAGCGACACCGCCGGGTTGGTGCCGGCGATCCAGAGGAACCGGATCGAGCCTTCTTCGGCGTACCGGAACAGCTGCATCGCGTGGGTCGGCGGGCCCCAGCTCGGGATCTGTTCCGGTTCGAGGTTCCAGGCCTTCGCCAGCTCCTCGATGTGGGCCGGGTTCTGCCAGTTCCGCATGCCGGTGAGGTCGCCGTCGGCGCCTGTCTCCCGGGTGTTCTGGGCGGTCGGCTGCCCGTTGAGCTGGAAGACGCTGGCTCCGGGCTTGCCGATCATGCCGCGCAGCAGGTTGAGGTTGTTCACCTGGCAGGCCGACGCCGTCGCCTGATGGGACTGGTAGACCCCTTGCAAACAAGTGGAGACCAGCCGTTCCGCGGTACCGATGATGCGGGCCGCCGCCCGGATGTCGTCGGCTCCTACACCGCAGATCTCGGCTGCCCACTCGGGCGAGCAGTCGGCGACCGTCTCAGCCAGCTTGTCGAAGCCGACCGTGTGGGCCTGCACGAACTTGTCGTCGACCCAGCCATTGGCGATCAGCTCGTGCAGCAGACCGTTGAGCAGGGCAAGGTTCGTGCCGTTGCGGATGGCAAGGTGTACGTCGGCCTGCTCGGCCACCTTGGTCCGGCGAGGGTCCACGACCACCAGGCGCGGCCGATCCGGTCCCTGCAACCGGTCCAGCATCCGCGCCCACAGCACGGTGTGCGTCTCGGCCATGTTGTAGCCGATGGCAAACAACGTGTCGCAGTGGTCGAAGTCGGTCAGCGAACCCGGCGCGCCGTCGGTACCGAAGGTCTCCTTGAGAGCGAAGTCGGCCGTGGCCGTGCACAGGCGGGTGTTGCCGTCGAGGTGCGGGGTGCCGATGCCGCCGCGGACGATGAGCGCCAAAGTGTAGTAGTCCTCGAGGAACAGCTGACCGCTGTTGTAGAAGCCCATCCCGAGCGGTCCCTGCTCGGCCAGCACCTGGCGGGACCGTTCGGCCACCAGATCCATCGCCTCGTCCCAGCCGGCCTCCACCAGTTGGCCGTCGCGGCGTACCAGCGGTGTGGTCAACCGGTCGGCGGAGTTGTTCGCCTGCCAGCCGTACAGGCCCTTGGGGCCGAGGCGCCCGTGGTTGACCCGGTCCACCGCGCGCCCGCGGACACCGACGATCCGATGGTCGTGGACAGCGATATCCATTCCGCAACCGTTCGAACACAGCACACAGGCAGACTGCACCCAGTCGATCTCTGTCTCGGGTACACCTTCGTCGACATACTGGTCGACCCGGTCCGGCCAGCCACCACCCGCCGGGTACGGCGTCCGCTCACCCCAGATGTCAGCGATCCGATCCATCTCGCCTCTCCATCCGTCGCTCTGCCACCTACAGCCTCGTCCTGACTCCGGGCTGATTGGGCACTTGACTGACCTGTTCGAGCAGGCTGCCGTGCATCGCCACCTTGCCCTGCCCGCGGCGGCCGAGCGGAAGGATCGTCCGGCCCATCGCATCCTCGAGACCGGCCGCGAACGCGGCGTAGATGGCCACCACGAACAGCAGCAGACCCAGTACCCCGCTGGTCCGCTCCCAAGCCTGGCTGCCGGACAGCTCGTAACCGCCGGCAACCAGGAAGCGGACCGCGGCCAAGCCGAAGACGGCAGCCGTGACGAGCTTGCTGGTCGCCGCGGTCACAGCGGCAAGAATCATCGCCGTACCGGTGAAGAGCAGGAAAAGCCCGAGCGCGTCACTGGTGGCGCCGGGAGCCGAACGGTGCAGCATCAGCCCCGTCACCAGCCAGGTCAGGGCAAGGACGGTCATCGCGGTCGCCACCGCGCCGTCGCGGCCGAGGAAGCTCAGTACCGCGGCGAGGAACTGGGCCAGGAACGCGAAGCCGATCAGCGTGAGTGCGACGTTCGGGCCCTCGCGGGGACTGATCCAGCCCAGTTGCAGGCCGGCCAGCGAGAGCGTCGCCGCGGCCAGGCCGTACAGACCGATCGACATCGGCCCACCGATCGGGTGCAGGTTGATGCTGACCCGGTCCTGCAAGAGCGCCCATGCACTGCTCTCGGCCGGCGTCTCCAGGCCCGGTCGAGTGATCGTCCGCTCGTCCATCACCGCTCCCAAATCATTGCCACTAACAACCGCAGTACCCGGGATCGAAACCCGGGTCAGCGGGGTAATTCCGTACCGCCGTTAAATGACTCGCGGTGAGCGGCCTCGACCCCTCACTCTGGGCAGGTGGACATCACCAGGCTTGACCCCGACGACGCTGCAGGTTGCGCGTCCGCGGTGGAGTTGCAGATCGCGACGCACGCCGTCGACTGCCCGGCGGCCCTGCTGTCGACCCCGACCGGCTATGCGGCGGATCTCCGGTACGGCTGGGACGGTGACCCGGGCCGTGCGTTTCTGGCCCGCGACGACAGCGGTGCGGTGATCGGCCTGGTCACCGTCTTCGCCCCGACGTACGACAACACCCATCTGGCCTGGCTCGACGTCCAGGTCCATCCGGAGCATCGCGGCCGCGGTGTCGGCAGCGAGCTGGTCCGGTACGGCGAGCAGGTCGCCCGCGAGCTCGACCGGACCTCGATCGGCATCAGTTCCTGGGATCTGCCGAAGGCGGACGCGTTCGCGAAGCGGCACGGGTTCGAGCCGAAGGCCGTCGAGGTGAACCGCCGCCAGGACATCACGAACCTGGACTGGACCACCGTGCAGAAGCTGTACGACGAAGCCGTACTCGCGTCGGCCGACTACGAACTGCTCCGCATCATCGGCGCGCTGCCCGACGAGATGCTGGCAGGCATGGTCGCGGTCACCGCCTCGATCAACGATGCGCCGAGGGATGACCTGGACATCGAGGACGACGTCTTCACCCCGGAGCGGCTACGCGCCTACGAGGCGGCCCGGCGGGGACACAACCAGACCATGTACCGGGTGATCGCACGCCATCGCCAGACCGGCGAGCTGGCCGGCCACTCGGTGGTCACGGTCGAGCGGGAGCGTCCGCACATCGCGGAGCAGAACGACACGGCTGTCTCCCGCGACCACCGCGGTCACCGGCTGGGCGCGCTGACCAAGACCGCCATGCTGCTCTGGTTGCGCGAGGCCGAACCGGCCCTGACCCAGTTGGACACCTGGAACGCCGAGTCCAACAACCACATGATCGGCATCAACGAGCAGCTGAACTACGTCATCGTCGCGCGTTCGATCGAGTATCAGAAGTCGCTCTGAACGCCTTCCGGCAGTAGCCGAGGAACGCCTCACCCCGCCGGGCGAGGCGTCCCCCGCCCGCCCACGCTGCTGGTCAGACCGGCTCGATGATCGAGACCGACATCCGGTTGCTGACCGACCAGCCGAGGCGTTCGTAGAGCCGGATCGCGCTGGTGTTGGTGGCGCCGGTGTGCAGGAACGGGCGATCGCCGGCCGCCTCGATACCGGCGGCGACATCGCGGATCAGCCGGCTCGCCAGCCCCTGACCCCGGTACGCCGGGTGCGTGCAGACCGCGCTGATCTCGGTGTACCCAGGCAGCTTGTACCGCTCGCCGGCCATCGCGATGAGCTCACCGTCGCGGCGCAGGCCGACGTACCGGCCGCACTCGATCGTCCGGGTGCGGAACGGGCCGGGCTCGGTCAACGCGGTCAGCGCGACCATCTCGGGCACGTCGTCCGGGCCGAGCACGACCACCTCGGGATCGGGCTCGCCGAACGCATCCGGTGCCACGAACTGGACCAGGCCGAACTGCTGGACCAGCTTGAAGCTGCTCGGCAACGGCAGATCGAGACGCTTGTACGCCGCGCTGTGGCCGGCCCCGAGAAGCTCCGCGGCGTCGGCCCAGTCCTGGTCGGTCACGTCGTCCGGCAGGCCGAGGAAGGGCGCGACCTCGGGCGGATAGCGCCGGACCCGGCCACGGCTCTCGGCCAGCCCGGCGTGCGGGCCGGTGAGCGCGTAGTACGAGGGATTGAGCAGGACCGGGGCTCCGGCCATCAGAACCCGAGCTTCCGCAGGTGCTTGGCGTCGGTCTGCCAGTTCTTGGCGATCTTCACGTGCAGGTCGAGGTAGACCGGCGTACCGAGCAGGGCCTCGATCTGGCGGCGGGCGTTGGCGCCGACGTCGCGCAGCCGGGCGCCCTTGTGACCGATCACGATGCCCTTCTGGCTGTCCCGCTCGAGGAAGATGTTGGCGTAGATGTCGAGCAGCGGCTTGTCGTCCGGCCGGCCCTCGCGCAGCCCCATCTCGTCGATGGTGACCGCGATCGAGTGCGGCAACTCGTCCCGGACGCCTTCGAGGGCGGCCTCGCGGATCAGCTCGCCGACCAGGATCTCCTCCGGCTCGTCGGTCACGTCGCCGTCGGGGTAGAGCGGCTGGCCGGCCGGCAGGAACTTCACCAGCTCGTCCGCCACCGTGTCGACCTGGTACCCCGAGGTGGCCGACACCGGTACGACGGAGGCCCACTCGATCCCGACCGACTCCCCCAGCGTCTGGATCTCGGACAGGTGCTCGATCATCCGCTCGGGCGAGACCAGGTCGGCCTTGGTCGCCAGCGCGACCTTCGGCGTCTTGGCCACCTTGGCGGCCTCGGCGACCAGGAACCGGTCGCCCGGGCCGATCTTGTCGCTGGCCGGCAGGCAGATGCCGATCACGTCGACCTCGGCCCAGGTGGTCTTGACTATGTCGTTCAGCCGCTCGCCGAGCAGCGTCCGCGGCTTGTGCAGGCCCGGGGTGTCGACCAGGATCAGCTGCGCGTCCGCCCGGTGCACGATGCCCCGGACAGCATGCCGGGTGGTCTGCGGCTTCGACGAGGTGATCACGATCTTCTGCCCGACCAAGGCGTTCGTGAGCGTCGACTTGCCGGCGTTGGGCCGGCCGACGAAACAGGCGAACCCGGACTTGAACTCGGGTACGACGTTCTCAGGTGTGGACGACATCACGAACCTCTCCGTTGCCATCGGCAACGACTACCGGAAGGGCGGCGCCGCCGAAGTAACGGACCACCTCGACATCGACCTCAGCGGGCTCGTGGTCGGTGACCACGGCGGCTGCCTCGATGCCTTTGACACCTGACGATACGGCCATCGCCACCGCAAGCTGCAATGCGCTCAGCAGCACGGTGTCCAGCTGGACCGTGCAGGCGGCGTACGTCCGCCCGTCGGTGTCCCGGACGGCAGCTCCTTCGGCGGCGCGGGTACGGGCCCGGGCGGCGCGCGCCAGGGTGACCAGTTTGGCGTCTTCGGCCGAGAGGTCGGCAGGCAAAGATGGCTCCATGTGATCGAAGTGTGCCAGGCGATGTGTGCCAGGCGAAGTGTGTCAGGCGGTCTGGTGGCTGCTGTCCTGCGGCTGGTCGGCGAGCTGTCCGCGCCGGACCAGCACGGTACCGACCTGGTTGCGGCGGCCGGACGGCCGTTCCGCGGTGAGGGACAGTCCGAGGATCTCCACCTCGGCGCCGGGGATCGGCACCTTGCCGAGCAGTTTGGCCATCAGGCCGCCGACGGTGTCCACGTCGTCGTCGTCCAGCGGTACGCCGAACAGGTCGCCGAGCTCGTCGATCGGGTACCGGCTGGAGACCCGGTAGGCGCCGTCGGACAGCGCCTGGACCGCCTCCGGCGCCTCGTCGTACTCGTCGGTGATCTCGCCGACGATCTCCTCCAGGATGTCCTCGATCGTCACCAGGCCCGCGGTACCGCCGTACTCGTCGACGACGATCGCCACGTGCATCCGGGCCGCCTGCATCTCGCGCAGCAGCTCGTCGACCGGCTTGGAGTCGGGGATGTACATGCACGGCCGCATCACCGACTCGACCCGCTCGGTCGACTCCGCCGAGGCGTTGTCGTAGACCCGGCGCATCACGTCCTTGAGGTAGACGACGCCGACGATGTCGTCCAGCGACTCACCCACCACCGGGATCCGGGAGTACCCGCTGCGCAGCGCCAGCGAGGTGAGCTGGCGCAGCTTCTTGTGCCGCTCGATGTAGACCATGTCGGTGCGCGGCACCATCACCTCGCGGACGATGGTGTCGCCGAGCTCGAAGACCGAGTGGATCATCTGCCGCTCGGTCTTCTCGATCACCGACGACTTCTCGGCCAGGTCGACCAGCGCGCGCAGCTCGGCCTCGGTCGCGAACGGGCCCTCGGCGAAGCCCTTGCCGGGGGTGAGCGCGTTGCCGATCAGGATCAGCAGCTTCGGCAGCGGTCCGAGCACCTGGGTGAGCGTCATGATCGGGCCGGCCGAGACCATCGCGAACCGGTCCGAGTGCTGCCGGCCCAGCGTGCGCGGCGCGACGCCGATGATCACGTAGGAGACCAGCACCATCAGCACCGCGGTGATCAGGATGTGCTGCCAGGTCACGGTGAAGATGTTCGACAGGGCCTGGGTGACCAGCACGATCGCGGTGATCTCGCAGCTCAGCCGGATCAGCAGCAGGGAGTTCAGGTACCGCGGAGCGTCGCTGAGCAGGTCGCGGAGCTTCACCGCGCGCAGGTTGCCCTGCTCGACCTGCTCGTTGGCGCGCACCTTCGAGTACGCCGAGAACGCCGCCTCCGCGCCGGCGAACAGCCCGGCCAGCAGCACCAGCACCGCAGCCACAATCAGCAGAACGCCGTCGTGGGAACTCACCGGTCCGTCACTCCTGCCCGAGCCTGTTTCCAGGCGCCCGCCAGGCCTCGAGCAGGCGGCCCTGGATGTCCCACATCTCCGCCTTCTCGGCGGGTTCGGCGTGGTCGTAGCCGAGCAGGTGCAGGATGCCGTGCACGGTCAGCAGCTCCAGCTCGGCCCAGGTGCCGTGGCCGGCCTTCGCGCCCTGGGCGGCCGCGACCGTCGGGCACAGCGCGATGTCGCCGAGATGCCCGAGCGGCAGGTCGGCGTCATCGGTGCTGTCCCCGCCGGGGCGCAGCTCGTCCATCGGCCACGACATCACGTCGGTCGGGCCCGGCAGATCCAGGAACTCGACGTGGTACCGCGCCATCGTGTCCTCGTCGACCAGTTTGATCGACAATTCGCATTCCGGGTGAAGCCGCAGCGACGACATCACGAAGCGGCTCAGCCGCATCAGTCCGTGTGCGTCGATCTCGACGCCGGACTCGTTGTTGACCTCTACGTTCATCGGTGGTTGTCAGCGCTGCCTTCGTAGTTCTCGTAAGCCGACACGATCCGGCCGACCAGCTTGTGCCGGACGACGTCGTGCGCCGTCAGCCGGCAGAACGCCAGGTCCTGAACGCCTTCCAGGATGTCCTGGACGACCCGCAGGCCGGAGTTCGTCCCGGTCGGCAGGTCGACCTGGGTGACGTCGCCGGTGACGACCATCTTGGAGCCGAAACCGAGCCGGGTGAGGAACATCTTCATCTGCTCCGGCGAGGTGTTCTGCGCCTCGTCCAGGATGATGTAGGCGTCGTTCAGGGTCCGGCCGCGCATGTACGCCAGCGGCGCGATCTCGATCGTGCCGGCCGTCATCAGCCGCGGGATCGAGTCCGGGTCGAGCATGTCGTGCAGCGCGTCGTACAGCGGCCGCAGGTACGGGTCGATCTTCTCCGACAACGTGCCGGGCAGGAATCCCAGCCGCTCGCCGGCCTCGACGGCCGGCCGGGTCAGGATGATCCGGTTGACCTCCTTGGCCTGCAGCGCCTGGACCGCCTTGGCGACCGCCAGGTAGGTCTTGCCGGTACCGGCCGGGCCGATCCCGAAGACGATCGTGTTCTTGTCGATCGCGTCGACGTAGCGCTTCTGGTTCAGCGTCTTCGGCCGGATCGTCCGGCCGCGGCTGGACAGGATGTTCTGGGTCAGCACGTCGGCCGGGCTCTCGACCGTCTCGGCCTTGATCATCGCGATGCTGCGCTCGACCGAGTCCGCGGTCAGCCCGTGACCGGTCCGGACCACCGCGATCAGCTCGTCGACCAGCCGCTCGGTCAGGGCCAGCTCGGCCGGCTCGCCGGTCATCGTGATCTCGTTGCCGCGGACCAGGATGTCCGCGTCGAACTCCTTCTCGATGATCCGGAGGAACTCGTCCCGGGCCCCGAGCAACGCCACCATGACGATGCTGTTCGGTACGACGATCTTGTGGGACGCCGTGTGACCGGTGCCGCGACCGGCACCCTGACCCGCACCTGCTGCGCTGCCGTCAGCGCGCGCCGCATCCGGTTGCGACGGCTCGATACTGCGTGGCCTGGACAGCCTGTTCCTCCAAATGCCCGATGGTGTGACCCACCCATGCTAGCGGCCCCACCCGACAGCCTCATCCGATAAAACCCTCCGGCCGCCTCAAAACCGCCCGGCCGGGGCGATATTCGCCGAAGGTTGTCAACCTGGGACCGGACCTTCGCGTCTCCGTTGCGTGGCACAACCGGCCGTGGTGTACGAAGAGTGCGTGGCACATGAGTCCTCGTGGGATGCAGACGAGGCGCTGACGGCTGTCTACACGGCGCATTACACGTCGTTGGTCCGGCTCGGCGCCTTGCTGCTGCGCGACACCGGTTCGGCGGAGGAGATCGTGCAGGACGCCTTCGTGGCGATGCACGGACGCTGGAACCGGCTCCGCGACCCGCACAAGGCCCTGGCATACCTGCGGACCGCCGTGGTCAACCGTTGCCGGTCCCGGCAGCGGCACCTGGTGGTGGTGGACAAGCATCTGCCGAAGTCCCTGCCGGACGAACCGAGCGCGGAGCAGGCCGCGCTGCGCAGCGCTGAGACCGACCGGGTGATCGAGGCGATGCGCACCCTGCCCGAGAAGCAACGCACCGTGATGGTGCTGCGGTACTACGGTGACCTGTCCGAGGCGGAGATCGCCGACACGATGGGGATCAGCCGGGGATCCGTGAAGAGTCACGCCGCGCGAGCGACCAGGTCGCTGCGCCAGGTTCTGGAGCAGAGCGCATGAGCAACCACGGGGAAGACCCTTTCGACGAGCTGATGCGGCGAAGTCTGGCCGAGGAGGCCGACCGGATCGAGCCGGCCGACGGCCTGCACGAGATCCAGGCCCGGGTCCGGAACCAGCGCACGCCGGTCAGCCGGCGTCCCTGGGTGATCACCACGGGCGCGGCGGTGCTCGGTACGGCGGCGGCGATCGGCGCGTTCACGGTACTGAACGACAACACCAAGACGGCCGACCAGCCCAGCATCGCCGGCGGCCCGGACACGACCACCAGCGCGTCCGCCGACCCGTCCCGCACCGCCCCCACGCTGCCTGTCACCCCCAGGCCCGCCCCCACCAAGGCATCCAGCCAGCCGCCCACCGTGGCTCCGACGGACAAGACCCGCGCGGTCCAGGAGACCGAGGTCAAGCAGAAGGCCGTACCGATCTACTGGCTCGGCAAGGTCGTCGGCAACAAGAACGGCCCCGACTACCGCCTGTACCGGACCTGGCAGTCGATCAACGGCCGGCCGGCCGAGGAGGCCGTCCGGCTGATGACGATGTCGAAGGTTTCTGGCGACCCCGACTACGTGTCGCCCTGGGACGGCGCCGCGGTCAACTCGGTCCGCTACACCGACGACCTCATCCTGGTCGACTTCAAGCAACTGCCTGAGGCCACCCTGGAGCCGGACGTCGCCGACATGGCCGCCCAGCAACTCGTCTACACCGTCCAGGGCGCGCTGCAGCGGACGGTCCCGGTCCAGATCACCGAGCAGGGCCGCATCCCCAGGGCCATCTTCGGCGTCATCGACGCGAACCAACCGCTGAACAAGGCCCAGAAGGCCGACGTCCAGGCAATGGTCTGGATCGAGACCCCGGAGAACAACCAGACGGTCAAGCAGTTCTTCAAGGTCACCGGCATCGCGTCGGCATTCGAGGCCCAGGTGGACTGGAAGGCCACCAACCTGAAGACCAAGGCGGTCGTGAAGAACTACACGATGGCCGCCGAGGGCCAGAAGTTCTCCCCGTACGCCTTCACCCCCAAGCTCGGCCCCGGCGAATGGCTGATCGAGGTCTACCTGCTCTCTCCGGAGGACGGCCGCATCACCGACCTGGACTCCAAGACCGTCTACGTGAAGTAGGACGTGAAGGTGAAGAGGCGTTCCGGCGCGACGGCCGGTGCGCCGGAGCCCACGTAGCGGTTGGCGCCCACGGACCAGACGACGTCGTCGGGGGCGTCGAAGGACAGCTCCTCGAAGCCGGAGTCGGTGAACCAGCCGCGGATGTCCTGGCGGATGTCGGGATCGTGGCGGCCGCGGGTCCAGATGACGGTGGCGCCGGGGGTGCAGAAGGCGGGGAGCGCGCGGACGGTGGCCTGGGTGTCGGCGGGAGTGATGTTGCCGAAGACGCCGCAGAAGAGGACCAGATCGGCCGGTACTGCGCCCGCGTAGGTCGCGCTTGCTCCGGCGTCGGCCTCTACGACCTCGATGCCGGTGAGCCCGTTAGCAGCAGCTGCTGCGCGGGCTGTCTCGGCCAGGCGGGGGTCTAGCTCTACCAAGCGTGCGGTGGCGCGGTCGCGGGCCGGGTGGGTGGCCAGTACTTCGATCAGGTCGCGACCCTGGCCGGCGCAGGCGCTGATCACCCGGATGGGGCCCTCGGGATGTGCGTCCAGGTGGGTCCGGATCGCGCGCTGGACCGAGCGGAGCCGGCCGCTCAGGTCAGATGATGGGTCGTCGTAGTCCTGGTGCCATTCCAGCCAGTCCATCGGGGGTCAACTCCAGCGGGAGTGGGCGAGCAGGGCGGAGGCGGCGGCCACGCCGGCGGTCGAAGTACGGAGGACTGTGGGGCCGAGGCGGACCGGGGTGGCGGCGAAGGCTTCCAGTTCGGCTGGGGTGATGCCGCCTTCGGGGCCGACGACGATGACGATGTCGCCGCTGTCCGGCAACTTCAGCGAGGCCATCGGGGTGGTGGCTTCTTCGTGCAGGACCACCGCCAGGGCGGCGTCGGCGAGGAGTTCGGAGACCTCGGAGGTGGAGGCGATGGGAGCCACCTCGCAGAACCAGGAGCGGCGGGACTGTTTGCTGGACTCGAAGGCCCAGGCCCTCCACTTGCTCTCGGTCTTGGCCACGCGTTCGGGGTTGGCGCGGAACTGGCTGCGGTCCGCGTTCCACGGGACGATCAGGTCGACGCCCACCTCGGTGAGCATCTCGACAGCCAGCTCGGCCCGCTCCCCCTTCGGCAGAGCCTGTACTACGACCAGCCGCGGGCTCGCCAAGTCGACCTCACCACGGTGGTCGACTGCCACGGTCAGGCCGCTCTTGGAGGCAGCCACGACCGCACCCTCGGCGAACGAGCCCCGGCCGTCGGTCAGCCGGATTCGCTCGCCCGGGGCGATCCGGCGTACGACGGCCGCATGACGACCTTCGGCCCCGTCAAGTACCAGCTCGGGGCCGTCGAGATCAGGCAGGTAGAAGACCGCGAGTCCCATCGCCCGGCAGCCTAAGTCGTTTTCAATGCGCACCGAAGGCGTCGCGCAGGCGCCCGAAGACACCCTTGTGCGCCGCCTGGACATGACCCTGCGGGCGCTCCTCGCCACGCGCCTCGGCGATCTGCCGCAGCAGGTCCTTCTGCGCGTCGTCGAGCTTGGTCGGCGTCTCGACGATCACCTGCACGATCAGGTCGCCACGCCCCGCGTGCCGCAACCGCGGTACACCGCGAGCGGTCAGCGTCATCGCCGTCCCCGACTGCGTTCCCGCGCGGATCTCCAGCGGGGTCGTCTCGCCCTCGAGCGTCGGCAGGTCGATCGTCGTACCGAGCGCGGCCGCCGTCATCGGCAGCGTCACCGTGCAGTGCAGGTCGTCCCCGCTGCGGGTGAAGATCTCGTGCGGCTCGACCTCGATCTCGACGTACAGGTCGCCGGCCGGGCCGCCGCCCGGGCCGACCTCGCCCTGGCCGGTCAGTTGGACCCGGGTGCCGCTGTCGACGCCACCGGGGATCTTGACGGTGACGGTACGCCGGGAGCGCACCCGCCCGTCGCCGGCGCACTCGACGCACGGGTTCGGGATGGTGGTGCCGAAGCCGCGGCAGTTCGGGCACGGACGCATCGTCCGGACCTCGCCGAGGAACGAGCGCTGGGTGTGGGTGACCTCGCCCCGGCCGTGGCAGATCTCGCAGGTGACCGGCTCCGAGCCGGCGGCCGCGCCGGATCCGGAGCAGGTCGGGCAGAGTACCGCGGTGTCGACCTTCAGCTCACGAGTCGTCCCGAAGGCCGCCTCGGCGAGGTCGATCCGCAGCGGGATCAGGGCGTCCTGGCCGCGCCGGGTGCGTGGCCGCGGCCCACGGGTCGCCCCGCCGGTCTGGCCGAAGAAGGCGTCCATGATGTCGGTGAAGGTGAACGCCTGGCCGAAGCCGGCGCCCGCACCCGCGCCGGGCCCGCTCGCGAACGGGTCACCGCCGAGATCGTGGACCTGCTTCTTCTGCGGGTCGCTCAGCACCTGGAACGCGCGGCCGATCTCCTGGAACTTGTGGTGCGCGTCCTCGGAGTCGTTCACGTCCGGGTGGTACTGGCGGGCCAGTTTGCGGTAGGCCTTCTTGATCTCGTCCTGGCTCGCGTCGCGGCTGACGCCGAGGACGGCGTAGTAATCGGTGCTCATACTCCAGACCACTTGGTAGGCAGTGTTCGGTGCGTTCGGTGGTTCACGAGTCGGCCAGGATCTGGCTGACGTAGCGCGCGACGGCGCGGACCGCGCCCATCGTGCTCGGATAGTCCATGTGGGTCGGGCCGACGATGCCGAGAGTGGCCAGCGCCTCCGACTTGGAGCCGTAGCCGGTGGCGACGACCGAGGTGGTGGCAAGTCCTTCGTACGGGTTCTCGTGGCCGATCCGGACCGTCAGCGTCTGCGGGTTGGTCGCCTCGCCGAGCAGCTTGAGCAGGATCACGTGCTCCTCGAGCGCCTCCAGCACCGGCTTCACGTTGCGCTCGAAGTCGTCGCCGTAGCGGGTCAGGTTGGCCGCGCCGCCGACCGCGATCCGCTGCTCGCCCTCGACCGTGAAGGCCTCCAGCAGACTCGTGACGATGGCGGCCACCAGCGACCGGTCGGCCGGTGGGAAGGTCTCGGTGACGCTGGCCAGCGAGGTCGCCGCGTCGGTCAGCCGCTGGCCGGTCAGCGCGGAGTTCAGCCGGGAGCGCAGGTCGGCGATCAGTTGCTCGTCGACGTCGTCCTGGGTCTCCACGATCCGCTGCTCGACCCGGCCGGTGCTGGTGATCAGCACCAGCAGCAGCCGCCGCGGCGTCATCGTGACCACCTCGACGTGCCGCACGCTCGACCGGCTCAGCGTCGGGTACTGCACGATCGCGACCTGACGGGTGATCTGGGCGAGCAGCCGGACGGTACGCCGGACCACGTCGTCCAGGTCGACCGCGCCGACCAGGAAGGACGAGATCGCCTTCTTCTCGGCCGGCGACAGCGTCTTGACGGTGCTCAGCTTGTCGACGAACAGCCGGTACCCGGCGTCGGTCGGGATCCGGCCGGCGCTGGTGTGCGGCTGGGTGATGTACCCCTCCTCCTCCAGCGCGGCCATGTCGTTGCGGACCGTGGCCGGGGAGACGCCGAGGTTGTGCCGGTCGACCAGGGTCTTCGAGCCGACCGGCTCGTGGGTGGCCACGTAGTCCTCGACGATGGCTCGGAGAACGTCCAGTTTGCGTTCGTCCAGCACGCGCACCACCCCTCTCACGTCGGCCCCTCGGGTTGGCACTCCCGAGTTTCGAGTGCCAGTCTACCGAGCCCGCACGACACCTACCCACAAGTAGCGGCGTGGGACGGATCTCAGCTGCTTTCCGGCGACGCTCCCAAAGGTACGGCGGCAGGCCGCTGGACCGTACTCGCCACGTCCACCGACTGGTCCTGAGCGGCAGATTCGAGCAGCGACTCCATGACGTCGAGCACGTGGTAGGCCAGCGCGCCATCCGCCCGGTGCGGCTCGTTGTTGCGCAGTGCGCGAGCCATGTCGGCCACTCCGACGCCGCGGCCGGCACCGGCGTACCCACCGGCTACCGGGAGTTGCGTCCAGTCACGGTTGGTGGCAGTCGCGATCTCCACCGTGCCGTCGAAGTTGTTCGGGTCCGGGACGGACAGGCTGCCCTCCGTGCCGTAGATCTCGATCCGCGGCAGCCGTGCGGCCCACACGTCGAAGCTCATCAGCACAGTGGTGAGCGCACCCGACTCGTGCTCCAGTACGCCGGTCACATGCGTCGGTACTCCGACAGGGAACGTCTCCCCGGCCCGCGGCCCGCTGTGCACCTTCCGCTGCTCCTGGGAGCGCCCGGCCCGACCAGTGACCCGCTTCACCGGTCCAAGCAGAGTGACGAGGCTGGTGATGTAGTACGGACCCATGTCGAGCAGCGGGCCGCCACCTGGTTGGTAGTAGAACTCCGGCGCCGGGTGCCACAGCTCATGCCCAGGCGTGACGAACGACGCCGTCGCTGCGGTCGGTACGCCGATGTCGCCACGGTCGAGCGCCACGCGGGCAGTCTGCGTGCCGGTGCCGAGCACTGTGTCTGGGGCGCAGCCGATGCGAAGCTTGTTGGCAGCCGCGAGCTTGAGCAACGGCTCTGCCTCGGCACGGTCGACGGCCAGCGGCTTCTCGCCGTACACGTGCTTGCCCGCCTGCAGCGCAGCCTGGTGGACCGGTGCGTGGGCGGCCGGGATGGTCAGGTTGAGGACGATGTCGACCTCGGGGTCGGCGAACAAGTCGTCGGACGTCAGGGCCCGGACGCCCGGGTTTTGATCGGCGATCGCCTGCGCCCGGGAGATGTCCAGGTCGGCCACGGCGACCACCTTGACGCCGGGGAGCTTGGCGAGGTGCTCGAGGTAGGTACCGCTGATGACACCGGTGCCGACGATGCCGACGTTGGTCACTTGCTCGCCCACAGCAGGCCCCTCTCGATGATGGTGCGGACCTCTGGCGTGTCGAGGTCGGCGACGGTGTGGCCGGGCGTGGCGACGAAGACCTTGCCCTCGCCCCAGGTGCGGGTCCAGACGGCCGGCATCGTCGCGCCGTCGATCCACGGGAAGTCCGGGTGCGCCCGGAAGGTGGTGGTGGCCAGCACGTTGTTGGTCGGGTCGGCGTGCACGTAGTACTGCTCGGTGCGCAGGTCGAAGTGCGTCAGCCCCTCGACGATCGGGTGGTCGGAGACGATCTCGATCCGGTGGTCGACCGCGCCGCCGGGGTGCGAGACGAACTGGCCGCCGGTCATGAAGCTGTAGTCGGTGTTGCTGCGGAACGAGTCGATGATGCCGCCGTGCCAGCCGGCCAGGCCGGTGCCGGCGCGGACCGCCGTCTCCAGGCCCGAGACCTGCTCGGCGGTGATCTCGCTCATGGTGATGCACTGCAGCACCAGGTCGACACCGGCCAGGTCGAGGTAGCTCTCGGTGGTGTCCGAGACCGTCACCTCGAAGTCGTTCTCCTTCAGGAAGGGGATGAACAGCTCGGTCGCCTCGACCGGGACATGCCCTTCCCAGCCACCCCGGACCACCAGTGCCCGTCGTGTCGTCACGCCGCCGCCCTTCGATTGCTTCATCGGTGTAGAGATCGGATGAATCGGTTCAGCTCTGCGACCTTAGGCTGCTGGCCGGGGGCCTTCAACCCCCATTCCGGCGGCTGGATATGGCCTAAGGTCGCGGCATGGGATGGAAGTTCTGGAAGCGGGAGCTGCCGGACGCGCCGCGGCCGCGGGACAGCGAAAGTTTCGTGCTGCCGGTGGAGGACGTCTTCTCGATCACCGGCCGCGGCACGGTGGTGACCGGCCGGATCACCACCGGCACGATCTCCGAAGGCGACCAAGTGCTGATCATGCGCGCCGGGCAGCAGGTCGCGACGACGCGCGTCACCGGCGTCGAGGCGTTCCGCAAGAAGCTCAAGACGGCCGGCGCGGGCGAGAACGTCGGCCTGCTGCTCGAAGGCATCGACAGGAGTCAGGTACTGGCAGGCGACGTCATCTCCCGCTGACCGCTGCGGTTAGGGTCGTCGGCATGAGCGCGTGGGTTGAGTTGGGCGACCGGACCTGGGTCCGGCGGTACGAGAAGTACGACGTGAACATCGGGCTGGTCGTCGGCAGCGAGGGCGCGCTGGTGATCGACACCCGCGGCACTCCCGCCGAGGGCGAGGAGTTGCTCGCCCACATCCGCGAGGTCACCGACGCGCCGATCCGCTGGGTGGTCAACACGCACGCGCACTTCGACCACGTCTTCGGCAATCCCGCCTTCAAGGACGCGACCAGCTACGCGCAGGAGAACACCGCCGCAGCGGTCGCCGAGACCGTTGCCATCGACAACACCTTCGCCGTGGCAAAGGTGATCGAGCTCGGCGACCGGCGGGTCGAGGTGCTGCACCTGGGCAATGGCCACACCGACGGCGACGTGGTGGTCGTCGTACCGGATGTCGACGTGTTCTTCGCCGGCGACCTGATCGAGGAGTCCGCGCCCCCGTCGTACGGGGAGGACTCGTACCCGCTGGAGTGGGCCGACACGGTCGACCGGCTGATCGGGCTGCTGTCCGCGACCGCCAAGGTGGTACCGGGGCACGGTGCGGTCGTCGACGCAGAGTTCGTCCGCGACCAGAACGGCGACATCGGCACGGTCGCGAACACGATCTCCGGCCTGCATCACAACGGCACCTCGCTCGAGGACGCGCTCGCCCACACCGACGACTGGCCGTGGCCGCAAGCCCACCTCGAGCAGGCAGTACGCCGCGGCTACGCCGCGCTGGGCGCTCCCCGCCGCCCGACCCTGCCGTTGCTCGGACTAGCAAAGGACGAGTGAGCCCGGCCACCGTCGGCGACGACGGTGACGCTGTGCTGTTATGCGTTGACAGGACGTCCGTCATCCCGCACGTTGGTGCGAAACACGACTGCGGACGAGGTGGCGACGATGGCGCATGCGGCCCCGGCTTTTCCTGAACAGATCACCCACCCGGACGGGCGGGTGGAACTGGCCGACCCGGCCGTTGTCGCCGACAGCCGGTACGGGAATGCCGAGCTGGCTCCCACCCGATTGCCGGAGCGCCACTGGACGACGTACAACTACGCGGCGCTGTGGATGGGGATGGCGCACAACATCCCCAGCTATCTGCTCGCGGCGGGGCTGGTCGCGCTCGGGATGAACTGGCTGCAGGCGTTCCTGACGATCACGCTGGGAAACCTGATCGTGCTGGTGCCGTTGCTGCTGAACAGCCACGCGGGTACGAAGTACGGTATCCCGTTCCCGGTCTTCGCGCGAGCCTTCTACGGGGTCCGCGGGGCGAACTTCCCGGCGCTGCTGCGGGCGTTCGTCGCGTGCGGCTGGTTCGGCATCCAGACCTGGATCGGCGGCCAGGCGATCTACGTGATCGTCGGCGAGCTGGCCGGCTCGGGCTGGTCCGATGCCGGCGCGATCGGTGGTCACCCGTGGACCATGTGGCTCAGCTTTTTCTTCTTCTGGGTGCTGCAGATGGTGCTGATCTGGCGTGGCATCGAGGCGCTGCGGCGGTTCGAGAACTGGGCCGCGCCGCTGGTCACGCTGGCCTTCCTGGCGCTGATGATCACGGTGCTGGTCAAGGCCGGCGGCTTCGGGCCGATCCTGTCGCAGCCGTCGAAGCTCGGCTGGGACGCCGACTTCTGGAAGATCTTCGCGCCGTCGCTGATGGGGATGATCGCGTTCTGGGCGACGCTGTCGCTGAACATGCCCGACTTCACCCGGTTCGGCAAAGGCCAGCGCCAGCAGGTGATCGGGCAGATCATCGGGCTGCCGACGACGATGTCGTTCATCGCGCTGGTCTCGATCATCACCACCTCCGGCACGGTGATCGTCTACGGCTCGGCGATCTGGGACCCGGTCGAGCTGACCCGCCGCTTCGAGAACCCGGTGGTGGTCACGATCGGCCTGATCATGGCGATCCTGGCGACGATGTCGTGCAACGTGGCGGCGAACGTGGTCAGCCCGTCGTACGACTTCGCCAACGCCCTGCCGCGCTGGCTGAACTTCCGCACCGCCGGCCTGCTGACCGGCGTGATCGGCATCGTGATCCAGCCCTGGCGGCTGATCTCGGACCCGTCGATCTACATCTTCGTCTGGCTGTCGTTCTACGGCGGCCTGCTCGCGTCGGTGGCGGGCGTGCTGATCGCGGGCTACTGGTTCGTCGACCGCACCAACCTCTTCCTCGCCGACCTGTACCTCCCCAACGGCCGCTACTGGTACGCCGCCGGCTGGAACTGGCGAGCTGTCGTCGCCACCCTCGTCGGCTCCCTCCTCGCCGTCGGCGGCGCCTACTCCAACCCCGGTGCCGGCCCGTTCCCTGCCGACGGCCTGATCCCGTTCCTCCAACCCCTCTACGACTACTCCTGGGTCGTCGGTCTGGTGGCGGGATTCCTCGTCTACCTCCTGCTCACAATCGTCTCCCCGATCCGGAGCGCCGCCCCGACCCACGCCGTCGAAAGCTACTGAGGTCACCGCCGGCTCGCGAGCGATGACCTATCTTCGTTCGCGAGATGGCTATCAGCGAGCTCGACCTCAGACGTTTCCTGGTGGACCGGGTCGCCCGCGCCTGCGAGTTGCCGCCCGCGGACGTCGACGCCGACCGGCTGCTCGAGCAGTACGGCGTCGCCTCCCGGGATGCCGTCGCTGTCACGGGTGAGCTCGAGGAAGTCCTCGGCCGCCGCCTGGAGCCGTCGTCCGTCTGGCGCTACCCGACCATCAACCAACTGATCCGCGGCCTGCTGAGCCCGGCCGCACCCGACGGCGTTCCGATCAGCTCGCCAGACGCGCTGTCCGGCTCCGAGCTCGCAGTCATCGGGCTCGCCCGGCGGTCGCTCAAGTCGACCGCGAGCGGGCAGACGCTGCGTGAAGTCATCTGGGAGGCCCTCGAACACGCCGGGATGCCGCCGCGCGACCTCGACGGCGCCTCACTGTCCACGGCGATGTCCGATCTGCGCACCGGTGTCGTCGAGTTCGCGGTGGCAGTTTTGGACGGCCCGGCCTGCCAGGTCGTCGTCCTCAAACGCCTCGCCGACGCCGAACGCGACCACGACCAGGTACTTGCCCTATGCACCGACCCCCAGGGCGAACCTTCCGGCGACTTCTTCGAGGCGGTACTGACCGCCGACCGCGGCCTCACCCCCGACCTCCTCCCCTTCCCGGTCGGCGCAGCCATCTCCTGCCCCGAAGCCGTAGTACGCCGAACACATCCCGCTGCCCGCACCCCATCAACCGGCCCCACCCGGCTGCTGTTGTCGGACACCTCCCTCGACGCAATCCGCACCCACGCCGGACAACTCGCCACCTACCTGCGAACCAACCCCGCCACCAGCACCGCCGACCTAGCCCATACCCTCGCCCGCCGCCTCCCCCGCGGCCCCCTCCGAGCCGCCATCACCGGCCGCCACCCAGCCGACCTAACCGCCGCCCTAACATCCCTGGCCCAAGCCACCCCCCACCCCACCAACTTCGCCGCCGAAGCACTACCCACCCCACCCCAGCCGGTTTGGGTATTTCCCAGCCAGAGTTCCTCACCTACTGGATTGAGGGAGCTGGCTGAGAGCGTGCCTGGGTTTTTGGGGGTGCTGGTTGAGCTTGATGCGTTGATGGTTTGGGCTGCTGGTGTCTCGTTGCGGGAGGCAGTGCGGACGGACGTTGTGGCGGTGGGTGATGAGTTGCCGGTTGGGTTTGCGGTGCAGGTGGGGTTGGCGTTGGTTTGGCGGGAGTACGGGGTGGTGCCGGCGGCGATCGTGGCGGAGGGGTGTGGGGAGGTTGCAGCCGCGGTGGTTGCGGGTGCGTTGACCGCGACCGAGGGCGCCCGGGTGATCGCCGCGCTGGCCCGGACGCCGGATCAGCTCGGTCCGATGCTTGCCGATCTCGCTCCGGCGGAGGTCCGGCTGCCGTTCTACTCCTCGACCTCGACCGACGCGACGCCGTTCGGCGCGGAGTACTGGATCGCCACAACGAAGCCGAGCACCTCAATCGACGCTCTGCTCGACCGCGCCGCCGACGACGGACATCAGCGGTACATCGAGTTGACGGCCGACGCGCTCGCCTTCCACACCCAGCTCGCGATGCTCGAGGTGCTCGGCCTGCCGATCACCCCGCCGCCGGGTCGCGTCACCGACGTACCGGTCGCTCCCTGGCCGGGGTCATGACCACGATCGTCGACCTGGTCGCGCGGTGGGCCAGGGAGAAGCCTGACCAGCCTGCCTACACGTACGTCGACTATCGCGCCGACTCACGGACCACGCTGACGTGGGCTGAGGTCGACGGCCGTGCCCGCGCCGTCGCCGCGACCATCCGCAAAACTGCGCAGCCGGGCGATCGGGTCGCGGTCCTCTTGCCGCAGGGACTCGACTACCTCGTAGCTGTGCTCGGGTCCTTTTACGCGCGAACCATCGCGGTCCCGTTGTTCCCGCCGGATCTCCCGGGGCACCGCGCGCGGCTGGATGGTGTGCTTGCCGATTGTTCTCCGGTATGTGCGCTCACCACCACGGGCGCCTTGGAGGCCTGCAACGGGCTCGGTCTGCCGGTGATTGCCACCGACCAGCTCGGATCAATTGAGTGGGAACTGGAGGCGATCGATGGGGACGAGATCGCGTATCTCCAGTACACGTCGGGGTCGACCGGGTCGCCGGCTGGGGTGATGGTGTCGCATGCCAACCTGGTCGCCAACATCGGCCAGCTGATCGAGGCGTTCGCGTTCCGGCCGGGGCGGTCGATGACGGTGAGCTGGTTGCCGTTGTTCCACGACATGGGGTTGATGCTCGCGTTCGGCGTACCGATCCTGCACGGTGACCGGTCGGCGTTCACCGATCCGGTGGCGTTCCTGATGCGGCCGGCCCGCTGGTTCCAGCTCGCCGACGAGGCCCTGGACGTCTACACCGCGGCACCCAATTTCGCCTACGACCACTGCGTCCAGCGGATCACGGACAAGTCCAACCTCGACCTGACCCGCTACAAGGCGTTCCTCAACGGCGCCGAACCGATCCGACCGGCAACCCTCACGGCCTTCACCGATGCCTTCCGCGATCACGGCTTCAACCCGACCTCTCACGTCCCGGCGTACGGTCTGGCCGAAGCCGTCGTTTTCGTCGCCAGCGCCCCCATCGACGCCGAGCCCACCATCGCAACCTTCGGCAGCACCGAGCTGGTCTCCTGCGGCCCACCCCGCGGCCAAACAGTCGTGATCGCCGACCCAGACGGCAACCCACTCCCCCCGGGCCAGATCGGTGAGATCTGCATCGCCGGCCCGAACGTCGCCCGCGGCTACTGGTCCGACCCCGCCCGTACCGAACAAACCTTCAACGCCACCCTCACCGATGGCACCGGCCCCTGGCTCCGTACCGGCGATCTCGGCACCCTGTACGCCGGTGAGCTCTACCTCACCGGCCGCCTCAAGGACCTGATCATCATCGACGGCCGCAACCACCACCCCCAAGACCTCGAAGCCACCATCCACAAAACCCACCCAGCCCTGAAACCCGGCCGGGTGGTCGCCTTCTCCATCCCCTCCCCAGACTCCGAGCACCTGATCGTCGTCGTCGAACACATCACCCCCGACGACCCCACCGACTCCATCCGCGCCGCCGTCAAACGCCACCACGACCTCCGCGTCCACGACGTCGTCCTCACCCAGCGAGGCACCATCCACAAAACCTCCAGCGGCAAACTCGCCCGCCACCCAACCCGCGCCTGGTACCTGAACCAGTTAGGTTTGGACGGTGGCTGATCGGTATGGGCGGGACGTGCTGGCTGGGGATTGGCGGAAGCCCAAGAACGGGCGGACCGTCGATCTGGTGATCGAGAAGGGGCTGGTGGTCGAGGAACCCAGTTCCGGGTACGTCGGGGCCGTGGTGCGATGGGAGCACGGCGTGGTCGATCTCGAGGACCGGCACGGAAAGATCAAGACGTACCCGCTCGGCCCCGGGTTCTGGGTGGACGGCAAGCCGGTCAACCTGATCGCGCCCAAGAAGGCCGCCCCGGCCAAGAAGACGCACACCGCCTCGGGATCCGTCGCCGTCTCGAACGTGCGGGCCAAGGTCGCGCGGGCGAGCCGGATCTACGTCGAGGGCCGGCACGACGCCGAGCTGGTCGAGCGGGTCTGGGGTGACGACCTGCGGATCGAGAGCGTCGTCGTCGAGTACATGGAAGGCATCGACGACCTGCCGGCCATCGTCAGCCGGTTCCGTCCCGGTCCCGGCCGGCGCCTGGGCGTCCTGGTCGACCACCTGGTCGAGGGCTCGAAGGAGTCGAGGATCGCCGCCGAGATCAACAACCGGGACGTCCTGGTCGTCGGCCACCCGTATATCGACATCTGGGAAGCGATCAAGCCGTCGTCGGTCGGCATCGCCGCCTGGCCGAAGATCCCGCGCGGTCAGGAGTGGAAGAAGGGCGTGCTGGAGACCTTCGGCTGGCCGGCCACCGACCAGGCCGACGTCGCCGCCGCCTGGAAGCACATCCTGTCCAAGGTCCGCAGCTACGCCGATCTCGAGCCGGAGCTGCTCGGCCGGGTCGAGGAGCTCATCGATTTCGTGACGCAGGACTGATCGCCGGCACCCGTTCCTCGATCCAGCCCCGGATCCGCCGCCGCAACCGCCGGATGAGCAGCGACCCCACGAAGAACGCCACCGCAAGGGTCAGCAACACGCCCGCCAGCACCCCCGCGACAACCCGCACCGCAGCGAGATCGACCACGCCCGCCGCAACGAGCAACACGACCGCAGCCCCCAGCAAGGCCGCAGGCAGCCACCGCTGGAAGATCAACGGCCGTCGCGCCGGTGTCAGGTCCGGATTTTTGACCAGCCGATGCCAGAGACTGAACCGGGCCGGCTCCGTGAACCACCGAGCGACCTGCAGCGCCCAGGTATCCGGCTTGTACTTCCGTCCCGCCATCGACTTGACCCAGTGCCCGACCGCCGGCCCCAGCCCGCCCGACACCTCGACCATCCGGTCGGCCAGTCCCCTGGTCGTCTCGATGCCCTCCCGACTCGTATTGAGCTCGTTCCGCATCGTCGTGAGCGCACCCAACCCCGCATCGACCGGGAAGTCGTGCGCCAGCCGCTGGACCCGCTCAGCGACGTCGTCCAGCTTCCACTCCTCGGCCTCCAGCACCAGCCGCTGGGTTTCGCGGATCCAGTCCGGCTCAGCACCGAGCATCGCGCCGAGATGGGCGACGCAGTGCAGCCGGCCCATCAGCCAGTCCCAGCGCCGCCAGTCCGCCGCCCCGAAGGCACCGAAATGGCTCACCTGCGTCCCGTACAGGATCCGTTCCTTGAGGTCGTTCGCGATCGACCCCGCGGTCACCGAGTCGAGCAGGGTGAGCGGGATGTCCGGCCCCAGCCGCAAGAACTTGAACGGCGCGCTGCGCTGCTGCGGCGTCCGCGCCGACGTGCACCGCGAGACGATCTCCACCTCGAGCGCCGTCTCCACCACCTCGGCACCGACGACGGAGATCAGCGCCGCGAACTCGTCGCCCAGCGCCCGCTGCACCTGCAGCGTCTCGAAGATGTCGTTCAGCGCGACCGCGACTGCCTCCGCTCCGCCGGCCGGCTGCAGATCCAGATCCGCCTCGGCCAGCTCCTCCGACAACGCGTCCCGAACGGCCTGTACCTTCTGCAGGCTGTCGCTCGTCGCCTTCAACCGCCGCTCCAGCTCCGCCCGCTGCTCGCGCGGCGCACTGTCGATCTTGGTCCGCAGCGACCGCAGTACCAACCGGACGACCCGCTCGGCCGCGCCGGTTCCCCAAGCCCAGCAAGGGTTCCCGGCAAAATCCTTCACCACCGGCGCGATCGAACCATCGGGCGCCGGCACCCACGGATGATCGGTGCCGAGGATGTCGTCGATCTCCGTCTCGGACAGAGCCGTCGCCGCATCCAGCACGGTCGACTGGTCATGCGTCGCGATGGTGACCGCCTCCCAGACGCCACCAGCAGCACGGCCACGCGCGTACGCCGGCTGCAGCAACCCGGCCGCCTGCCGCAACCGGTCCCGCTCATCTTGTTGCTCGATGCAACGATCGAAGAGCCGCTGCGAGTCCGACCAGGACGCGTCGGCCTCCAGCAGCAACCGTTCGAGCTGCTCCACGTCGGACCGGAAGTCCACCTCACGCGGGAACTTCACCGCTGACATCGCCGAGACCCGCCAGTTCGGTTCGCTCGCGTCGGTCAGCCGGGTCTCGGCCGCGGTACCGATTCCGGCCGACGGTACGACGTACAGCACATACCGGCTCGCTCGTCCGGTGACCGGCCGCCGCGCGACGACGTCCAGCACCGGCCCGAACGGCGCGTTGTCCAGCACCCCACCGTCGACCAGCCAGGTGCCCGACTTCGCCTGCGTCGGCTGGACTCGCGGTGGCGCGGCAGCCATCTTCGGCGTCTCCAGCACCGGCCCGAACGCGGCCGGGAACGACGCCGACGCGCGCGCCGCCCGGGCGAGCAGCTCCGTGTCCCGCAACCCGTTCTTCGGATCCACCGAGAACGACCGCTTGGCACCGTCGTAGACGGCAGCCTTCTCGCTGGTGAAGCAGAACAGGTACCGATGATCCGGTACGACGAACGCCTGACCCGCCGCGTCCTTCGCCTCGAACTGCTGCACCCCGAGTCCGGACGCCGTGACGAACAGCGTGACCGGGTCGGCCGCCGTCGGCTTGCCGGCCTTCGCGACCCCATCGAGCAGACTCTTCAGCTCCTTGAGGAAGTACTTCCCGTCCAGCACCGACGTCGACGCGACCCCGAACGCAGGCACCAGCTTGCCCACCTCGAGCGACCCAAGCCCCACCCAGCGCTGCCGAAGCCAAGGCCCGCGCTCGTCGTCGGCACCGGGTGGATCGAGCGTCGACCCGTGCGAGATGGCCGTCGCGAGCAACGACCCGTTCAGTCCGCCTGCGCTGGTACCGGCGATGACGTCGACCACGACTCTGCGACGCTCACCACCACGACGGCACAGCTCGCGCCACCGGCTCGCGAGCTGCTCGTCGTAAGCCTGTGATTTCGGCGCCCCGGCCGTGCCGGACGCCCGCCGGATCAGGTCCAGCTCGTGCGTGACTCCACCCATCCAGACCGCCAGGCTGACGCCACCGTTGAGCACCAGCGCGATCCGGATCTCATGATCGGACATGGATCCCCCCTTGTCTGTTCGTAGATCTACCACGATCACAACGCCCTTCGACAGAGCGGGAAACCACGAACTGTTGTCGCGCGGTGCCCTAAAGCGCATGCTGAGGGCAAGGGCCGACTTGGGGGTGGTCGTGTCATGACCCTTGTGCGTTCGCTGGTGACGTGGTGCCTGCTTCTGTTGCTGATCGGCTGTGGTGGCAGCGGTTCGAGTGACGACCCGATCACCTTCGACACGGACAGCCCGGCCGCGAGCCAGCCCAGCGAGCCATCGGTCGAGCCCACCGATCCGGAGACCGCCCAGCCGAGCCGGCAGAAGCCGTCGATCGAGATCGCGTCGGCGCCGATCGGCGGCAACGTCGAGACGACCGAGAACGGCTATCAGTGCGCCGAGGTCAACTGGCTCGGCCGCAACCCGATCCCGGACGGTACGACGATCCAGGTCGGCTCGCCGCATCTCGAACCAGGCGGCGTCTTCGAACTGGACCAGACCGGCTGCGGTGACAAGTCGCCACCGTGCGGCACCGACCTCGTCTGGCAGTCGAACACCTTCAAGCCGTGCTTCGTCGGCGTCCGGCAGATCGCCGACGGCAACGCCGTCCAGCTGATCCTGTCGGCGTCCGCCGAGTGCGCGACCGAGGCCGACTGCGAGTCCCTGCAGGGCCAGGTGCCGGGCAGCCAGATCTCCTTCACCCCTGGTCCGCCGAGTGGCTGACGAACAGTCCCAGCTCGAGCGCTGGGTGACCTTCGCGACCCGCATCGTCGCGCCGGTGACACTGATCAGCGGGTTGCTCTTCTACTTCGGCTACGTGTCCGCTCGCGCGCAGTACGAGTACTTCGGGATCGACGTCGACACGATCGGCCTGCGCACCCAGGACTACGTGATGCGCAGCCCCCAGCCGCTGCTCGTCCCCCTGCTCGGCATCACCCTGCTCGCCGTCGCCGGACTCCTGCTGCACAACGCGATCCAGCCGACCGCCACCACCATCCGGCGCGCCAAGATCGTCACGATCGCGCTCCTGCTCCTCGGCGTCGTCGGCCTGATCGGCTATCCCCTGCTCGGCCACCTCCCGTACTACGCCCTGGTGGTACCGGCGGTGATCGGGCTGTCCGCGGCGACGTTGGCCTACCTCTCGTACTTCGATCGCAAAGCGGCCGGGCTCACCCCGCAGTACATGCTGCTCGGACTGCTCGCCGTCGTCACCACCACCTGCGCGTTCTGGGCGACGGCGACGACAGCGCAGTACTCCGGACGCGGCCTGGCGAAGGCGGACGCGCAGAACCTCAAGCAGTTCCCCGTCGTCATCCTCGACACCAAGGAGCGCCTGCAACTGCGCTCACCCGGAATCGAGGAGACCACGCTCCGGACCGCCGGCACCGAGCAAACCTTCAACTACCGGTACCGCGGGTTGCGGCTGCTGGTGGTCGGGCAGAACCGGCTGTTCCTGGTCCCGCAGCAATGGAACGCATCCAACACGACCCTCGTCGTACCGCTCGACGGATCCATCCGAGTGCAGTTCCAGTTCCAGAACGACCCGCCGTGATGCTTTACGCGGATCCGCGGATGATCAGTTCGGTGTCGTAGATCTCCGGGCTGGTCAGGTCGGCGCCGGCGAGTTTGGCCAGGAGCATCTCGGCCAGCCGGGCGCCGAGCTTTTCGACCGGCTGGCGCACGGTGGTCAGCATCGGCGTGGTCGTCGTCGCCACCACGGAATCGTCGAACCCGACCACCGCGACATCCTCGGGCACCCGCTTGCCGAGCTGGGACAGCACCCGCAGGGTCGCCGTGGCCATCAGGTCGTTGGCGACGAAGATCCCGTCGAGCTCCGGATGCTGGTCGAGCAGCCGCAGCGTCGCCTGCTCGCCACCGTCGGCGGTGAAGTCGCCATAGGCAACGGCCTGCTCGATCCCCGCCTCCTTCATGGCTTCCTGGTAGCCGGTCAGCCGGTCGAGGCCGGCCGTCATGTCGAGCGGGCCTGCGACCGTACCGAGCTTGCGGCGCCCCTTCGACAACAGGTACTCGACCGCGGTCCGGGCCCCGGCGACGTTGTCGACGTCGACACTCGCGACCGGTACCTCGACGCCGAGCGGCCGCGCGCTGAACACGATCGGCAGCGGCAACTGGGCGAGCTCCTGCAGCACGTTGTCGCGGCCGTGGTGGCTGACGATGATCGCGCCGTCCACGTGCCCGCCGCGCAGGTACCGCAGCAACCGCTGGTCGTCACCCTCGGCGGGCTCGATCAGCAGCACGAGCTGCGACGAGGTCGGCGCCAGGGTCATGCTGATCCCGCGCAGGATGCCGGCGAAGAACGGGTCCGAGAACACCCGGCTGTCCGGCTCCGGCACGACCAGCGCGACCGAATCCGTCCGGCGCGTCACCAGCGCGCGAGCGGCCCGGTTCGGCACGTACCCGAGCTCGCCGATCGCCCGCTCGACCGCCGCCACCGTCTCCGGCAGCACCTTCGGCGATCCGTTCACCACCCGGGAGACGGTCGCGCGCGAGACCCCGGCCAGCGCAGCCACCTGCTCCAGCGTCGGAGATCCACTGCCCAGACCACCGTGCATCGACTACGGACCTCCCCCGGCTGATTCTGACCTTGCCACCGTAGTACCAATCGGGGCCCGGCCGCCGGAAACACCGCCGTACCGGCCGGGGCGGTCTGCGGATCCGGCCTAACCGCCCTTGCGGGTGTTGGCGGCCTTGTCCGCGTCGCGCAGCGCCTGCTTCCAGGCGTCGTCGGGTTTCTGCTTGCCGGCGTCGACCCGGGCCAGCGCGTCGGTGAAGACCGTGTTGACCTCGCCCTCGCGCGGGCCCTTGTGCTGTTTGAGGATCACGCTCTTGGCCCGGTCGATGAAGATCTTGCCGGTCGGCGCGTTGTTGAAGTAGGCGTTCACCTGGCTCTTCACCTGCGGCGCCTCGTAGGCGTCCAGGGTGGAGGGGAACGAGCCGATCTTCTTGAAGACCTTGATCTGCTGCTCCGGCGCGGTCAGCCAGGCGGCCAGCTTGGCCGCCTCGGCCGGGTTGGCCGACTGCTTCGGGATGGTCAGGTACGACCCGCCCCAGTTGCCACCGCCGCCGGGGAACACGTCGGCGACGTCCCACTTGCCCTTGCCGAACGTCCCGGCGTTGTCCTGGATCACGCCGAGCAGCCAGCCCGGGCAGGCCATCGTCGCGAACGCGTCGCTGCGGAAGGCCTTGGTCCACGGGTCGCTCCAGGCCGGCAGCTTGGCCGACAAACCATCCTGGTAGCCCTCGACGATCTGGTCCCAGGTCTGCTTCAGCAACGGGTTCTCGTCACCCAGGTACCGGTCGTTGTTGGAGTAGTAGGCCTCGATCAGCTGGTTGCGCATCGCCTCCCAGGCCAGCACCGAGGAGTCGTACCAGGCCGAGCCCGGCACCTTGGCCTTGAACCTGCGGCCGGTGGCGAAGTACGAGTTCCAGTCCGGGAACAGCTTGGCGACCTGGGCCCGGTCGGTCGGCAGGCCGGCCTTGGCGAACAGATCCTTGCGATAGCAGATCGCCTCCGGACCGATGTCGGTGCCGTAGCCGATGATCTTGCCGTCGGCGGTGGTCGCGCCCGCGACCTTCCAGTCCAGCCAGCGGTCGCCGAGGTCGTTGGCCCCGTAGTCGCGCAGGTCGACGAACTTGTCGGCCTTGGCCAGGTAGTTGTAGATCCAGCCGATCTCCATCGCCTCGATGTCGGCCAGCCCGGAACCGGCGGCCAGGTTCGTGTCGAGGTTCTTGATGTGCTCGTCGACCGTCTTGGCCCGGCGCGGGGTGATCTTGATGTTCGGGTGCTCGGCCTCGTACTCGGCGTACAGGTCGTCGTAACCGAACTCGTTGAACGTCGCGATGGTCAGCTCGATCTTCGCGCCGTCGTCGCCGGAGCCGGAATCCGAGGAGGAGGACTGCTGGTCGCTTCCGCCGCAGGCGGACGCGAGCAGGGTGAGGCTGCAGGCGAGGGCCACTACGGCACTGCGTTGGCGGGCGCTGGGCCGCATGGGAAATGCTCCCTGTTACAGAGGACGGGTTGAGAGCGCTTTCGGTGAGGGAAAGTGGAATGAGTTTCGAGCGTTTCAACTGACTGTGTCAAGGACCACATCGTTACGCTGAGACATGACCGGGCATTGGTCAGTACATACCCGTCGCAAATGTCACGGACCGAACCACACCGGTGACGGATCGCTGCTTTTCCTGGCCTTTTCCCGGCCCTGCCGGGTTACGGCAACAGGTCACGAACCACGGCGTCGGCCAGCAGCCGGCCACGCCGAGTGAGTACCAAGCGGTCGTTTTTCTCGGTCAGCAGGTCGTTGCCCACCGCATCCTTCACGGCCTGCCGGCCGGCCTCGTCCAGGACGTCCGGCGGCAGCCCGTCGGCCAGCCGGATCTCCAGCAGCACCCGCTCGACCCGGCGCGTCTCGGCATCCAGGGTCTCCCGCGCGTACGCCGGGCTGTCACCGGCCGCGAGCCGTTCGGCGTACGCGGTGGGGTGCTTGACGTTCCACCAGCGGACTCCGCCGACGTGGCTGTGGGCGCCGGGGCCGATCCCCCACCAGGTGTCGCCACGCCAGTACAGCTCGTTGTGGCGGCAGCGGGCTTCGGGAGTACGGGCCCAGTTGGAGACCTCGTACCAGCCGAGGCCGGCCGCGGTGAGCAGCTCGTCGGCCAACACGTACTTGTCCGCGAGATCGTCGTCGTCGGGCATCGGCAACTCGCCGCGGCGTACCCGCCGGGCCAACTGGGTGCCGTCCTCCACGATCAGCGCATAGGCGCTGACATGGTCTGGTTCGGCGGACAACGCGGACTCCAGCGACCGGCGCCAGTCGTCGAGGGATTCGCCCGGAGTGCCGTAGATCAGGTCGAGGTTGACGTGCTCGAACCCGGCGGCGGTCGCCTCTTTGGCCGCTTCGAGCGCGCGGCCGGGCGTGTGCAAGCGGTCGAGGATCTGGAGCACGTGCGGGGTCGCGCTCTGCATGCCGAAGGAGACCCGGTTGAAGCCCGCTTCGCGGATCGCGGCCAGGTACGCCGGATCGACGGACTCGGGATTCGCCTCGGTCGTCACCTCGGCGCCGGGGGCCAGCCCGAACTCGTCCCGCACGGCGGCCAGCATCCGGCCCAGGTCCTCGGCCGGGAGCAGGGTCGGCGTACCGCCGCCGAAGAAGACCGTGTCGACCGGCCGGTCCAGGTCGCCGAGCACCTTGCGCGCCAGCCGGACCTCGGCCACCGCGGTCTCGGCGTACGACGCCTGCGAACCACCGCCGCCGAGCTCCTTGGCGGTGTAGGTGTTGAAGTCGCAGTATCCGCAGCGCGCGGCGCAGAACGGGACGTGCAGATAGAACCCGAAAGGTCTGGTGGCCGCCTCTTGCAGGGAAGGCTCCGGCAGCGACCCGTCCCGGGGCGCAACCTCCCCCTCGGGCAGTGTCGATGGCACCTGTCCATCGTACGGGCCGGAAATTCTGAGACCCGATCGCGGTGATTCCGTGGTAGCACTCCGTCATCGAGTCGCTACATTCAGCTCATGGAGACCGAGGCCCAGCCCGTCGGAAAGGCCACCCAGAACGCCGTGGTGGTCGCGATCATGCTCGGAATGCTGCTCGCGGCCCTCGACCAGACGATCGTGGCGACCGCGTTGCCGACCATCGTCAGCGATCTCGGCGGCGCCAACCACCTGTCCTGGGTGGTGACGGCGTACCTGCTGGCCGAGACCATCATGACGGCGCTGGTCGGCAAGTTCGGCGACCTGTACGGGCGCAAACCGATGTTCCTGATCAGCGTCGTGCTGTTCCTGGCCGGGTCCGCGCTGTGCGGAATGGCGAACGACATGCTCTGGCTGGTCGGGTCGCGGGCGATCCAGGGGCTCGGCGCCGGCGGCCTGATGGTGACCGCGACGGCGGTGATCGCGGACGTCGTGCCGTTGAGCGAGCGCGGGAAGTACCAGGGCTTCATCGGTTCGGTCTTCGGCGTCTCCACGGTGGCCGGGCCGCTGCTCGGCGGGCTGTTCGTCGACCAACTGAGCTGGCGGTGGGCGTTCTACGTGAACCTGCCGCTGGGCGTCATCGTGCTGATCGTCGCGGCCATCACGCTGCCGTCGGTGAAGGCCGCGGTGAAACCGGCGATCGACTATGCGGGCATCCTGCTGATCGGGTTGGCCGCGACCGGGCTGACTCTGGTGACCACGTGGGGCGGGAACGAGTACGACTGGCTGTCGCCGACGATCATCGCGATGACGTTCGGGTCGCTGATCGCGCTCGGGCTCTTCATCCTGGTCGAGTTGCGGGCGGCCGAGCCGTTGCTGCCGATGCGGTTGTTCAGGTCCGGGGTGTTCTCGGTGTGTGCGTTGCTGAGCTTCATCATCGGGTTCGCGATGCTGGGCGGGGTCACGTTCCTGCCGACGTACCTGCAGTACGTGCACGGGGCGTCGGCGACGGATTCCGGGCTGCAGATGCTGCCGCTGGTGATCGGGTTGCTGGTCGCGTCGATCGCGGTCGGCACGATCATCAGCAAGACCGGGCGGTACCGGATCTTCCCGATCATCGGGACGGTGCTGATCGCGGGTGGGCTCTACCTGCTGTCGCTGATGACCAACCAGACGGCGTACCTGACCACGGCGGGCTTCATGGTCGTCCTGGGGCTCGGGGTCGGGCTCTGTATGCCGGTGCCGACGGTGGTCGTGCAGAGCACCGTCGACTATGCGGATCTCGGGGTCGCGACCTCTGGGGTGAGCTTCCTGCGGACGATGGGCAGCTCCTTCGGGGTGGCCGTCTTCGGGTCTTTCTATGCGTCGACGCTGCCGGACAAGCTGGCCGGCGCGATTCCTCCCGGCGTCGATCCGCGGCTGGCAGCATCGGTGGATGGTGTGCGCAATCTGCCCGAGGCGGCTCGCGAACCGATCACCGCGGCGTACGCCGACGCGTTGCATGTGGTGTTCCTGGCGGCGGTACCGGTTGCCGTGGTGGGGTTGCTCGTTGCCCTGCTGCTGAAGGAGGTTCCGCTCCGCGACACCGCGCGAGTCGCGGCCGGCGGCAACTCCGGCGTCGGCGACAGCTTCGCCGCACCGGCGTCCTTCGACTCGGAACACGAGTTGCAGAAGCTGTTCGCCCTGGTCGTCCAGAACCACAAACGCAACCCCGGCCCCGAAGTACTCGCCGAGTCCGGCATCCCACTCTCGATCGCCCAAGCCTGGATGATCATGCGGGTCTTCCGCGGCGGCGCCGAAAGCGGCTCCGCCACCCTGCAGGAGATCACCGGCGACCTCAAGGTCCCACCAGGCGTCTTCGAACCCCTGGCCACCCAGCTGGTCTCCGACGGCTATCTCTCCGAAACCCTCGGCCACTACCGCTTCACCCAGCCCGGCCTCGAACTCTTCCAGCGCTTCGTAGGCGCCTACCGAACCTGGATCCTCACCCGCCTCGAAGACTGGGACCCCGACAACGCCCCCGCCTTCTCCACCGCCGTAGACCGAATCGCCGAACAAATGATCGACCGAGGCCAATCCCTGACCACCGGCAAACACACAGCCCTCATCGACGCCTAGAGCTCCACGCAGCCTCGACGTCACTTATGGCCAAAGCATCCCGACGAGACTCCGGCACCACAGCAGCATGTCGTCGTAGCCACCGTGAATCTCCAACTTCATGGCCAGCAGCGCTTCCGGAGTCGCGACCTCGATGCGCAGCCCGGCACGAATCGGTGCATTGACCACAGCGGCGGCCCGAGCTGTAGTTCAACGCGATGGCCGCGCCACCCACGACTTACATCGCCGCGGCCACGCCTCGCCCAGCGAGTTCCATTTCGAGCAGATCAAGAAGTCGTCGGATCTCGGGTGCGGTGAAGTCGTCTGCCATCAGTGTTCTACGCGGTCTTCAGATCGTGTTCGGAGATGAAGATTCCGCGCTCGGCGAGCCATGGCGGGGTGTTCTTCCTGGTCCAGTCGGCACCGCGGCGGGCGTTGGGATGGAGCCACGGCTTCTTCAACCTGACGTCCCGGGCCCACTCCGGAGTACGACGCTCGTCGTACGACGAGAACTCGTGTCCGATCAACGCAGCGAGCAATGTCTCGAAGCGCGGATCTGCGATCTCGCGGCTCCGGAGCAGCCACGCGTCACTACCCATTTCATGATTGCGCAGCTGGTAGGCCAGTTGATCGCGTGCCTGCAAGACCAACTTGAACGCCCACTGCTCGTCACCCTCAGCCAGGGTCGCGTTGATCTCGTCGATCGTCCGGTCCGGCGTCATCCAGCCATGGGCACGGCTGCTCTTGAGTGCCCGCCCGGCGCGCAGAGCGCGTTGGTACAGAGCGGCTGACGGAATCGTCCGGCCGCTGAGATAGGCGGACAGTCGAGGCCGCGACGTCCCCAGCAGGCGGGCAAACGCCTCCTGGGTCAGCCCCGCGTCGGCCAGCGCCAACCGCATGTCGTCTGCGATCTGCGCCCGCTCGTAGTCAGCAACATCCACTTCTCGACGGTATCAAATTCGATACGCTACGCCAAGGAGCGAGCTAGCGGTGGGTGAGCCGGGTGGTGATTCGCAGGGAGTTGGCGAGGATGGTGAGCACTGGGTTCACGCCGCCGTTGGTGGGGTGGAGGGAGGCGTCGGCTACGTAGACGTTGTGGTGGGTCCAGAGGCGGCCGTTGGGATCGGTGACGGAGTGGGTGGGGTCGGTGCCCATTCGGCAGGAGCCTGCTTGGTGCTGGCCGACGCTGGCTTGGGTGGGGTTGGCGGGCGCGGAGACGGCAGTACGGGTGGCGCCGGCCTCGAGGAGCCACTCGCGGGCCTTTGCGCTCATGAACGCCTGGGCGCGGAGGTCCTCGGGATGGATCGAGCCGCTGATGCGGGCGACGGGGAGGCCGAAGCGGTCAGTGATCGCAGGATCCAGCTGGACTCTCGAGTTCGGTGAGGTGACTTGCTGGATCGGGCCGACGACGCGCATCATCCGGCGGGCCTCGTGGCGCATCGCTTGTTTGCTCTCGATGCCCGTACGCGGGATGAGGCCGGCCGAGGTCAGGTAGTCGTACGTCGCGGCAGGCGTCGGGACGAACTCGTTCGCCAGCATGCCACCACCGATGATGCCCTCGTTGCCGTGCCGGAAGTCGCAGGTCGCGATCGACACTCCTGGGCCGAGCAGGTCGGACACTTCGTCTTCGAACAGACCGATGGCGCCCGCATAAACGTGCGCCTGGAGATAGCGGCCGACCTGGTCGTGGTTGTTGCCGATTCCCTGTGGCTCAAGGGGATGCGCGCTGTTGAGAAGCAACCGCGGAGTCTCGGTGGCGCCCGCTGCGAGGACGACCTCGGCGCAGTCGACGGTACGCCGCCAGACCTGACCGTTGTCGATGGCAACCAGCTCGACGCCGGCGACCCGGCCTCCATCATCAGTCACCAGGCGCGACGCGGTCGTGTTCGTGACGAGTGTGCACAGGCCGGTCGCCAGCGCGGCCGGCAGCGCCGTGTTGTGCGTACCCGACTTGGCCTCGACCGGACAGGCAAAGCCGACACATTGCCCACACCGCGCACATCCCGGCCGCCCCTGATACTCCACCGAGTTGATCAGCAGCGGTACGTCGAGCGTCCCCCACCCCAACCGATCCGCCGCGGCGGCCAGCAATCGCGCCGGCTCGGTCCGCGGCAGGGGCGGCATCGGCAACGGAACCGACCGCGCGTCATGCCACGGATCCACCCCGCCGCCACTCACCCCGAACCGATGCTCAGCCAGGCTGTAGTACGGCTCCAACTCGGCGTACGTGATCGGCCAATCGACCAACCCACTTCCCTCCGGTACGCCGTACGCGCTAGCCATCCCGAAGTCGAGCGGCACAAACCGCCAAGCCTGTGCCCCATAGACCCGAGTACCACCGCCAACCGTGAAGGCATTGTTCCCCCACCCACCATCAGGCGGCAGCACCATCCTCGCCACCCCATCGACAACCGAGACCCGCGGCCGCCCCGCCGGATCAGGATCAGTCGGCGCCGGAAGCCCCGCGACCGACCGTGGATTGCGAAGATGATCAGCAGCCAACCCAGCGGTCGACGGATAGCCACCCATCTCCACCACCAGCACCGACCGCCCCGACTCCGCGAGCACCTGCGCGGCAGTACCGCCACCAGCCCCCGATCCGATGACCACACAGTCATACCGATCAGCAATCCCCGCCCGCGGCGTCACTGCAAGCTCCGTCGACCTCGCGTCCATCGCGCCGCCGGCATCAGGCCGCCACCCGAGCATCGGCCAACTCCCCGGCGAGGAGTAATACCCCTGCGCAAACAGCCGGAGCAGCCATGCAACGTCGGCATCGGCGAGCACGCGCTCCAGCCCCCCGCCCACCGAAGCGGCGCCGACGACGGGAGGCCTAGCTGTGGCCACTACATTCAGGGCGCGATCGACCCGCGAACGCCAGTCGGGGCGGTCCTCGGCGAGCACGCGCTCGATGAAGGCGACAGCCCCCGCGTCGGCGGCCGAAGGGTAGCCATCCCGCGGGACCGCCAGGTCTGCCACCTGGGCGAGCAGCGAGCGCTGGTACTCGATGATCTGGACGGCGATGTCATCCATGCCCAAGGAACTTACCTGCCACCACCCCCCGGCTGCGGCAGAATGCCGGATATGGAGTTACCGGGTGATGGGCATGTCCACAGCGAGTACTCCTGGGATGCGGACAAAGGGTCGATGGACCGCACCTGCGCGAGGGCCGTCGAGCTGGGCCTCCCCTCGGTCGCCTTCACCGAGCACGTCGACTACACGCCGTTCCGGGCGGGATTTCTCGAGGACAAGTTTCCCGATCTGATCACCAACGGCATCCTCCACGCCCCCGAGCTCGCCGCCCAGAGCTACTTCGAATCGATCGAGAAGTGCCGGGCCAAGTACCCGGACCTCCGGATCCTCAGTGGCGTGGAGGTCGGGCAGCCCCACCTGCACGACGTGGAACTCAGGAAGTTGCTTGCCCAGGGCACCTTTGACCGGCTGCTCGGCTCCTTGCACTGCCTGCTCGACGGCACCGTCTACGCCGAACCATGGGAGCTCTACCCGCATCGCCCCGCCGACGAGGTCTTCCGCGAGTACCTGGCCGAGATCCCCCGCATGGTCGCCGGCTCGGATCTGTTCGAGGTGTTCGCCCACATCGACTACCCCATCCGCTCCTGGCCCGGCACCATCGAACCCTTCGCCCCAGAAGACTTCGAGGACGAACTGCGGCACGCCCTCAAAGCCCTGGCCGACGGTGGCCGCGCCCTGGAGATCAACACCCGCCTGCCTCTCCATCCGACGATCCTCCAATGGTGGCCGGAGGAAGGCGGCGAGCGCGTCGCCTTCGGCAGCGACGCTCACCTGCCGGAAGCGCTCGCCGCAGGCCTGGCCGACGCGGCCGCCTTGGCCGCCTCCGCGGGATTCCGCCCGGACAGAACGCCAGGCGACCCTTGGCTGATCGCCAACCGCCGCTGAGCAATCAGACTGATCAAAGCCAGCAGAATCGTCAAAGCCGTGTACCAGAACACCGCCGGTACCTCACCAAGCGGACCCACCAACTGCCCCTCGATCACGATCGGCACCCCCAGCGCGAGGTACGAGACCAGGTAGATCCCCGCAACCACACCGGCCCGCTGATGCGCCGCCGCCAACGGAAAGATCAGCCGCAGCGAAGCAGTGAATGACGCCCCGAACCCAACACCCGCAACAGCCTGCCCCACGATCATGACCGCCAAGCTGCCGACCAGTACGCCGGTGATGATGCCGACGGCTCCGATGATCGACGCGTAGATCCCGATCGTCATCGCCCGCCGCGGCGCCACCCGGGCGAACGTCAACCCGACCACCGCCGACACCGCCGGCGCGACGAACCCCGCGAAGCCACCCAGCAGACTGCTGTCCGAGTGAAAGACGCTCCGCACCATGCTCGGCGCCAGCCCGCCGGACAACCCCGCCAGCATCCAGACCGCAGCCACCACCGGAGCGGCAGCCACGAACTCCCGCCGGGTCGCCGCAGGGAACGAGATCCGCGGGATCAACGACCGCGCCGCCCCCGGCGCACGGGTCACGCTCTCCGGCGAGAACGCGACCACGAGAATCCCGAGCACGGTCGCGACCGTCAGTACGACGAAGATGATCGTGTTCGCCGACGAGGTGAACTGGACAGCGAACCCAGCAAGCAACGAGCCACCACCCAGCCCGCCCGTCAGCCCCACGCTGCCGAGAATCGTCCCGAGCCGCTTGCGATGAGCCGGCGCGACCTCGACGAGCATCGCTGTGAAGGCACTCGTCGCCGCTCCGCTCGCCACCCCCTGCACGATCCGCCCGCCGATCACCCACCCCACATCGGCGGCAAAGAGAAAGAGCAGGTTCGACGCGATCTGGACGACCAGCGCGCCGATCAGTACCGGCCGCCGGCCGACATGATCGGACAGCGACCCCACCGTCAGTACGGCCGCGAGAAACCCGATCGCGTAGACGGCGAACGCCAGCGTGAGCATCGAGGGAGCGAAGTCGAACCGCTGCTGGTAAACGACGAGCAACGGCGTCAGCGCGCCCGCTGCCAGGTACATGCTGGTGAAGGTAATCGCCGCGCCCGCCAGTGCGAGTCCCGCGGGCAGGGTGCGGATCCGTGGTGTTGACACAAGAGCTCCTCAGTCAGTGATGACGACGACGCCCGACGGCGCATCCAGGGCCGCGACCGTCAGGACGGCGGCGCGATCGATCTGCACCCGCGGCTCCGCGGGGAGCTGCGCCTCGTTGTAGGTGCCCGGGCCGTAGAACTGCCCATAGCTCAGGACGACGCCGCCCTCGGCGAGGACCGACTTCTCGAGCGACGCGACAGCCACCGCGTCAGGTCCGGCCGGCAACTGCCACGCGACGCTCTGCACCAGCAGCTTCGGCGAGCCGGCCTGCCGTGCGGCGTCGATCAGGTTCTGGTTGCCCTCGGTACGGATCCGGGCGTTCAGCTCGGCGTGCGCGCCGATCTGAGCCAGGTCGTCCGGCAGGTCGGTCAGCTCGTTCAGGATCAGGTCGGGCTTGAACTCCGTCACCGCCTCGATCAGTGCCTCGCGGTCGAAGACGTCGCACAGGATCGCCTCGGCGCCGAGCCGCTCGAGCAGCTCGGTCTTGCCCGCCGACCGGGTCATGCCGCCGACCACGTGCCCCTCCTCGAGCAGCAGCGGGATCAGCCGCTGCCCGATCAGCCCCGATGCGCCCGCCAGAAAGATTCTCATCGCCGTCCTCTTCTCGACTATTCTGGACGTTTGATGTCCAGGTTCTGTTCACGACTGTAGGCACTGACTACATTCCAGTCAAGTCAGCTACTCGCCAACGGCGGCAGCGCCGGCTTCTTCGGCAGCCCAGGCGTCCAGTAGGTCCACGACCCGGCTGAGGACGTCACGAGCGATGTCGTACTCCGCCGCGCCGAACTCCGCCGCGAATCGCTGCTCGAGTTCGACCAGATGGCCGTACCCGTCGGCCGCGACCTCCAGCCCGTGCTCGGAATACGTCACCAGCTTGGCCCGCCGATCCTCGGGATCCGGGCGCATCTCGAGGATGCCGAGGCCGACCATGTCGCGGATCACCTCCCCCATCGACTGCCGGGTGATCCCGACCCGCTCAGCCATGTCGCTGGCCCGCGAACCGTCCCTCGACAACGTCCCGAAGACGGAGTTGTGTGCCGGTTTGACCTCCGGATGGCCGCGCAGATGAGCGGTCCGCACCATGTCGGCCTGCAGGGCCCGATTGGCCCGCTCGACCAGCGCGATCAGCGGCTTGCGATCCGGCCGCGGCAGCTCAGCCCTTGACATCCGTAAGGATTCCTTCCAATATTTCGACAGGAATCCTTACAGTATCAGGAGCGACCATGGACACCAAGGAGCTGCGCCCCCTCGTGGCCGGCCTGTTCGCCCGGGGCCGCCGCCGGACCACGCGCATCGCCGTCGAGCAGGAGTTCCTGGTCGCCGACAGTACGACCGGCGCCGCCGTACCGATCGAACGAGTGCGCCAAGCAGCCAGTACTGCGCACGCCGCCCCCTACGTCAGCTTCGAACCCGGAGGCCAACTCGAACTGAGCCTCCCCTGCGCCCAGGACCCGGCCGGCAACCTCCGCGCCTACACCGATGATCTCCAGACCCACCTCACCGCAGCCGGAATCCAGCTCCACGCCCACCCCTGCGACCCGCGCCCCGAACACGAGGTCCCACTGCAACTGACCACCCCGCGGTACGTCGCCATGCATCGTCATTTCGACACGATCGGCCCCGCCGGCCGCCGCAGGATGCGCCGAACCGCATCCACCCAGGTCTGCCTGGACTGGTGGCCGGGCGCGGCCGGCATCGAGCAGTGGCGAGTTCTCAACCTCGCCGGTCCATTCCTCGCAGCAAGATTCGCGAGGAGCTCAGGCCTCGATGGCCGGCTCACCACCTGGCTCCGCACCGATCCCGCCCGCACCGGCTTCGATGACCGCCTGCTGCGCAAAGACCCAGTGACGGCGTACGCCGAACTCGCAGCAGCAGCCCACGTCTTCGTCACCGGCGGCGCCGCCGACCACCTCACCACGCTGTTCCCACCAGTCCGGCCGCGCGGAACATACCTCGAAGTCCGCTTCCTCGACGCGCAGCAACCCACCGAAGTCGGCCCGGTGATCACGACCCTCGCCAACCTCCTGTACGACGACGAGTTCCGCCGCCGCACCCTGCGCCGACTCGAGCCCGAGCAACCCCACCTGGCCGACCACTGGCACGCGGCAGCCATGGGAACCCTCGCCCCGGCCGATGGGCTACTCCCTGAACTGGAGCCGGCCGCATGAACAGCGTCCTCTTCGTCACCGACCCGCTCAACGGCCTGCAGGCCGACATTGACGCCACCATCGGTCTGATGAGCGCAACCCAGGACCTCGGCCTCGATGTCTGGTCCTGCGAACCCGCGGACCTGATCGTTGCCAACGGCAAACTTCACGCCAGAGCCCACCGGATCAGCCTCCGGCCGCGCCAGCCGGCCGGCGACGACCATCGCTGGATCGTCGACCCGCACTGGTACGACGAACTCGCCACCGCCGTCGTCGAGGTCGCCACCTTCGACCTGGTACAGCTGCGGATCGACCCGCCTGTCGACGAGCGCTACCTCCACACGACCTACCTGCTCGATCTGGCCGGTACGCCGGTGGTCAACCGCCCCGACGGAATCCGGGCCATGCACGAGAAGCTGATCGCCCTGCGTTTCCCCGACCTGTGCCCGCCCACCTATGTCGGGGCCGAGCTCACCGGCCTGCGCGAATTCGTCGCCGGCGTCGGTACCGCGGTCGTCAAGCCCGTCGACGGTTTCGCCGGCCTCGACGTCTGGCTGGTCGGCAACGACCACGCGGCAACGTCACTTCTCGAGTCGGCAACACATGGCGGCCGTCGCCAGGTGATCGCCCAGCAATACCTGCCGGCCGTTGAGCACGGCAACAAACGCCTGTTCCTGCTGGACGCCGAGATCGTCGGCGCCGTACTCCGCAGGCCGTGCGCCGACGACTTCCGGATCGGCCCGCCCGTCGCCCCCGCCGCCATCGACGACGCGGACCGGGCGATCGTCGACGCGCTCCGCCCGCACCTGCTCCGGCACGGAATCGCCATCGCCGGCCTGGACGTGATCGGCGGCCGGCTGATCGAGGTCAACGTCACGTGTCCCGGCGGCATGCACAAGACCGACGCCCTGCTCGGTACCCGACTCAGTCACACGATCGTCAGCCGCCTCGTCCAGCCGAACCATCACCTCGAAGGAGTCCTCACATGACCACCATCACGATCGTCTGCATCGCCCTGATGGGCGTCCTGCTGTTCGTGCTCGGCGCCAACGTCACCAGGTGGCGGGTGATCCGCGGCAAGAACGGCGGCCCCCAGGCATCGACCGACCCCGCCGACCGGCTTCTCATCGCGGTCCGGGCGCACGGCAACGCCGCGGAGTACATCCCGACCATGATCGTGCTGCTGCTGGTCTGCTCGGCACTGTCCGACAGCTGGTGGGTCGATGCCTTGTCGGTCGCGGCGCTCGCAGTACGGACCGTGCACGCCGTTGGCATGCTGTCGGCGAAGACCCTCGCCGCGCACGGTCCGCTCCGCGATATCGGTGCCCTCGGCACCTATCTGGTCGGGATCACGCTCGGGGTGAGCGCGATCGCCTTCATCTGATCGGGGCGATGGTGTTCGACCGGGCTCCTTCGTAGGCGGCGAGCAGGATGCCGAGGACGGCGATGCCTTCCTCCTCGGTGTGCAGCGGGCGGGTCTTGCCGAGCAGCGAGTCGGCGAAGTGCCCGATCTCGGCGACGAAGGTGTCGACGGACCCGAGATCGACGGTCTCGGTCTCACCCGAGCGGAGCTGGGTGGTGAGCGATTCGCCGTCGCTGCGCAGCGATCCGAGCTCGCCCACGACGGAGAAGCGCTCGGTGTTCGGCGCCGGATCGTAGGCCCAGCTCGTCACGAGTTGCCCCACGACGCCGTTGTCGAACCTGATCAGCACCTGGGCGGAATCCTCGCCCTCCATGAACTTCAGCCGATGCGTGGACAGCATCGCGGTCGCCTCGACCGGCAGCGCGCCGGCCAGGTGCAGCATCAGGTACGTCGGGTGGTACCCGGTGTCGATCAGCTCGCCACCACCACTCGTCTTCGCGCTCGCCCGCCAGCCCATGTTGGCCGGATCGAAGTCGTTGTAGAAGCTGTCCGTGGTCCGTACTTCGTAGACGGTGCCGATCGTGCCGGCGTCCAGCAGCTCCTTCGCCTTCGCCACGGCCGGCATGAACAACTGGTTGTGCGCGCACATCAGCGTGACGTCGTTCTCGGTGACCGCCTTGCGCACGTCGGCCGCTTCGTCCGCCGAGAGGCAGAGTGGCTTCTCGCAGAGAATGTGCTTGCCCGCTTGGGCCGCGGCCACGATCGCATCGCGGTGCAGGTGGTGCGGGAGGCAGATGTCGACGGCGTCGAGCTCCTCGACTGCGAGCATCTGCAGATAGTCCGTGTACGCCGTTGCGCCCAGCTCCTCGCCACGGGCCTTGGCCGTGGTCTCGACCGCGTCGGCGACGGCCGTGATGCGGATCTTGGCGGAGTGCTCGTGATAGCCCTTGATGTGGGCCGACGCGATCCCACCACCGCCGATCAGGCCGACCTTGAGCTGCGTCATCAGCCGATCACCTTCCCGTCGTACGCGATGGAATTGCCCGTCGTCGCGGCCTCGTTGGCGGCGACCACGAGCCGGGTCAGCTCGACGGCGCGGGCGAGGTTGTCGTCCGCGCGAGTGCCGTCGGTGATGTGGGTGACCCATTGGGCGAACGGGTCCGGGCTGTGCTCGGGCACGGGCAACTGGTTGCCCGCTACCCGGAGTACGTTGCCTTCGTCGGTGTAGCTGAGGCTGCCGTCGGTACCGAAGATCTCGATCGTGAACGGGTTCGGGCTGGCGAATCCCGCCTCGATCACGCCGATCTTCTGATCGGGGTAGCCGACGGTGACGACGGCGTTGTCCTCCAGGCCGAGCCCGGCCACCGACCGGTACGTCGCGCTGACGGTCTCGGGGTCGGCCCCGAGGAACAACTGCAGCAGGTAGATCGGGTGGCAGCCGAGGTCGGTCAGCGCTCCCCCGATGGCCGCCTTCGGATCGAAGAACCGCTGCGGCAACCAGCCCTCGTTGCCGTCGCGCGCGATCGCTCCGTCGTGCGACAGCCGAACCCTGCCATACGTGAGCCGGCCGAGCACACCACTGGCGATCACCTCGCGGACGGCCTGCGTGTAGCCGTGCGCGAGCCGCGGCAGCGACACTACGAGCTTCACGTTGTTGGCATCGGCGGCCTCGATGATCTCGGTGGCCTCGGCAACAGTCGGCGCCAGCACCTTCTCGGTGAAGATGTGCTTGCCGGCGTTGGCCGCCTTGACCATCAGGTCGCGGTGCACGTCGGTCGAGGTGGTGATGATGACCCCGTCGAGGTCATCCCGGGCCAGCAGCCCCTCCAGATCATCGGTGAACGGGACGCCGAACTGCTCTGCCCCCGCCTGGCCGAGGTCGAGATCGTCATCCCAGACGGCGACCAGCTCCGTACCGGGATGCTCTTGCGCCTGCCGGGCGTAGTCCTTCGCGTGAACGTGCCAGAACCCCAGAACAGCAACCTTGAGCGGTGTCGACACCGGCTCCTCCTAGCGAAATCGATTTCGCGATCTCCGCCACGTTACAACGATGAACTGGCTGCCACAGCCCCCGGCGAGTCGTCTGCTCACCCCTCGGACACACCCCTCTGGCGGCCGCCTGTACCACCCGTCCGTCGTTCAGTTCGCCGTCCAGGGACGGAGCTTTTCCGGGTTGCGGATGGACCAGATGTGTTTGATCTTGTCGCCTTCCAGGTCGAAGGCGAGGACGGCGGCGGCGTTGCCTTCGTCGAGGACCACCAGGCCCGGCTGGCCGTTGACGGTGCGTTCCTCGACGGTGAGGGAGCCTCGGCGTTCGGCGATGTCGACGAAGTGCCGGGCGATGGCCTCGGCGCCTTCGACCGGGTGGAGGGCAGCGGTGACCAGGCCGCCGCCGTCGCCGATCGAGACGGCCGCCGGGTCCAGCAGGCCGACCAGGGCCTGGATGTCCTTCGCCTTCCAGGCCTGCATGAAGTCGCGGACGATCGCGGTGCGCTCGGCCTCCGGAGGCGGCGGGGTCTGCGAGGTGCGGAGGCGGCGGCGGGCCGAGGTGGCGAGCTGACGGCAGGCGGCCGGGGTACGACCGACGATCTCGGCGACTTCGGGGAACGGGTAGCGGAAGACGTCGTGCAGGATGAAGGCGACGCGTTCGGCCGGCGTCATCGATTCGAGCACGACCAGGAAGGCCATGTTGACCGACTCGTCCAGGGTGACGCGGTCGGCCGGGTCGGTCTCGGTCTGGTCGGGCACGGGCTCGGGGATCCATTCGCCGACGTAGCGCTCCCGGCGTACCCGGGCGGAGCCGAGCAGGTCGAGGCAGATCCGGCTCGCGACCGTCGTCAGCCAGGCGCCGGGCGACTCGATCGCATCCTGCTTCTCCCGCGACATCGCGTACCAGCGCGCGTACGTCTCCTGCACCACGTCCTCGGCGTCCGCGAGTGAGCCGAGCAGCCGGTACGCGAGATTGATCAGCTGCCGCCGCTCACTCATGATCACGCTCAGCTTCGGGTCGCCACCGCTCACTGCCGCCTCCTCGGGTTGCCGTCGTCTCTCGAAGTACCGACGCCACAGCCTCCCGCATTGTGAGGTCCTCCGGCGGCGGGATTCGGGTCGGAATCAACCGAATCCGCCGCTGAGGCGTCTTACCTTGAACAACGGGGTGATTCGGAAATTCTGGGGGAATTTCATGACTGCGGTACAAGAGTTGCTGACGCCTGTCCCTTTACCGGACGTGAAGCTGCCGGAGCCGCTTCCGGTGGCGCGGCGGGTGCTGAAGCATCCGCGGATGATGCAGAGCCATCGGTTGACGTTGTTCGTGGTGATGTCCAACGTGCTGGTGTTCGGCTGGGGGCTGAGCGGCCACTGGTGGGACTCCGTCTTGAACCTGGCGCTGGTTGCTCAGGTCAACTTCGCGCTGGGTGTGGTGGTGCGGCAACAGTTCTTCGTGAACTTCCTTTCCCAGTTGGTGATGCGAGTGCCCAAGTCGTGGCCGCTGCGGCTTCGGTGGGCCTTGGCGAAGGGGTACCACCTGGGCGGACTGCATGTGGGTGGCGCTGTCTGCGGGACGCTGTGGTTCTTCGCGCTGACCGTCGCCGCAACCGGCCAGGTGGGGTTGGGGCTGCTTGTCGTGTACTACGTGCAGTCGCTCCTGCTGCTGGCGATCGTGATGACGTCGCGGCCATCGATGCGGGCCAAGCGGCACGACCTGTTCGAGCGGGTTCACCGATTCGGCGGGTGGGCGCTGTCGACGCTGTTCTGGATCGGCGCCCTGCTGCTCGTTGACGAGCAGCGTGGATCCTCGTCCGGCGGACGCTCGGAGTCGCTGCTGGCCGCGCTCGCCGGTACGCCGACCGTGTGGGTGCTCGCGTTGACGACGATCAGCTCGCTGACTCCGTGGATGTTGCTGCGCCGAATCCCGATCGACGTCGTCCGGCCGTCGTCGCATGTCGCGCTGGTCAGCGCGGGACACAGTCGCCCGATGGCCGGCTCGACGCGATCGATCTCGCGGCATCCGCTGCGGCAGTGGCACAGCTTCGCGGTGATCCCGACGCCGGGTGCGCCGGGATTCCGGATGGCGGTGTCCCGGGCCGGCGACTGGACGGGAGACTTCATCGACAATCCCCCGTCGCACGTCTGGGTCCGCGGCGTCGCCACGGCCGGGATGGCCAACTACGGCACGGTTTTCCGGCGAGTCGTGTACGTCGTGACGGGGAGCGGGATCGGTCCGGTGCTGGCGCATGTCCTGGCGGCCCGGGTTCCCCACAAGCTGGTGTGGGTGACGCGTGATCCGGTCAAGACGTACGGGCAGGCGCTGGTTGACGAGATCCTCACGGCCCAGCCGGACACGCTCATCTGGGACACCGACGCCTACGGCAAGCCGGACATGGTGAGGCTGGCGTATTCGGAGTACAGGTCCTCTGGTGCCGAAGCCGTCATCTGCGTCTCCAACAAAAAGGCGACCTGGCAGGTCGTGCACGGAATGGAGCGCCTGGGAATCCCAGCCCTAGGCCCGATCTGGGACTCCTGACCCTCCTGGCCTACCTCGGGCGCTGACTCGTTCGCGGCAGGGACCTTCAGGTCGCCTTCGAAGCGTGGGCGGGTGCATGAGCGTGAAGATCGGCGTGCCGCAGTCACCGCAGAACAGCTGATCGCGCCGCACAGGCAGTGTCCGGTTCGCTTGTCGGTCATGCGTTTCTCGGGAAGGCGTGAGACTTGCCGGCGATGACTGCGACGGTGGCGGCAAGCAGGAGGGCCAGGGATGTCCAGGCGATCGAGGCGGTGCCGAGGCCTGCGATCAGGAGGCCGCCGGCGAGGCCGCCCAGGGCGATGGAGGCGGAGAAAACGGTGATGGTGATGGATTGGGCTACGTGGGCGGCTTGGCCGGTGGCGTCGATCGCGGCGGCGATGAAGAGGCTCGGCGAGCTGCCGAAGGCGAAGCCCCACGCCGCGACCGCAAGGTAGATCAGCACCGGGAGGCCGGCGAACACCGCCAGTACCAGGACGCTGATCGCGAAAAAGATGGTGCTTGCGACAACGAGTTTGCGGAGGTGGTGATCGATGTGGGTACCGACCACGACGACACTCAGGACAGACGTCACCCCGAACGCGAAGAGGACCCAGCCGGCCTGGTTCGCCATCCCGGCGTACTCGAGGAAGTCAGTGATGTAGGTGTAGAGGATGTTGTGCGCGACCATGTACGCCGTCAGGGCGAACAGGATGACGCGCAACCCCGGCATCACCAGCACCCGCGAGACCGTGAACCGCTCGTGCTCCGATTCACCGGGCAGGTTCGGCAAGGTCGCCAGGATCCACGCCAGGTTGAGCAGGGCCAGTGCGGCTGACGCGTAGAAGGCGATCTGCCACCCGCCGAACTGGCTGAGCCAGGTGCCGATCGGCACGCCCAGGGCGAGCGACAACGGCGTACCGGCCAAGGCGATCGCGATGGCACGGCCCTGCTGGCCTTGCGGTGCGAGACGTGCGGCATACCCAGCGAGGAGCGGCCAGATCATCGCCGTGCCCACTCCGGCCGCGAACCGAATCACCATGGTCAGCGCGTAGTTGCCGGACACCGCGGTGAGTGCGTTGGTGACGATGACGACCGCCAGCGCGACATACAGCACGTACTTGCGCGGCCATCGCGCCGTCAGACGCGACAACGGGATCGCTGCCAGCGCTGTCGCGAAGGCGTAGATCGTGACGATCTGACCGGTGGCGGCGACGCTGGTATGCAGGCTGCGGCTGATCTCGGGGAGCAGACCGGCCGGCAGGCACTCGGTGAGAATGCCGATGAACCCTGCGAGGAACAGACCGAACAAGGCCTTGCCAGGAAGACGTTCCCGCCCATGGACGGCGGCGGGGGAAGTTGTTGTAGTTGTCACCTGTTCAGGTTGCGTCGCCCGCAGCGCTTCACCCAGACCCCTGGTTGGCGTACGCCTGCCGTGCCTACTACTGGCAGGGTCAGGCTGAACCAGGTTTCCGGAGTGATACTGGGTACGTGAGCAGCAACGAGAACGCCGAGCTGAGCGAGTTCCTGCGCTCCCGGCGGGCCCGGTTGAAGCCCGCCGACGTCGGCCTGCCGGAGTACGGGCGGCAGCGTCGCGTACCGGGTCTGCGCCGCGAGGAGCTGGCCCAGGTCGCTGGGGTCTCCGTCGCCTACTACACGCGTCTGGAGCAGGGCAACGGCCGCAACGTCTCGCTCGAGGTGCTCAACGCGATCTCCGACGCGCTCAGGCTCTCCGAGACTGAGCATTCCCATTTGCTCCACCTCGCCAAGCCCACGCGACAGCGAGGCGCTACTACGTCATCTCCCCAACGGGTACGACCCGCCCTGCTGACGATGCTGGATGCGATCGACGGCGTACCGGCGTACGTGTGGGGGCGGCGTACCGAGGTACTGGCCTGGAACCGGACGGCGTCCGCGCTGTTCGGCGACTGGGCGGCTCGCGAACCGCGGGACCGCAACTGGGCGCGCATCGTCTTCCTCGATCCCGACGCCCGGCGGCTGTTCCCGAACTGGAAAGCCAAGGCCACCGACGTGGTCGGACAGCTGCGGTTCGACGCCGGCCGGCACCCCGACGATCCGCTGCTCGCCGAACTGGTCGGCGAACTGTCGATGAAGAGCGAGGACTTCCGCACTCTGTGGGCCAGCCATGACGTCAAGCGCAAGACCCATGCCAGCATGCGGATCGCCCATCCGCTGGTCGGCGAGCTGACGGTCCACTACGAGACCTTCGCCCTCCCCGACGACCAGGAGCAGGCACTGTCGATCTACCACACCGAGCCCGGTTCTGCCTCGGAAGAGGCGTTACGCCTGCTGGCCAGCTGGGGGGTGGACGCCAGCCAGGATCGGGGGGCGTCGGCGTGGCACGGCGGCGGCGGTGGACTGCGGGCATGATGGGTGTTCGGCACACCTAGAAGGGGGACGGCATGGCGTCCGACAGCTGGTTGTTCGAGGATGATCGCGGCGATCAGATCGAGGTGGCGAGTCGTCCGACGCGGGTGCTGGCCTACGCGCAGGCCGCGCAGACGCTGGCCGGGCTGGGAGTACCGGTTGTCGGGTACTTCGGGTCGCAGCATCACGCTGATGCAGGGGCGCAGCCGGCGGTCGGCCTGGATGTGCCGAGTATCGGCTCGGGTGATGCTGTTGATGACGAGCTGATCGCGACGTTGCGGGCTGATCTCGTGGTCGGGGTCAGCTATGCGGGCGAGGTGTACGGGCTCTCCGAAGATGTCGCGGCCAAGCTGGGTGAGCTCGCGCCGATCCTGCTGATCCGGATCGCCGGCGAGCCGGGACTCGAGACGATCATCGGGCGCTTTCATCAGCTGGCTGAGGCGTTGACGGATGGGTCGGATCTTGCCGACGACGAGGCGGTACTGACTGAGGCGCTCGCGCGGTTGAGTGCTGCCGTGGGCGGGCGGCCCGGCGTACGGGTGACTGCTCTGTCCGGTGGTACTCCGACGGACGCGTATGTGGCCAATCCGGCGTACTGGCCGGGGCTCCGGCTGCTGGCGGATGCCGGGCTGCCGTTCACGCCGACTCCGGCGAAGGGCGGCTGGGAAGTCGTGAAGTGGAACGACCTTGCCGGCAGTCATCCCGCGGACATCCTGCTGTACGACCAACGGCCCAACTCACTCGGTGCTGATCAGCTGGCGGAGATCCCGGCGTGGTCGGAGCACCCGGCCGTGCGCGGCGGTCAGGTCCTGCCGTGGAACCCAGAGCCGCCCTTAACCTTCGAGGCGACCGCCGCGTCCATCGATACCCTGACCGCAGCGATCACCGCCAACCGCTAGCGGGCGCCGAGGCAGAAGGCGGTTCGAGGCGGCTAGCGGGTGCCGAGGCGTTGTTCTATGGCGTCGAGCAGGGCCTCGACCTGGCGGTAGGTGGCGGAGCTGTAGGCGCCGATGCTGCGTTCGACGCCGAGGGCGTCGCGCATCGCGTCGAGGTAGCGGCGCTGGACGATCATCATCTGCTCGAACGAGTCTGGCTTGGCGTTCCGGAGCTGGCTGCTCCCGGAGACAAGCCCCGGAACGATCCGGTCCTTCATCGTCGTGACCAGCTCCGGATCGAGCCGCTCACCACCGATGGTCTGCTCCTCCAGCGGACCGAGCGTGTCGATCGCATCTTCGCCGACCCGCCGCAGCAGCGACTGGACGGAGTCGCGCTTGTCCTCGGCGCTCTCGGCGGCGAAGTTCATCCGCCCGATCACCATCGGCAACGTCAGCCCGAACAGCACCAGCGTGATGAGCGCGACCAGAAACGCCGCCAGGACAACGGTGTCGACGTGCGGAGTACCGCCTGGGATCGTCTGAACGGCAGCGACCGTCACGACACCCCGCATCCCGGCCCAGCCGACAACGACATACCCGCGCCCGGTGATCGGCTCCCGCTCCTCGAACTCCACATCCGCCCGACCACGCGCGAGCCGGCGGCGAGCCCAAGCCAGCCGGTTCTCCTCCCGCTGGCCCGCCGGAGTCAGCGAGTCCAACCGCTCCTCGAACTGACCGAGCTTCGCCCGGTTCTGCTCATTGCGGTCCTTCCGGCCGAACCGCTCCCGCCACGCCGGCCAGGCCAGCCCGGCGAACCTGATGACGATCAACAGCCCGACTACAAGCAGTACAAGACCGGTGATCTCAGCAGTGGTGGTCTCGGCCCGGGCTGCGTCCAGGAGTTCGGGAAGTTGGTAGCCCATGGCAAGGAAGACGGCGCTCTCGAGGATGAAGCTGATCGTCGTCCAGGTGGTCGCCTGGGTCTGCCGGTCGCGGGCACTGAACCGCTTGCTGCCCAGAGCGCCGGTCAGCAGCCCTGCCATCACCACGGCCAGTACGCCGGAAGCGTGGACCTCCTCGGCCGGGAAGTATGCGAGGAAGGGGACCGCGAAGGAGATCGTCGTGTTGAGCACCGGATCGTCGAGGCGCTGCCGCAGCAATGCCGTCAGCCAGCCGACCAGCAGCCCGATCAGCACGGCTCCGAGAACCGCCCAGCCGAAGTCGAGGACCGTATGCCCGAAGCTGAAACCGGAGGACGCGGCGATCGCGGCGATGGCTGTCCGGAGTACGACGAGAGCGGACGCGTCGTTGACCAGGCTCTCCCCCTCGAGCACCGTCATCAGCCGCGGCGGCAGCCCGATCCGGTGCCCGATCGCCGTCGCGGCGACCGCGTCGGTCGGACTCACGACCGCCCCCAGCGCGGTGGCCAGGGCGAAGGAGATCTCGGGGAACAAGGCATGCACCAGCGCGCCGATGGCCAGCGCCGACACGATCACCATCACCACCGACTGCCAGGCGATCAGCGCTACGTTCCGCCGTACGTCGAGCACCGGCAACTGCACGGCCGACGAGTACAGCAATGGTGGCAGCACTCCGGCCAGGATGAGTTCTGGCTCGACGTGGATGACCGGAGTACCGGGCAGATAGCTCGCCCCGATCCCGAGCCCCACCAGCAGCAACGGCGCCGCGACGCCCGTACGCCGCGCGAACACTGACGCCGTGATCATGATCGCCAGCCCAGCACCGGCGACAAGCAGAAACTGATGGTCCACGCGACGGGAGTCTAGGTCCCGGTCGTTGGGAAACGTCGCATTGCAGCAAGCTGCAACCTTCGCCCGGGCTCTGGCAGCTAGCCCCGGCTGGATGGGATCCTCTGGCGTCGTTTGTCATTTCGTCTGGGGGGCTCACATGATCCGACAGTTGGCCGCGCTCTGCGCCACCACCGCATTTCTCGCCACAGCACTTCCGGCCACACAGTCCATCGCTGCCGGGCCGGAAGCCTGTACCAAGACCCTGCTTCCGCTGCCGGCCGACTCCGAGGCCGGCTCGAGCAAGGTCATCGACGCGGATCCGTCCGGCCGGTACGTGCTCGGCGATGCCCAGCGACTGGGGGCGTCCCAGGCAGTCCTCTGGGTGGACGGCGTACCGCGCTGGCTCGCGTCGCAGCCTGACAGCTGGTCGTACGGCTACAAGGTGGTCAAGGGCGGTCTTGTCCTCGGTACGACCGGCAACCAGGCCAGTACCGACTTCTGGGTCTACTCGGTCAAGACCGACTCGTACCGGATCTTGAAGGTGCCCGCCGGCTTGGACATCTCGGTGCTCACCGGGATGAACGCCCGGCAGGACATCGTCGGTCTGGCCTGGGACGACGAGAGCAAGGAACACGTTCACCCCTTCGTCTGGCCGGCCGGCGGTGAACCGCGGCTTCTCCGCACGCCGAAGGGCATGCAGGCGTTCTCTGTCGAGGGCATCTCCGACGAGGGCCGGATCATCGGGTCGGCGGGCAGCCCGGACACGTCGGACTTCGCGAGTTACGTCTGGAACTCCTGGCACAGCCGGCCGATCCGGCTCACGGGACCCCAGCACGAAAGCGCCTCTGTCGGGGACATCGAGGGCACCTGGATCGGCGGGCAGGTGGGCCAGGGGATCTACTCCACCGGGTTGATCTGGAACACTCGCGGCACTCTGGTCGCACAGCTCGAGGACGCCGTGGCCGACGTCAACAGCTCCGGTGACGCTGTCACCGCGGGGGACGAATTCATCGACCACTACTCCTCGGTCCTGGTCAGAAGCGATGGCACCCGCTTCACCTTCCCCGAGGGCACCTTGCTGATGCACAGCTTCGACCGCGGGGCCCCGTGGAGCGCGGGCGGCTACGAGAACACCTCGGGGTGGCAGGCGGCGGTCCTCTACAAGTGCGGCAGCTGATCGCGTACTGCCTGCAGGGCGAACCAGGCGGTCATTCTGACGTCGGGGTCGGCCAGCGAGTCGCCTAGCTGGTGCTCGATCTGGGCCAGGCGGTTCCCGACCGTGTTGCGATGGATGCCCAGCTCTTCCGCCGTTTTCAGGTGGGAGCCGTGGTGGCGGAGGTAGGACCGCAGGGTTTCGAGCTGCTCTGCGGTCAGGGTGCCCAGGTAGGAGGCGGCGAAGGCCGCCGCCGTGGACTGGTCGACAAGTGCGGTGAGGCCTTCATGGACGATCCGGTTCCACCGAACGACAGGTCGCGCCGCGGAGGTCCGAGCAAGAGCCTGTACTGCCGTACTGCGGCTCCCGGCAAGCTTGTCGGGAGCCGCGCTGTCGCCAACTCCAACAAGCAAACCCAAGTCGGCCAGCTCGGAGGCGATGCCGTTCGCCGCCGCAGCGGAGGCGACCACGAAGAGGTCGCCCTCTACTAGAACAGCAACTTGGTTGGTGGTCTCAGCCAAACTTAGTGCGTCATCGACTGCCTCCGCCGGTCCGCGGGCGGCTAGGACCTGGAGTTTGGTGGGGAAGGCTTCGCGGTCCAGTACTAGTTGGGCTGTGCGGTGGTCGCCTGTCATCAGTAGGGCGAAGGCTCGCGCAGCGACGCGACGGCGGTCTTCGAGTTTTTCGCGCTGTTGCTCCGAGACCAACGCGAGCAGCGCGGCCGCGGTACCGACAGCTCGGCGCTCAGGTTCGGTCGGGCGGGTGGTAGTGGCGGTGACCAAGTAGCTGTCGGGGCGCTGGTTCAGGCCGATCGGCTGGATGGTGAGCACTTGTCCGGGCTTGCTGAGGGTCAGCGCCGCGAGCATCCCTCGGGACCGGATCGCCTTCAGTTGCTCGCGAATCTCGCTCAGGTCGAGCTCGCCGGGTGAGCCGGCTACCAGCTGGCCGGCCGGGGTGAAGAGGCAGGCGACGCCGGTGGTTGCCTTGGCCAGCTGCCGCAGGATCGCCGACGAGGGGTCAGGGCCCGCAGCCGCGGCCGTCAGTCGACGCTGCAACTCGAGCGCGGTCCGCGCCGCGCGCTCTTCCGCTTGCTCGAGCAAACCAGCCGTACGCCGGCTGATCGCCACGAACGCCGTCAGCCGAGGCACCTCGACAAGGTTCAGCCCGAGCTCCTCGCACGCCCGTACCAACCCCCGGGGCGGTGCCCGATGAGTCAGCCCGGTCCCGATCCCGAGGCCGGCGATCCCCGCGTCCCGGAGCCGGGTGACATACCCAGTCCACTCACGCCGCCAACCAGCCGTGGCCAACCCCGTCGTCAGCAGCAGCTCCCCGCCCTCCAGGAACGGGGTGGGATCGACCAGCTCACTGGTCGCCACCCATCGCACCGGCGCCTCCGGCCGCGGAACGTGGACCACCTTCAGGTCCAGCCCAGGCTCAGCCAGTACGGCGTTCAGCGGGATCATGCTGACAGTTTTGCACAAGAGGCTGCGCCAGATTGTGCAGATAAGCCGTCGCTTCCTACCCATCCCAGGCCGCACCGTGGTGACCATGCCGAACCCACCCACCGGGGGCCCATCGCTCCCCCAGGAACGTCGCCTACTCACGGCCATCCCAGGTCCGCGCTCCCGCGACCTGCAGAGCCGGAAGACGGCCGCCGTGCCCCAGGGCATCGGGACGATCATGCCCGTCTACGCCGCCGCAGCGGGTGGCGGCGTGGTGGTCGACGTGGACGGCAACTCGCTGATCGACTTCGGCTCCGGCATCGCCGTCACCACCGTCGGCAACAGCGCGCCTGCCCTGGTCACCGCGGTCCAGGACCAACTGGCCGCCTTCACCCACACCTGCTTCATGGTCACCCCGTACGACGGCTACATCCGCGTCGCAGAGGCACTCAACCGGATCACCCCCGGTGACCACGCCAAGCGAACAGCTCTCTTCAACTCAGGCGCGGAAGCAGTCGAGAACGCGGTGAAGATCGCCCGCGCGTACACCGGCAAGCAGGCCGTGGTCGCCTTCGACCACGCCTACCACGGCCGGACCAACCTGACGATGGCGATGACCGCGAAGAACCAGCCGTACAAGAGCGGCTTCGGCCCCTTCGCCGGCGAGGTGTACCGCGCACCCATGTCGTACCCCTTCCGCGATCAGGGCACCGACCGCGGCACCGATGGGCCGGCAGCGGCGCGGCGGGCGATCGAGGTGATCGAGAAGCAGGTCGGCAGCGAGAACCTCGCGGCCGTGGTGATCGAACCGATCCAGGGCGAGGGCGGCTTCGTCGTACCGGCACCTGGTTTCCTTCCGGCGCTGGCGGCGTGGTGCCGGGACCACGACGTGGTGTTCGTCGCTGACGAGGTGCAGACCGGGTTCGCCCGGACCGGCGACCTGTTCGCGTGTGAGCACGAGGGGGTCGTACCCGACCTGATCGTGACCGCGAAGGGCATCGCGGGCGGGCTGCCGTTGTCGGCCGTGACCGGTCGCGCCGAGATCATGGACGCTCCTCACGTCGGTGGCCTCGGCGGGACCTACGGCGGCAACCCGCTCGCCTGCGCTGCCGCGCTCGCGGTGATCGAGTTGATCGAGACCGATGGACTGGTGGCACGAGCCCGCGCCATCGGCGACCTGATGACCGAACACCTCAGGAAGACCCAGGCAGGCGACGACCGGATCGGCGACGTACGCGGCCGAGGCGCGATGCTCGCGGTCGAACTCGTAGTACCGGGAACAACCGCACCCGATGCCGACCTGACGCGCCGGGTCGCGGCGGCCGCTCATGCGCAGGGGCTCATCGTGCTGACCTGCGGGACGTTCGGCAACGTACTGCGCTTCCTGCCGCCACTGTCGATCCCTGACCACCTGCTCGTCGAAGGCCTCGACCTGCTCGACACAGTTCTGGAGGAATCCCGGTGACGTCCTTTGCCGTCTACAACCCCACCACCGAGGCAATCATCGCCGAGGTGCCGAACGGTACCGCCGCCGACGCGACCGCAGCCGTCGACGCCGCCGCGAAGGCCTTCCCGGACTGGGCCGCCACCGCGCCGAGGGTCAGAGCCGAGGTACTCCGAAAAGCCTACGAACTCATCATCGCTGACACCGACCGCCTGGCATCCCTGATCACAGCCGAGAACGGCAAATCCGAAGCGGACGCCAGAGCCGAGGTCGCCTACTCCGCCGAGTTCTTCCGCTGGTTCTCCGAGGAGGCCGTCCGCACCGACGGCAGCTACGGCTCCTCCCCCGCCGGTGGCACCCGTACGATCGTGACCCACCGGCCGGTCGGCATCGCGGCACTCGTCACGCCCTGGAACTTTCCGGCGGCGATGGCAACCCGCAAGATCGCTCCCGCCCTCGCCGCCGGCTGCACGGTCGTCCTGAAGCCTGCCTCCGAGACCCCGCTGACCGCCCTGGCGATCGCCGACCTGCTGACCGCGGCCGGCGTACCCGAAGGTGTGGTGAACGTCGTGACGACCGACTCCCCCGCCGAAGTCGTCACCACTTGGCTGGAGGACGACCGCGTCCGCAAGCTCTCCTTCACCGGCTCGACCCGGGTCGGCCACACCCTGCTCAGGCAGGCAGCCGACCGCGTTCTCAACACCAGCATGGAACTCGGCGGCAACGCGCCCTTCGTCGTCACCGCCGACGCGGACCTCGACGCCGCCGTCGCGGGCGCGATGATCGCGAAGTTCCGCAACGGCGGCCAGGCCTGCACGGCGGCGAACCGCTTCTTCGTCCACGCGGACGTCCTCGACGACTTCGTGGCGCGGTTCGGCGCGGCGATCGACAAGCTCGAGATCGCCCCGCTGATCAGCGCGAAGGCCGTCACCGGTGTCAGCGGACTCGTCGACGAGGCCGTCGCCAACGGTGCGCGGATCACCAACACCGGCCCGGTACCGGCCGAGGGCTGGTACTACCCCGCGACCCTGCTCGTCGACGTCGAGCCCGGCTCCCGGATCGTCCGCGAGGAGATCTTCGGCCCGGTCGCGCCGGTCATCAGCTGGCGCGGCGAGCAGGAGATGCTTGCCCAGGTCAACGATTCCGAGTACGGCCTGGCCGGCTACGTCTACGCCGGCCGGCTCCAGGACGCGCTGCGAATCGCCGAGTCGATCGAGGCCGGCATGGTCGGCGTCAACCGCGGCGTCGTCTCCGACCCGGCCGCCCCCTTCGGCGGCCTCAAACAAAGCGGCCTGGGCCGCGAAGGAGCCCGAGACGGCCTCCACGAATTCCAGGAAACCCAGTTCTTCTCCGTCGACTGGACCTGAACCACCTCAAGGGGTCGCCCCCGAGGCTGACAGTGCTGGTATGCCGCCTAGCCGATGGCTGCTCGGACTGCCGGGGCGACCTCTTGGGACCAGCGGCTGAGGGTGGTTTCGAAGGGGTCGGAGCCTCGCGGGAAGAGGACGAAGCCGGCCGCGCCGTGCTCCAGTACGGCCGAGGTCAGCTCCTCCACCCATTGAGCCGGCGAGCCTCCGATCCAGCGGCCGTCCTCGTCGCGGACGCGGTCGAGCGGCTGGGCCGTGATCCGGCCGGGGAAGTTGTAGATGGTGGCCACGTCGGAGGGTTTGCGGCCGACCGACAGGGCCGCCTCGTCGATGATCGGGCGGGCCTGGCGGTAGGCCTCACTGAGCCAATCGGCCGCGTGGCCGGGGATCCAGCCGTCCGCTTGGCGGCCGGTCGCAGCCAGCGACTTGGGTCCGTTGGAGCCGGTCCAGATCGGCGGCGCCGGTACCTGGGAGGGGGCGAGTGCGGTCACGCCGTAGTACGGGTCGGTGACGGCAGGACCGCCGCCGGAGAGCTTGCGGACCAGGATCATCGCCTGCTCGAACGCCTCCACCGCCTCGGCCGGGCGGACCTTGGGCACGCCCATCGTCGCGATCTTGTCCCACGCGCCGCCCGCGCCCAGGCCGAGAACGAACCGGCCGCCGGAGATGGCGGTCAGCGAGGATGCCGTGCGCGCGAGCACCGGCGCCGGGCGGAGCGGCAGGTTGGTGACGTTGGCAAGCCCGGCGATGCGGGTCGTCCGGCCGAGTACGAAGGCGAGCGTCGCGTACGGGTCGAGCAGATTGGGCAGGTAGGGGTGGTCCGAGAGCGAGAAGAGGTCGAGCCCATCCCGGTCCGCCTGCTCGGCCAGCCGGAGGATCTCCGGGAACTCGCGGATGTGGTCGGGAGATCCGTAGCCGAAGCGCACGTTCATCAACTGCCTCCAAAGTAGTTCGAACACCTAAATACTAGCCCTCCTAACTATCGGAACCCCAAACTGTCCGCAGGTCGGACTACAGTGGTGGGGTGGCGACGACGACAACGAGGCACACGGAGCTGGTCGGCTCCCTGGTGCAGCTGATGCACGTCCTCCAGGACCTGTACGCCGAAACGAGCCGCCCACTGGGCCTCACCCCTCAGCAAGCCCACCTACTGTGCGTGCTGCTCGCGGGCCCGCAGGGCATGACCGACCTGAGCCGCATCATGTCCATCGAGCGCTCCAGCCTGACCAGCATGGTCGACCGCCTCGAGCGCCGCTCGCTGCTGGCCCGCAACCCGCACCCCACCGACCGTCGCGCCAGCCAGATCGCCCTCACCCCCGGCGGCCACGCCCTCGCGGCCGAGGCCCACACCGCCTTCACCGAGCGGGTAGAAGCCCTCACCACCGGCCTCTCCGCCAAAACCCGCGAAACCCTCACCGCGGCGGTCACCCACATCACGGCACCCGAACTGAGCTGAGTGCACCCACTCCCTCCTACGGCTCGTTTCCCAGCTGCCGGATCAGGTGAGCCAGTCCCTGAGGTCAGATCTGGGCGGCGAGGTCGCCGGCTGCTTCGACGGCGATTTCGATGGCTCGGGTCGCGAGGGGCGAGTGGGTGCGTTCGGCGGGCCAGTGCAGGAACATCTCGCGGGATGGCGCGGGCTCCAACTGGTGGATGCTGAGCCGATCATCGGATGCCGCGTCGGATCCATGCAGGGCCAGCCACGGGAGTACCGCTGAGCCGATCCCCGCACGGACCATCGACAAGATGGTTTCGTGGCCGCCGGTACGGAACACGATCCGCGGCCGCGCGCCGTACTCCGCGAGCGTCCGCTCCAACCAGCGCTGATGAAAGGTGCGCGGCCACCCGACCATCGGCGCTCCGTCGAGCAGTTCCACCCGTACCGGACCATCGGGAAACTGACCGCGCCCGGCCACCAGCAGGTACGGCTCGTCGAGCAGCTTCACGTGCTCGACGTCGCCCTCGATCCGGCCGTCGTGGAACAGCAGATCAAGATCCCCGATCTTCGGACCCTCGGGCTCGACCTCGGACAGCCTGATGTCGCAGCCCGGATGCTCATCCAGCAACTGACGCACCACCGCCGGCAGGATCAGATTCGACACGCTCTGAAAGGTGCCGATGTCGATCCGCCCGCTCCCCGCCCGGAACCGATCGACCGCATCAGCCAGCGCCTCCGACCTCGTCAGCAACTCGCGCCCGTGACTCAGCACCACCTCGCCGAGCGGAGTCAACCGCACCGCCCGCGGCCCACCCGGCCGATCGAAAACAGCTCCACCCAGCGCCCGCTCCAGCGCCGCGATCTGCTGACTCACCGACGACTGGGTATACCCGAGCCGGACGGCCGCCCGCCCGAACGTCCCTTCCTCGGCGATGGCAGCCATCGCCCGCAGGTGCCGCAACTCGACGTCGATCACCCTCATTACCATAACTGAAGACGATCATTTTGATCATCAATCATCGCTTTTCACGATCACCGAGCTCCCCTAGCGTCGTCCCCAAGAGACTCAGCGCAAAGGAGCACACCGATGACCACAATGACCGAGACCGAATGGCGATCCTTCGTCACCGCCGGCACCAAGCTCGCCCACGTAGCCCTGGCCCGCCCCGACGGCCGCCCGCACGTCACCCCGATCTGCTTCGTCCTCGACGGCGACGAACTCGCCTTCGCCCTCTCCCCCGGCAGCGTCAAAGGCCAACTCCTCGACCGCGACTCCCGGATCGCCGCCTGCATCAGCGACGACCAGCAGCCCTACAGCTTCGTCACCCTCGAAGGCCACGCACGAATCTCCACCGACCCCGCCCAGATCAAGTCTGTCGCCACCGGCATCGCCGACCGCTACTACCCCACCCACCCCGCGGACGCCCTCGCCGAAACCTTCACAGAACAAGGCTTCACCGCGGTCCACATCACCATCAACAAGGTGATAGCCGAGTCCAATCTCGGCTAGTCGTTGCAGGACACCCCGCGGGCGAGCACCTCAATCCGGGTACGGGCCGCTCCAGCCGGTTGTGGATGAGCGGTGCAGGGCCGCCAGTACCGTGGCGCCGAGATCGGCCGGCGAATCCAGGTACGCCGTGGTCCACGGCTCGATCGGCTGCCTGACGAATACATCCCCGCGCTGCTCACCTCTGTGGGCGTGAACGTGGACGGAGCCGTCGACCAGCATCATTTCCAGCACCACGATGACGGACCCGGTATAGAGCGTCCGCCAGTCCACCCCGCCCACGAACTCCAGGAACTCGTCCAGCTGGTGCGTCACCGCTGACGTGTCCCGAGCCAACTCCGCGAAGGCTCCCGCGACCACCGCGCCGATCTCATCGGGCGAGCTGGAGCAGCCCGCCCTCGACTGGCTCGCCTTCGCATCCGCTGCCGTATCCCACGCAGCCCTGGGGGATCACGTGCAGTACCGCGTCTCTCAGCTCGTCATCCGGGCTCGCCAGGATCTCCTCCATCGACCGGTACCAACGCCAGAGCATCTCGTCGTCCGCGGACTCAATCGCCTCCCGCAGATCGGCGCGCGTCGCGGGACCGGCGTACCGGCAGACCCACGACCACCAGCGGGAGGTGAGCAGGTACGGCGTGACCCGGATGGACGCAGCGTCCCGGACGTCCTGCTCAGGACACGAGAGCATCGCCTCCAGCACCTCGGATCGCCGGATCATCCTGGTAGTTGCGCCGAACCTCCTCGACAGCCGCCGCCGACTCCGGCAGCAGCTGCACCAGATACCCCGGCAGCTCCTCCGCACTTCTCAGCTCTGTCACTGGTGCCAGATCAATTCCGGAGTGAAGACATATACATACATCAGTCGGCCGAACAGCAGTAGAGACAGGGCAAACACCACGCCGGGAAGGAGCCGGCCTCGCTGCGACAGTCTGATCGCAACCACGGCCAGAACCATACCGACCACCGACAACAAAGTGGCCACCAGCAACGCATCCGGATCCACGATCCCCGCAAGCTCGGAAGACCCCATCCAGGAGTACTTCTCCAAGGGCATCAAGAACCCCACCGCAAGCGCCAGCACAGCCCCCACAACAGCGCCACCACCCAGCACACCACGGGCGCTGGCGGCGGCCCTCACCTGAGTGCCGAGACGAACACCTTGCATGCGGTTCCTCCTGCCTTAATCATCAGCTGTGGCACATCCCGCGACCGTGCCTATTTGAACGACACAACGAAAGGACCGCTGAAGCGGTCGTCATTCTTGCCGTAGGCCCTGTAGCCCGCGGCACACCCAGCGACGCCACCGTGGAGCTCACGAGGCGTTTGGGGCGCTGAGGATTCTTCGCACTCTGGGGCCGGAATATTGGCGGACCACTTCTTGCCAGGACGGATCGAACAGGTAATCCAGGACCCTTATCCCCACTGCGTCCTGGATTACCGAGTCGCCTTCCTCGAGGAGAAGTTCAGTGAGCTGCAGGCATCGCCTAATCACAGGTACTCTGCGCACACGAAGCGCTGGCTCGAAGATATCCCACCAAAAGCATTCCGAGACAATTCCGAAGGTCAACACCGCACCTTCACCCGGTCGCTCCCGAATGAGAGTGCCAACCCGCTCCTCCGCAGCCGGAAACCACTCGACCAGAAGCGCCGGCAGTCGATCGAACGTAATCACCGGCAGCACACTCTCACCTGAGCATCCAGCCGGCTCAGAGCAGCGTCAGTCGTACTCAATCAAATCCTCCACCGCCTGACGGAGCCACGCGTAGAAGTCGTCGAACTGTGCCTGCTGTTCCCAGCCCGGTGACGCGAAGTCGTGGATGATCGACACCCGGCCGGATCGATCGACGTCCCAGCACGCGACGTCGTCGTCGTCGATCCGGCGAGCGAACGGGACCAGCGTCCGGGTCGGGTAACGCTTGCCCAGACCGTCAAGCAGCAGGGCAAGTTCTTCGCCTTGGACGATACGCCACGGCTCCAGGTCAGTCAGCCCAAGCTCCACGACCCGAATGAACTGCGGGGGATACTCGAAGCCGTCGGGCAGGTCAACCGAGGTCAGCAAGCCGGCCATCAGCTACCTCCACATCCGGTTCCAGGGCGAACCGTTCGGCCATGAATCTCAGGACACGGTGCCGGTACTGCGGGACAGCAGCTCCAAATCGACGAAAATCTCCGCGACCTGCCCATCGGCATTCAGCCCGAGCCAGACTTCATAGGCTCCGTCGCCCATGCCGCATTCGTAGATGATGGCATTGGTCCCGGTGGCTTGATCTTCGATTATGATAAAGCTCGCGCAGCGGTAAGCCAATCTTTCGCGGAAAAGTCGAAGAAGCTCGCCGTTCCACTGTCCACCGCGAAGCCAAGTGCCGCGCTTTGACCGGATTCCGACGGAAAAGCGGGCCTCCATTGAATCACCGGATCATTCGAGATACGACCTTTGGAGGCGCATACGTTGCTCCGCGGAAGAACACCGGAAGCGGGCGGCTGACGCCAGACCGACACCAGGAGAGAAACCGGGTAGCTGCCGGGCGGTACATTCGCCGCTACAGCATCCGATTCCCCCATGGATAGCAAGCGCCGCTGGTTGCCGGAAGCAGGCATCTACCTGAGCAAGAGTGCCCTGATGACCTCGGCCAATTCCGTCGTGTTCGTGAGCTTCACCTCAATCGCGTCAGGATCGGGAATCCAGCTCGATCCCTTGACCGCCTTGGTGGACCCTCGAACAATCACGGTCGACCCGTCATCACACCGCACGCTGCACATCGCCGTGGCAGCAACGAACTGTTTCCGTGACTTGAAGCCAGCGGCCCGGATCAGCTCGCCGTCCTGTGCCTTCCTGGTGTCGACAGCTTCGTTCAGAGGGCCGCTCCGGTCGAGCGCCGATCTGACTACGTCGCCCAGCTTCTCCACCCCCGCCTCAGCGCCTTGAAGTACCTCGTAGGGCCCCCGGCTTACCCACATCCCAGCTGGAACTCGCATGTACGTATGGACGAGGAAGCGGCCTTCGCTCTCGTACACCGCCGCCATCTGTCGCTGCATTCAGATACTCCAAAGGTTGACGGTTACACCCTTTGACATGCCGTAGCCCATAACCTCTTGGATGATATCGAGCTGCTGGTCACTGAGACCACCGGCCGGTACGGCAAGGTCGAGTTGGCGGTCGACGATGTCCTGCGGCTCGATCGGGAAGCCCCCGTGGGTCGCCCCCTGGAAGTTCGCGACCGAGTTGACATACCCCTTGAGCTTCGACCGGAGGGCGCTCGGCTTCTGGTACGTCGCCGCCGTCGTGTCAATGCTCTTGATACTTGTCGCCACACCGTCGACGAACTTGTCGATGGTCGGGAAGTTGGGGGGCAGGTTTCCGCCAAGCTGGTCCTCGATCTTGAGTCCGCGCTCCTTGAAGTGCAGCTTCCATACGCTTTCGGTCTCCTCGCCACCCTTGAACGCCCGTCCCCACTTCGCGAACGTCGCGCCCCAACCACCGAACGGCACTGCCCCGAGGCAGCTCGCCGCAGCATTGAAGGTGTCGCCCTCCGCGCCGTACCACGCGCAGTTCGCGCCGTCGGCGTACTCGCCGGCACCAGGAGCAAGCCCGATGACGTCGAGGCCGATGTGTCCGAGATCCTTTGCGATCTTGCCGGTTGGGTCCTTGGGAGGTGTGCCGACGACGATCGGATCTCCGCCGTTGGGGTTCAGCTTGATCTGGCAGTCCGGGCAGAGCTCGAGGACTGCTCCGTACTTGCCGCCGCCGTAGGATTCCTCGCGGTTGAGGTGACCGTCGATCTCGATGCGGCTGATGGGGTTGCCGCCGCCGAAGGCGTAGCGGTTTGCGTTCCAGGGGTCGGTGGTCAGGTTGAGGTCAGACAGGGCGCCGTTGTAGGCGTCCCGGGTGAGGAATCGGTTGAGGCCGGGTGAGTAGTTGCGGAAGCCCATGTCGTAGGACTCCGACGACTGGTCCCAGCGTTTTGCGTTGAAGCGGTAGACGTTGTAGGGGTCTTTGCCTGGGTTTTGGGCTTCTGGTTTGTCTGCACCGGTGAAGCGGTCGTCGTCGTTTTTGCCGTAGGCGGTGTAGCCGTAGGTGGAGCGGGTGTCGCCGCCCTCGGTGGTTAGCGTCTCCACGTCGGAGTGCGGGTTGTAGCCGTAGTACGAGTCTTCCGAGGTGCCGTCTGCTTTGAATTTGACCTGGGAGAGGCGGGAACCCCACGGGGAGTACTGGTAGGAGGCGGTGAGTTGGCCGGCTACCTCTTCGGAGAGGACTTCGCCGGACAGGCCCAGGTACGAGTAGTTGGTGGTTTTCGTGCCTTCGACCTTGGAGCTGGTGCGGTCCAGGGCGTCGAAGGTGGTCTGAGTGGTCTTGGTGGTGCCGTCCTGCTGGAGTTGGCGGTGTTTGATGATGTGGTCGTAGCCGTCGTAGGTGTTGCGTTCGATCACGGTGCCGGCGGACGAGACCTGGGAGAGGCGGCCGAAGGGGTCGTAGGTGTACGACGCTGTCGTGCCGGCCGTCGTCGAGGTGAGCAGGCGGTTGCGGTCGTAGGTGTAGTTGGTCGAGACGTCCTTGACCGTTTGGGCTACGACGTTGCCGGCTGGGTCGTGGGTGTAGGACTCGGTGGACTGGACGGTTGAGCCGGTGGCGTCTTTCTTTTCTACCTTGGCGATTCGGTCCAGGGGGTCGAAGGTGTAGGCGAAGACGTTGTCCAGGTACGCCGAGTGGTCGTCGGCGTTCTGTACCTTCGCGGTGTCCTTGATCCGGTCGCCGTTCGGCGAGTACTCCATCGCGTGCTGCGAGACCAGCGTGCCGTTCGACTTCTTCTCGAGCTGGGAGGCGACCAGGCCGTCAAGGTAGTAGTCGGAGTCGACCGTGTTGCCGTTGGCTTTGGTCTCTACGTCGGTCTCACCGCGGGACGTGTAGGTGTAGCCGGAGATCTTCGGCGCCGCGTCCGTGGCGGACTTGCCGTTCTTCACCTGGTTGACCAGGTCGCGGGCGTCGTAGGTGTACGACGAGAACTGGTCGTCCTTGTCGGCCGCGTCGTCGAACACCCGCGTGACGGGTGCGCCGTTCTCGTTGTAGGTATACGTCGTGGTCTTGAGGAGCGCCGTGCCCTTCTTCTCCTCGACCTTCGCCACCTGGTTCAGCCCGTTGTAGCCGACTACATAGTCGCTGACCTTCGCGCCCGGCTGCGTGTCGGTGATCTGCAGCAGGTTGCCGTTGGTGTCGTAGGTGTAGGCGAAGTCCTTCTTCTCCGCGTCGATCTCACCGGTGTTGTCGCGAACCACCTTCACCGCGTCGGCGACCACCGTGCCGGTAGTGGCCGGGACCAGGGACACCGAGCCGGTAGTCGCCTCCGCGAAGGTGAACTGGCCAAGGCTCACCCAGGTACCGGCACCGGTCGTCTGGTTGACCGGCTTGCTCACCGGCGTCGATCCGGCTGCTCCAGTGCTGACCGCGTACGGCGCTGCCGTCGACGCGCCCGTCACCGACGGGTACCGGACATACACCGTGTACTTGCCGTCAGCAGGAACGTTCAGCTTCCAGGTGTGCTTGTCGGTGCTGCCGGTCGCCGCGGCGTGAGTCCGGTAGTTCGTGCCCTGGAAACCAGTACCTGTCGACGACAACGCCCACGTGCCGGCGACATCCACGTCACCGGTGTCGGAGTTGTCGACCAGCGAGACATCCAGCCCGACCGGTACGCCGTCGTCGCTGCGGGACTTGAGCTTCCCATCAGGGTAGAAGTTCCACGCCATCGTGCGAGACGACGAGCCACCCGCACTCGTCAGCGTCCGTGCCGTCTGCTGACCCAGATCGTTGTACCCGTACGCCGCGACGATGTCCCACGGATCCGTCGAGGACTTCACCCAGCCGTTGTCGAAGTAGCTGTACGACGTGTCGTTGCGAACCGTCTGCCCTTCGGAGGCCGGCGCGCTGACCTTGGTCACGTTGCCGATCTCGTCGTACGTCATGACCGTCTTGTCCGGCGTGTTGTACCGCGCGTCGTCCTTGTCGTAGGGCGACACCTTCTCCTTCGGCCGGTTCAGCGCGTCGTACACGGTCACCTGGGCGAAGTCGTCCGGGTCGTCGGTGGTCTCGACACCCCGCGGGCTGATCACCTTGGTCTGGTTGCCGACCTGGTCGTACTCCACCTGCGTGGTCCGGTACGTCACCACCCCGCCGGCGTCCTTGCTGTGCGGCACCTTCACCTGGACGGTCTTGCCGCGCTCGTCCAAGGTGACCAGCGTCTTGTTGCCGTCAGCATCAGTTGTGCTGATCACATTGCTGTCGCGGTCGTATTCGGTAGAGGTGCTCTTGCCCAGGGCATCGGTCGCCGTCTTCGGCCGGTGTGCCTTGTCATAGGTCGACTTCGAGGTGAAGTCGGCCGGGTCGGTCGACTTGGACTTGCGCGGATCGATCACCGTGACGACGTTGCCGACGTTGTCGTACTCGTAGCTGATCTTGTCGTTCTGCGCGTTCGTGACCGACAGCAACTGGTAGACCGGGTCGTACTCGTACGACGTCACGAAGTCCGCCGGGTCCGGTGTGAGGGAACCCTTCGGCTCGGTCTGCCGGAGCAGGTTGCCGACCACGTCGTACTCGTACTTCGTCTCCCGGTCCGGGTCGGTCGAGACGTCCTTGGGTGCCTTCGCGGAGATCAGCTGGTCCGCGTCGTCGTATGTGTTCGTGCTGATGGCGCCGTTCGGCGCCGTTGCCTGGGTGACGTTGTCGTTCGCGTCGTACACCGGCGCCGGTGTGGTGACGAACAGGCCGGCCGCCTGGTCCTTGGGGATCTTCGACGTCAGCGGGCGACCGAACAGGTCATAGGTGTAGGTGCTGATCTTCGCCTTCGCGTCGGTGACGGTCAGCACGTTGCCGCGGACGTCATAGGCGAAATTCGTCGCCTTTGTCAGTGCGTCGGTGATCGTCTGCGGATAGCCCGTCGGGTCGTAGCCGGAGTACGTCGTCGTGTTGCCGTTCGCGTCCGTCGACGTCTTGAGCTGACCGAGCGTGTCGTACGAGTACTTCGTGGTGTAGTCGCCGGCCGTCGGGGTCGCGTTGCCCTTCGGGTCGGTCACCGAGGTGAGGTTGCCGAGCGGGTCGTACCCGAAGGTCCAGGTCCGCCCCTCCGGACTGACCTTGCGGATCAGTTCACCGTAGAAGCCGTTGCCGCCGACGTTGTAGCTCAGCACGGTGCCAGGCGTGCCGTTGGCGTTGGCCTCGGCGTCCTTGACGGTCAGCGGGAAGCCGGTCTTCGGGTCGTACGTCCAGGTACTGCGCGCCCCGTTGGCCTCCTCCAGCTGGGTGACGTTGTGGTCGGTGTCCCAGGTCAGCTTGGTGGTCTCGTTCTTCGCGTTGGTCGTCTGGACCGGCCGGCCGAAGCTGTCCGTCACGTACTTCGTCGCCCGCGGCGTCGCATCCGTGACGGTGGTCTCCACCGACCCCGTCCCCGGGACGTACCCGAACGTCGTCGTCTTGCCCAGCCGGTCGGTCAGCTTCTCGAGCTTCCACTTGTCCTTGGGATCGGTGGTCGCCGCGAAGTACGACAGGTTCGTCGACTTGCCCCGCGGGTCGGTGATCCGGACCAGCTTGGTGTTCTTGTTGGTGTTGGTCGCGTCGTAGACGAACTTGAACGTCTTCGCCGCGGCGGCGCCCGCGCCGTCCACCAGTTCGGCCATCAGGCCCTTGTCCGAGTAGGTGAACGTCACCTTCCGGCCGGAGATGTCGGTGACGGACTCGACCTGGTCGATGATCTTCGGGTTGGTCAGGTTCGTCGCGGCCGTCTTCACACCGGCGTCGTTGATGTAGCTGTACGCCTGGCCCTTCTCGAAGTAGTCCAGGGTGAGCGTCCGACGGCCGGCCGCGTCGGTGATGTAGTCCAGGAACTTGACCGGCTTGTTGGCGCTCTTGCGCTCGGAGTAGGTGAACAGCATCTCGTTGCCGTTCTTGTCCCGCAGGACCGACTGGAACCCCTGGTCGTCGAAGAAGAACTGGGTCCGGTCCGGCCGCGTCAGCACCCAGGCCCGGTTCACCGAGGTCTTCTTGTCCGGCGGGTCGGCGAGCTTCTGCAGGTAGAGGTGCACGCCCTTCGGGTGGTCGTAGTCCCACTGCGTCTCGTCGGTCGTGCCGTGCTTGTTCAGCGCGAACGTGTGGCTGGTGCCGTCGCCGTCGGTCAGCGTGATGTCTGTCGGCCACTTCTGGCCGCGCGGGTGGAAGTCCAGCGCCGAGCCGAGCCGGTTCAGCGTGGAGGTCGACAACGACCACCCGTAGCCCATCGACGACGCGGAGGTGTCCAGGCTGTTGTAGGTCATCCGGACGAAGGTGGAGGCGCCTCGGCTCGGGTTGGTCAGCGCGTTGTAGCCGAAGGCAACGTTCCCGGTGGCGAGGTTGACCATCGCCGACGAGCCGGATCCGGTGTTCTTGCCCGCGTACTGGTAGAACTTCTCCAGCCCGAGCTGATCCGAGGTCGGATCTTCCACGGCAGCGTTCTGGTCGAGCGTCCCGACGCCGCCGCTGGTGGTCGAGAGCCAGCCGCCTGTCACCTTGTTGCGCAGGTCCCATTTGAGGACGAAGTCCTCCCGCCGGTTGCTCGGGTCACCGGCGACCGGGCTCTTCACCTGCGCGCTCACCTTCACCGCGGCTCCCGGCGCCAGATCGGCCGGCAATGCGGTGTCCAGCCGGTTCGCCGCCGAGGTGACCTCGGTACCGTCCGGCAGCGCCCAGTGGTACGAGAGGGCGTAGTCCGAGGACTTCAGCGCGAAGGCCTGCGTGTTGGTGATCGTCACGTCGACCGGGTACTGCGCCGCGGGCGTCTGCCGTTGCGGGGTCTGCGGCGCGTGGTACGCGGACTCCGGTGTCTTCGTCAGATAGGTGACCTTCAACAGCGGGCGAAGCAGCGGTTCGGCAGCCTCGGCGCTGAGGAACAACGCATGTCCGGTCGTCGCCTCGATCGCTTGCTTGAGCAGGAAGCCCTGCTCGGTCCCAGGTGTGTTCACCCAGCTCTGGACAGCCGTCTTGGCCTGCCACCAATGCCAGGTCGGATCCGGTACGCCGACATTGCCGGCCGGTACGAAGTCCAGGGCGGCACCGAAGTCGCCGCCTGCCGTCGTCCACGCCGTGGTCGAGTTGGCCTTCTGCCAGGTCGTCGACGCCTCGGTGAAGGTGCGGGTCAGGGCGTGAGCGTTGAGCTGTGCTTCAGTCCCTTCGTAGTGCGCCTTCCACAGTCCCAGCTTGGCGTCGAGGATCGTCGAGCCGGCCGGGATGGACGACGTGACGTTGCCGAAGTTCACTACCGCCCGGGTCTTGCCGTAGGTGGTGTTGTTGCCGACCTCGAGCCAGGCGTTGCCCTCGACCTTGTCGAGGTTGGTGGCGAACTGGACGCTCGACAGCGTCGAGTCGGCCGAGTTCTGGAAGTACTTCACCACCTGACCGGCCTTCGGCAGCCGGGCGAGCTGGGTCGCCGACGGCGTCAGGCCACCGTCCTTGGTCTTGACCGCGACCATGTAGTAGTAACCGTCGCCCTCGTCGGAGGTGTCGTCGGCCGGTGTGGGCTCCGCGCTGGTGTCGGTGAACGCCGTCGTACCGACCGCCACCGGCGCGACCAGGGTGTCAGCGGTGGGCGTGAAGTTCTGGAAGATGCTGCGGTGGACCTGGTACTCGACGATGTCGTCGGCGGTGCTGGTGCTCGGATCGACGTACGCGCTCCAGTTCAGCGAGGCGCCGGTGGCCGCGATCGTGGTCGGCGTGCTGACGGTGACGCCGGGCCGGCCGAAGGTGACGATCAGCTTCGGGCGGTTGGCGTGCCGGTGCACGTCCGAGCCGTTGTACGCATACTCGCTCGCCTGGTAGACCGGACCGCCCTGGCCGAGCGTCTCGTTGGTCGCCTTGACGATCATGCCGTTGTTCGGCGAGCCGCCGAGCCAGCTCTGCAGCATCGACCGGACGCTGAAGGTGTGCCAGACGCTGGTCTCCCCCGCGTCCTTGGTGTCGTACGCCCGCTTGATGAACCGCATCGTGTCCGCGGTCGTCACCTTGTTCGCGACGTCGCCCACCGAGGCCCGATAGCTGCCGCCCGCGGTGAACGGCAGGGTGGCGAGCGCCTTCACGACATTGTCGGTGCCCACCGTCTGGTCGAGCAGGTACGCGGTCGTGCCGCCACCGTGGACCACCGAGTACGGCGTGTTCGTGGCGCGGTTGCTGCCGGGGATGTAACCCGCTGAGACCTCGTAGTTGCCGGTCTCGGTGATGTCCGGGTACCAGCTGAAGGACGACCCGGTGGCAGCGTCGTTCTGGTACTTGTAACCGCCGCCGTCGGCAGGAAGAAACGCCTGCTGCGTCCAGGCGCCGACCATCGAGGTCTTGGACGTGTAGCTGTCGTCGACGTAGGACATGTTGTACGCGAGGCTGCCCAGCGTGGTGTTCGCGGTCGAGTTCCAGTTCACCGTCGACTCGGTCCAGGCCGAGGCCACTTGCCGGGCCTCCAACTGGACGGCGTTGTCGTTGGTCTCGAAGGACTGGTCGAAGTAGAGCTTCAACTGGGCGGAGTCGACGGTGGTACCGGCCGGGATGGCCGAGAGGTCGAATTTGAGCAGGCTCCGCCGCTTGGCCGTGGCGGTCGTACCGGCGTACAGGCCGGTGATGCCGCCGTAGTTCGTGGTCGGCGCCCCGGAGTCGACCATCGCGTCCTGCGCCTGGTCCGGCGCGTGCTCGATGGCGATCGTCGGATCGATCACAACCGGGAACTGCCGGTCGGCCGCAGCCAGCCAGGCAGCATCCGCACGCACAGTGATGTCGATGTTCGCGCCGCGCTGGGTGACGGTCTGCGTCACCGCGTCGCTGAAGGCCTTCCCGTACGGCGATCTCGCGTCGTCGCGCGCATCGGTCATGAACGGCCGCGGCATCGTGAACACCGGCCCGCCGACCCCGCTCAGCGGATGGAAGGCGATCGAGCCGTCGGCCTGCGGTACCGCCTTCACGCCGGCGAGCTTCAGGCTGAAGTGGTACGTCGGATCGGCCGGCGCCGACTCCAGGACGATGCTCTCCTTCAGCTGGTCCGGTCCGACCTGGTAGACCAGATCCGCGTCGCCGAACACGTCCGGGTAGGTGACCGTGTCACCGGTCGCGGTCGGCGTCAGCGCCTTGGTGGTCGCGGCGCCGAGGGTCAACCCGCGGCCGCCGAGATCGAACCGGACCAGGCCGTCGGCCTTGGTGCCGAAGAAGCTGCGGAAGCTGTTGGTCTCGTTGGCGAGGCTGAAACCGGCCGCCCGGCTCGCCTTCACCGTGGTGTCGATCGGCTCCAGCGTGCCGTCCGGAGCCTGGAAGTTGATCGGCTCGCTGGACAGCTCGGCCTCGGTCCGCCCGTCCGCCAACTGGAAGATCTTGCTGGTCTTCGTCCGCCGGGCCGGGAGCTCCTTCACCCGCCGGCCATCCCGCTTGACCGGCGCCGGAATCTTCTCGTTGCCGGAGACTCCGGCGGGCAGCACGTTGTTCAGCTCCGGATTCGGCTGACCTGATTGGCTGCGCCAGCCCTGCAGGTCGGCCGCGGCCGACGGCGCCGACGACCTGGCCGGATCGGCGAAGGCTTGCACTTGCAGGCCGGACAACAGCAAGGCGGTGGCAACGGACACAGGCAGCAGCACGCGGCTGACGCGAGACATGGGCGGATCTCCAGTCGGTTGAGCCCGGAAGTGCCGGGCCGGAGGAGGTTGCCTGATGCAGGGTGGCTGTGCCCAGGGCTACCGCACAGTCATGTCACAACCTGCGGAAGCTGTAACGTTTTGCTGGGTTTTTCCGATCGCGCGCGAGTGATTTCGGGCTCGGCAGGCGACGGGGAGTGTTGCGGTCGTGACTCAGATCGACAATCTGCTTGCGGAGTGTCGATTGGCGCTGGAGGCGAGTAGGATCCGGCGATTGTGAAGCCGCTCCCCGCCCGGAGTCCGGTATTCGTGGATTCGTCCGGGCATCGTCATCGCAGGATCCGCTGGGTCGGGGCACTGGTCGCCGTACCGGTGGTGGGCTATGTGTTGCTGCTGGTGAGCAGCGTGCTCGGTGGGCCGCGGGTGGACACGCCGCTGATCCCCTTGCCGGAGGCTGGGCGGCAGCAGCCGGCGCATCGGGTGACGCCGTCGCCGGAGCGGAGTACCGAGACCCCGAAGCCCGGCGAGCCGCAGAAGACCGGCCAGAACACGATGCGGCCTGTTGCCGAGACGACGAGCACGGCGACTCCGGCAACGGGTGAGCACGCGTCCACGCCGGTGCCCAGCACGACACCGTCGGCTCCCCCGGTCGTACCGACCACCACCAGCCCGACTACTACCCCCACCACGCCTGGTACCACGCCATCTGTCACCCCGGGGCCGCCGACCAAGACGCCGGGACACGGGAAGCCCACCGCGCCTCCCGGACGTACCAAAACCCCGAACAAGCCGTGACCCGCGCACGCCGAGCTCGCCAGGTTCCGCTGCGGACGCACTGGGTCGTTCTGACGATCCTGCTCGTCTGCCTGTCCGGTTCCTTGCTGCTGAACGGGTACACGCATCACCTGTTCGGCAGCGAGCCGGACGGCGCGGTCGTCGCGACCGGGCCGCACGACGCGGTACCGGCGGCTGTGTCCACCGGCGGTCCCCTCATCGACGCGACGACTTCCGCACCCCGGTCGTTGCGGCCGAAGCCGAAGACGATCGCGATCACCTTCGACGACGGGCCTGACCCGACCTGGACCCCGAAGGTGCTCGACCTGCTCCGGGCCCAGAAGATCAAGGCGACGTTCTTCGTCGTCGGCACCGAGGTCGCCGCCCATCCCGAACTGGCTCGCCGAATTGTTGCTGAAGGCCACCAAATCGGTGTGCACACCTTCACCCACACGAATCTGAGCACCGCGGCGGGCTGGCGGCGGTCCCTCGAGCTGCGGCAGAGCCAGCTGATCCTGGCCGGCGCGACCGGAGTCAGCACGCCGCTCCTGCGCCCGCCGTACTCGTCCGAGCCCGACGCGCTCACCGACGCCGACTGGTCCGCGATCAAGCAAGCCCGGGCGGCCGGCTATCTGACCGTACTGACCACCCAGGACAGCGAGGACTGGCGCCGCCCGGGCACTACCCAGGTGATCGCGAACTCGATGCCGAAGACGGCGGCCGGCCAGGTCCTGCTGATGCACGATGCGGGCGGCGACCGGAGCCAGACCCTGGCCGCCCTGCAACGGCTGATTCCGGTACTGAAGGCACGGCACTTCCAGTTCGCCACCGTGAGCGAGGCAGTCGGCCTCCCCCAGCCTGTTCACCAAGCGAGTGTGCTGGAGCGCGCCCGTGGGGAGGCCGCCATCGGTGCGATGCAGTTGAGCGATGGAGCCCTCAACGTGATCACTTGGCTCCTGTACGCCGCCGGCGCGCTGAGCGTCTTGCGCGCCATCACCACCGTCATCGCGGCCAGGCGGCACGCGCGGGAGCGGTACTGGTCCTGGGGCGACCCCGTCACCGAGCCGGTGTCCGTGATCGTGCCGGCATACAACGAATCCGCCGGGATCGAGGCGGCGGTCAGATCGCTGGTCGCGTCCGACCACCCGGTCGAGGTGATCGTCGTCGACGACGGCTCCACCGACGGCACCGCCGACCTGGTCGAGTCGCTGGGACTCCCGGGCGTCCGGGTGATCCGGCAGGCGAACGCGGGCAAGCCGGCCGCGCTGAACACCGGGCTGCGCGCAGCGTCGTACGAGCTGGTCGTGATGGTCGACGGGGACACCGTCTTCGAGCCCGACGCGGTCCGGATGCTGGTGCAGCCGTTCGCCGACCCGGCGGTCGGAGCCGTGTCCGGCAACGCGAAGGTCGGCAACCGTGGTGGGTTGCTGGGGCGCTGGCAGCACATCGAGTACGTCGTCGGCTTCAACCTGGACCGCAGGCTGTTCGACCTCGCCGAGTGCATGCCCACTGTTCCTGGCGCGGTCGGCGGGTTCCGGCGTGGCGCGCTGGACCGCATCGGTGGACTGAGCGACGTGACACTGGCGGAGGACACCGACCTGACCATGGCGCTGTGCCGGGACGGCTGGCGGGTCGTGTACGAGGAACGCGCCCGCGCCTGGACCGAGGCACCGGCCAGCCTGGGCGCGCTGTGGCGACAGCGCTACCGCTGGTGCTACGGCACTCTCCAGGCGATGTGGAAACACCGTGGCGCCTGGGTGCAGCGGGGTCAGGCCGGCAAGCTCGGCCGACGGGGACTGACCTATCTACTTCTCTTCCAGGTACTACTGCCGCTGCTCGCGCCGGTAGTGGACGTGTTCGCGCTCTATGGGCTCGTCTTCCTGAACCCGTGGCGGGTCGGACTGGTCTGGGCCGGTTTCATGGCGTTGCAATTCGGCATGGGGCTGTATGCGTTCCGGCTGGACGGCGAGAAGGCCGGTCCGCTGTGGAGTCTTCCGTTGCAGCAGTTCGTGTATCGCCAGCTGATGTACCTGGTCGTGATCCAGTCGGTCTTCACGGCCCTGGCCGGGTCTCGGCTCCGCTGGCAGCGGATGGAGCGCTACGGCAGCCTCGGCGTACCGCCGACCGCCTCGCAGACCGCCTCGTCAGCCGCCTCGCCGACCGAAGGATTTCCCTGAGTTTCCCGATTCTTCCGCCCAATCGCTTCCGAATCAGGCAATTGGCTCGCATTATTCCGGCAACCGGCCGCCCGCCCAAGCGGCCCGATCCGGAGAGGCGCTCCCGATGCGATCTTTCACCCCCAGTCTGCGCGTACTCGCCGTCACCCTGGCCGGCGCTGCGCTCGTCTTCAGCCCGGTCGGCGGTCAGGCGACCGCCAAGGCACCGGCCGCCGAGAAGGCCGACTGCTTCGTCCCACCGGCCGGCTCAGCCGCCAAGGGTGGCCGAGGTGCTGACACCCGCGACATGAGTGTCGCCGAGCAGAAGGCGATCGAGGCCCGGACGGCTCAACTGCTGAAGGCCAAGGCCGCGCGTGGCGTCGGCGTACCGCAGGGTGCGCTGGCGGCGGCGACCGTACCCGTCTACATCAACGTGATGCGCGACGCGGCCGGCAACGGTGACGTCACCGACACGCAGATCTCCCAGCAGATCGCCGTTCTCAACAAGACGTTCGGCGGCCAGGAGTCGTCCGCGGCGGCGAACACCGGCTTCACCTTCACGCTGGCCGGTACGTTCCGCTACAACAACACCAACTGGCACCACGACAAGCAGAGCTCCACCTACCGCAAGCAGACCCGCAAGGGCGGCAAGAACGCGCTCAACATCTGGCTGGTCGACTTCTCGTACCTCGGGATCGCCACCTTCCCGTGGGACTACTCCCGCAACCCCGGTATCGACGGGATCCGCGTGCAGTACACCTCGCTGCCCGGCGGCTCGGCGACCAACTACAACCTCGGCGAGACGGCGACCCACGAGGCCGGCCACTGGTTCGGGCTGTACCACACCTTCCAGGGCGGTTGCACGAGCACGAACGACGAGGTCTCCGACACGCCCGCGCAGAGCAGCTCGACCAACGGCTGCCCCGAAGGCCGTGACTCCTGCTCGCTGCCGGGTCTCGACCCGATCCACAACTACATGGACTACTCCTACGACTCCTGCTACAACCAGTTCACGCCGGGGCAGAGCACCCGGATCAGCAACATGTGGACGGCCTACCGCGCCTGATCGCACGGCCACGGCAACCGCCCCGGTGCACACCGGGGCGGTTGTTGCATTTAGCAAGAGGTTTCTGGAATGCCGCGACTAGTTGACCGAGGCAACGAAAGGCGCATACTGCAGAGGAGAATTCCCTTCCTGAATCGAGGCCGGTCGCGATGCCACAGCCAGGTAGCCACTCCCGCGTGGGCGGAATCGTCGCCATCGCCGGGGTTTTTTCGCTGTTGTCCGGCGCGACCGCGCTGGCCGCACCGCTGATCCACCCGGGCGACTCAGCAGTCGTTGCCGCGGGCCCGCAGGCCGATCCGCCCGGGAACAACGGCACGATCAAGATCGAAGGCACCGACATCCAGAGCGGGCCGCCGGACAACAATCCGCACCAGGGCTGCACCTTCGTGGTCGAGTTCTACAACTACGACCAGGGCAACCTGAACGCGACCGTGCTCTTCCAGGACCAGGCGCCGACCGCGAACGGCGGCCTGCAGGTGGAGTCCGGCGATCTGACACCGTTCATCGGCGAAGATCCGGCCGGCGGCGGCAACGACCTGGACGCGAAGGAGACCTACACCCTTTCGTTCACCGGTCAGCCGCATCCGCAGCAGGGGTACCACGTGAAGATCACCGTGCATGCCCAGGGCTCGATCGGCGCGGACACCAAGCACAAGGTCTTCTGGGTCGAGGGCTGCACCCCTCCGACCACTCCCCCGACCACACCTCCCACTACTCCGCCCACCACCCCGCCGACCACACCTCCTACTACTCCGCCGACCACACCTCCCACGACACCGCCGACCACTCCCCCGACGACGCCACCCACCACGCCTCCGACGACGCTGCCCACTTCGCCCTTGACGACGCCGCCGACCACGGTGCCTACGCACGTACCGAGCTCTCCGGCCACATCGCCGACCGGCACGACCAGTGCGCCGGTCACGACGCACTCCGACTCGCCGACCTCCGGTCTGCCGACAGCGGTCGACGCGGGTCTCGCCGGGAGTACAGGTGGCGACACGTCGCGCGGCGGTCCGCTCAACGCACTCGGCGGAGGGTTGCTCGCGGCCGGTGGGTTGATGCTGGCAGCAGGCGCCGCGCTCGTACTCAGGCGCCGGGGCAGGCACAGTAGCTGACGTGACCAACGCCCGGCGACGCGGTCGACCCGCCCCACTTCGGTGGGGCGGGTCGCTCGCTCTCGCCGGGATCGGCCTCGCGCTGGTCGGCGCCTACCTACAACTCGATGACCGGGCGGGCGCCGTACCACCTGAGGCATCGACGCCCGCGATTCCCCACCGGTCCACGCCAGCGATTCCGCACCGATCCACCCCGCCCACTGCTACCCGGCCCAAGACGACCACGCCACCGCGGGTACCGGCCGCCAGGCCAGGTAAACCCCTGCAGCTGTCCATCCCCCAACTGCAGGTCACCGCACCCGTCGTCGGCATCTCCGCCGAGCAAGGCGAATTGATCCCACCCTCCAACCCCCAGACGCTCGGCTGGTGGACCGGCGGAGCCCAACCGGGAGCCCGCCTGGGCTCAGCCATCATCACCGGCCACACCGTGCACACCGGCGGCGGCGCGTTCGACAATCTCGACCAGCTGCAGCCCGGCGACCTCATCAAGGTGACCACGACCCGGGGACAACTCGGCTACCGGGTCACCAGCGTCACGACGTACCGCAAACAAACCCTCGCCAAGAACGCATCCCGCGTCTTCGACCAGACCGTCCCCGGCCGCCTGGTCCTCATCACCTGCGAAGACTGGACCGGCAAGGTCTACCTGAGCAACGCGGTAATCACCGCCCAACGAGTCACCTGACCCCGCCCGGCGGGCAGTCAGCGTGCTGCGGACGTCTCGGAGGTCACGGGGTCGCGGTCGAAGTAAGCGACGGCGAAGAGGATCACGGCGGTGACGATGCTGACGCCGGCGTTGGTGACGAGGTCTGAGGTCGCCATGCCGATCTCGTGGCCCCAGTACACGAGCTGGGAGGTCGCGTCCCAGAGCAGGTACATCAGCGCGTTCACGATGACGAGCTTGCGCCGGTCGACGGCTCGGGACAACGTCATCGCGATGATCGTGACGGCGATGATCAGCACGTGATACCCGGCAACGGAGTACCACTGAAAGTGTCTCGTCGGGGTCATGTCGCCACCGAGATACGCCCGGTCGGTGAGTTCGGGATCGAAGGTGAGAACCAAGGCCTGCAGCAGGTTGAACGCGACGTAGATCCACAGCACGACGCGCAACGGAAGTCTCATGCGCAAACCTTCTCAAACCGGATCTACGCAGCTCTCACCGGCGCGAAGCGATCCAGATCCTCACCCATCCACGACCGGTGCTCGCGATCACGCGGGCTTGGCGTAGGCCGCGATACCGGTGTCCAGCACAACGCACGCCTCGTCGCCAACAGTCCAGGCGTCGTGTCCGGGATCGAGGTCCACGACATCGCCTGGGCCGACGCTGAGCTCGTGGCCGTCGTCGAACCGGACGGTCATCTGCCCCGAGAGGACCATGCCGGTGTGGTGGACCTGGCAGGAGTCGGTACCGGCGATCGGCCTGACATCCTCGGACCAGCGCCAGCCCGGCTCGAACACCCCACGGCCGAGAGTGAAGCCGCCCAGGGTGACAACATCCACGTGCCCATGATCCTTGAAGGGGCGTCGCTCGTGCGGGCTGTCGATGTTCTGCTTGTCGGACATGGTGTCTCCCTCTCCCGTTGCGCTGCTCAGTCAGCCGGTGAGGTCTTTGCCCTTGGCATCCAAGCCCGTCAGTACCCCCAGCACCGCCGTCTCCCCATCCCGGCTCTATTTCGAATAGGACGCCGAGAGCGCCAGCATGTCAAGGAGTCCTTGATGGTGGGGCCTTACGAGCCGCTGACGAACAGCCCGGAGGTGAGGACGGCGGTGGCTATCGGCGCACCGGGGCCGGCTACATGGCCGGTCTGGCTCGTCTTCCGGGAGACCAGCGCCATACTGGCTGGCGGGCGGCCCTGCGGGACCTGGATCTTCGATCGGGAAGGGTGACTTGGTCGAGCCGTGGCAATTCCAGCAGTGCGTCGGCGGTCTCGTCGTCCGGGTTGCTCCGGATGTACCGCTCCAGGCTCCCGCCGACCGCACGGATCCGCGGCCCACGACTCCCATCCGGCTCGGCGACGTAGGCGATACCGGCGCTGTGATCAAGCCAGCGGATGACATCTTCGATCGAGCTGTCTTCCAACTCACCGTGAGGGCTCGACCACTGAACGCGAGCAATCCCGCGCAAGTCATCCCGCTCCTGCGACATGGCGACCGCAGTAACCATCACTGCCGGATAACTTGCAAGGCTCATCGGTCTGACAGCGCCTCCTGGTATATCAACCCTCGCATCCTGACACCCACCCCCACCACCCCGAAACCCCCAGCCCACCCATTGGACCACTGAGGCCCGATCGAGTCTCCTCAGCAGTCCATCGAGTCCGCACGCGACCGGCCTCCGTCGACTAGCGAACGCGGACGCGACGGAGGAGCGGACGGCGGAGCAGGCGTGGGGAGTTTTCTTAGTCGTACATTTTGTCGAGTAGGTCGCCGTAGGTGGTTTCCACGTGTTTGCGCTTGAGTTTGAGGCTGGGGGTCATTTCGCCGCCTTCTACCGTCAGGTCGCGGTCGAGGATGGTGAATTTCTTGATGGTTTCCCAGCGGTTGAGGCCGGCGTTCAGTTCGTCGACGTAGCCCTGGACGAGTTTCTGGGCGGCGTCGGAGGTGACGATTTCGGCGTACGTCTTGCCGGCCAGGCCGTTGGCGTCGGCCCAGGGCTGGATGGCTTCGGGGTCGAGGGTCACCAGGGCGCTGACGAAGTTGCGCTGGTTGCCGTGGACAAGGAACTGGCTGGCGTACGGGCAGATCATCTTGAAGCGGCCCTCGATCACCTGCGGGGCGACGTACTTGCCGCCGGAGGTCTTGAAGAGGTCCTTCTTCCGGTCGGTGATGAAGAGGAACTCGTCCTCGAAGTGCCCGATGTCGCCGGTATGGAACCAGCCGTCGGCGTCGATGACCTCGGCCGTCTGCTCCGGCAGGTTGTGGTAGCCGCTCATCACGCCCGGGCCCTTGATCAGGATCTCGCCGTCCTCGGCGATCTTGAACTCGGCGGCCGGGAAGACCGGCCCGACGCTGCCGAGCCGGTACTGATCAGGCCGATTCAGAGTCGAGCCGGCGGCGGTCTCCGACAGGCCGTAACCCTCGAGGATCAGCAGGCCGGCAGCGTGGAACCACTCGGCCAGTTTCTTGTCCAGAGCAGCCGAGCCGGAGACGAAGAACCGGATCCGCCCACCGAACCGCGCCCGGATCTTCGACAGGACGAGCTTGTCCGCAAGGGCGTACTGAGCAGCCAGTACGCCGCCAGGCTCGCGACCCTGCTGGCGCAGAGCAGACACCTGCGCCCCGACCCCGAAGGCCCAGTGGAACAGCTTGGCCTTGATCCCGCCCTCGGACTCCATCATCGTCACGATCCGGCCATGCGCCTTCTCGAAGACGCGCGGCGCGGCGGCCATGAACGTCGGCTGCACGGCGGCCGCGTTCTCGACGATCTTGTCCACCCGGCCGTCGATCGCCGTCGCGAAGCCGATCTGGAACTGCACCGCCAGCAGCACCTGCCCGAAGACGTGCGACAACGGCAACCACAGCAACTGCAGGTCGTCCGGGCTCAGCACCCGGATCCCCTCCACCGCAGCACCTTCGTACGTCCAGACCGAGTGCGGCAGCCGCACACCCTTCGGCCGGCCTGTCGTACCCGACGTGTAGACCAAGGTGCACAGATGCTCCGGCCGTACCTGCGCGATCCGCTCGTCAACCGCTGACGCCGAGGCCTCCAACTGCTTCGCGCCCAAGGCATCAAGCGCAGCCAGCGTGATCACCCAGTCGCCGTCGCGCTCGTCGGGTTCACCGTCGAGCAGCACGATCTTGCGCAGCGATGGCGTGTCGGACCGATGCGCGCGCAGCTTGTCGACCTGGCTGGCGTCCTCGGCGAAGACGACCTGTACTTCGGCGTCCGCCACGATGTACGCCACGTCGGCGGCCATCGTCGTCGGGTAGATCGTCGTGGTCGCGGCGGCCGCGAGTACCGACGCGAGGTAGCACTGGACCCACTCGAGCCGGGTGCTGGCCGCGATGCCGACCCGCTGCTCGGGCTCGACGCCCAGCGCGACCAGGCCGGCCGCGCGCCGGCATACCAGGGTTTCGGTCTCCTGCCAGGTGACGGAGCGCCAGCCGCCGTCGCCGGTGGGGGCGCGGAACGCCTCCCGGCCAGGCGTCGCGGCGACGCGATCGAGGAACATCTGCGCGAGGTGTTCCTTGCGGTTGCTGAGCAACGCGAGCTGGGGACCGTCGGCAACGGGCTTCATGTCTGGCCTCCACGGGGGGTCAAGTAACCGAACAGTAATAGGCCAGCGCAGCGCTGGCCATGCTGATCGCTTGCCCGGGCGCACCATCTCGATTACGTTTCCGCAACATGCGCGCACGGTCTGTGGCACTCGTCTCACTGTCCGTCCTGTTCCTCGGAATCCTGACCCCGGCGACGGCGGCCCCACCGCCGCCCGAGTTCGGCAGCGACTATTCCGATCCCCGGACCCCGGCCCCGCCCGTCGCGGTGCCGCACACCCGGCACTGCTCGGTGGAGATCGTCCGGAACGGCTTCAAGAACTTCGACCCGTACACCTCCACCTACACACCCCCGACCGCCTGCCGCGGGGCGTGGTCGAAGGTGGTTCTGCGGATGCAGGGCTCGGTCAAGGGCGTCCAGTACGACCGCCTCGGCCACATCACGATCGGCGGCGTGGGCGTGTTCCGCACCTCGACCCCGGAGCCGAGCACCGACGGGATCAGCTGGCAGGTCGAGAAGGACGTCACGTCGTACAGTCCGCTGTTGCGAAGCACCCAACCGGTCGTGATGGAGCTCGGCAACGTCGTCGACCAGACCTACACCGGCGTCCTCGACATCGTCGTCACCCTTGACTTCTACACAACCGGCCACGGCGCCCCAGCAGCCCGTACTGCGAACGCCGTCCTCCCCCTGCAGGACCAGCGCCGCGAAGACTCCGACCTCGTCGGTACTGCGACGCTCCCGCGCAACACATCTCGCCTGCTAGGTGAGGTCTACGTCACCGGCTCCGGCGGTGGCTGCGAGGAGTTCTGGGACACCTCCGCGCCGGTCGAGACGGGCTACTCGTGCCCTGACGGGTCGCCGTACCGTGAGGTCGAGGTGCAGATCGACGGCAAGACGGCCGGCATCGCCCTGCCCTACCCGTACATCTACACGGGCGGCTGGTCGAACCCGTACGCCTGGCGCCCCTCCCCCGCGCCGCGCGCGTTCGACATCAGGCCGCTGACGTACGATCTGACGCCCTTCGCCGGCCTGGTCAGCGACGGCAAGCCGCACGAGTTCCGCGTGCACGTGATCGGCGTACCGGCTGGACAGAGCGGCTGGTTCACGGTGCCCAACCTGCATGTCTGGACCGACGCACACTCGAAGCAGACAACCGGCAAGCTCACCTCGTACGCCGTATCGCCGCTGGCCAAGACGGACAACGTCACCGGCGAGCCGAACGCGGCCGGATCCGTCGACATGAAGGCCTCCCGATCACTCAAGATCAGCGGGTACGTCGATACGTCAGCCGGCCGTGTCCGCACAACCGTAGAGCGCTCGATCACCAACGACAGCCTGCACGTCTGGGCGGCCGGCGAATCCCGCGACACCCTCGACGCGTCCTGGCGTGATGTGTCGACCGTGACGACCGGCGCGAGGGTCGACCGCACCGATCTGACGTACAGCAAGAACGGGTACATCAGCTTCTTGCCCAATGCAACCATTCCCGGCGGCTACGACGTCATCACCGACCTCGACCTCGCCGACCGCAGTCACACCACGAGCCGGCTCGGCCCGCTGACGCTGGCGGATCGGCGTACCGAGGAGACTTACGACGGTCGGGCTGCCTGGATCTACAACGTCCCCCGCGACCAACGCCACGCCACCGGCACCCAGACGGTCCGCTACCGCATCACCGGCACCGACGGCTGCTACGACCACACGTTGTCGGCGGTCAACGGCATCTACACCAAGGACTTCTACGGCTGCTGAGGAAGAGGGCTTCTACAGCTGTTGAAGAGGACTTTACGGCTGTTGCGGAGGCCTGCCGCTGCTGACCCCGGGCCAGCCCTAGCCTTCGCCCATGGACTTCATCAAGAGCTTCACCGACGAGCAGTACGCCGGTGCGCTGGAGGCATGGGCATGGCTGGACCTGGCCGGCAAGCAGCCGATCCTGGCGACGATGTTCGGTCACGTCTTCCTGGCCGCCGACGACGGCTTCTGGTTGCTCGACCCGATCGCCGGCACGCTGACGCATCGCTGGAGCGATCAGGAGCACCTGCAGACCGACCTCGATCGGCCGGAGGTCAAGGACGAGCTTCTGATCGATCTTGCTGATGCTGCGTTGCAGCGTGGGCTGGTGCCAGGGGCGGATCAGATCGTCGATTTCGTTACGCCGCCGGTTCTCGGTGGGGTGATCGAGCCGGCGAATCTTCAGGTGATGGACTTCGTGGTTGCGGTCAACCTGGCCGGGCAGATCCATGCGCAGACCACAGGGCTGGCCGCTGGTACGCCGGTGACCGTCGCCGTTCCGGACGAGCCTAAGCGGCGAGGGTTCTTCGGGCGCCGCAATGGCTGAGGGTCAGGCGCGGCCGACGCTGAGCGACGGCCGCGGGCTGGAGGTGAGCGTCAGGCGCGTTGCTGGAGTAGTTCGGCTATTTGGACTGCGTTGAGGGCGGCGCCCTTGCGGAGGTTGTCGTTGGAGATGAAGAGGACCAGGCCTCGGTTGCCGGGGACTGACTGGTCCTGGCGGATTCGGCCTACGTAGGACGGGTCGTTGCCGGCGGCCTGCAAGGGCGTGGGGAGGTCGGAGAGTTCGACGCCGGGTGCGTTGGCGAGCAGTTCGGTGGCGCGCTCCGGGGTGATCGGGTCGGCGAACTCGGCGTGGATGCTCAGCGAGTGGCCGGTGAAGACCGGGACGCGGACGCAGGTACCGGCGACCAGCAGGTCCGGGATGTGCAGGATCTTGCGGCTCTCGTTGCGGAGCTTCTGTTCCTCGTCGGTCTCGCCGGTGCCGTCGGCAACGATCGAGCCGGCCAGCGGCAGCACGTTGAACGCGATCGGCCCGGCATATACAGAAGGCTCAGGGAGTACGACGCCGTCGGTGCCGAGCGCGAGACGACCGGCCCCGGAGGCCAGCGCCTGCGTCTGCTCCTCGAGCTCCCGTACGCCGACGCCGCCCGACCCCGACACTGCCTGGTACGTCGAGACGATCAAGCGGGTGAGCCGCGCTTCACGATGCAGCGGCGCGAGCACCGGCATCGCGGCCATCGTGGTGCAGTTGGGGTTGGCGACGATGCCCTTGGGCAGGTGGTCGAGGTCGCCAGGGTTGACCTCGGCAACAACCAGCGGTACTTCGGGATCCATCCGCCAGCCGGACGAGTTGTCGACGACGACGGCGCCCGCCGCGGCGACCTTCGGCGCGAACTCCTTGGACGCCGTCTTCCCGTTGGAGAACAGCGCCAGGTCGAGTCCGCTGAAGTCGGCCGTCGCCGAGTCCTCGACGGTGATCTTCTCGTCGCCGAACGCCAGCCGGCTGCCGGCCGAGCGGGCGGACGCGAAGTACCGGATCTCGTCGACCGGGAACTTCCGCTCCACCAGCAGTTGCCGCATCACGCCGCCGACCTGACCGGTTGCACCGAACACTCCTACTCGCATACGGACCAGCCTAGGTGAGACCTCGGCCCGGCAGGCCGCTGGCTTACAGAGTGAGAAGATCAGCCATGCGCTTACCGCTCGTCGATCTGCACCGGCACCTCGAAGGGGCGATCCGGACTAGCACAGTGCTGGAAATCGCCGCACGGACGGGCCACGAGCTGGCCGGGCGGGCGAAGCCGCGTACTGCGCTCGTGGCCGATGGTTCCGAGGGTGGGCTGCTCCCGTACCTGGCCAAGGTCGATGTCGCGATCGGCGTACTGGTCGGGCTGGATGACTGGAGTCGCGCGGCGGCGGAGGCGGTCGATGATGCGTTTGACGATGGGTTGGACTATCTCGAACTGCGTTACTGCCCGGGGATCATTGCGCATGACACTGGTTTGGCGCCCGAAGCGGTGATCGATGCGGTGTCGGGTGCCGTGGCGGAGCGGTCGGGTAAGTGGGGGTTGCCGGTTGGGTTGATCGGGATTGTGGTCCGGCATCTCGGGGCCGATTCAGCTGAGCGGCAGATGGCGACGTTGCTGTCACGGCGGGAGAGCTTCTGCGCGGTGGATCTGGCCGGCGACGAAGCGAACTTTCCGGCGGAGCTGTTCGCGGATGCCTTCGCGCAGGCGCGGGATGCTGGGTTGCACGTCACGATCCACGCGGGCGAGGCGGCCGGACCGCAGAGCGTGTGGGATGCGGTCAAGCACCTAGGAGCTGAGCGCATCGGGCACGGCGTACGGGCTGCAGAGGATCCGAAGTTGATGGAGTGGCTGGCCGCACACGGCGTCACGCTGGAGGTGTCGCTTACCAGTAACACGCAGACTGGTGCGGCTCCGAGCTACGCCGAACACCAGATCCACAAACTCCTCGCCGCCGGGGTGCCGGTAACGCTGAACACCGACAACCCACGCGTAAGCGACGTCAAGCTCTCACAAGAGCACCACATGGCGGTGTGCGAGGTCGGCCTGACTGCCGATCAGCTAGCGCTGGTCGCAAGTCAGTCAGCGGCAGCCGCCTTCGGCGATGTGGGCGCGCTCGGCAACGAGCACTGAAGGCGAGCGCGGCGGGGGGCGACCCGGGTAGCTGAACCCGAGCCGGCCCGGTCTTCCCCTAGGGGCGGAAGGGTGACCGGGCCGGCGGCGTGCGCCTGGTGGGCGCACTGGAGGGGTTAGCTGTCGGAGACGAGGATGCCGCCGTTGGCTACGTCGGACTTCTCGATTTCCTGGAAGACGATGCGGACTGCTTCGCGTTTGGCGCCGAGGATGGCGATTGCGGAGTCGGTGACGGCGGCGACGAACTCGCGGCGCTGGTCGAGGGTGCGGCCGGAGAGCAGTTCGACGGTGATGTTCGGCATAGGGAGGCTCCTTGGAGATCAGTGATTGGTTGGTGATGGCTAGCTGACGGCGGCTGCTCGTCTGGCGAGTACTTCGTCGGTTTCGGCGGGGTCGGAGTTCAGGGAGTCGAGTAGCGCGTCGACGGAGTCGCGGCGTTCCGGGAGGAGCAGGCCGAGGCCGACGTACACGACCAAGGAAGTTGCCAGCGGCAACGCGACCACCAGCGTCGTGTCGGTGGAGCCGACGCCCCACTTGACGATTGCCCAGACGATCAGGCCGGCCGCCCAGGAGGCGATCGCCGCCCGTGACCCCGACCGGCGGAACCACGGCAGCAGCCCGAGCATCAGCGGGATCGAGATCGGCCCCATCGTCGCGGCCACCAGGTCGACGACGATCTTCAGTACCACGCCCTGACCGTTGGTGATGATCGCGATCAGCATGCTCACCGTGACGAAGGTGAAGGTGGTGATCCGGGCGAACTTCAGCGTCGCGACGTCGGAGAGCTTGCGCAGCTTCGGTACCAGCACCGGGCCGATGTCGCGGGTGATCACCGACGAGATCACGTTCGCATCCGAGGCGACCATGGCCATCGTGTGCGAGAAGAACCCGGCCAGCACCAGCCCGATCAGCCCGCTCGGCAGCAACAACTGCGCCAGCTGGACATACGACTGCTCCGGCTTGGCCAGATCGGGGACGAGCAGCGGCGCGGCGCACATCGGGATGAACAGCACCAGCGGCCAGACCAGCCAGAGGATCGACGAGAGCAGCGCCGACCGCTTCGCCTCGGAACCGGACGGCGCGGCCATGTACCGCTGCGCCAGGTTCCACATCCCGCCGTTGTACTCGAAGGTCTTGATGAACAGGAACGCGATCAGGAAGACCGGCGTGTACGGTCCGTTCAGCGCGCTGCCATGGCCTTCAGGGAGCTGCCCCCACATCTTCCACAGCGTCGGGATGCCGTCCAGCTGCGAGAGCACGCCGACGAACATCGCGATCCCGGCCGCGGCCTGGATGATGAACTGGCCGAAGTCGGTGAGCACGTCGGCCCACAGTCCGCCCAGCGTCGCGTAGAGCATCGTCACCACGCCGGTGAGCAGGATGCCCCAGCGCATCGGTACGCCGGTGAAGCCGTTCAGCAAGACGGCGATCGCGACCCACTTGGCGGCGATGTCGACCACCTTGAGCGCGGCACCGGAGTACGCGAGCACCTGCTGAGTCGGCAGGTTGTACCGCTTGGCGAGGTACTCCAGCGGCGAGACGACGCCATGTTTGGCGCGGAGCCGGTTCCAGCGGGCGGCGAAGATGAACGCGCCGATACCGACCCCGACGCCGATCGACACGGCCCACCAGACGTACACGGTGATGCCGTAGGTGTAGGCGACCGCCGCGAAGGCGACGAACATGACCGCGCTGTAGCCGGACATGTGGTGCGAGATGCCGGACAGCCACCAGGGAATCCGGCCGCCGGTGGTGAAGTAGTCCACCACCGTCTTGATCTTGGTGCGCGACCAGAGGCCGATCAGCACCATCAGCACGAAATAACCGGCCAGCACCGTCCAGTCGAGCGCTGTCATGTGAACCTCCAAGAGGGCGGAACTTGGTATCACGAGACGGAACTTCTGTTAGGAAAGCATTTGTACTCTTGACTTGCAGTTCTGTCTAGTAGAACTTGGTTCCATGAATTCGCCTCTTCAGGTCCGGCACGCGACCCACCCCGCACAGGTCCCCGGGTTCGACACCGCCGCGCTCCGCGAGCACTACCTGGTCGACGACCTGTTCACCCCGGACACGATCACCGCGGTGCTGACCCACCACGATCGGATCGTGCTGGCCGGCGCCCGCCCGATCAGCGGCCCGCTCACCCTGGGCACCTGGCCGGAGCTGCGCAGCGAGTACTTCCTCGAGCGCCGCGAGGCCGGCATCGTCAACGTCGGCGGCCCCGGCACCGTGACGGTCGACGGCACCAAGTTCGAGCTCGTCACCGGCGCCTGCCTGTACGCCGGCCGCGGCGCGCGCGAGGTCGTCTTCGAAGGGACCGACGCCGCGTTCTACCTCTTCTCCGCGGCAGCACACACCGACTTCCCGACCACACTCGTCCAGCCGGGCGAGGGCAACCGGCTCGAGCTCGGCGACCAGCAGACCGCGAACCGCCGCACGATCGACCAGTACATCCATGCCGACGGCGTGCAGAGCTGCCAGATCGTGCTCGGCGTGACGACCCTCCACGCGGGCTCCACCTGGAACACGATGCCCGCGCACACCCACGACCGGCGGACCGAGTGCTACCTGTACTTCGGGCTGCCCGAGTCGGACCGGATCGTGCACCTGCTGGGCGAGCCCGAGGAGACCCGGCACCTGATCGTCGCCGATCGCGAGGCCGTCATCTCGCCGAGTTGGTCGCTGCACTCCGGCGTCGGCACCGCGGCGTACAGCTTCGTTTGGGCGATGGCCGGCGAGAACCAGGCCTTCACCGACATGGACGGCGTCGACGTGAAGGACCTGCGGTGACGCAGCCCTTCTCGCTCACGGGGAAAACAGCGCTCGTCACGGGTGCGCGCCGGGGCATCGGCGCCGCCATCGCGGCCGGGCTGGCAGCGGCCGGCGCCGACCTGATCCTGATGGCCCGCGACGCCGCGCTGGAAGACACGCTCGAAGCGATCAAGGAGAACGGCGGTGGCGAGGCGAGCATCGTGACGGCCGACTTCGCCGACCCGGCAGCGGTCGAGCAGGCGGCGATCGCGGCGGTGAAGGGAGCTGCCGCGGCGGGCCGCCAGATCGACATCCTGGTCAACAACGCCGGCACCATCCGGCGTGCGCCGGCGGCAGCCACGGGGGCGGCCGACTGGCAGCACGTGATCGACGTGAACCTCAACTCCACCTGGGCGGTGACCCGTCCGATCGGCGCCGCGATGGTCGCGCGCGGCAGTGGCAAGATCATCACGATCGCTTCCCTGCTGAGCTTTCAGGGTGGGATCAACGTTCCGGCGTACACGGCGAGCAAGCATGCGGTCGCCGGGCTCACGAAGGCGCTGGCCAACGAGTGGGGCGCGGCCGGCGTCCAGGTGAACGCGATCGCGCCGGGCTACATCAGTACCGACAACACGACCGACCTGCGGGCCGACGTGGAGCGGGAAGCGGCCATCCGCGACCGCATCCCGGCCGGTCGCTGGGGCCGGCCCGAGGACCTGGTCGGCGCCGCCGTCTTCCTGGCCTCGACGGCATCCGACTACGTCAACGGACACGTGCTGGCCGTCGACGGTGGCTGGCTAGCCAGATAAGAGGTGACAGGATGAGCGACATGAGTTCGCCCTCGGCCATCGACAAGACGCTGATGGTGCTCGATGCCGTCCTCGAGCACTCCCGGTTCACCGACGTGGTGACGGCCACCGGCCTGGCCAAATCGACCGTGCACCGGATCATGGCCTCGCTCGTCGAACACGACTTCGTCGCCCAGGCGGAAGACGGTTCATACCATCCGGGCCCGAAGGCGCTGCGGCTGGCCGGCCACGCACTGACCAACGTCGACCTGGCCACGGTCGCCCGGCCGGTACTGGCCGACCTGGTCGCCCAGACCCGCTGCACGGTTCACGTCGGCTTGCTCAACGGCGACGAGGCGATCTACGTCGCCCGGCTGGACGGCCCCAAGCCGTACCGGATGCCGTCGCGCGTGGGCAAGGCGTTCTGGCTGCACTGCACCGGTATCGGCAAGGCGCTGCTCGCCGAGAAGGACGACGAGGAGCTCGACGCGCTCGTCACCCGTACCGGTCTGCCGGCCCGTACTCCCCTGACCCACACGACCGCCGCCTCACTGAAGGCGGATCTCAACCAGGTCCGGGCCCGCGGGTATGCGCTGGACGACGAGGAGAACGAGCCCGGCATCCGCTGCGTCGCGGCCGTCATCCACGACCACACCGGTACGGCGATCGCCGCGGTCAGCATCTCGACGCTGTCGCTGGAGCAGTCGATCGCCCAGGTCGCCCTGATGGCGCCGGCCGCGATCGAGGCGGCCCGGAAGATCTCGGCGGCGCTCGGCTACATGGAACCCACACACTGACCCCCTGACAGGGCGGAGTCAATCCTGCGCGGTCCGTTGTCACCGGGTCCTCACGGCGTTAGCATCGGCTTTGATTATTAGGAAACTTTCTTAACGATCAGCGGCCCACTCCCGCCCCAGGAGGCCCACCTCATGAAACGTCTACCCCATTGGTTACTGGCGACCGCCCTGGTCGCCGGCGTCTGTACGGCGATCCCCGCCGCCGGCGCCTTGCCCAGAGCAGAGGCAGCGCCGTCTGCCGCTGCCATCCCGAGCTTCCTGCTGCAGACCTCTGCCCAGGTCTCCGACGACTCCGCCGTCACCAAGCCGGGCTTCCCGACCAGCGGCTGGCTGCCGGTGTCGTCGCGCTCGACCGTGTTCGCCGGGCTGCTGCAGAACAACAAGTACCCGGACCCGTTCGTGTCGACCAACATGAAGAACGTCGACAAGGCCCAGTTCACCGTGCCCTGGTGGTACCGCTCGGAGATCCAGGTCACCGACACCAGCCAGCGCACGTACCTCGACTTCAGCGGCGTGCTGTCCCGTACCGACGTATGGGTCAACGGTGTCCGGGTCGCCGACAAGACCCAGACGGCCGGCGCCTACACCCGGCACGACCTCGACATCACCGCGCAGGTACACGCCGGCAGCAATGTGATCGCGTTCAAGGTCTACCCCAACGACCCCAACAACGACCTCACGATGGGCTGGATCGACTGGGCCCAGACCCCACCGGACCAGAACATGGGGATCGTCCGCGACGTCGTCGTCCGGCACAGCGGTCCGGTCGCGCTGCGCGGCGCTCATGTGGTCACCAAGTTGGCCGTGCCCGCGCTCAACCACGTGGACCTCACGCCGAAGGTCGATGTCCGCAACGACTCGGCAGCGGCCGTGACGACGACGGTCAGCGGTACCGTGGCCGGCGTACCGGTCAGTCAGTCGGTTTCCCTTGCGGCCAAGGAGAAGAAGACCGTCACGTTCGCCGACGTCGGGCTGGACAACCCGAACGTGTGGTGGCCGGCCGGGATGGGCGGGCAGCCGCTGTACTCCTTCGACGTGACGGCCTCGGTCTCCGGTACGACGTCTGACACGGCGTCGGAGAAGTTCGGAGTACGGGACGTGAAGGCGCCGCTCAACAGCAGTGGCGGCCGGGCGTACTCGATCAATGGCCGGCCGTTGCTGGTGAGGGGTGGCGGCTGGTCGCCGGACCTGTTCCTGCGATGGGATGCGACGTATGCGGCGGACAAGCTCAAGTACGTCAAGGATCTGGGCCTCAACACGGTCCGGCTCGAAGGACATATCGAGCCCGACGAGTTCTTCGAGATGGCCGACCAGCTGGGCGTCCTCACGATGCCCGGCTGGGAGTGCTGTGACAAGTGGGAAGGCCAGGTCAACGGCGGCGAGCAGGGCAACACCTGGACCGCCGAGGACTACGTGACCGCCAAGGCGTCGATGACGGCCGAGGCCGAGCGGCTGCGCAACCACCCGAGCGTGCTGACCTTCCTGATCGGCAGCGACTTCGCGCCGAACGCGACGATCGAGAAGAACTACCTGGACGCGCTGAATGCGGCGGACTGGAAGACCCCGGTGATCCCGGCCGCGTCGGCGAAGTCGTCGCCGCAGCTCGGCAGCTCCGGGATGAAGATGAACGGGCCCTACGACTGGATCCCGCCGAACTACTGGTACGACAAGGCGCACACCGACTCGGGCGGCGCGTGGGGCTTCAACTCGGAGACCTCGGCCGGGCCGGACATCCCGACGATGGACACGCTGCAGCGGATGCTGACGCCCGCCGAGCTCGAGGTGCTCTGGAAGAACCCGGCGGCCACGCAGTACCACCGGTCCTCGTCGTCGACCTTCGGCAACCTGAAGCTGTTCGGCGACGCGCTGTCCGGCCGGTACGGCGCTCCTTCCGGCCTGGCCGACTACGTGAAGAAGGCACAGTTGGCGGCGTACGAGAACGTGCGGTCCGAGTTCGAGTCGCACAACCGCAACTTCACCGACTCGTCGAATCCGTCGACGGGGCTGATCTACTGGATGCTCAACAGCGGCTGGACGTCGCTGCACTGGCAGCTGTTCGACACCTACCTCGACCAGAACGGCGCGTACTACGGCGCCAAGAAGGCGAACGAACCGCTGCACATCCAGTACTCCTACGACAACAGGTCCGTTGCCGTGATCAACCAGAACCACGCGGCCGCGTCCGGGCTGACGGCTTCGGTGAAGCTGTACAACGTCGACGGCACGGAGAAGTTCTCCCAGTCCGCATCGGTGTCGGTGCCGGGTGACGGTGGGAAGACGACGGCGCTCACGATCCCTGCTGTGAGTGGGTTGTCGACGACGTACCTGGCGAAGCTGGTCCTGACGAACTCGTCCGGGGTCGAGGTCAGCCGCAACGTCTACTGGCTGTCCACCAAGTCGGACACGCTGGACTGGAACAACACCGACTGGTACTACACGCCGACCACCAGCTACGCCGACCTGACCGGTCTGTCGAGCCTGGCCCAGACGCCTGTCTCGGCCAATGCAACGACCTCGGCCAGTGGCGACACCACGACGACCACGGTGACGCTGAAGAACACGTCGACGGCGAAGACTCCGGCGTTCTACCTCGACGCGCACATCGTCGGGGCCAGTGGCAAGCCTGTACTTCCGGTGCAGTGGAACGACAACGCGGTCTCACTCTGGCCGGGCGAGACGGTCGTCCTGCGGGCGTCGTACCGGACTGCTGACCTTCATGGCGCGGCGCCGTCAGTGCGGGTGTCCGGGTGGAACACGGCGACGCAGACGGTCCCGGGCAACGGCGGTGGGCCTACCGATCCGCAGCCGGTGGTCTACGAGGCCGAGGACGCGACGATCACGTCCGGCCTGGTCGAGTCGAACCACGCGGGCTTCTCCGGTCGCGGGTTCGTGAACTACGACAACGCGGTCGGCAGCGCGGTCGAGTGGACGGTCAACGCCGCTGCTGCGGGGCCTGCGACCGTCGTACTCCGGTACGCGAACGGCACGACGACCAATCGTCCGATGAATGTGTCGGTCAACGGGACAGTTGTGTCGGCCGGGCTGGCGTTCGCTGGTGCCGGCAACTGGGACACCTGGCAGGACAAGACGATCACCGTGAATCTGGTGGCCGGAAGCAACAAGATCAAGGCCGTCGCGACGACCGCCAACGGCGGACCGAACGCGGATAAACTGACCGTCTCCTAGACGGGCTGGGCCGTCACCTGCCGAGCCTGGCGGGTGGCGGCCCACCGCACCACCGGCACGAACAACACACCGATCACGGCGAACCAGACGCCGAGGATGATCCACCCCGGTACGCCGAGCCCGAGCGGCAGCAGCGCGAGCACGGTCGGCGCGATCATCGTGCTGATCGACATGCTGGTCCCCCAGACTCCCTGGTACTGCCCCTGAGCCTGGTCAGGAGCGAGGTCGTAGCTGAGCAGGAACGAGCCCGACGACTGCAGCAATTCGCCCAGCACCTGCACGAACGCACCCAAGGCCAGCAGGGCGACCGCGACGACGACTCCGCCACCCGAGGCACCGGCAAACAGCGCCATCGATGCCAGCAGCAACCATCCTGCCGTCCGGGTGGCCTTGGCAGCGCTCGCCGGGTCGGCGATGCCGCGACTCGATCTGACCTGGAAGAGGGAGACCACCACGGTGTTGATCACCAGCAGCAAGGCGATCGTCCAGCGCGGCGCGTCGGTGTGGTCGACCACCCAGAGCGGGATCGCGACGTCCAGTACTGCGTAGTGGATCGACATCCCGGCGTTCAGCGCCGCGACGGCGAGGTACCCCCGATCGCGCAGCGCGATCCAGACCGGCCCGTCCTCGGCCTTCGGCTGCGGCGGTACCCGCGGGATGGCCAGGATGACGAAGGCCGAAGCCAGCGTGAGGACCGAGTCGAGCCCGAACATCAACCGGTACGCCAGGGCGGTGTCGAAGTGCAGCGCGAGCGCGCCGACACCGGCTCCGGCCATGATGCCGATGTTGGTGACTGCCCGCAGATAGGCGCGGGCAGCAACCCGGCCGGCGCCCGTCGTGACCGCGCCGATCAGCGCCGCCCGTACCGCCCCGGCGCCGCGATCGAGAATCGTCAGCACGATGGCGACGCCGAGGAACTGCCAGAAGGTCTGCACCAGCAGGTAGCTCAGCGACAGCACCGCCACCGAACCGCCGAGGATCACGAACAGCGTCCGCGGTCCTCGCCGATCGGCGAGGTGCCCGAGCGGAATGCCGGCCAGCAGACCGAAGAGGCCCGCGATGGTCAGGCCGAGGCCGATCTGCGCGATGCTCAACCCGACGATGCGGTTGAAGTAGAGAACGCTGACCGTCATCAGCAGGCCGTTGCCGACCCGGCTGAGCAGCGTCGCGAGAGCCAGTGGCCGCAGCGGCCCTGGCTCTGGAATCAGGCCCTTCACAGCTCCCGGTACTCCGCGCCGAGGCCGACCGAGTGGCGGTTGGCCACCCGTTGGGCGGTCTCCCGAAGCTCGTCCATCACATCCGCGCCGGAGTCGAGCATGCCTTGCATCTTCGCGCTGTCCTGCGCCGCGAACATGACCGCGACGGTGACCTCGTGGTCCGGTCTGGAGACGATGCTGATCGCGTCACCCGCCCCGATCGTCCCCGTCTTGAGCACCTTCAGGTAGGCGCCCGGGCAGCCCGCCTGGTGGAACCGCTTGACCCATCCCTTGAGCTGCATCCGGTGCTGGAAGGTGATGCACGGGACGCGCGGCGCCCGCACCATCACCTCGACCTCGTCACCGATCCGCCACACCTCACCGATCAGGGCGTTGGTGATGTCCACCCCCTCGGTCCGCAGATTCTCCCCGAACAACCCGGTCGGAATCTCCCGCCCGAGCTGCTCACTCCACCAGCGCGCGTCCTCCTCCGCGTACGCATAGACCGCCTGGTCCGGTCCCCCATGGTTCTGCACGTCGCAGACCCGGTCCCCCTCCAGCCCCAGCAACCCCACCGGCACCCGCCGGCTCTGCGGCCGCTTGTCGATCGCGGTGAACCCCGTCTCCTTGGGCCCAGGAATCAACTCTTCGACCACATTCACCGTCAGCACGCGCATGGCAGCCATCGTCTCCCGCGCAGGGGAGCAGTTGCTACTGGTTTAGTCCTGGATGGCCTTGACGATGGCGATGTTGCGGGTCAGCCAGTCCTGCGGGAGGAAGGCGTCGGGGGTGGCGGCTCGGAGGACGTTGAGGATGTTGATCAGCTGGCGGACGATGATCCAGTCGCGGGCGCGGTCTTCGTCGAGTTCGGCGGTGTCGATGACGGTGTAGAAGCGCTGTCGGACCCGGAAGCGGAGATCGCCGGTGGCGAGGACCTCGTCCCAGCGGTTCCAGATCAGCGGCGCGACTTCGAAGTACGGGTCGCCGGACAGGGGCTTGGGGTCGATTACCAGCCACGGCTCGCGGTCCGCCGCCAGCACGTTCTCGTAGTGCAGGTCGGTGTGGATCAGCTTGCCGTCGCAGGCCGGGTCGGAGGCGAAGTCGGTGGCCAGCGAGATCGCCTGTTCGACGTACCGGTGCGGTACCGGTGCCGAGGCGGGGAGCTGCCGGAAGCCTTCGATCCAGCGCCGCAGCTCTCCGGACAGCGTCCGGTACTGCGGCCCGGCGGCGACATGGAGCCGTTTGTAGCTGGAGGCAACGATCTCGCAAGCCTCGAGATCATCGACCGTGGTCAGGTCACGTGGGTGCAAACGCTCCAGCAGCAAGGCGAAGCGGCGCGGGTCGGCCCGGAGCAGCTTGACCGCGCCGTTTCCGTCCCAGGCACGCAGGGCCAGATGCTCGGTCTCCGCCTCCCAATGCGGGAACTGCACCTTCAGTACCGCGGCTGTGCCGTCCTTGGCCAGGACGGGCACCACCAGCGCACATTCCCCGTACGCCGAACCGCCGTCGACCCGCAACTCCCACTGCCCGAGCAACTCGCCGACCAGCTTCGGCAGCCGGTCGAGCCAATCGGCCCACTCGGGACCGCGCGAACCGACCTGCAGGAACTCCGCGGGGATCTCGACCGGCACTACTTCTTGGCCTTCTCCGACGGCTCGTTGGTCTTGAGGGCGGCGATGAAGGCTTCCTGCGGGACCTCGACCCGGCCCACCATCTTCATCCGCTTCTTGCCCTCCTTCTGCTTCTCGAGCAGCTTGCGCTTCCGGGTGATGTCACCGCCGTAGCACTTGGCCAGCACGTCCTTGCGGATCGCCCGGATCGACTCGCGGGCGATGATCCGGGACCCGATCGCGGCCTGGATCGGCACCTCGAACTGCTGCCGCGGGATCAGCTCCTTGAGCTTGCCGGCCAGCGCCACGCCGTACCCGTACGCGTTGTCGCGGTGCACGATCGCGGAGAACGCGTCCACCGTCTCGCCCTGCAGCAGGATGTCGACCTTGACCAGGTTGGCCGCCTGCTCGCCGGTCGGCTCGTAGTCCAGCGACGCGTAGCCCTTGGTCTTCGACTTCAACTGGTCGAAGAAGTCGAAGACGATCTCGGCCAGCGGCAGCGTGTACCGCAGCTCGACCCGGTCCTCGGACAGGTACTCCATCCCGAGCAGGTTGCCCCGCTTGGTCTGGCACAGCTCCATGATGACGCCGATGAAGTCCTTCGGGCTGAGGATCGTGGCCCGGACCACCGGCTCGTAGATCTCGTCGATCTTGCCGTCGGGGAACTCGCTCGGGTTGGTGACGACGTGCTCCTTGCCGTCCTCCATCGTGACCCGGTAGACCACGTTCGGCGCGGTCGAGATCAGGTCCAGGTCGAACTCGCGCTCGAGCCGCTCGCGGACGATCTCCATGTGCAGCAGGCCGAGGAAGCCGCAGCGGAACCCGAACCCGAGCGCGCCCGAGCTCTCCGGCTCGTACTGCAGGGCCGCGTCGTTCAGCTGCAGCCGCTCCAGCGCGTCGCGCAGGGTCGGGTAGTCGTCGCCGTCGATCGGGAACAGGCCGGAGTACACCATCGGCTGCGGGTGCTTGTACCCGCCGAGTGCCTCGGTAGCGCCACGGATGGCCGCGGTGACGGTGTCACCGACCCGGGACTGGCGGACGTCCTTCACGCCGGTGATCAGGTAGCCGACCTCGCCGACGCCGATGCTCGGCGACTTCATCGGCTCCGGGGAGATGACGCCGACCTCGAGCATCTCGTGCACGGCGCCGGACGACATCATCTTGATCTTGTCGCGGTGGGTGAGCTCGCCGTCGACGACCCGGACGTAGGTGACCACGCCGCGGTAGGTGTCGTAGACCGAGTCGAAGATCAGCGCCCGCGGCGGCGCGTCCTTCACACCCTTCGGCGGCTCGACCTGGGCGACGATCTCGCTCAGCAACGCCTCGACGCCCTCGCCGGTCTTCGCCGAGACCCGCAGTACGTCGGACTCCTTGCAGCCGATGATGTGCGCCAGCTCGGCGGCGTACTTCTCCGGCTGGGCGCCCGGCAGGTCGATCTTGTTGAGGACCGGGATGATGTGCAAGTCCGCGTTCAGCGCGAGGTACAGGTTGGCCAGTGTCTGCGCCTCGATGCCCTGCGCCGCGTCGACCAGCAGCACCGCGCCCTCGCACGCCTCCAGCGACCGGGACACCTCGTAGGTGAAGTCCACGTGGCCGGGGGTGTCGATCATGTTCAGGATGTACGTCGTGCCGTCCGGGGCGAGCAGTCCGCCCGGGGAGTCCGGCTGCGGCGCGTACGGCAGCCGCACGGCCTGCGACTTGATCGTGATGCCGCGCTCGCGCTCGATGTCCATCCGGTCCAGGTACTGCGCGCGCATCGCCCGGCCGTCGACGACACCGGTGATCTGCAGCATCCGGTCGGCCAGCGTCGACTTGCCGTGGTCGATGTGGGCGATGATGCAGAAGTTCCGGATCAGCGTCGGGTCGGTGCGACCGGGCTGCGGAACGGACGTGGGGCCAGCGGGCACGGAGAATTCCAGTTCGTCGTCTGAGGAGTCGGGCAACGGCCCAATCATCCCATGACAGGCCAACCATTTCCGACCAGGCGTTGCGGCGGCGGCCGAGCGTGCAACAAATGCGCTGAGCCGGTGTCTCTTTACTGTGAGCGACATGATGCTTGGCCGGGGACGCGGGCCGGAGGCGCCGCCGGGGGCTCCGGCTGATCGTGAGACGGCGATCACGCGCCTGTACCGGGAGCAGTGGGCCGGGATGGTTCGGCTCTCGCTGCTGATGCTCGGAGACCGGCCGTCGGCCGAGGATGCCGTCCAGGAGTCCTTCGCGGCGATGTACCGGCGCTGGGACAGCATCAAGGACGGCACCCGGGTCGAGGCCTACCTGCGGTCCGCGGTGCTGAACACCAGCCGGTCCGTACTCCGGCGCCGCAAGCTCGCGCTGCTGCACCGCGGCCAGCCCGAGCCGGCGGTTTGGTCCGCCGAGAGCGCGGCAATGATCGGCGAGGATCGCCGGGAGGTGCTCGCGGCACTCGCGACGCTGCCCGCCCGGCGGCGCGAAGTACTGGTGATGCGGTTCTATCTGCATCTGTCCGACGCGGACATCGCCCAGACCCTCGGCATCAGCGAGGTCTCCGTGCGATCGACCGCGTCCCGCGCGTTGAAGAGTCTGGGCCACAAGCTGAAGGAGGACCGATGACCAAGCATCTAGAAGAACGGTTGTCCGAGGCCCTCGACGCCGCTGCCCGGACAGTGCCGGACAACGCAGTACCGCCGGAGCTGTTCCCGGGCGAGGAGCCGTCATCCGAGCGGCGCTGGGTGCCGGTACTGGTGGGCGGGCTGGCGATGGCCGCGGTGATCGCTGTGGTGGCTGTACCGCTGGCGATCTCCCGTGAGCACTCTGCTCCACCTGCCGGGAGTCTGTGCCCGGCGTCGCCTGCTGTTGAGGGGCTGAAGTTCTCGCAGCGGCAGTACACGGGGTCGGACTATCCGGATCTGGACAAGTTGCCGTTCGGGCCACCGCCGTCGGTGCCGTTCACGATGGCTCGCGATGTCGGTCTGCACGGTGGCTATCTGGAGGACCGGGGGGTGCGGGTGCCGCTGCAGGACGGGCGGGAGGTGTTCAGCATCGGGCGGGTCTCTTGTGGATGGGTGGTCTATCGGCAGTCGGGGGTGAGTGGCGACGCGGCTGAGGTCGGGGTACTGAGTACTGATGGGAAGTACCGGTCGTTCGGGCCGGTCACCGGGGATGGGGCGTCGTTGTCGCAGGACGGCAGTGAGCTGGCCTATGTCGCTCCAACTGGCAAGGGCACAGCGTCAGTCGTCACCGTGTCGGTTGCCAGCGGCAAGCGGCTGGCTGCGACGCCGGCGACCAGCAACGCGGAGGTCGTCGGCTGGAACAGTCACGGGGTCTGGTTCATGCGCGACCGGGAGAAGTCGGTGACCCAGGTGTGGGAGCCGGGTGGGACGCCGGTCACAGTCGACACAGACGGGCGGCTGCTCACGGCGTACCGGGGAACCGACCGGATGCTGCTCAGTGACCAGTCACAGCCGGCTGGCAGCAGTACCACCGCGGATCTGTGCGTGCGGGTGGCCACTCTGGGGCCGGCGAACAAGCTGAGCACGACCCTGCAGGTGTGTGGAGGCGCTGGAGCGACCTTGTCCCCCGACGGCCGGGTGCTGGTGGCTGACAACACAGGCGGCGTCCAGGGCTATCTGGTCGATGATGGCTCGAAGACCAGCTTCCGGGTCTCGTCGATGCTCGTCACCGCGGACCATGAGGCGATCTGGGAGGACGCGACGCACCTGCTGAACTCGGCCGGGCTGGGTACGGATCGGCAGATGACGCTGCGGTGTGACGTGATCAGCGGGGCTTGCGAGAGAATCCAGGACGGGCCGCAGAAGGACGTACCGGTGGGTCCTGAGCTCGGCTACCCCTAGGCGAGCCTGGAGTCCGTGGCCTGAGGCGTGATCGCTCGGTTTGGTGCTGACGGGGGCTTGTTGGTAATCTGTTCATTCGCGCGTGTGCGTTGGTACTCACCCGTGCACGGCACCAAACTTTTCCTGTACTGATCCCAAACACTGATCGAGGCTCTGCATCCGTGGCGAACATCAAGTCCCAGATCAAGCGCAACCGCCAGAACGAGGCGGCGCGGCTTCGCAACAAGTCGGTGAAGTCGACCCTGAAGACGGCTGTTCGCCGCTTCCGCGAGGCTGCTGACACCGGCGACACCGCGAAGGCGCAGGAGCAGGCCCGCGTTGCCGCCCGCCTGCTCGACAAGGCAGCCAGCAAGGGCGTCATCCACGCCAACCAGGCCGCCAACCGGAAGTCGTCCATCTTCAAGAAGGCCGCTTCCCTCTGATCGACGCCTGACGATCGGCCTCTCCTCCGCTTGGAACGAGGCCGATCGTTTTTGCGCGCCCGGAAGCTGGCGGGGCCGGCGGGGGCTCAGGCGGGTTGGCGGCGGCCGTGGGCTCGGCTGACGGTGATGACCATCCGCTCCAGCGCGTAACCGGCGTCACCGGACGCGCCTTTGACGTCCGCGTCGGCCTGAGCGACCGCCTTGATCGCCGCCGCAAGACCACCGGCGGTCCAGCCCCGCGCCTGTTGCTTCAGCGTCTTCAGCTTCCACGGCGGTACGCCGACCTCACGCGCCAGATCCGCCTCGCGCAGACCACTCGGCGCACTCGTGTACTTCGCCAGCCCGCGCAGCCCGCCGGCCATCGCGCTCGTCACCAGCACGGCAGCGACCCCACAGTCCAGCGCCCACCGCAACTGCTCGAGCGCCGGCTCGGTCCGCCCAGCGATCGCCGCGTCCGCGACTGCGAAACTCGTGACCTCGGCGCGACCGCCGAAGTACTGGCTGATGAGCTCAGTACTGACCGCCTGACCGCCCGAGTCCGAAACGAGCTGGGAACAAGCCCCCGCCAGCGCCCGCAAGTCATGCCCGACCGCGTCGACCAAGGCGGTAGCTGCCCGTTCGTCGATGCTCCCGCCGAGCAGGCGGATCTCGCCCAGCACGAACTGCGGCAACTCCCAGGTCTTCGGCGCTGTCGCGACGACCTCGTTCACCGAGGCCTTCCGCAGCTTGTCGAGAACGGCCTTGCCCTTCTGCCCACCCGAGTGGACCAGCACGACCAGCACGTCTTCGGACGGCGCTCCGGCGTACTCGAGCAGGTGCGGCACCATCTCAGCCGGCAGGTTCTCCAAGGTCCGGAGCACCATCACCCGCTCAGCCGCGAACAACGACGGCCCAGTCAGCTCGGCGAACACCCCGACATCAAGGTCCGCCCCACCGAGCTCGGTGACCTCGATCTCGGCCCCGCCCTTGGACACGGCAGCGATCGCAGACCGAACAGCCCGGTCAGCTAGAAACGCCTCCGGACCGGTAACGAGCAGGACATCCCCAAGCTTGGGCGCGGAACTCCGTCGAGCAGCCATAACCCCGCAAGCATCCCACGGCCCACCGACAACCCTCACCCACACTCCCCTAACCCCCTGGACTAGCCCCGAAGGCTCACGGAGTGGTTTGGCTTGTGGTGATGGAGAGTTGGTGGTTGGGGGCTAGTACGGCGATTGAGCCGGAGGTGTCGGTGCGGGCGACCTTCATGCCTTGATGGGTTAAGAGGTCGAGAGTCCGGGGCGCGGGGTGGCCGTAGTCGTTGTTGAGTCCGGACGAGATGATCGCGAGTCTGGCCTTCGTTGCGGCGATGAAGGTGGGGTCCTGCTGGGCGGAGCCGTGGTGGGGGACCTTGAGGACATCGGCTCGGAGGTCGGCGCCGGTGGCGACGACGGCGCGTTGGGATTCGGGTTCGAGGTCGCCGGTGAGGAGCAGACGGAGGCCGGCCACCTCGGTCATCAGGGCGATACTGGCGTTGTTCTCGGGTGAGCCTTCGTCGGTTGAGGTCGCGGAGGATTTGCCGGTGAGTGCTGGGACTCGAGCCGGCCACAGGGAGGTCCAACTGACTGGGCCGACTGTGCGTTTCTCCTGGTAGGTGACCGTACGGATGGGGATCCCGTGCTGGGCGGCCAACTGCAGGACGCGCTTGTACTCAGCGGGTGGTGAGAAGTACGGCGTCACCTCGATCTCGCCGACTGTCCTCCCCCGCAGTACGCCCGCCAGGCCACCCGCATGATCTGCATGGAAGTGAGTGAGCACGACGACGGGCACGTACTTCACGTCGAGCTGCCTCAGGCATCGATCGATGGCAGCCGGGTCGGGTCCGGTGTCCACGACTACCGCAGTCCTACGCCCCCCGTGCAGCACGAGCCCGTCGCCTTGGCCGACATCGCAGGCGACCATGAGCCAGCCCGCGGGCGGCCAGCCCAGGGAGCGGATCGGTCGCAGGATGATGACGGCGAGCAGGACAAGGGCGAGCAGCATCGCGATCGGGCGCGCGAGTATTCGGTGCAGGCCGATCACCAGGGCGAGACAGAGCGCGGTCAGTACGGCAATGCCGACGACCGTCGCGGGCCAGTTGCTGGACGCGCCGGGCAGGTCGGCGCCGTTCTCCGCGATGAGAATGATCCATCGCGCCGGCCAGCCCGCCAGCCAGCCGAGCAGGCGAGCCAGATCGGCACTCAGCAAGGCGATTCCGGCTGCTCCGAAGCCGAGGATCGTTGCTGGTCCGACTGCCGGTCCCGCTAGCAGGTTGGCTCCGACGGCGACCATTGACACCTGGCCAGAGAGCCAGGCGACTACCGGCGTACAGGCGAGCTGTGCAGCGAGCGGGCAGGCTACTGCCTCGGCGAAGCGCACTGGCATCCAGCGGGCGAGGGCGTCGCGCCAGCTTGGTCCAAGCAGGACGATGCCTGCGGTCGCCAGTACCGACAGGGCGAACCCGGCGGACCTGGCGAGCGACGTGTCGATCAGTAGCAGCGCGACGACTGCTACCGAAAGGCTCCGCGCTGCACGTCTGGTTCCGCCGCTGCCGGCCATCGCGGCCAAGGCGACGAGGCCCATCACGGCTGCCCTGAGAACGCTTGGTTGCGGTCGGGCAAGCACGACGAACACCACGACCATGACGATCCCGACGACGGTCAAGCCGCGAGCCCGTACGCCGAGGAGGCGAGCGAGTGGGAGCACAAAGGCCAACAGGAGCGTGAGGTTCGTACCGGAGACAGCCGACAAGTGCGTCAGCCCAGTCGTCTTGAAGTCCTCGGCCAGCTCGGCCGGGAGGCCTGACTCGTCACCCATCACCAGCGCCGGTACTAGACCGCGCACTTTCTCTGGCTCACCGGCTACCGCCTGCCTCAGCCCGGCACGTACTCGCTCGGCAGCGCGCAACCACCATGCGGGCTCATCAAGCACCCGCGGTGCGGTCCGTAACGACAGCATCGCCGCCACCTCACCGCCCTTGTCGACCGACTCGAGCCGCCCGGTCGCCTCGACATGTTGCCCGAACCTCACCTCCTTCCACTGCACAGACCCGATCACCACCACCGGCGTATGAACGCGTGTCGCCGATCCCCTGCCTCTCACCTCCTCGATCGTCGCCCGAACCACCACGTACGGCGGCCGCCTGCTCCCCGGGGTACTCCGAAGCGCCGGATCCCCGACCACCTTGAGCCGAACCGTCGCGGCGGCCCCCGACTGCGCCAACTCCATCACCGGCCCTGCCTGCAACCGCTCCACCTGCAGCCCTGCCGCCAAAGCCATCCCCACCACGACCGCCCCTACTCCGGCTGCGGTAGGCACCACCCGCCGCAGCTGCTCACTACCCGACGGCTGCCCAGCCCACGTCCGTGATCGCCTCCACAGCAGACCGCCCGCGATTAAGAGCACAGTTGCCACCGCAGCTCCCGCAGCCGTCCAGTAGGCGGTTGAGGTGCCCGCGCCCAGTAGCAGCACGGCCGTCAACCAACCGACACCAGCCGGCACCAGCAACCGCAAATCAACACCAGGCCCCTCCGCCTCCGCCTCCACGTCAGGCCCGGACTCGGATTCGGACTCGGACTGGGCGACGGACTCGCGCTCGAGCTTGGGCATGCGCTTGGGCTCACGCGTTGATTCCGGCTCAGGCGCGGGCTCGAAGTCACCCGTGGGCTCGGAGTCACTCGTGGGCCCGGACGCATGCATGGACCCGGACATCGGCTCGGCAGCCAATCCAGGCGCGTGCTCGGGCGTCGGCGCAGGTGCGGGCTCGGACGCGCGCGCCTGCTCAGGCTTTGACGTGGGCTCGGGCATCGGCGCGGGCTCGGGCATCAGCGCGGGCACAGGCGTAGGTGCGGACACGGACCCGGGCGACGGCTCGGGCACACGCTCCGGCTCCGGCTCGAGCTCGGGCTCGGGCTCGGGCGCGGGCGCAGGTACGGCCTCGGACGCGGGCGCAGGTACGGCCTCGGACGCGGGCGCACGCTCAGGTACTGGCGTGGGCTCGGGCATCGGCGAAGGTCCGGGCTCGGACGCGGGCGCCTGCTCATGCTTTGGCGTGGGCCCGGGCAGCGGCGTGGGCACAGGCGCCAGCTCGCGTACGCGCTCGGGGTCGGGTATTTGCGCGGGCTCCGGCGCAGGTGCGGGCTCGGAGGCGGGTGTCGGCTTAAGTACGTGCGTGGAGTCGGGGTCGGGTGTTGGCGTGGGGTTGGGTACGGGCGCGCGTGTGGGGTCGAGCGCGGGTGTGGGGTGGGGGTCAGGTTCGGACATGGGGTTTTAGGGATTCGTATTTCTTGGGGCCTACTCCTGGGATCTCCTGGAGTTCGTCGGTGGTGGTGAAGCGGCCGTGTTCGTTGCGCCAGTCGAGGATGCGTTGGGCTAGGACTGGGCCTACTCCTGGCAGGGAATCGAGCTGGGCAAGGGTTGCTGTGTTGAGGTCGATCGGGGTGTTGGCGGGGGTTGCCGCAGTACCGGCTGGGTGGGCTGGGGTGGGTGGGCCGGCGGGGCCGGTTGCGGGGGCTCCGACGATGATCTGTTCGCCGTCGGTGACTTGGCGGGCGAGGTTGAGGGTGGTGAGGTCTACTCCGGGCAGGGCTCCGCCTGCCGCCGCTAGAACGTCGGCGACGCGTGAGCCTGCCGGCGCGTGGACCAGTCCGGGACGGCGTACCTTGCCCGCGACGTCGACCACGACCGTGACAGGCGACTTCGGCGTGCTCGAAGGCTGCGGGGCTGAAGACGGTGTGGCGACCGGCGTACCGGAGGTGAAGCTGCCCGGTGGGTTCGGGATCGGCTCAGGGTTGGTGCGGAACAGTGCGAAGGCTGCCCAGAGCAGGCCGGCGAGCAGGATCAGGGCGAGAACGACGACGTGGCGAGGCGACAGGGTCCATAGCGGTCCTTTCAGACGGTCGGGTAGCGGCACCGGTGGGGTCCAGCCGCCTCTGACTTCCTCTGGGTCGGGCCTTTCACGCGAGGCCGTGGTGCTGCGTTGGTGGCCGGTGGTGTGGAGGCGGGCGAGGGGTGGTCGGCGGGGCTCCGGGTCTGGCGGTGGGGGTTGGCGGGAGAGCTTCACACCAGGGAAAGTACGAGCCTTTCCGGCATCCGGTGGAGGGACTTCTCAGCCTGGGGACAACCACCTCAGTCGCCGTCGTCGACTCGATGAGTTCCGAGGTGATCGACGCGGAAGACGAATCCGCAAGCGTCCAGATGGCTCCAAAAAGCGGTAGGCATAGACCGGACACGCTATGTGGTCGCAGTCGCGATCGGGTCAGGAGGTGAGGAAGATGAGTTCGTTGCCTTCTGGATCGGCGACGGCGCGGGTGCCCGGACGCTCGGCCGGCAGGATCTTCCCGCCGGCGGCGACGGCCGTGTCGAGGCGAGACTCCAGAAGGTCGGCCGGTACGAGGAGTTCCAACTGGGTGCGGTTGCGCTGACTGCGGCGTTCCGACTCCCCGGCATCCATCTGCTGGAAGATGAAGGTCGGGTTGAGTCGGCGCGGGTCGTACAGATCCCATCCACGGGGGTCTTCCCGATAGCCGAGTACGGTCGTCCAGAAGTCCTTCACGGCCGCTACGTCGACCGCATCGATGCCGAACTGTACGAAACGCAGCCGCGCCGGCTCCGCCGACAGCCCGAGCTCCCGCGCCGCTGACTGGATCCGGGCCGCCAGCCTCACGAACCCCGCGACGTCGTTCTCCCACTGATCTTTCCCACTGTCGATCGTGACGCCGTCTGGCCGCAGATCGACCAGCAAGGACCGCCCCGCCTCGTCAGCAAGACCCGCGACAGCCGCAGCCAGCCGACCCGCTACTGCAGAGGAAGTCGTCGGATAGAAGGTCATCGCGCCGAAGAGCACTCGCCAGTCAGCCGTCGCCGCCTCATCGGTGCCCTTGGTCTCATCCGTGAGCTCGCCGCCCGGTACGAGGTCGATCTCGTTCCCGTCGGGGTCGGCGAGCGCGACACCCCACGGGCCGAACGCCTCCTGGCCGACGGCCGCCCGGAATGCCTCCACCGCATCCGAAGGCCGGCTCACATCGACATGAATCCGATTGCGCAACGGCCGCGGCTCCTCCAGCCGATGGAACGAGATCGCCGGATCCCGCCGCAACGGATCGCCGAAGCGCTCATCCCCGACCGACCCGTACCCGAACGCAGAGCTCCAGAACGACACCACCGGAGGCAACTCACCCGACCAAACCGCCACCCGCATGACCTGCAACCCCGCCGGATCCGCAACCATCCCAAGCTCCAGAGCCGCCGCCGAGATCCCACCAGCCAGCACCACGTCCGCCTGACCCGGCTCACTTCCCGGTACGCCGATGCGCACCCGAACCCCACTGTCCCGCAGATCGAAGTCGGGCAACTCCCGCTCGCCTACCAACTCAACAACGCGCCCAGCCAACGCCGCCCCCACCCGCAGCGACGGCGCATCGAACCAAGCACTCAAGCCACCATCAAGAACCCGCCACCCGTCGACACCATCCGTCTCAGCCATGCCTCAGCGTAGGACCGTCAGCGGACGATCCCCGTCCGGAATCACCCGGACCCGATCACGACGGCGAGCGACGCCCTCCCAATCACCGCGCCGAAAGTGCCCCGCCCGCAGGCGCCAGCGGTGCCGCGATGACGATGCCGCGGGTGACGCAGGCGCAGGTGCCGCAGGTGCCCGCGCCCGCAGGTGCCGTGCCGCTGGTGCCGCAGGTGCCGCGACGACGGGTTGCCGCAGGTACCGCAGGGACCGCAGGTGCCGCAGGTGCAGGTGCCGCGGGTGCAGGTGCCGCGGGTGCAGGTGCCGTGGGTGCCGCACCCGCAGGGACCGCAGGTGCCTCAGGTGCCGTGGGTGCCCGTGGGTGCCGCAGGTGCCACGCCGACGGGTTGCCGCAGGGACCGCAGGTGCCGCAGGTGCAGGTGCCGTGGGTGCCGCACCCGCAGGGACCGCAGGTGCCTCAGGTGCCGCGGGTGCCGCAGGTGCAGGCGCCAGCGGTGTCGCAGGTACAGGTGCCGCTGGTGCCGCTGGTACAGGTGCCGCTGGTTCCGCGCCGACAGGTTGCCGCAGGGACCGCAGGTGCAGGTGCCGTGCCGCAGGTGCCGGACCGTGCCGAAGATCCCGCAGGTAACCATGCGACCGCACAGGCCCCTGGCGGCTCAGCGTGGAGCGATTACGACCGCGAGCATGCCAGGCCCCACATGGGCGCCAATCACCGCTCCCACCTCGCGGAGAACAATCTCCTCCGCTTGCGGGAGCCGCTCGGCGAGGCCGTCGGCGAGGGTATGTGCCTTGTCAAGATTGGCGAGGTGGTGCACAGCAACCTGAACCGGCCCATCGCCGGCCCGCTGGACGGCGATGTCAGCCAGTCGGGCGATCGCGCGACTCGACGTACGGACCTTCTCCAACGGAACGATCCGCCCGCCGCTGATGGTCAGCAACGGCTTGACCGCGAGCGCAGTACCGAGCAGCGCCTGCGCCGCCCCGATCCGCCCGCCGCGGCGCAGGTACTCAAGGGTGTCGACATAGAAGTACGACGAAACCGCCGCCATCCGAGCGCGAGCAGCCGCCTCGACCCCCGCCTGATCAGCACCATCAGCAGCCGCGGCCGCCGCGGCGAGTACCGGGAACCCCAACCCCATCCCCAGCGACCGCGAGTCGACCACCCGGACCGGGATCGGCGACTCCTTGGCCCCGATCATGGCCGCCTCGAACGTCCCCGACATATCGCCCGACAGGTGAATCGACACGATCGACTCGGCACCGGCCGCGGCGCATTCGGCGTACGTGTCCGCGAACGACTGTGGCGCCGGCCGGCTCGTCGACACCGGCGTGAACGTCTTGAGCGCCTCCGCGACCGCATCCGAGCTGGTCGCGCCGTCGTCGTACGCCGTCCCGCCGATCACCACCTGCAGCGGTACGACGGTCAGCGGGAGCCGGAGCACCTCGTGCGCCGACAGACCCGCAGTGGAGTCGGTGACGACGTGGACGCGGGCTGACATGCAGCGAGGTTACCGGACAGTTTTCGTCGGCGCCTGGTGTCAGACTCGGTCAATGAAGGAGACGAGCGAGGAAGTCGCGGAACTGCAACGGCTGATCGAGGCGGCGTACGAGCGCTCCACAGAGCATCTGCGCGACATCATCAACGACGAGCGACGCCTGACCGCCGAAGAGCTGGTCCAGGTCCTGCAAGGCATGTGCACGCTCAACCTGGCCACCGTGACGGCGAAGGGCGAGCCGAGGATCAGCGCCGTCGACGGGCACTTCCTGCACGCCCGCTGGGTGTTCACGACCTCGATGCAGGCGGCCAAGGCACGCCACCTGAAGGCCAGACCGGCCGCCAGCATCTCGTACGTCGACGGAGAGCGACTCGGCGTCTTCAGCCACGGCCAAGTCGAGTTCCTCACCACCGACCATCCCGAATTCGCCGAGATCGAGGCGCACCTGGTGGCCCACTACGGCAACTCCCCCTCCACCTGGGGCGACGAGATCGCCTACTGCCGCCTCCAACCCCACTGGATGGTCGGCTACGCCTTCGACAAGGCGGCAGTGCTCGACAGCTGACGACGCCATGGCGAGGTGGAGAGGCCATCCCCTGTGTGGCCCTCCACCTCGCGATTGAGCTGACTCCCCCTCGGTGTCAGCTCACTTGGCGTGGTACCGGCTGTGCGGCGAGCCGTCCCCTGTGCGTCTCACCGCAATCCCCCCGGGGAGCCCCAGCGGCCGACCCACCGGCAGGTGACCAAACCCGCCGGCTTTCCCGTGTCGACCGGACCGGCACTCGTCCCCTGTGTCGTGTGCCTGGTCGCTGCTGGGACCCCGCCCCGGGTCACGTGCCCTGACGGTGCACGGCCCCCGGTGTGAGGTAGGACAGCTCCGCACGAACCAGCACTCCGGAGATCTCGGCAGTTGTTCGGCGCCCCCACCGTCCGACTGCCGGATGTCCTCCGCGTCGCCTGCTCCGGTTTCGAAGAGCTGCCCGGCAGTCCGGCGCGCCGTGATTGCCTCTTCATGGTCATCGCCTCTCTCCCGTATCGCTCGAACCCGGTCTCGGATCTCTGTCTCGTGGAACCTGTCCTACGGCTGTAATTCTGGTTCCGGCGAGCATGTCCGGACGAGGCAGAAGCACCGGCAGTTCCCCGGCAGCTTCCACCGATCGGCGTCACGAAACGCAGCGAGGCTCGTCAGGCGCCAGCGCACGGCAAGAGGCAGCCGGTACTACGTACGCGGCTGCCGCAGGGTCGGGAGGAGCGCAGCGAGCTGGGTTAGGAGAGTGCAGCGAGCAGCTCGTCGGCCATGTGCCGCGCTGCTTCGGCCGGGTCAGGCAGCGGCCAGCCCTGCGCCACCGGAGCGCTCTCGCAGGACTCCTGCAGTACTGCCCACGCCGTAGGCAGCATGGGCGGGTCCATCGTCCGCTGCCAGGCCAGTAGCTGGCCGCAGAGGGCATCGGCCTGCTCGTGCTGGCCCAATGCGTGCAGCACGGCCACTGCCTCAGGCATGACGTCCAGCAGGTACACAACCCTGCCCTCGAGCAGCAAGCGGTTGACTGCGTCGCGGATGGACGACCTGGCCTGCTCCAGATCCCCGGTACGCCGGGCCAGCCGGCTCCGGTAGAGCATCACCAGGTAGTCGAAGTACCCCCGGTGCCCCCGGATGTCCGCGTCCGCCTCATCGATCAGCGCGTGGGCCAACTCGAACCGCCCGGCCTGGAACTCCACCATCGCCAGGCACCCGGCCACCTTGGTCCGCTCCGGGTCGTCGGACGCCTGGCTGTCACGCGCCAGCTCAGCCCACCGCCTGGCCTCCGACAGGTTGCCCAGCTCCAGCTCGACCCGGCTTAGAGCCATGTACGCGATCTCATCCGGATACACCCCCGGATTGACCAGCGCGGCCTCCCAGGCGAGCAGCAGCTCCTTAGCCTCGGGCAGCCGCCCCCACCGAGCCAGTGCCAGCCCACAGATCGCCTGCACGGTCGCGGACCGCTGCACATCGCCATGCTTCAAAGCGTCAGTAACCAGCGCAGGGATCTCGGCGAGGCTCTGTGTGTCGAGCAGTAGCGACCCGGAGGACACCCACCCGCCACGAGCCATCAGCCCCATCTCCGAGGACGGCGAGATGAGGGTCCGCGCCTCCCCGTAGTACCGGCGGGCAGCGCGGACGTCACCGGTCAGGTTGGACAGTCGCCCCGCGATGGCGAGCAGCCGGCCGCTGACCTCCTTGTCGTGGACGTTCTCAGCGCACAAGCTCGCCCACTGGATCCCGCTCTCGGCCACACTCGCCTGGTACTGCCAGGCAATCCGGAACCCGAGCACGATCGCAGCCGCCGTGTCCCAGTCCCCCAGCGCCGAAGCACGCTCCAGCGCGACCTCGAAGGTCGCCGAGTTCGCGTTGGCCGCCCGGTAGCGCCGGTCGCGGTCCGGACTCGACCAGGCGCCGTCCAGCCCCTCGACGTACGTCGAGCACCACGTGACCGTCCGATCCTTGAACTCGACCAGGTCGGACCCCTGCGACGACAACCCCGCATACGCGTGCTCGCGGATCGTCTCGAGCATCTTGTAGCGAGCGCCGTACAACGCCTCGAACTCATGTACCGGCTGCAGCAGCGACTTGTCCACCAGCTCGGCGAGCAGCATCGGCACGTCCAGGACATCGATCGGATCCCCGGTGCACACCCCCACCACGGCGTCCAAGGTGAACGGCGATCCCAGCATCGACGCGCGATACAGCAACTGCCGCGCCGGATCCGACAGCGCGTCGACGCTCCACGCGATCGTGTCCGCCAGCGTCCGCTGGTGCGGCGCCCCGAAACGCCGCGGCCCCGACAACAACCGGAACCGGTCGTCCAGCGCCGCCAGAATCGTCTCCACCGACAACGACCCAGCCCGCGCGGCTGCCAGCTCCAACGCCAACGGCAGCCCATCGAGCCGCTGGCAAAGCCGAGCCACTGTGGCCGCGTTATCAGCAGTCAGCGCAAAATCAGGCCGCACCCGAGCCGCTCGCCGGCAGAACATCTCCACCGCGGGCGACGCCGCGATCTCGTCAAAATCCTTGTCATTGGCCGGTACGCCGAGCACCTGCACCCGGCGGACCACCTCGTCCGGCAACCCGAGCGGAATCCGCGAAGTCACCAGTACGCCGATCCCCGGGAAGCTGCGCACCATCCGGTTCGCCACCGTCGCGACGCCGTCGAGCACGTGCTCGGCGTTGTCCTCGACGATCACCAGGTCACCCGGTTTGCGCCCGGACAGCACGTCATCGAGATCCGAAGTACCAGGCGCCGTCCCGAAAGCATCAAGGATCGCGGACGGTACCGCGGCATCGCGCTGTACCGTCGTGAGGTCGACGACCACCACGGCCGTGTCCACCGAGGAGACCCGATCGGCGGCGGCCAGCGCGAGCTCCGTCTTGCCGACGCCACCCGGCCCGACCAGCGTCACCAGCCGGTTCTGCCGGAGCAGCGTCTCGATCTCCGCCAGCTCGTCATCTCGCCCGACGAGACCATCGGGAATCGGCCTGGTACCCCGCCAGCGCAACCCGGAGGGCGCCGCATCAGCGACCGCGATCACCGGTCGCACGGTCGCGTGACCGGCAGCGGCCAGGAACTGCAACGCGTCGCCGTCGCGCAGCCCGAGACCCTCGGCCAGCAGCCGTACAGAGTCCTTCCGCGGCCGGGCGACCCGGCCGGCCTCGAGCTCGCGGATGGTCCTCACGCTGAGCCCGGCCTTGTCGGCCAACTCTTCCTGCGACAGTCCTGCCTGGACTCTCAGGTCAAGCAAGAGATCGGCAAAACCACGCCTTCCCTCAGCCCGGCCATCCGCGTCCGACAAAGCCCGTCACCCCATTCAGAGCCTCACAGTCTCCCCACAACATAGCGTGACAGGGGCGTCGGTGCCGTATGCACCCAGTGACCAGAGTTCGGGACGGCGAACAGCCAAACGATTGATTGCCGCGTCAGGCGCTGACGCGAACTGAATCCGTTTCACCGGCGGGGGCATAAAGCGAGAGCACTCCGGACCATTCTTCGAGCCGCGCCCGGGTGTCGGCCCGGCCCGTTTCCGCATTCAGCAGACTGCCGTCGCAAATGCCTCTGGTCGCCCGGACCAGGAGCTCGGTACCGACCACGAGCCAGTGCTCACGCAGGTTCTCCAGGGCCGCCATGCCGAGTATTCAAGCGGAGACGTGTTTCGCATACGTAACGCATTCGGCAACATCGCAATAAGTAACGAACAATCCGCGAGTCAATTGAAAAAGCAGCTAACTCGGCAACCAGGAAAGCCGGACCTGCCGTTGGGGATTGTCCACATTGGTGTCGACCAGGCAGATCGACTGCCAAGTGCCGAGCATGAGCCGGCCGCCGATCACCGGGATCGACGCGTGCGGCGGGATCAGCGCGGGCAGCACGTGATCGCGCCCGTGCCCCGGCGTACCGTGCCGGTGCTGCCAGCGGAAATCGCGCGGCAGCAGCTCCTCCAGTACCGCGAGCAGGTCCGTATCGCTGCCCGCCCCCGTCTCCAGGATCGCGATCCCGGCCGTCGCGTGTGGGACGAACAAGTGCAGCAGTCCGTCGCCCTGGGCCTGGTGGGCCTCAGCGGCGACGAACTGCTCACACCTGCTGGTCAGATCGAAGACAACCTCGCGGTTACCGGTAGAGACGTCAATCAGCTCTGAACGCATCCGTGCACTGTCTCAGGCAGGGACGATGTTGACCAGCTTCGGCGCGCGGACGATGACCTTGCGTGTACCGCGGCCGTCCAGTGCCTTCTGGACAGCCTCGGACGCCAGCGCCAGCTGCTCCAGGTCGGCGTCAGAGATGTCGGGTGACACCTCCAGCCGGTCCTTCACCTTGCCGGCGATCTGAACGATGGCGATGACCGAGTCCTCGACCAGCAGTGCCGGGTCGACCTTCGGCCAGCCGGCCTTGGCGACCGTGGGTTCGTGCCCCAGGTTCTCCCACATGTCCTCGGCCGTGTACGGCGCGACCAGGCTCAGCAGGATCGCCACCGTCTCGACCGCCTCACGGACGGCCGGGTCGGCCGCTCCCGGACCGGAGTCGATCGCCTTGCGGGTGGCGTTCACCAGCTCCATCACCCGGGCGACCATCACGTTGAACCGGTACGACTCGATCAGCTCGGTCGCGTCGTGCACCGTCTTGTGGGTCAGCTTGCGCAGTGCCAGGTCACCCGTCGAGAAGTCCACGCCCACCGGCGACTCGACCGACCCGCTCAGCCGCCAGGCCCGCTGCAGGAACTTCAGCGACCCGCCCGGCGACATGTCGGCCCAGTCGATGTCGTCGTCCGGCGGACCGGCGAAGACCATCGTCAGCCGGACCGCGTCCACCCCGAAGGCGTCCAGCTGGTCGCCCAGGTTGACCCCGTTGCCCAGCGACTTGCTCATCGCCTTGCCCTCGTTGATCACCTGGCCCTGGTTCAGCAGCCGGGTGAAGGGCTCGGTGGCGTCCAGCATGCCCATGTCGTGCAGCGCCTTGACGAAGAAGCGCGCGTACAGCAGGTGCAGTACGGCGTGCTCCTTGCCACCGACGTACTGGTACGTCGGCATCCAGCGGTCCGCGGCGGCCCGGTCGAACGGCCCCTCGGTGTAGTCCGGCGAGATGTAGCGCAGGAAGTACCAGGACGAGTCGACGAAGGTGTCCATCGTGTCGGTGTCCCGCTCGGCGGGCCCGCCACACTTCGGACAGCTGACCTCGACCCAGTCGCGGGCCGACGCCAGGGGCGAGACACCCCGGGGAGCGAGAGCCGCACCGCGCAGGTCCGGCAGCTCGACCGGCAGCTGGTCGTCAGGTACCGGTACTTCGCCGTCGACCGGGCAGTGGATGATCGGGATCGGCGCACCCCAGTAGCGCTGCCGGCTCAGCAGCCAGTCGCGCAGCCGGTAGTTGATCGTCCGTTCGCCCAGGCCCTTGTCCTCCAGCCAGTCGATGATCGCCGACTTGGCCTCGGTGACGCCCAGCCCGTCCAGGCTGATCTCGGCGTTCGAGCTGTTGATCGCCGGGCCGTCGCCGGTGAACGCCTTGCCGTCGAAACCCTCTTCCGGCTGCACGGTACGGACGATCGGCAGGCCGAACTTCTCGGCGAACTCCCAGTCACGCGAGTCCTGGCCGGGTACGGCCATGATCGCGCCGGTGCCGTAGTCGGACAGCACGTAGTCGGCGGCCCAGATCGGGATCCGCTCACCGGTCACCGGGTTGGTCGCGTAGGAGCCCAGGAAGACGCCGGTCTTCTCCCGGTCGGTGCTCAGCCGCTCGATCTCGGTCGACGCCTTGACGGCCTTCAGGTACTCGTCAAAGGCCTCCTGCTGATCCGGCGTGACCAGGTCCGCGGCCAGCTTGGAGTCGGGCGCGACCACCAGGAAGGTGGCCCCGAACAGCGTGTCCGGGCGGGTGGTGAAGACCTTGATCGGCTCCTCACGGCCTTCCACCTGGAAGCCGGTGAAGGCGCCCTCGGAGCGCCCGATCCAGTTCCGCTGCTGCAGCAGGATCTCTTCGGGCCACTGCAGCTGGTCCATGTCGTCCAGCAGTCGCTGGGCGTACTCGGTGGTCTTGAAGTACCACTGGGTCAGCTCGCGCTTGGTCACCTCGAAGCCACAGCGCTCGCAGCGGCCCTGGACGACCTGCTCGTTGGCCAGCACGGTCTGGTCGTTCGGGCACCAGTTCACGTACGAGGCCTTGCGGTACGCCAGCCCCTTCTCGAAGAACCGCAGGAACAGCCACTGGGTCCACCGGTAGTACTCCGGGTCGGACGTGTGCAGCCGGCGCGACCAGTCGAAGCTCAGCGCGTACCGCCGGATCGACTCCGCCTGGGTCTCGATGTTGGCGTACGTGTACGTCGCCGGGTGCTCGTTGCGCTTGATCGCCGCGTTCTCGGCGGGCAGCCCGAAGGAGTCCCAGCCGATCGGGTTCAGCACGTCGTACCCCTGCTGGAACCAGAACCGGGACAGCACGTCGTGCAGCGCGAACACCTCGCCGTGGCCCATGTGCAGGTCGCCGGACGGGTAGGAGAACATCGTCAGCGCGTACCGGCGCTCGGCCGAGCCGTCGTCGCGCGCCTTGAACGGGTCGAGCTTCTCCCAGACCGGCCGCCACTTGGCCTGCATGGCGTTGAAGTCGTAGCCGCCGCGGTCGATCGCGTCGTCCGCCTCGTGCTCCACGTGCTCGCTCACCGTCGTACTCCTGCGTTCTCGAGATGTCATGGGAACCCTGCCAGATACATGCCTGGAAATAAAAAAGCCCCTCACACAGGAGGGGACGCCGTACTGGTCAGCGCTCAGAGGCGCCCAGTACGGCTAACTAAGAAGCAGGGTCACTCGCATAACACCAGATTAGCGCATCCCGGCGCCGGCCTGGTTCGCAGGCGCCGGGATGCCGCGAGACCGTCAGCCGAAGGTGACGCCGAACGTCGCCAGCCAGCTCTGCACGACCCCGATGTCGACCCGCTGCAGGCCGCCGAGGTACCGGCAGTTGGCGGTGTAGCCGTAGCTGGTCACCGTGACCACGTACCCGCCGTGGAAGGTCGGCCCACCGGAGTCACCGAAGCAGGTGCCACCGGTCCCGCGCGGGTCATTGATGTTGCCGTTGACCTGCAGGATCTGGTCGGTCAGCTTCTGGCCGGGCTCGACGGCGAACCGGCGCAGCAGCGGGTAGCTCATCGGCTGCGGCTTCTGCGGACCCGATTCGGGCTTGCGCACCTCGGTGCCGTAGCCGACGGAGGTGAACAGCGTCTTGTTCAGCGTCGGCTGGGCGAAGGCGTCCAGGTAGTTCGCGGGCGCGATCCGGGCCGGGGTGATCGTCGTGAGTGGCCGGTCGAGCACGATCACGCCGACATCGTTCCAGTTCCTCAGGTCGGTGAAGTTCGAGTACGCCGGGTGCGTGTACGCCGTACCGGACAAGTACCCGGCTGCCTCCAGCTCGGCCTGCGTGTACCCGGCTGCCGGGTTGGCCGCGACCGGGAACGGTGACGGCGGCTGCAGGGCGATCACCGACTGGAAGGTGACCAGGGTCTTGCCGAGCGTGCCGTCGGTGCAGTGCGCCGCGGTCAGTACGACGGTCGGCGAGACGAGCGTCGCGCTGCACCGGAAGCGGCCGTCCGGCGTGTAGAAGAGGATCAGCCCGACATTGGGATGCCGGTTGCCGTCCGGTTCGCCGCCGGTGATCGCGGCGGCCGGCAACGACGGCAGCAGCGCGACGACGAAGGCGAGCAGGGCAACGCTGATGGTGCGTCCTAGTCGACTCATGTCAGCTCCAGGGGATGTAGCACGATTGCCTTACGCAATCGAATTGCAACACCGCCGGGGAAGGCCGTCCAGAGCTCACGCCAAGCCGAGGATCATCCTTCGCGGCCGAGGTGATGGGTGCCCCCGGAGGCTCGGAACTCCGTTGGCGACTTGCCGTAGCGGCTCCGGAACGCTGTGCTGAACGGCCGGACGTCGGAGTACCCGCAAGCCCGTGCCACCTCGGTCACCGTGTAGGCGGGGTCGAACAGCAGTTGCGCGGCGAGCTCCAGCCGCATCCGCCGCAGGGTCGACATCATTGATGCCCCGACCACCTGCCGGAAGAGCCGCTCCGCGTGCCGCTCTGACAGGTGTACTGCGGCAGCCACCTCCCGCACGGTCACCGGGCGAGCCAGGTTGTCCAGCAGGTGCCGCTGCATCGCCTCGACCACCACCGGTCCTCTCTCCCGTACTACGGGGGCCACCGAGAGGTCCCGGTCGAGCGCGAACGCCCGCGCCGTGTCCAGCACGAGCGTCGCACCCAGTGCCGCCACTGCCTCGCCATACCCGGACCGCGGCTCCGCTGCCTCGCTGGCGAGCGCAGTGACGACAGCAGGCAGCCCACCCAGCTCGCGCGACATCACTGGACCGTCAGGCCGATTCAGCCCCGACCACCAGCCAGTGCCGGAGACAACCGACGTCGGGCGGAAGGTGAAGCCCCAGAAGGCGATCCCCAGCGGCGACGACCGGCTGGACTCGATCTCGTGCACATCACCCGGCCGCGCCAGGAACAGGTCGCCTGCACTCACGTCGTACTCCACCGGCCCGCAGTTGAACCGCCCCTCCCCGGCATAGGCCAGACACACCTCGTAGAAGGAGTGGCTGTGCCAGTAGTTGCGCCAGTACTCCGGCCGGTAGTGCCCCCAACTCACGAAGTCCGCCCGGAACTCGCCGACCTCGCAGGACTCCAGCAGCCCCCAGAGGTCGACGAACCGCTCCGCGTCCGCGACGGCTCCCAGACTCACTCCGCCCGCCTCGTGAAACTGGCGACGATGATGAACCCGATCCCCCACAGGCTCAGGCCGGAGAGCAAGAGCTTGAAGGCGCCGTCGAGGTAGTTGTAGCCGACGCCCGCCTGCTGAGCGAGCTCCGGGTCCAACGGGTCGTACTCGATCCGGATCTCGTCCTCCGAATCCTCGAAATCGAACCGCTTCAACCGAGCTTTGACCAGGTGCCCGTCCGCCGTCTCGAACCAGGCGTCGACTCTCGTACTGCCTTTGCTCCCATGGGTCGTATACACCGAAGCCTCCGTGGGCCGGCCGCGGGTCTGCAGGTGGTAGTTGTCGAGGATCGAACTGACACCGAGGTACCCGACGAAGAGCATCCCGGCGATCAGGGGCAACAGCGGTATCCAGACCGGTACGCCGGTGTCGGCGGGGATCCACCTGCGTTCCATGAGCTGGAGCCTAGATCCCGGCCGGTCCACCCAACGGTCAGACCGATCCTCGGCCGGTGGGGTCGATCCCTCGCAGGATCATGCCCTGTCCGAGCGAGTGATCGTGGGTCTTCACGGTTGGCGGGTCGGACGGGTCGCGGTACTGGACCAGCCAGGTCGTCCGCGGTTCGCTGCTGACGTTCACGCCGGAGCCGTGCACGGTCAGGTACGTGAAGAACAGCACGTCGCCGGCCTCGGCAGGCTGTGGGACAGCGTCCTCGAACGGTACGTCGGGAAGGTGGTACGACCCTTCGGGGTCATGCTCGCGCGGCCCGGCGAGGTGGCTGCCCGGGATCACCCGCACGCAGCCCTTCTCCTCCGGCGCGTCGTCGAAGTGGAAGATCGCGGCGCCGACCCGGTGGTACTTGTGCGGGAAGAACGGATAGTCCTGGTGCAGCGGGAACGGCGAGCCGTTCTCCGGCGGCTTCACGAACAGCTTCGTGTGGTGCAGCTGGACGTCCTCCACCCCCATCACCGCGGCGGCCACGTCGGTGAACCGCGGGTCCACCAGCAGCTTCGAGAAGGCCGCGTCGTAGAACTGCGCGTCGTGCAGATGCTGCAGCCGCGTCTTCGCGTTCGACATCCCCATCGCCGACTGCCAGGTGGGGTCGTCGTCCCGGTTCAGCCGGGCCAGCAGCGCATGGCTGGTCTCCCGGTAGGCAGCGGCTTCTTCCTTGCTGAGCAGGCCTTTCACCAGTACGAAGCCTTGTTCGGCGTACTGCGTGGCCAGGGCCGGCAGATCCGCCCGGCTCTGCGTGATCGTCATCTCGGTTTCCTCCTGATCGGGTACTACCGAGCCTAAGAACATCGGCGCCCGGGGAGCAGGATCTGCCCGGACGCCGATGTTTCTCAAACGGACATGAGTTACAGCCCGAGCTGACCCAGCCGCACGCTGATTCGCGGGTCGGTGGAGACGACCGGGCTCTCCGAACGCACCCAAGGGTCGCCGTCGAAGTACGTCTGGAAGATCTTCTCGGCGGTTCGGGTGGCCAGTGCCTGGCTGGTCAGGGTCGGATTCGGCCCGCCCAGACCGTTCGACAGTGCCGAGTTGTCGGCGATGAAGAGCCGCTTGACCGCGCGCGTCTCGCCGCGGGAGTCGAGCACCGAGTTCTGCTCGGACTCGCCCATCCGCATCGACGACTGGACGTGCAGGATGAGCGGCGCCCAGTCGATCCGGTAGACCTTCTTCGCGCCGGCCCCGCGCAGCAGCTCGGCGGCCTTGCGGGCCATCACCTCGCGGTTGTTCAGCGTCCGCTTGGTCCGCTTGCGCTGCTGGAAGGTGACCTTCGGGATCGGCCCGTTCTCGTCGGCCGGCAGCGCCGAGGTGGTGACCCGGTTCTGCGCCTCGACGTCGTCGTCGGTGATCACCAGCACGGTGAGCAGCTTGTCGATGCCACCGGCCAGCACCTCCTTGAGCTCCGGCCCCATCAGCCGCCCGGCCGGCCCGTCCCACGGCCCGGTCTGGCCGCGGCCGTTCTTGTACTGGCCGCGGATCCCGCTGTCCGACAGCGTGCCGGCGAACGCGTTCAGCGCCGGCGGCAGCCCGACATTCTCCAGTCCCCCGTACGGCGGGTAGTCGAGCCGCGCGCTCGACCCGACGCCCTTGGGGTTGCCGGTGTAGTCGTCGAACGACCCGATCATCCAGTCGAAGAAGTGATCGGTGTACCCCCGCCCGACCCAGCCGTTCGGGTTCGGCAGGCCACTGTTGAACCACAGCCGCGGATTCTCCGTGCACCCACCGGACATCACCACGACCCGGGCGTCCTCACGATGCTCGTCACCCGACACGTTGTCCCGCCAGGTCACACCAGAGGCAGTCAGTACTCCGTGCCGCGACTCCGTGTGCACCCTGGTCACATACGCGTCGGCGATCAGCTCCACCGGCTTGCCGCCCCGCGACCAGACCTCGGCGGTCAACGCCATCGGCACGTAGCTGTTGTCCGTCGAGCGCTTCGCGAATTGGTTGCGCGGGGCGCCGTTCGGCCGCATGCAGCCCTGGAAGCAGTAGCCGCAGAAGGTGCAGCCGGTGGCTTGCGGGTAGTTGAGGAGGTTCTTGTCCGACGTCTTGCCGGCCGTGCCGCCGGGTTGCAGGATCGCATTCTCCTGCGGACGGTACGACTGCCTGAGCGTGGTCTTCGTGGTCTGGACCGGGAGGCCGAGGGTCTCGGCGCCCTTGAAGAACAGCTGCTCCTTGTGTCCCATCGCGGCCGTCTGGACGGGCATGATCGCCTCGACCCATTCGAAGTACGGGACCATTTCGGAGTACGTGAACGGGAACCGGTGGTTCACGTCGTACTCGTTGCGGTCGGCGCCGTCGTACCCCTTGAAGACACCCGGGTACGCACGCGGGTAGTTGCCGTAGAAGTGCTGGGTCGTGCCGCCGACACCGGACAGTTGCCAGACGAACGAGTTCTGCGGCCATTCCCGGTACCACGCGGGCTTGGAGCGGTCGGTCGGGCCGAGGCGGAAGTACCCGGTGAGCGGGTTGTTCGCGTCCTCCTCGAACGTCGACCACTCCTCCCGCGGCTTCGCGTGCCGCGGTCCGGCCTCGAGCAGCAGGACGTCGAGCCCCTTCGCGGCCAGCTCCTTGGCGACCACCGGCCCACCACCGCCGGCTCCGATGATGATCACGTCGCGCATCAGTCGTGCACCTCTTTACGCCCTTGGTAGTAGCCGATGAAGTCGTCCCAGCCCTCGACGGGCCCGTGCGGCTGGTAGCCGGTGAGAGTCCAGCCGACCGGCCGCTTGCGCAACGTCCTGGTATCCCGGTCCAGTACTGCGAACTCGCCGTACGCACCGAAGGTGGCGAACTCGATCAGCGCGCCGCCGACGAACTTGAGCAGCCCGGACACCGACTCCTTCAACGGCTCGGGAAACTGCACGTCCAGCAACGCGACCAGATCCGAGTCGGTCTTCTCGATCAGCTCGAACGTCTTCGCCTTCTCGGCATAGGTGAGTCGCGCGAACGGCGACAGGTGCGGGCCGTTGACGGCGGCCGGGTTGACCTGCGTCGCCATCAGGTTGAGCAGGCCGGCGATCGGGAACGACAGCGGAATCGCTTCGTCGCTCTGCAGGATCGCCGCGAACGCCCGGTCGAGATCGCGCAGCTCTGCCGGCAGTACTTCGAGGCCAGGCAGGCTGATGCCCGTGTCGGCCAGTCCCGTCACCAGAGCGGCACTGATCGGCTGGGCGAGCGCATCGGGAAACGGGACGAAGTTGTCCAGCGCGGCGATCATGAAGTCGGTCGCACCGGCCTCCATCGCCCCCGGAGTACTGCTGGAGGCGCGCTGGGTCCGGGAGTACTGGTCCGGGCCGGGCAGGCAGAAGGCGGTCAGACCGTTGAGGGTGTCGCGGGCGAGCGCCGCGAGGACAGGGCGGACGAGGTCGACCGCGGGCGGAAGGAGCGGGTTCGTCGCGGCGTCGGCGGGGTTGAGCAGGCTGCGTGTCAGCAGCCCGCCACCTCCCAGTGCCGCGCCGAGAACGCCGATCCGGGCCAGGAAGGCCCTTCGGGCAAGAGGAACTGCAGCAGGCATACGGGGTCCTTCGCAGTGAAATGGGGGCCACGCCGGGATCCCACGTCAGGGGGAAGGACCACCGGCACCACTGGTCCTACAACGACCAGTGGTGCCGAAGGGTCACTCGCTTGTTTCGTCCACCTTCCCGACCGGTACGACGATCGGCCGCAGCCGGGCCCACGCGATGAAGATCGCCGCGAAGACGAGCATCGCGATGCCGCCCCACAGGTTGATGTTGATGCCGTCGGCCTTGTCCACCTCGGACTGCTTCGCGATGATGCCGAGGATCGTCAGCACCACCCCGTAGATCGCGATCAGCGCCGCGATCACCACCCGGATGTCGAACGCTCCGGCCTTCTTCTTCTCTGCCATCTGTCCGCCCCTCTCAGCCGAAGACGATGTTCAGCACGACGACCATCGCCAGCGATATGCCGGCCAGCACGGTCGGCTTGCGGTACCAGCCGTGGTCGCCTTCCTGCGCGACCTCGGTCCGGTCCTCCTTCGGGGTCAGCGAGTACACCAGCCCCTTGAGTTCCTCGTCGGTCTTCGGTCTTGTCATCAGGCTGACCACGATGCTGAGCAGGACGTCCACCACGAAGGCCGCGCCCGCGCCGACGAAGCTCGCGCCCTGGCCCGGGAGGGTGATCACGCCGTTCTCGGACAGCACGAAGACCACGATCGCCGTCGCGGTGCCGCTGACCAGACCGACCCAGCCCGCGGTCGCCGTCATCCGCTTCCAGAACATGCCGAGGATGAAGGTGGCGAACAGCGGGGCGTTGAAGAACGAGAACAGCTGTTGCAGGTAGTCCATCAGGTTGCTGTAGCCGGAGGCGATCGCCGCCGTGCCGATCGCGACGATGGTGCCGCCGACGGTCGCCCAGCGGCCGAGCCGCAGGTAGAACGCGTCGTCGCGGTCCTTGACGATGTACCGCTCGACCAGGTCGTAGGTGAAGACCGTGTTGAACGAGCTCAGGTTCGCCGCCATACCGGCCATGAACGAGGCCAGCAGACCGGTGATGGCCAGGCCGAGCATGCCGTTGGGCAGCAGGTCGCGCATCAGCAGCAGCAACGCGTCGTTGTAGGTCACCGAACCGCTGCCGTCGGCCTTGAACTTCTGCAGCTCCGGGACCGCGACGGCGGCGATCATGCCGGGGATGATCACGATGAACGGGACGAACATCTTCGGGAACGAGCCGATGATCGGCGTCCGCCGGGCCGCCGACATGTTCTTGCTGGCCAGCGCCCGCTGGACCTCGACGAAGTTCGTCGTCCAGTAACCGAAGGACAGGACGAAGCCTAGGCCGAACACCAGACCGACCACGGACAGCCAGTCGGAGGTGAAGCCGCTCAGCTGATTGCCGGGCCAGGCGTGGATCTGCTCGGAGCCGCCCTTCGGCGACGCGGTGACCTTGTCGACCAGCCCTTGCCAGCCACCGACCTTGTGCAGGCCGATGATGGTCAGCGGCAGCAGCGCGGCCACGATCACGAAGAACTGCAGCACCTCGTTGTAGATGGCGGCCGACAGCCCGCCCAGCGTGATGTAGCTGAGCACGATCACGGCGGCGAGGATCGTCGACAGCCAGATCGGCCAGCCGAGCAGCACGTTGACGATGGTGGCCAGCAGGAACAGGTTCACGCCCGCGATCAGTACCTGAGCCAGGGCGAAGCTGATCGCGTTCACCAGGTGGGCGGGTTTGCCGAACCGGCGCAGCATGAACTCCGGCACGCTGCGCACCTTGGAACCGTAGTAGAACGGCATCATCACGACGCCGAGGAAGAGCATCGCCGGGATGGCGCCGATCCAGAAGTAGTGCACGGTCGGCATCCCGTACTGCGCGCCGTTGGCCGACATGCCCATGATCTCGATCGCGCCCAGGTTGGCCGAGATGAACGCCAGGCCGGTCACCCAGGCGGGCAGTGATCGCCCGGAGAGAAAGAAGTCGAGGCTGTTCGAGACCGCGCGTTTGGCGAGGTATCCGATGCCGAGGACGAAGGTGAAGTACAACGCGATGATGATGTAGTCGATCGCTGTGGCATCCAGCCGCAGAATCGAGTCCTGCGTAATCACAAGCCGGTCCTCCGCATCGTCGGTCATGACGCTTGTAACTCTTGGTGACGCTACCGGTGAGGAACGTTACTCTCCTAGCCGACACTGGAACACCGGCCGCGCCGGGCATTTGCTCCATCCCGATCTCCATCCCAGGATGGATCGAAACCTGGCCCGCGTCTCCTACTGTCGGGGTGGTGAACACGAGGGCGATCTTCGGGGAGACCGGCTGGCTCGGGCGGGCGATGACGTCGGCCGTGTCGATCGGCGTACTGGCGACGGCGCGGCCTGAGCAGCGGTGGGTCTGGGTGGTGCTCGGAGCTGGGCTGGTCGCCTTCCTCGCCGGTACCTTCCTGATGAACTGGCGGCCGTACTGGGCGCTCGGGTTCCTCGCGTACGCCTCGATCAGCTCGGCGTTCGTCACCGGCGTCTCCGGGTCCAACGCGCTCGTCCTGGTGCTCGTCCCGCTCACCGATGTCGCCGTGATGGCGCATCCGTGGCGCAATCGGCCGATCATCGCGGTCGGCCTCGGTTGCGCCGGCGCGGTTGCCGTCTCCGCCTGGTGGTGGGATCGCTCGACCAGCTGGTACCTCACCCAGTTGATGTGGATCGCGATCCTGGTCGCGTTCGGGCTCAACCGCCGGCAGTACGAAGTACAGGCTCGTCAGACCGCGCAATTGCTCGAGCAGACCCAGCTAGCGCAACAGGAGCACGCCCGAGCCGCGGCCCTGGACGAACGGGGGCGAATCGCGCGCGACCTCCACGACGTACTCGCTCACTCACTGGGCGCCCTGACCGTCCAACTAGAACTAGCCGAAGCCCTCCTGGCCGACCGCAACGACACGGCCGGTGCCTTACACCGAGTACGCCGCTCCCGCCGCCTCGCCGTCCAGGGCCTGGTCGAAGCCCGCTCAGCCGTAGCCGCCCTCCGCTCCGACGAAGCGCCGGCGCTACCCGAGGCGCTAGCTGCGTTGGCCGAACAACACGAAAAGGACCACCAGACAGGGGTGGCTATGACCACATCCGGTACTCCCCGCCCGATCGCCTCGGGCATCACCGTCGCACTCCTCGGCGCCGCCCGCGAGGCTCTGACCAACGCCGGCAAGCACGCGCCCGCTCAACCGATCGACGTCCAACTCAGCTACGGCGGCAGCCTCCAACTGACCATCCGCAACCTGATGGCCGAAAGCAAGCCGAGTGCCGGACCTATCGGATACGGGTTCGGGTTGGCTGGGATGCAGGAGCGGTTGGCCTTGGTCGGTGGCAGCCTGGAGGCCGGACCGGACGGCAACGGCTGGCTGGTCGTCGCGGAGGTGGCAGATGCCTGAGCAGTTGGTGCGGGTGGTGGTTGCGGATGATCAGCAGGTGGTGCGTGAGGGGCTGGTGGCTCTGCTCGGGCTGATCGATGGGGTGGAGGTGGTAGGCGCGGCCGGCAACGGGGTGCAGGCGATCGAGCTTGTTGCTGGGGGCAACGTGGATGTGGTGCTGATGGACCTGCGGATGCCGGTGCTCGACGGGGTGAAGGCGACGGCACGGATCACCGCGGAGTACCCAGAGGCTGCTGTCCTGGTGTTGACGACCTATGCGGACGACGAGTCGATCGCGCTGGCACTGCGGGCCGGGGCACGCGGGTACCTGACCAAGGACGCGGGCCGGGTGGAGATCGGAGCGGCGCTGCATGCGACGGCTGCCGGCCAGTCGACGTTCGACCCAGAGGTCTCCCGCAAACTGATCGCAGGCCTGAACCCCAAGCCGGCCCCTCGTAACGACGGCCTGACCGCCCGGGAAAGCGAAGTCCTGAAGCTGATAGCCCGCGGCCTCAGCAACACCGAGATCGCCAACCTGCTCTTCATCGGCGAAACCACCGTCAAAACCCACATCAACAACACCTTCGCCAAGATAGGCGCCCGCCACCGAGCCGAAGCAGTCCGCTACGCCTACCACCACGGCCTAGCCGAAACCTGACACCCCTCACCAGCACCGGCAGGGTCCGTGCCCGTCACCACTAGCGGGTTATCGGGCCGCTAACGCGCTACATCATGCCAGTGGCACCAAAACCTGCCAGCCGCCGCGGAAACCTCGTCGAGGTGTCGATCAAGCGAGATGATTCGCTGGCAGGTCTGACGGGCAGCGGGCCGGCGGGGTACGTGCCCGGCTGGGGCGGCCGTCAGATGCGGAGTTCGGCGACGACTGGGCGGTGGTCGCTGCCGGTGGGGTTCATGACCCAGGCCTTGGTGGGGGTGACGCCTCGGACGAGGATGTGGTCGATTCTGGCCATCGGGAAGTTGGCGGGCCAGGTGAAGCCGAAGCCGAAGCCGGCGGCGCCCTGGGCTGAGCGGAGGCCGTAGGTCAACGGCGCGAGGCTGCGGTCGTTGGCGGTGCCGTTGAAGTCGCCCATCACGATCACGCCGGCGACCTTCTCCTGGGCGATCTGCTGGCCGAGTTGCTTGATCGTCTTGTTGCGCTGGTCAGAGGTGAATCCGCTGGCGCCGACCCGGACCGACGCGAGGTGCGCGACGTACACGGCGACCTTGCCTTCAGGAGTTGCGACCTCGGCCCGCAGTGCGCGGGTCCAGGCGAAGCCGACGTCGACCGACTCGCTCTCCTCGACCGGGAACTTCGACCAGAGCGCGACCGTGCCCCGCGCGACCACATGCGGATACGTCTTCGCGAAGGCCGCCTTGTAGACCTTCAAATCCGCAGATGTGATCTCCTCCAGCGCCACAATGTCCGCATCCGCGGTGAGCAGATCAGCCGCCGTCTGCTCCGGATCCTTGTTCGCCGCGTCCACGTTGTGCGACAACACCCGTACGTCGTACGCGCCACCGCCCTTGCCCGGAACCAGCGCGTTCCCGAACATCATTCCCCAGATCAGCGTCGGCACCAGCAGCGCGACCCCGGCAGTGGCCGAGCGACGGACGATCGCCGCGATGGCGAGCACCGGGATCGCCAGCCCCACCCAGGGCAGGAAGGTGTCGACCAGGCTGCCGAGGTTGCCGAACGAGTTCGGGATCCGCCGGTGCAACAGCAGCGGCAACGCGGTCAGGATCGCCAGTACCGCGATCAACCAGCCACGACGCCACTTGCCGCCCTTGCGCTCCCGTCGCGCGGCGGTACGCGAAGAGCCGGCGCCCGGTTTGCGGCGGCCGGTTCCGGGCTTGCGGCGGTTGGGCAGTGTCTGGCGGTCGGACATGGGTCGATTCTGGCCCACGCCCGCCCCGGACCAAAGCCCGGGCGACCCCGATCATCCCGACGGCGGAGCTATTTCATCCCTTGGTACCAGCGCGCCGTCCGAAGGTACCGGCCCAGACCCGTTGCCTGAAGCAACAGGTCTGGGCGCGAGACCACCGTCAGCTCTGGTCGTCCACCACCGCGTCGGCGGCGTTCTTCTTCACCGACGCGACCCCGTTCAGCGCGGAGTCCTTGCTCTTGTACCCCTCGGAACTCGCGATGATCTGCCCGTTCGGCGCCTTCAGCCGGAACCGGTACTCGCCTCGCGCGTCCTTGTAGACCTCGAACTTGGCCGCCACGATCCACCCTCTCTGGTCACGGGTCGTCCTACGCCTGACTATCGCCGACAGCGCCCGGGCGTTACCGCGAATCGCCGCGACTTCTGGCGTGGGACCCTCCAGGCACTGACAATGCGGGTTATGCGTGAGGACACGACTACAGAGCCGTTCGTCGTACGGCGTACCGGGCTCGGCACGACGTTGTCCATCCTGTACTTCGGTGCGCTGCTCGTCGCCCTCGAGATCCTGCTCACCGTCGGCGCCGTCGCGTGGGCCGTGTTCAACGACTCGCCGATGCGCACACCACTGGAGGCGATCTGGCTGTCCTGGGGCGGAGCGCCGCTGATCTTCGGGATCGGACTGCCGATCCTCATCCTGGTCGGCGCGATCACCACCGCCGAGTCACGGCGCGAATCCGACTCCGACGACGTCCTGCTGTGTCTCGACAACGACCGCGTCTACCTCGGTGGCGACCAGCCGCAGACGCTGCCGTGGGGCGAGGTCCACGGCATCTGCCGGGTCGAGCGGCACTGGGACCATGGCGAAGACGGCGAAGGCTGGGACCCGTACCTGGTCGTCATCACCCATCCCGAGGCCGGCAGTCCGAAGTCCTGGCCCGTCGCGGCAGTGGCCTGGCACCAAAGCGATCATGGGCAAACCGCTCGACTTCGACGCCCTGCTCGCGGCGGTCAAGCGATATGCGCCACACATCCCCGTCACCGACCGCGGCCGCGTCCCGGAGTAAGCCTTCGACCGCCTACCGTGCGAAGCATGACTGAATCCTTCGCGCCCGCTCCGAGCATCGACAGCCCCCAGGAGAAGGCCCGGTACGACCGTGGCGCCGCCGTACTGAACGCGGTCGACGGCGGCGCGGCCCCCGCTGTGATGGAGGCACTGGCCGACATCGCGCCGGACCTGGCTCACCACATCGTCGCCTTCGGTTTCGGCGACATGTACGCGCGCGCAGGCCTCGAGCCCAAGCAACGGCAGCTCGTGACGCTGGGAATCCTGACCGCTCTCGGCGGCTGCGAGCCGCAACTGGAGGTGCACGTCAGGACCTCGCTCAACGTCGGCCTGACCCCGACCGAGATCGTCGAGGCCCTCATCCACGCGGCCGGCTACTGCGGTTTTCCGAAGGCGCTGAACGCGATCTTCACCGCCAAGAAGGTGTTCGCCGCCCACGGACTGCTGCCCGTGGGCGGCGAAACGAGCTAGCTCTGCCCGCCGAGCAGCTTCTCCAGGTCGGCCAGCGTGGCCATCGCGCCGATCGGGCCGAGGCCGAGGAACCAGACCTCGTCGTTGACCCGCGCCACCTTGCCGGCCTTGACCGCCGGCAGTGCCTTCCAGATCGCCCCGCCGACGACCTGGTTCTCCTTGGTACCGGTCGCGGGCCCGAAGCTGGAGTAGAAGATCCAGTCGCCGTCGGCCTTGCCGATGTTCTCCTCGGAGACCTCCACGGCCAGGTCCTGGACGTCCTGCACCTTCGGCCGCGGCAGCCCGATGTCCTTCAGGATCACGCCGATGAACGACAGGTTGCCGTACAGCCGGATCTCGCCCGGCCGGAACCGGACCAGCGAGATCGTCGGCGAGCCGGAGATCTTGCCCTTCACCTCGGTCGCGCGCTTCTGGTAGTCGTTCAGCACCTGGACCGCCTTGGTCTCCTCGCCGACCGCCTCGGAGACCAGCAGGAAGTCCTCCTTCCACGGGAACCCGGGCCGGATGCTGAAGACCGTCGGCGCGATCGCGCTGAGCTTGCCGTACAGGTCGTTCGCACGCAGTTTGCTGCCCAGGATCAGGTCCGGCTTCAGCGCGGCGATCGCCTCGAGGTTCAGCTCGCTGACGTTGCCGACCGTCTTGATGCCCTGCGCCTTGTCGGCCAGATAGCTCGGTACGCCGGTCTGCCCGGAGTTGGTCGCCATCCCGACCGGCGTGATGCCCAGCGCGAGCACGTCGTCCAGCTCGCCGCTGTCCAGCACGACGACCCGCTCGGGCTTCTTCTCGATCCTGGTCTCGCCGAGCGCGTGCTTGACCGTCCGCGGGAAGACCCCCGGCTGCGCGTCCGAGCCGAGCTTGGCGGTCTCCGCGTCGGCGGTGGAGAACAGCCGCCCACCGGTCGCCACGTCCGTGTCACCGACGCCGGTGTCCGCCGACTTCTTGTCGTTGCTGCCGCACCCGGCCAGCACAACGGTCAACATCACCGCGCCGGCGACCAGGCGCCGAGCCGTTCCACTCACAGGCTTTCCTATCTCTCTCAAGCAGTTGGGGCTTGATTGAGATTACAACAACTTTGGATAGGCAATCCTAATCAGAGCTCGACGGTCTCTCCTGCTGACATGGAGATCTCAACGGCGCCCCGGTCGGCGACACGTACGGTGAAGGTGCCTGCCACCTCCGCTGTCGCCACCACCTTCTGTACCTGTTCGCTCGCCCAGGTCACGTCGAAAGCGAGCCCGCCGCGAGCCCTCAACCCGGTGTACGAGCCGTCCGGCCACTCAGCCGGCAGCGCAGGTAGGAGATGAATCACGTCGGTATGGCTCTGGATCAGCAGTTCGGCGATGGCCGCCGTCAGCCCGAAGTTGGCGTCGATCTGGAAGATGTCGCCGTCGCGGTGGAGCAGGTTGCCCGAGACGAGCCGGCTCGTGTAGTCACGCAGTACGGCGGCCGCCTTCTCGGGCTCGAAGAGCCTTCCCCACAAGGCGATCAGCCACGCGCTGGTCCACCCGCCGGCAGGGCGGCCTGACGTCCGTACTGCGAGTGAAGCGCGAACGGCCGACGCCCACTCCGGCGTACCGGCCGGATCGATTTGTGCGCCTGGGTAGAGGCCGTAGAGGTGCGACTGGTGCCGGTGGTCGAACTCGGATGGCGGCCAGTCGGTCTGCCACTCCATCAGCCGGCCGTCATCGGCGATCCCGATCGACGGCAACCGCAGTACCGCGGCCTGCCCCCGCGCGGCGAGGTCGCTCGACAACCCGAGCGCGGCCTCCGCCTCGACGACGTTGGCGACCAGCTCGCGGATCAGCCAGTTGTCGTACGTCGTGGTCAGGTCGACCGACGCCTTCTCGCCCGTCGGCGCGTAGAAGTGGTGCTCGGGCGCGGTCGACGGGACGAACTGAAGCCGCCCCTCGCCGTCCTCGACGAGCATCGAGAGGACGAACTCCGCCGCACCGAGCAGCACCGGATACGCCTTGTCGCGGAGGAAGTCGACGTCGGGGTGGAAGCGGTGGTGCTCCATCAGATGCGCGGAGAGCCAGACGCCACAAGTGGCCGCCATCGACCAGACGGGATCGTCACCGCCGTCGCCGACCGGCCAGCTCGCCATCCAGATGTCCGAGTTGTGGTGGGAGACCCAGCCGGGTGCGTCGTACAGGATGCGGGCGGTCTCGGAGCCGGACTCGGCCAGGCCGGTGAGCAGATCGGTCAGCGGGTCGAAGCACTCGCGCAGGCCGGTGACGTCGGCGGGCCAGTAGTTCATCTGGGTGTTGATGTTGTTGGTCCAGTCGCTCGCCCACATCGGGCGGCGGTCCTCGTTCCAGATGCCCTGCAGGTTCGCGGCCTGCGTACCGGGCCGGGAGGATGCCATCAACAGGTAGCGCCCGAAGCTGAAGATGAGCGCGCTCAGTCCAGGGTCGGTACCGCCGGCAGCGACCGCTTTGACGCGTTCGTCGGTGGGCAGGTCGACCGGCTCGCCGAGGGTCAGGCCGGCCCTGTCGTACAGGGTGATGTGGTCGTCGAGATGCCGCTGCTTGAGCTTGCCGAGATCGACGGCATCGAGCAGATTGGTTGCCTTCCGCAACGCCGCGGCTGGGTCTGCGCCTGGTGCTGCCGACCAGCCTTGGAAAGTACTTGCTGCTGACAACAGAACGGTCAGGCTGTCGGCGCCTCGAACACTCAGCCCCGCTTCACCAGCAGTCACCGTTCCGCCGGTGGCGAAGGCGCGCAGGGCGACACCGAAGCGGATCCCCCGCCCTTCCTCGTAACGGATCGGGTCGGGGCTGGTCCGGTACTCGATGGTGAGGTCGGACGGGGCATGCCCGACCATCGTCGCCGTCTCCCCCGAACCATCGAGGGTGATCGGGTGCTGACTCGTCAGCGCAAGATCGACATCGATCGAGCCGGGCTGGTCGGCCTCGATCGTCCACACCATCACCTGATCCGGCGTCGACACATAGGTCTCGCGGTGGAAGCGCACATCGCCGCGGGTGTAGTCGACCGCGACGATCCCAGTCCGCAGGTCCAGAGACCGCCGGTACTCCGCCCCCTCGCCGGCCGAGTCGCCTGCAGTCCCGGCCTCGCCTGGCACCGTGATCAGCAGGTCTCCGAGCGGTTGGAAGGATTCGACCAGCGGCCCCTGCAGCGCACGCGATCGCTCGGACGCGGCGTACCGGTCGCCCTCCTCGAGCAGCAGGCGGCGGATGTCGGCCAGCACCTCCGGCCCGTCCGTCACCGCCAGCTTGCGGGCGCCCGCACCCGACCAGACGTCGTCGAGGTTCAGCGCGATCCGCTCGTCGGCGACCCGCCCGAACACCTTCGCGCCGAGATGCCCGTTGCCGACCGGCAACGCCTCGAACCAGTCCGGCGCGGGGGTACGGAACCACAGTTCGTGCGACATACAGCAATGATCCTTAAAGACAGAGGGACGGCCGTACCGGGAGCTGGACGGAGCTCCCGGTACGGCCGGAGGGGGGACCGGTTACTTGCTGCCGGCCTTGTACTTGTCGTACGCCTGCTGGTTGATCTCCAGGAAGCGCGGCATGCCGGTGCTGTCCAGACCCTTCACGTACGCGTCCCAGTCGGTGTCCAGGTTCTTCGAACCGGTGATGAACGCCAGCTGGTTCTGGGTGACGTAGTTGTTCAGGTTCGTCTGCAGCGTGGCCAGCTCACCGCTCAGGCTCGGGTCCGGCCAGACGACGGCCTGCGGGAACACCTGCGCCCGGTCACCGTGCTTGTCGTACTCCTGCGTTGCCTGGAACAACCGCCGCTCGTAGCCCGCGCCGGTGTAGATGTCCAGCGGCGTGACCTGAGCGTTCCGGAACGCGAGAACGTTGTGGTACTGGGCCAGTGCGCCCCAGCTGATGTTCTTCGGCGGGTTCTGGATCGGCTTGTAGAGCGGCTTGGTGTTCTTGTCGAGCGCGACCTCACCCGGAGCGGGCTTGGTCCAGCCGACGCCCTCAGGACCGTTGTTGGTGATGATCTGGCCCTCGTCGGTGAAGATGTAGTCCAGCATCTTGATCGCCGCGACCTGGGCCTCCTTGCTGGCCTTGTTGGTCAGCATGAAGGTGTAGTTGAGCGTCGGCAGGTACTGCTCGCCGGAGTAGCTCTTCCCGTTCGGGCCGGTCAGCGGCGGGACTGCGTCGTACTGCTTGTCCCGGCCGTCCTTGGAGTCGGACTGGACGAAGATGTACGGGTGCAGCATCGAGGCGGAGCCGATCCTGACCGCCTTCGGGTCGTTGCCCTGCGCCTGCAGCGCGGCCGCGTTCTGGGTGAACGCACCCTGGTCGATCAGGCCTTCCTTGTAGAGGGAGGCGATGAACTTCAGCCCCTCCTTCCACTCCGGGCTGGTCAGCGGGGTGACGACCTTGTCGCCGTTCAGGGTGATGAGTCCCTGGACGCCGTTGTTCGCGCCGACCGGCGGGTAGGCGTAGGCGCCCATCAGGTACGAGATCAGGGTGCCGTCCTGGGTGTCCGCGGTCAGCGGGATCTCGTCGGCCTTGCCGTTGCCGTTCGGGTCCTGGGTCTTGAAGGCCTTGAGGACCGTGCGCAGCTCCTCGGGGGTCTTCGGCTGCTGCAGGCCGAGCTTCTTCAGCCAGGTCGAGTTCATCCACAGCTTGTTCGGGAAGCTGCAGTGGTAGCAGTCGGCCCACTGCGGCAGCGCGTAGATGTGCCCGTCGGGAGTGGTCGACTCCTCCTTGTACGCCTTGTTCTCGTCCAGGAACTTCTGGATGTTCGGGGCGTTGTCCTTGATCAGCTGCTCGAGCGGGACCGCGACGCCCTGCTGGCCGAGCTTCAGCACCTCGGCCTTGCTGAAGCCGTCGACCCAGGGGATCAGGAAGTACAGGTCCGGGTAGTCGCCGCTGGCCAGCGAGATCTGCCGCTTCTCCTTGGCCGGACCGGCGTCGAACGTGGTGGTCTGCCAGCGGAACTGGAGCTTGAACTTGTCACTCATGATCTTGGTCACCGAGTTGGTGTCCAGGTTCATCGTCTGGTCGGCCGGCGTGAAGACATCGATGATGGTCTTGCCGTCGGCCGACGTCTCGTTGGCAGCTCCGTCGGATTTGTCGGAGCTGCACGCAGCCAGGGTGGCGAGCAGGCCGGCCGCGAGGAGCGCGGTGGCCGTGCGCACGGATGAGCGCATTGCGGTGTTTCCTTTCTGGATGGGCTTTTCAGCCCTTGACTGCGCCGACCATGACGCCCTTGGTGAAGTGGCGGGCGACGAAGGGATAGATGACCAGTACGGGCAGGCTCGAGATGACGATGAGCGCGTACTTCAAAACGTTGGCCAGCTGTTGCTGTTCGAGCTGCTGGGCCAGGTTGGTGGTAGTGGTCGACCCGGAGAGCGTGTTCAGGATCAGCACGTTGCGCAGCACGATCTGCAACGGGTAGAGGCCTGGGTCCTTCAGGTAGATCAGGGCGTCGAAGTAGCTGTTCCACTGGAAGATCGCGTACATCAAGGCGATCACGGCGATCACCGGCTTGGACAACGGCAGCACGATCGACCAGAGGAAGCGCAGGTCGCTGGCCCCGTCGATGGTGGCCGCCTCGTAGAGCTCGTCGGGGATCGTCGAGCGGAAGAAGGTACGGGCGATGATGACCTGCCAGACGCCGATCGCGCTCGGGATCACCATCGCCCAGCGGGTGTTCAGCATGCCCAGGTCCTGGACCACCAGGTAGGTGGGGATCAGGCCGCCGGAGAACAGCATGGTGAAGATCAGCGCGCTCATGATCACGTTGCGGCCGAAGAAGGTCCGGCGCGACAGCGGATAGGCGATCGCGATCGTCAGCGTGACGCTGATCAGCGTGCCGCCGATCGCGTAGATGAACGAGTTCAGGTAGCCCTTCATGATGAGGGGATCGCTGAAGGCTTCCTGGTACGCCTTGATGCTCGGCTCGATCGGCCAGAGCAGCACCCGGCCGCCGCTGACCGCCGACGCGCTGCTGAACGAGTTGGCGACGATGTAGATCAGCGGTACCGCGACCACGATCAGCGCCAGCCAGAGCATGATCTTGACGCCGACGAGGAAGATCTTGTCCGTGCGGGTCTCCTCGATCGCGGTCCGCTGCGACCCGTGGGAGCCCGGCCGCCGGCCGGTCCGCCGGATTCCTTCCAGAGTGACGCTCATGACCACAGTCCGTTCCCGGTGATCCGCTTGGCGACGAAGTTCACGATCACCAGCAGGACGAGGTTGATGACGGAGTTGAACAGCCCGATCGCGGTCGCCATCGAGAAGTCGGCGTTCAGCAGGCCGGTCTTGTAGACATAGGTCGCGATGATCTCGGACTGGGACGCGTTCAGCGGGTTCTGCAGCAGGTAGGCCTTCTCGAACCCGATCGACATGATGTTGCCGACGCCGAGGATCAAGATGATCACCGCGGTCGGCATGATGCCGGGCAGGTCCACGTTCCGGATCCGCTGCAGCCGGCTGGCGCCGTCGATCCGGGCCGACTCGTGCAGCGCCGGGTCGATCCCGGCCAGCGCGGCCAGGTAGATCACCGCGGAGTACCCGGTGGTCTGCCAGACGTCGGACCAGACGTAGATGTGCCGGAAGTAGTCCGGCTTGCCCAGGAAGTCGACCTTCGGGATCCCGAACAGCCCGATCGCGTCGTTCACGAAGCCGAGCTGCGGCGAGAGCACCAGGATCGTCATCGAGACGACGACCACGGTCGAGATGAAGTACGGCGCGTAGGTGACGAGCTGGACCGTCTTCTTGAAGACGCCGACCCGGATCTCGTTCAGCGCGATCGCCAGCACGATCGGGATCGGGAAGCTGGCCAGCACGGTGTAGGCGGCCAGGAAGAACGTGTTCTTCACCAGGGTCCAGAACACCGGGTTCTGGAAGAACAGTTCGAAGTTCCGGAAGCCGATCCACGGGCTGCCCCACGGCCCCTTGATCGGGCTGTAGTCCTTGAACGCGATCACCGCGTTCGAGATCGGGATGTACTTGAAGATCACGAAGTACGCGAGCGGAACGACGATCAGCAGGTAGAGCTGCCAGTGCCGGCGGAAACTGCGCCGCGCCTCGGTCCAGTGGCTCGGCCGCGCGATCTTCCGTGGCGTACTCACCGCCTGTTCCAGCGCCGGCGCCGTCGGCGCCGGTTTCACCTCGATCGTTCCGCTCACACCTGCGTCCCTTCGGTGTTGCCGCACTGATTGTGACGATCCACTGACTTCTCGGAGCCAAACCGATATCCGATAGGATGTCGGCTTCCACCGGGAGAATGACACAGAACCCGGATGAGTGGAAGAGCAACAAACACTCTCGATACCGGACCTTGATCATGACGGCTCCGGCCTTGCCCACAAAGGATTTCCGGCCTGCTCCGGAAGCCGCGCACATTCATTGCCATTAGCAACAAATGCCACAAGGCCCCGCGGAATTCCACGGGACCTGGGCGGCCGTCAGCGCGCCAGGTGGGAGTCACTCTGAACTGCGACCCGACCCTGGTGCCTGACTTTATTTCCTTAGTGAACTATATCGCAGTCAACTGCGTCCTGGCGCTTATGTCAAGACTTGAATAGTCAATCATCGGTGGGCGGCTCTGCACGCGTGACACGGCGTTTCGCGGTTCCGGAACTTCGGCGCGACCTAGCCGTCGGTGCTGAGACGGCCGTGGACGTGCCAGTCGTGCCAGCCGTCGGCGTGCTTGATCGCGCGTCGCAGCGTTCCCTCGTGCGCGAAACCGGTCTTGCCCGCGACCCGGCAGGAGGCCTCGTTCAGGGTCGAGTGATGGTTTTCCAGCCGGTTGAAGCCCACCTCACCGAAAGCCCAGCCACAGATGGCCTCCACTGCCCGCGCTGCGAGACCTCGTCCGCGTGCGTCCGGCAGAACCCAGTACGAGACGCCGGCCGCGCCTTCGGCCAGCGAGATGCCGCGCAGCCCGGCCTGACCGAGCGGCTCGTCGGTGTCATCGACGATGGCCCAGCTGACGGCTTCTTCGGCAGCCCAGCGCAACGGCCATTGGCCGGTCCACTCGACTGCTTCCTCGGGCGTGTCCAGCCGGCGGACGTGCCAGCGCTGGATGTCCGGGCAGTCGAACGCAGCCTTCACGATCGGCGCGTCAGCGGCGCGCCACGGGCGGAGTACCAGCTCGTCGGCCTTCAGCCGAGGCTGCTCTTTGTCGCGAAGGATTCCGGTGGGCAGTGCCGGATCGACGAGAAGAGGCATGCCGCGAGCCTACGGCTTGGCGGTGCCAGTGCGAGCGAGCTGCCGCTCGATCATCGGTACGTCGAAACGCCCGGTGCGAGGTCCTGACCAGAGCTCGGCCATCACCATGTTGACGCGGAACACCCGTTGCAGGGGGTCGATCGCGGCCAGCTCCCGCTCGGTCAACGGGATGCCGAGCTCCGTCGCCGTTCGCTGATAGCCGGTGAGCAGGCCGGGTGAACGGTGCACCCGGGCGATCACGAACTCCCACGCGCGACTGTCGGGATGCACCAGGTCGAAGTCGATGATGCCGGTCAGCCGGTCGTCGGTGAAGTGCAGATTCCACTCGGCGAAATCGCCGTGCACGACCGATTGCGGCAATGTCGATAAGTTGCTCTCAGCAACAAGCTGCTCGGCCTCGGCCATCGCCGCCTCGGCCCAGTCGGCCAGGTCCGGGCGTTCGGCGCGCAGGGCAACGACGCCGCGATCCCAATCCTGGAAGGCGCCCATCGCCTCCAGATCACACGCCTGGAAGAACCCTTGCCGCTGGTCACGAACCGGGTCGCCGCCCACAGCCGGTCGGCGTACCGGATCGGCCCGGCCACCGGCGCCGGTGCCGTCCAGCCCTTGCTCGTGAGGTGGCGCAGTACCGTGCTCTCGTAGTCGAGATCGGCCTCGGTCCGCAGTACGTGATAGCGCCTGATCACCAGGCACTCCCCCGCCGCGGTCCACCCCAGCCAGTTCCCGTTGCCGATCGATTCCGCATCGGCGGCCCGGGTCGCTTCGAAACTTTCGATGGTCAGGCCGAGGCGTGACGTCACCGCGCGAAGAGTCGGGAGCATCGGACCATTATCCGGACAACGAGGACCCGACCCGACCATCACGGGGGAACGGCCGGGCCGGGCTGCTTTGATGGTACCCCTGCGAAGGCCGCCCAATCGGGTATTCGGCGCTCGCGAGTAACGAAATTCAGCAGCGGCTGAGCTAGTCGACCTCGGCCTCCACGCGGCGGCGGTCGTAGCCGGTCTTGATCAGGCTGGCGACCGTCGTCACGAGCAGGGTGCCGGCGATGAAGCCGAGCGAGGTGGCGATCCCGATGTGCGGCAGGTGGATCGCGCCGATGTCGTCGATGTGCGAGCCGTGCAGCGCCTCGATGATCAGCTTCACGCCGATGAAGGCGAGGATCACCGACAGGCCGACGTTCAGGTAGATGACCCGCTCGAGCAGGCCGCCGATCAGGAAGTACAGCTGGCGCAGGCCCATCAGGGCGAAGGCGTTCGCGGTCAGGACCACATACGCGTCCTGGGTGAGGCCGAAGATCGCCGGGATCGAGTCGAGCGCGAAGATCACGTTCGCCATCCCGATCGCGGAGATCACGATCACCAGCGGCGTGAGCATCCGCTTGCCGGCCGCGTTCTTCGTGACCAGCTTGGCGTCGTCGTAGTCGTGCTGCAGCGGGAGGATCCGGCGCATGCCGCGGATGACCACGTTCTCCTGGAAGTCGGTCTCGTCGTTCTCGCCTTCCAGCGCGAGCCGGACCGCGGTATAGACCAGGAACGCGCCGAAGATGTAGAACACCCAGCTGGCCGCGGCGATCGCGGCGGCGCCGGCCAGGATGAAGACCGCCCGGAGCAGCATCGAGACCACGATGCCGATGTAGAGCACCTTGTCCTGGGCCAGCGACGGCACCGCGAACCTGGCCATGATGATGACGAAGACGAACAGGTTGTCGACGCTGAGGCTGTACTCCGTGATGTAGCCCGCGACGAACTCCGAGCCGGAGGCGTCACCGGGTTTGAAGACGAACAGCAAGACGGCGAACAGGCCGGCCAGCCCGACGTAGAAGAGCACCCAGCGGGTCGCGTCCTTGATGGTGACGGTGTGGTTGCGCCGGGCGATCACGATCAGGTCGAAGGCGACGATCGCCAGCAGACCGATGATCGTGAGGATCCACACGTGAGCAGGCACGGCAGAGACCATGACATTCCTCCGGACGTCGACAAGGGCGGGTCCGGAGGTCTCTTCCGCCCGCTGGTCACGGACCGACAGCACCGGGTGGGCTCAAGGGCTCACCGTGATGACGACGCTGCCGCGAAGGAATACTCCCCTCCACAAACAGACCGATCCTACCCGGCACTCCGGCTGCCCGCCGTGCACCACGTCACAATCGGCCTGTCCTGAGCAACATCGTATACCGCATACAGACTCCAGTACCAGTCCCCCGCCACCGTTTGCCCATCCTGGGGACCGGGTACGCGGTTAAGGCGCCGCCCGCCGCCCGCGGGCAGTACGGCGCGCGAAAACTGGAGGTATCTGATGGGTATCGGCGCAGGAATCTTCTTGCTGGCCGTCGGCGGCGTGCTCGCGTTCGCCGTCTCGGACCGGATCAGCGGCGTCGACCTGACCATGGTCGGCTACATCCTGATGGGAGCCGGCGCCCTCGGCATCGCCCTGGTCCTGCTCCTCAACGGCCAACGCACCCGAGCCTCCCAAACCACCGTCGTAGAAGAACGCCGCGATCTCCGCGACCCCCGGGACCCCCGAATCTGATCCCGCGATCAAGCCGAGCGCGGAATAGGCGTGCGGGCTGCGGGGCTGTAGCCGGTATGAGATCAATTGTCTTTGACCAGCTTGGTGCGGCCGACTCTGTTCTTCGTCTTGTCGAGCGCGAGGTTCCTGAGCCAGCAGCGGGGGAAGTGCGGATCCGGGTCGTGGTGTCGGGGATGAACCCGACTGACTGGAAGGCACGCACCGGCCTGTACGGCGGTGAGGTCGTCGAGTCGGTTCCGAACCAGGATGGGTCGGGAGTTGTCGACGCGGTCGGCGAAGGCGTGGACGGATTGGCAGTCGGTGATCGGGTCTGGACCTCGCTCGCCGCGTACCAGCGGCCGTCGAGTGGTACCGCGCAGGAATACACGACAGTGCCTGCTGAGCGCGTCTTTCCGCTGGGTGACGCGTCCTTCGAGGTGGGAGCAAGCGTCGGCATCCCGGCGATCACGGCCCATCGCGCGCTGACGGTTGCCGAGGACGGGCCGAGGCGGCTGTCGCCTGGCGCCCTTGACGGCAAGATCGTCCTGGTCGCCGGCGGTGCCGGCGCTGTCGGACATGCGGCGATCCAGCTGGCTCGCTGGGCCGGCGCCACGGTCATCACGACGGTGAGTCCGGGCAAGATCGGTCTCGCCGAGGCGGCCGGCGCGCATCACATCGTCAACTATCGCGAGGACGACGCCGCCGAGCAGATCCGTTCCTTCGCGCCGGACGGCGTCGACCTGATCGTCGAGGTCGCGGCCGGCGCCAACAACGCTCTCGACCTCGCGGTACTGCGCCTGCGCGGCACGATCGCGATCTACGCCAACGACGGGAACCAGCCGTTCGAGCTCGACATCCGGGCGAACATGGGGCTGAACGCCCGGTACCAGTTCGTTCTCCTGTACCCGCTCCCGACCGAGATCCTGCGGGCGGCCGGCGACGACGTCAGCGCGGCGATCGCGGCCGGCGTACTGGCGATCGGCGACGAAGCGGGCCTGCCGCTCCATCGTTTTCCGCTGGCCGAGACCGCCGCCGCCCACCAGGCGGTCGAGGCGGGGGCGACCGGGAGGTGCTCATCACGGTCGCGGAGAGCTGAACCGGTTCGCTGAGCAAGCGCGTTCCCGGAGGATTGACAGGTCTTGACGGACAGTGGTGTGATGCAAACCACGAGTTAGGAAAGGAAACTTTCCTAACTATTAATAGTGGTTCCTGCAGCTCCTTCCCGCCCCGGAACATCAGGAGACCTCGATGACCCGTCGATCCTTTCGGCGTGCGCTGCTCAGCGGCCTGTCGGCCGTGGCCGTCACGCTCGCCCTCGCACCCCTCACCCAGTCCGCGACCGCGGCCCCGACCGACTACCAGGCCGAGAACGCCACCATCTCCCAAGGCGTGGTCGAGTCGAACCACGCCGGCTACACCGGTACCGGCTTCGTCAACTACGACAACCTCGTCGGCAGCTACGTCGAGTGGACGGTGACGGCGCCCGCCGGACCGGCCGACGTGACGCTTCGCTACGCCAACGGGACGACCGCCCAGCGGCCGATGGACTTCACCGTCAACGGGGTGGCCGGCGCGGTCGGCATCAGCTTCCCCGGTACCGGCGACTGGACCAACTGGCAGACCAAGACGGTCCGGCTGACGCTGGCCGCGGGGACGAACAAGATCCGTGCCCGGGCGACCACGGCCGACGGCGGTCCGAACGCGGACAAGCTGACCGTCACGCCGACCAGCGACGACGTCACACCGCCGTCGGCGCCCGGGAACCTTGCCGTCAGCAACATCAAGTCGAACGCGGCCACCTTCACCTGGACGGCCGCCACCGACAACGTCGGCGTCGTCCGGTACGAGATCAACCGCGGCGGCAACGTGCTCAAGGTGGTCGACGCGAACACGTTGTCGGCGACGGTCGACACGCTGACCTCCAACACCGCGTACGACGTGTCGGTGGGCGCGTTCGATGCCGCGGGCAACGCTTCGCAGCAGAGCAACGTGGTCGCGTTCACGACTCCGCCGAGCGGCGACACCCAGCCGCCGACAGCGCCGGGCAACCTGCGCACGACGTCGATCACGTCGAACAGCGTCGGCCTGGCGTGGAACGCGTCGACCGACAACAGCGGGAGCATCGCCGGGTACGACGTGTACCAGGGCACGACGAAGGTGTCGTCGACGAGCTCACTGACCGCCACCGTCACGAACCTGACGCCCAATACGCAGTACTCGTTCACGGTCAAGGCCCGTGACCCTGACGGCAATGCCTCGGCTGCCAGCAACGCAGTGAGCGTGCGGACGGCCAGTACTGGGACGGGTGGCATTCCGGCGTACGACCGGGACATCGCGAAGGTCGACCTGGGGTGGAGCGTCGCGTTCCTGCCGGACGGATCGGGCTCGGCGCTCGTGACCGAGCGGGACCGTTTCGAAGTACTGCTGGTGACGTCGACCGGGCAGAAAACGACGCTGGGCAAGGTTCCTGGCGCTGTCACCACGACGGGTGAGGGCGGCCTGCTGGGGCTGGCGTTGTCGCCGAACTTCGGCACCGACCACTGGGTGTACTTCTACCACACGGCCGCGAATGACAACCGGATCGTGCGGATGAAGTACGAGAACGGTGTGCTGGCCACGACGTCGGAGCCGGTACTGACCGGGCTGGCGAAGAACCGGTACCACAACGGCGGCCGGCTGCGGTTCGGGCCGGACGGCAAGCTGTACGCGACCGTCGGCGACGCGAAGAACAGTGGCAACTCGCAGAACCGTGGCTCGCTGAACGGCAAGATTCTGCGGATCAACCCGGACGGCACGGCGCCGAGCGACAACCCGTTCTTCAGCGAAGGCGGCAACGCGCGGTACGTGTACAGCCTCGGCCACCGCAACCCGCAAGGTCTCGCATGGGACTCGCGCGGGCAGCTGTGGGCCGCGGAGTTCGGCGAGAACAGCCAGGACGAGCTCAACCTGATCCAGAAGGGCGGCAACTACGGCTGGCCCGCCTGTGAAGGCACCATCGGCGACTGCGGCGGCTACATCGCCCCGAAGCGCACCTGGTCCACCTCGCAGGCCGGCCCGAGCGGCGTGGAGATCGTCAACGACTGGATCTACATCGCCGGCGTCACCGGCCGCCAGCTCTGGGTCACCCAGATCAACTCCGCCGGCACCGGCGTAGGCACTCCCCAAGCAGTCTTCTCCGGCCGCTGGGGCCGCCTCCGCAGCGTCACCAAAACCCCCGACGGCGCCCTCTGGCTCACCTCCACCAACGACGACATGAACGGCGGCACCCCAACCGGCATCGACAACGTCATAGTCCGCCTGAAGTTCCCCACTCCCTAGCCCCGTTGGCGGTGCTGCCGTCGCCGGCAGCACCGCCACGCCGCGGAACTCCCCCTCGGCTGAGCCTTGCGTCCGAAGAACTGAGTACACGTCTCTCGACTTCTTCGGACGTTGGTGGATGGGCTGCGCTGGTAGCGTCCGGGGTCTGATGATTGGGCTTCCGGGTGGCAAGGTCGCGTTGCGGGACGAGGGGCTGGGCGCTTCCTGGGTGGTGGAGGTCGCGCCGTTCCGGTTGAGTGCTTTTGCGGTGACGCAGGCCGAGTACTCGGGCGGATCTGGGAGGTTGCCGGCTACCGACGTGTCATGGCTGGATGCGGTTCGGTTCTGCAATGAGTTGTCGGTGAACGAGGGCCTGGTACCGGCGTACGCGATCGTTGACGGGGATCGGGACGGGGAGCAGGTCGTCTGCGACTGGGCGGCCGACGGGTATCGGCTGCCGTCAGAGGCGGAGTGGGAGTATGCCTGCCGCACTGGGGGCCCTGAGCAACGATATGGCGAGCTGGACGAGATCGCCTGGTACCGCGGTAACTCGGGTGGTCGCGTTCATGAGGTCGGTGGCAAGGCGGCCAATCGGTGGGGGTTCCACGATCTGCTCGGCAACGTGTGGGAGTGGACCTGGGACCTCCACTCGGCGGCGTACGGACCGTACCGGGTGTTCCGTGGCGGCGGTGCTTACGATCCGCCAAGTGCCTGCCGCGCCTCCAACCGCCGGAAGAGCCACCCGACCTTCCACATCGACGACCTCGGCTTCCGCCTCGCCCGCAGCGGTCACCAACTGGTGTCGAGTGGTTTGCCCTCGCTGTAGCCGGCGGTGCTCTGGATGCCGATGACGGCGCGCTGGTGGAACTCCTCCAGGTCGGTGGCGCCGACGTACGTGCACGAGCTGCGAACGCCCGAGACGATCGAGTCGAGCAGGTCCTCGACGCTCGGGCGCTCGGGATCGAGGTACATCCGGGCGGTCGAGATGCCCTCGCCGAAGAAGCTCTTGCGGGCGCGCTCGAAGGGAGTGTCGTCGGCGGTACGGAGTCGCACCGCGCGCGCCGACGCCATCCCGAAGCTCTCCTTGTAGATCCGCCCGTCGCTGTCGCGATGCGGATCGCCGGGCGACTCGTACGTGCCGGCGAACCACGAGCCGATCATCACGCTCGACGCGCCGGCGGCGAGGGCGAGCGCGACATCCCGCGGATGCCGTACGCCGCCGTCCGCCCAGACGTGTTTGCCCAGCTCACGGGCTCGGGTCGCACACTCCAGTACGGCGGAGAACTGCGGCCGGCCGACAGCCGTCTGCATCCGAGTCGTGCACATCGCACCCGGGCCGACTCCGACCTTGACGATGTCGGCACCCGCCTCGACCAGGTCCTCGACGCCCTCGGCGGTGACGACGTTGCCCGCGACGACCGGCACCCCGGGGTCGAGGGCGCGGACTGTCCGGAGTACGTCGAGCATCCGCTCCTGATGACCGTGGGCGGTGTCGATCACGAGCAGGTCGATACCGGCGTCGAGCAGGGACTTGGCCTTCTGTTCGGCGTCGCCGTTGATACCGATCGCGGCCGCCACCCGAAGCTTGCCCTGGGCATCGACCGCGGGGTCGTACAGGGTGGCGCGGAGAGCGCGCTGGCGGGTGAGGATGCCGACGATGTGACCGTCCTCGTCCGTGACGGGCGCGAGCCGATGGTGCCCGTCGTACAGCTGGTTGAACGCTTCCTCCGCGGCGATGCCGGCCGGCAGCCTGAGCGGCTCGCGCGACATGATGCCCGCGAGCTGGGCGTACCGGTCGACGCCTTCGCAGTCGGCTTCGGTGACCACGCCGACTGCGCGGCCGTTCTCGACCACGATCACCGCGCCGTGGCCGCGCTTCGGCAGCAGGTTGAGCGCCTCGCCGACGGTACCGCTCGGCGCCATCACCAACGGGGTGTCGTAGATCGGGTGCCGTTGCTTGATCCAGGAGACGACGTCGGCCACCACCTCGACCGGGATGTCCTGCGGGATCACCGCCAGCCCGCCACAGCGCGCGATCGTCTCGGCCATCCGCCGCCCCGACACCGCCGTCATGTTGGCCGCGACGATCGGGATCGACGCCCCACTCCCGTCCCGGGTGCCGAGATCCACGTCCAGCCGCGACTGCACGGCCGACCGGTTCGGTACCAGGAACACGTCGTTGAAGGTCAGATCCTGCTCCGGCTGCTGCCCCCGAATGAACCGCAAACCACTCACCTCACTACCCAGACGTCAGACCCTTCGGAGACTACGTCACGTCCCGTTCGCAGCCTATTCATTCGGTACCTGGGTGATCGGCGACGGCTTGAAGCCCTTGAAGGTGAGCCAGAGGCCCAGGGAGAGTTCCCAGATGAAGATGGGGACGGTGGCGATGCCGGACGGGAGGGAGAGTTGGGCGTAGGCGCCGAAGATCAGGGCGACGGCGGAGACGAGGAAGAACGGGGCGCCGACCAGGCCGATCAAGGGGATGAGGCGCGGTACCAGGCCGGAGCGGTAGAGGAGAGTGCCCAGCAGCAGAGCGTTCACGCCGGGCATGACGCCGGGGCCGAGGAGGAAGGACCAGTCGTGGATCGCGACCAGGGACTGCTGGGCGGTGATGAGCGCGGCCGGGTCCGTACCGGCGACGGGGTTCTCACGCAGTGTCACCACCGAGAGGATGGCGATCACGCCGACGACGAGGTACGCCCCTTCGATGACGCGTGAGGTGACGAAGCCGAGGGCCAGCCATTCGCTCTGGCGCTTGACGACCGGGAACAGGACGACCGCAGTACCGATCCCGGCGAGTGCGGTGATGACTTCGAGCAGGCCGCCGAGGAGGACTCCCGCGCTGGAGCCGGAGCCGAGGATGTACTTCGGGTCGCCGACCAGGTTCGAGTAGAGCGGGAGCGCCGGGATCGACGCGACGAAGGTGATCAGGTAGCAGATACCTGCCACGAGCGCGGTCCTGCGCAGCGAATCCCTGGAAGTCTGCGGTGGTGCCGTGGTGCGGGTGATGGTGGTCATGCTCGGCAAGCTAGGCGGCGAGCTGGTGAGCGGGCATCACCACATGTGGTGATTCGGGTGGTGATTCAGCGCGAGAAGAGCTCCAACTCGGTGGCGCGGCGGACGGCGGCGCGGCGGTTGGTGACGCCGAGTTTGGCGTAGATGTGCTTGGTGTGGGTGCGGACGGTGTTCAGCGAGACGATGAGTTCGCGGGCGATGCCGGGGCCGTCGAGGTCGGTGCCGAGCAGACGCAGTACGTCGAACTCGCGCGCGCTGAGCGGTTCGACAAGGCCCTGCTTGAGCGTCGAACCCGGCGTTGCACGAGCCGTTGTGCCCGGCGTTGCACGAGCGGTCCTCGCCGACTGGGCTCGCAGGGCGCGAATCTCGTTGACGCTTCTGGCGCGATTGCCGTCTTCGGCGGCTTGCTGGAGTCGGTCGAGGAATGCATCGATCGGGATGCCTTGGGCTGTGAGCACGCGGGCCAGGGTGAGGTGTTCGTACTCGCGGAGATAGCTGAGGTCGTCGTCGACGGTCAGGCCCTGGTCGCCCGCCCAGGCAATCGCCTTGTCGAGCTTCCCCGCGGCGAGCCACACCCTCGCGCGCACCGCCGGGATCGGGCGCACGTTAGGGAAGTAGTCGCTGACGTAGACGGTCTCCGCCTCGTCGAGCAGTTCGAGCGCGGCCTGGTAGTCGCCTTCTGCTTCACGGATGCGGGCCATCGCGACGCGGCGGCGATAGGAGTACTGCGGCAGGCCTAGGTGGTCGCCCAGGTCGTGGGCCTTTGCCAGGTACTGGGTCGCGGTCTGCGGGTCGTTGCGGTCGAGGTGGAGTTCGCTCAGTCCGACGTACATGTCGGCGGAGCCGCGGAGTACGGGATCGCCTGGGGTGGGGTTGAGATTGAGGGCTTGCTCGAACGTGCGCATCGCGTCGGTGGGGCGGCCCTGCGCGCTGCGGATGTCCGCCAAGGCGATCGCACAGCCCAGGGCGTCCGCGGTGTAGCCGGAGGCTTGCAGTCCGGTGGTACAGGCGGTCCAGGCTTCGTGGGCAGCTTCGAGATCGCCGGTGGCCCAGTAGGCGAGGCCGAGCAGGCCGGCGGAGGCGGCGCGCCAGAGGTGGCTGTCGTCGGCCGCGATGGCGAGGGCCTGGCGGGCGTGGGTGACGGTGGCGGAGAGGTTGCCCTGGGCAATGGATTGGGCGGCTCGGTAGGTCTCGATCGCCTCTGGGAGGTGGGCGTACTCGTTGTGGTCGACGACGATCGTTTCGGCGGTGGGCTGGAGGTGGCGCTGGGCGTCTTCGAGTCTGCGGTCGACGCCGGCCGGATCATGGGTGATCAGGAGCGTACCGGCGTACGAGACACTGAGGACCGGGCGGACGCTGAGCACCTCGTCGGGCAATGCCTGCAGCCAGGTCAGCGCGACCGCCTCCTGCCTGGTCCTGCGCAAAGCCGGGATCGCCAGCTCGATCAGGGTCGCCGCTTGCTCGAAATCCTTTGCTGCAAGGGAATGTCGGATCGCCTCGGCGCGCTCGCCGTTCGCCTCGTACCATGCGCTGGCTCGTTGGTGCAGGCTTCGGACTGCGTCCGGCTGCTGGTCGAGGAGGTGCGCTTGGAGCACGTCGGCGAAGAGTTGGTGATAGCGGTACCACCGACGCTGATCGTCGAGCGGGAAGAGGAAGAGATTGCCTCGCTCGATCGCGGCGAGCCGGTCCTTCCCGCCGCCCTGACCGGTGACCGCGTCGCAGAGGGGGCCGGACAACCGATCGAGGATGGAGGTCTGGAGCAGAAAGTGCTGTACCTCCTCGGGCTGACGCTGTAGGACCTCCTCAGCCAGGTAGTCGACGATGTGCCGGTCGTTCCCCGCGAAGCCGGCGATGAACCCGCTGACGTCGTCGCGCCCCTGCATCGAGAGCGCGGCCAGTTGCAGCGCGGCGATCCATCCCTCCGTACGCGCTTCCAGTTTTGCGACGTCGTGGGCCGTCAACGCCAGCCCCATCACGCCGTTGAGGTACGCCGCGACTTCGCCGGCCGTGAACCGCAGCTCCGCCGACCTGATCTCGACGAGCTCGCCACGCGCTCGCATCCGCGCCAACGGAAACGGCGGGTCGACCCGGCTCGCGATCACCAGCCGGATCCGCGGCGGCAGCTGCTCCACCAGGAACGCCATCCCGTCATGGATCTCGGGCCGCTCGATCACGTGATAGTCGTCCAGCACCAGCACGACGTCGTACTCGACCGCCTCCAGATCGTTGAGCAACGTCGAAAGCACCGCCTCAACCGGCGGCTCCGAAGCCTGCAACAACGAAAGCGCCGCGGCTCCCACGTCGGGAGCTGCGGTCCGCAGCGCGGCAACCAGATAAGACCAGTACGACGCCGAGTCGTTGTCCCGCTCATCAAGCGAAAGCCACGCACCCCTCCGCCCGGCCGCCCCCAGCCACTCACTCACCAACGCCGTCTTCCCAAACCCAGCCGGCGCCGACACCACCGCCAGCCTCGTCGCCCCCTCCAGCCGCTCCCCCAACCGCCCCCGCGACACCCCCACCCGCCGCCGAGGCAGCCGAAACTTCCCCTCCAACAACACCCCCACCTCCCCTGAACACATACTGAGGATCAGGTGGCCGCAACGCCAGAGCCAACTGTCACGTCATCCGACCGCGGCCAGTAACCACTCACGCGTTCCCGGCGTCATCGACAGGTCCGCCGCCGTAGCCGAGTTCGTTGCCGTCGGGGTCGTTGTAGGTGACCTTGCGGACGCCGTTGTCGTAGGTTTCGCGCTTCACCGGCTCGATGCCGCAGGCGCTGATCCCCTCCACCACCGCGTCCAGATCCGCCACGAACAACGTCACCAGCGCATGGCCGGCCCGCTCCACCGACTCCTCGATGTACACGTACTGATGCTCCCCAACCTCCCAAACCGCCTCGACCTCATTGGGCCGAAACGCCGGCTCCCCACCGAAGAACCTCGCGTACCACCCCGAAGCCGCCCCAATCTCCCGAACCGCAACCCCAGCAAACAAGTCAACAGTCATACCCACCATTACAACCCGGCCTCAGCGGTCATCCGAGCTCCAGCCAGCCGCGGATTGCCAGGTAGTCGGATTCGGTGAGCCCGATCCCGGGATCGACCGCATGCAGGAGGGCTCGACCTTGATGGCTGGATTCCACCCAGGCGCGGTCGAGATCGGTGAGTTCGTCGTCGACCCAGACGAACGGGCGACCGGCCGCCCAGGCGACCAGCGGGCGGGTCTTCCAGTGCAGGCCGGAGCGCTCGTACTGCTCGTCGATCTCGGTCGGATCCGGCCAGATCACCACCGGCAGCTCCGGCAGGCCAAGACGCGGAGAGATGCTGTCGTTCGCGTCGGTCATCCAGGTGGTCGCCCACACCAACTCGCAGCCCAGCGCCGCCAGCCGGGGTCCCTGGGCCGGATCGATACGGCCCAGAAGCGGGTTGGCGTCGTCGACGGTCGGCTCAAACGTCGGGTGGGGCTGGAGCGATTCGCCGAACGGGATGAGGGGTCCGTCGACATCCAGGAAGAGCAGCGGGCGTAGTACGGGATCTGCCACGGAGTGCACGATAGCGACGGTCGGTGGTGCGAGTCCGGGGCGGACGGACCGGTTGGAGCGCTGAGGGGTCAGTGCCAGTTGCTGATGGGGGTGTCGTTGGGGTCGGGGGCGCCTTGGCCGGATTCGATCAGGGATTTTAGGCTCAGGAGGAAGACGGCCCACTTGGTGCTGCAGTGGGACATGAACTCGACGGGCTCCTTCCAGCCTTCGTGCTTGAAGTGGATGATGGCCCAGTCGTCGACCTGGTCCAGGTCCCAGATGACGTGGGTGCCGATCCATTCGTCAGGGCCTTCGACGACCTCCCAGAGGACGCGTTTGCCGGGGTCCAGTTCGAGGACCTTCATATCGAAACCGCCGGGGCCGAAGGTGAACTTGGTGACGCCGCCGATCTCGCCGGCCTCGCCTGTGGTGTTCGTGGTCCACCAGCCGGCCAGGCCCTCGATCGTGGTCAGGGCCGCATAGACCTCGGCCACCGACGACTTCACTCCGACCCTGTGCAGGATGTCTGCCATTTCGATCCATCTCCCTTGATATGCAACGTCTTGTTGCACATAAAGCTAGCCCAGCCTCGCTCGAAGCGCAACCTTTGGTTGCATAGGAGACATTGATCAGTTTTCAAGAAGCAGCACACCGCGGCGGCTTCGTAGGCTGAGGCCATGACCACTACGAAGAGCACCGCGAAGAAGACCACCACCACGGCGAAGTCCTACGACGGCTTCACGAAGGACGAGCGGGCGGCGATGAAGGAGCGCGCCCGTGAGCTCAAGGCGGCCTCAGGCAAGGCTGAGGCGGAGGCCGTCGTACTGGAGAAGATCGCTGAGATCGCCAACCCGGACGAGCGGGCGATCGCCGAGCGGATCCACGCGATCGTCAAGACCAGCGCCCCGGAACTCGAGCCGAAGACCTGGTACGGCATGCCTGCCTACGCAAAGGACGGGAAGATCGTCTGCTTCTTCCAGCCGGCCGACAAGTTCAAGGCCCGCTACAGCACGCTCGGCTTCAACGACCCGGCCAACCTCGACGACGGCGACATGTGGCCGACCTCCTTCGCCCTCACCAAGTTGAGCCCGGCCGTCGAGAAGAAGGTCACCGCGTTGATCAAGAAGGCCGCCAGCTAAGGCCTGGTACTACGCAAGCCGACGCCCCACCAGATGGAAAGGCCGACTGAGCTGGCGATAGGGATCCCGCTTGCTCGCCTCCAACTCGACAGCAGCCATCGCGGCGACCTGCTCCGGGTCGCTGAGGTCGACCTCGACCCCGGCGAATTCGAGCCAGTCGGTGAAAAGCCACACCCCGTACCACCGCAAGGGCTCGACACCATGCGTCGACAGCAACCCGCTGAGGTGCTCCACCGTGTCTCCCCTGGTCGGCACCCCCAGCACCCCGATCTCTTCAACGGAGTCGAACCCCGCCAATGCATCCGCCCAGCGCTGCTCCAGCGCCGGCCGCACCGCCGCCGTGTTGGCGTTCCCGCTCATGATCGACACCAGGCCACCCGCACCGACGCACTGACACAGCTGATCGACCAGACCGTCCGGCTGCGGCAGGTACCCGAGCACGCCATGGCACAACACCGCATCGAAGAGCCGCCCATCAACCGCCTCGACAGCCTCCAAGCCGTCCGCTTGCAACAGCGTCACCCGCGCCTGTACCTCAGCAGGCAACCGCCCGAGCCGCTCACGCGCCTTGTCCAGCATCGCCGCCGACGGATCGAGCAGCGTCACCTCGTAGCCCGCCTGCGCCAACGGAAACGACTGATGCCCCGCTCCCCCGCCGACATCGAGCACCGCACCCGGCGGCCCGGCCAGGTGCTCGAGCAGCTGATGGTGCATCACGTACGTCCGTACCAGACCCTTCGGCGAGGCATACGCGCCCTCGGCAAACGAATCCACCAGCCCGGCCCAGCTGTCATCGGTCACCTGTTCAACCTACGACCGGCCGGCCCGATGCAGACATGGTCTCGATCACAACGCCGCCGTTGTGATCGAGACCATCAGAAGCTGGCCGGTCAGGGGACGAGGATGACTTTTCCGGCGGCAGCGCCGGATTCGGCGTAGCGGACGGCGTCGGCGACGTCGGCGAGGGGGAAGGCGCGGGCGATGCGGGCGGTGATCTTGCCGGCAGCGAGCAGGGCGAAGACGGCTTCGAGGTCGGCGCGCAGCTCGGCCTGGTGGCGCTCGGGGCGACGGGCCTTGCCGGCCCAGAGGTTGAAGAAGGTGGCGGACTTGCCGTTGGGGAGGACGTTCCACAGGACCAGGCGGCCGATCAGGGCGAGTACCGGGAGTTTGGCGTTGCCTTGCTGGTCGCGGGTGGCGGCGGTTCCGTACGACACGAGGTATCCACCGCGGCCGAGCATCGACCACGAGTTGCGGATGCCGGTACCACCGACGTGATCGAACACCGCGGCGACTCCGTCCGGGGCGATCGCCTTGACCGCGGCGACGGTGTCCTGGCCCCGATCGACCGGGATCGCGCCGAGCTCACGCAGGTACGGGAGATGACGCTTGGAAGCGGTCCCGATGACCTGCGCGCCGAGGTACCGGGCGAACTGCACGAGGAGCGACCCGACGCCGCCGTTGGCACCCAGTACGACGATGGTGTCGCCGCGCTTGACTCCTGCGATGCGCAGCATTCGCCAGGCGGTCACGCCGTTGACGATCAACGCTTCGGCCTCCTCGGCGCCGACACCCTTCGGCACCGGGACGAGGTCCGCGGTGTTCAGCACCAAACGGTCCGCCCAGCCACCGACCTTGGTCAACGCAGCAACCCGCTGCCCGACCACGACCCCAGTGCCGGAGCGGGGTCGGGAGCCCGACCCGGAGTCGGTGCCCGCCCCAGAGTCCGAGCCGGAGTCGGGGCCGATTGACTCGATCACGCCGACGACGTCGTAGCCCGGTACGAACGGGAAGGGCGGCTGGTCGTAGTACTTGCCGCGGCGCATCTGCTGTTCGGCGAACGAGACCCCGGTCGCCTCCATCCGCACCAGCGCCTGCCCGGCTTCGAGCTTGGGGATCTCCCGCCGGCGCAGCCGCAGTCCCTCCGGTTCGACGATGCCTGGCAGCTCTACCTCGGTGATCATCTCGTCCTCGCCTCGTTCTCGGTGTGTCGTGCTGACAAGCTCGACGATGCCGTGGCGGAGGCGAGCGGCGCGTCGGCGAAAACTACGTAGATCGCGCTGCCTACGTAGTCGCCCGGCCCTCACCTACGATGGCGGCGAAGCGGAGTTCCATCGATTGCCGAGGAGAGCCGATGCAGTTCGTGGCCCGGCAGGCTGAGCTGCAGGCCATCGGCGAGGTCACCCGCGGTGCCGCGGACGGCCGAGGCGGCGCGATCGTGGTCGCCGGCGAGGCCGGGATCGGCAAGTCCGCCCTCATCGACACGGCGGCCGGGCAACTCGACGGCTGGCTGGTACTACGCGCCGACGGCAGCGAGTTCGAGCGCGACCTCCCGTACGCCGCACTGCACCAGCTCTGCGCGCCCGTGATCGAGCACCGCACCGAGCTCCCAGCCGTGCAGCAGCGAGCCCTCGAATCGGTATTCGGCCTCGGCGACGCCACGACACCGAGCCCGCTCATGGTCGGAGTCGCCGTCCTCGGCCTGCTCTGCGAACTCACCCGCCGCCACCCCGTCTGCTGCGTGATCGACGACGTCCAGTGGATCGACGCCGGTACCCGCCAAGTGCTCACCTTCGTCGCCCGGCGCATCGCCTCCGAGCAGATCGCGATGATCCTCACCACCCGCGACGACGGTCCCCTCACCGGCCTCGACTTCCCCCGGCTGCAACTCTCCGGCCTCGGCGAAGGCGACGCGCTGACTCTCCTGCAGTCCTCGACGCGAGCGGGCGTCGACAGCGAAGTACTCGACCGGATCCTGGCTGAGGCACGCGGCAATCCCCTTGCCCTGCTGGAGTTCGGGCACGCCGGCGACCCGATGGCGTTGCCGAGCCCACAGCGCGGCAGCGTCGTCGAGGCTCTGCAGGACCAGTTCACCCGGCGCGTACTACGGTTGCCACCGGCAACTCAATCACTCGTCGCCCTCGCGGCCGCCGAGCCGGTCGGAGACGTAGGCCTGCTCAGAAGGGCAGCGAAACTTCTCGACCTCAACCCGGCCGCCATCGCCGACGCCGAGGACGACGGGCTGGTGGTACTCGGTCCACGGCTGCGTTTCCGCCACCCGCTCGTCCGCTCGGCGGCGTACCAGGCGGCCACCCCCGCGACGCGCCGCAGCCTGCACGGCGCGCTTGCCGAGGCGACGGACCGCGCCATCGATCCCGACCGTCGGGCCTGGCACCGTGCGCACGCCGTCATTGACACCGACGAGGACGTCGCAACCGAGCTGACCGAGTCAGCCGAACGAACCGAGCAACGCGGCGACCTCGCGGCAGCATCAGCGTTCCTCGAACGCGCCGCGCATCTGGCCCCCAACCCCGCCGGCCAAGCCGGCCGGCTGCTCGCCGCAGCCCGCCTGCGGATGCGGTTGGGTGCATTCCCCGAGGCCCGCGAGCTGGTCACCCAGGCCGAACGCCGCCAGCTCGAACCAGAACAGCGCGCCGAAGCCCGCCTCCTACGCGCCCTGATCGACCTCCACCTCGAGCGCAGCCCCGAGGCGACCGCGGCCCTGGTCAGCGTCGCACCCGACCTCCCGCCCGACGAGGCCCGGGAGACCTACATCGAGGCGTTCAGTTCCGCGATGTTCCTCGACCGGCTGCCGGGACGCCTGCGTCAACTCGGCACCCGCATCCGTGGGCAGGTACCTCCACCGGACAACCCGCGACCAGCCGACCTGCTGCTGGATGCGCTGCTCGACCAGGCGATGCTGCCGATCGAGAAGGCGGTGCCGAGCATGCGTGTCGCGGTGGATGCGTTCAGAACCTCAGAGCTCACCAGCCCCTGGTGGATGGAGCTTGCCTGCCTGATGGCGATCGACCTGTACGACGCCGAGGCGATGGACGAGATCTCCACCCGGCAGGTGGAACTGGCTCGCCGTCAGTCGGCTTTCGCAGTACTGCCGCAGGCGTTGAAGTTCCACGCCCTCGGGCGGGTGATGCTCGGCCGGTTCGACGAGGCGGCTGCTGCGCTGGAGGAGGCGCGCGCGGTCGACGAGGCGGCCGGCACCGTCGACCTGGCCTTCGCCGAACTCATCCTCGCGGCCTGGCGCGGCGAGACGGACTCGTTCCAGGAGCTGTTGGCCGGCCTGCGCGAGCGCGTCGGCCGGGACGAGATCGTCGCCGAGGTCTACGCGACGGCCGTACTGCGCAACGGCCTCGGCGACTACCCGGCCGCGCTCAAGACCGGACTCCTCGCCCAGCAACAACAGCAACGCGGTTCGTACGTCGTGTGGATCCTCGACGCGGAACTCGTCGAGGCCGCCGCCCGAGCCGGCCGCCCCGAGGACGCGGCCCTTGCGCTGGACCGGATCGGCGCTCTGGCCCGGACCAACCCGACTCCGTGGGCAGTCGCCGCGCACCTTCTTGCCCAGGCGTTGCTCGATCCGGCGTCGGCGAGCACGGACAGCCGGTTCCGGGAAGCGATCGACCTGTTCGCGCAGACCGGAGTACGGGCTCACTACGCCCGGGCGCGGCTTCTGTACGGCGAGTGGCTGCGTCGCGAATCCCGTCGCTCCGAGGCCCGGGTCGAACTCCAGGCCGCGCATGAGGTGCTGGCCGCTATGGGCGCCGGCGGCTTCGCCGAACGAGCCGCTCGCGAACTCGCCGCCACCGGCCAGCGCCCGCGCCGCGACGGCACCAACCCGCTCGACCAGCTCACCTCACAGGAACGTCTCATCGCCACCAAGGTCGCCGCGGGCGCGACCTCCAAGGAAGTCGCCGCGACCCTGTTCCTCAGTCCCCGCACGATCGACGCCCACCTCCGCAACATCTACCGAAAACTGGAAATCACCTCCCGCCGCCAACTACGTGACCTCTGAAGCCGCCGTGTGCGTGCGGTGCGGCGGTTGGATGGCAAGATCTGTCGGGTGCAGATCGGGATACTGGGGTCATTCGAGGTTCGGGCGGGCGATGGGCGCCTGGCCGACGTACCGGGTGCCCGCCTGCGGGGGTTGCTGATCGCGCTGGCGCTGGAGGCGGGTCGTACCGTGCCGAAGGCGACGCTGGTCGACTGGATCTGGGGTGAGCAGCCGCCGGCCGAGGCAGCGAATGCCTTGCAGCGTTTGGTTTCGCGGTTGCGGAAGGCGTTGCCGGAGGGGTCGGTCGAGGGGCAGCCGGGCGGCTACCGGTTGACGGTGGAGCCCGAGGTTGTCGATGCGCTGCGGTTCGAACGCCTCGTCGGGCAGGCCCGCACCGAGAAGGGTCCACGCCAGGTACGACTGTTGCGCGAGGCCCTTGCCTTGTGGCGTGGGGCGGCGTTGCAGGATGTCGGTCTGCCCGAGAGTGCGGCATTCAATGCGGCGGCGACCCGCCTCGAGGCGCTGCGGCTGACCGCGATGGAGGACCGGTTCGAGGGAGAGGTCAGCCTCGGCCAGGGCGCGGAGGTGCTCCCGGAGCTGACCGACGCGGTGGCTGCGCATCCGCTGCGGGAACGGCTGGTCGCGGCGCTGATGCGTGCCCTGGTGGCAACCGGTCGCGACAGCGAGGCGCTGGTCTTGTACGAGCGAACGCGCCAAGCCTTGGCCGGTGCCCTGGGCGTCGACCCCTCGCCGGAGTTGGCGGCCCTGCATGTCGCGCTGTTGCGCGGTGAGCTGGGCCAGCGGGAGGAGACCCGCAAGACCAACGTGCGGGCCGAGCTGACGAGTTTCGTCGGCCGGGACGCCGATGTCGCCGCGGTCCGCGAGCTGATCGCTGAGCATCGGCTGACCACACTGATCGGGCCAGGTGGTTCGGGCAAGACCAGGCTGGCGACGGAGACCGCGCGGACGGTGCTCGGCGGGATGGCGGACGGGATCTGGCTGATCGAGTTCGCCCCGATCGGCGCTGGAAGCGACGTGGCGCAGACGGCGCTGGCTGGCCTCGGTCTCCGCGACGCGCTGCTCGGTCCCTCGCCGTCGGACCCCACCGAGGGGTTGATCGCCGCGATCAACGACCGGGAGATGCTGCTGATCCTGGACAACTGCGAGCACGTGATCGAGTCGGTGGCGAAGCTGGCCGAACGAGTGCTCGGCGAATGCCGGCGACTGCGGATCCTGGCGACCAGCCGGGAGCCGCTCGGGATCACCGGCGAGGCGCTGTGGCAGGTCGAGCCGCTGGCCCTCCCGACCGGCAGTCTCGTCGACGACGGCTCGCCGGCGCTGCGGTTGCTGCGGGACCGGGCGGGCGCAGTACGGAAGGCTCTTGGTACCGACGACCACACCCGGGCGCTGATGGTGCGGATCTGCCTGGCACTGGACGGGATGCCGCTGGCGATCGAGCTGGCCGCCGCCCGGTTGCGCACCATGAGCATCGAGCAGCTCGCCAACCGGCTCGACGACCGGTTCCGGCTGCTGACCAGCGGGAGCCGTACCGCGTTGCCACGCCACAAGACGTTGCGGGCGGTGGTCGACTGGAGCTGGGAGCTGCTCACCGACGCCGAGCGGACGGTACTGCGCAAGCTCTCGGTGTTCTCTGGTGGAGCGAGCCTGGAGGCGGCCGAGCGCATCTGCCTCGGTGACGCCGTCGAGCCGGATCAGGTGCTGGAGTTGCTCACCTCGCTGGCTGAGAAGTCGCTGCTGGTCACCGCGGGCGACGGTACTCCGCGCTACCGGATGCTCACCACGATCAAGGAGTACGCCGCGGATCGGCTTGCGGAGGCCGGTGAAGCCGACCAGACCCGGCAGGCGCACCTCGCGTACTTCACGGAGTTCGCCGAGATCGCGGAGCCGCATCTGCGTCGGGCTGAGCAACTGGAATGGCTCGCGCTGCTCAGGGCGGACCACGACAACCTCAGCGCCGCGCTGCGGGGAGCGATCGCGGCCGGTGACGCGCGGACGGCGATGCAGCTCGCGGCGGCCACCGGCTGGTACTGGTGGCTGGGCGGACGTCGTACCGAAGGGCTTGAACTGGCACTCGCGGCCGTCGAGCTCCCCGGCGAGGTGCCGGATGACGTCCGCGCCCTGGTCTACGGACTGGTGGTGTTGTACGTGACGTCTGGGCAGGGCGATGAGCACCTGGGCGAGGAATGGATCCGCAAGGCGTACCGGTTCAGCCAGCTCAGCGGCAGCAACCACCCGATGCTCGGCCTGGTGATCCCGATGGAACGTCTGCTCGAGGCACCTGAGGAAGCCTTGTCCGCCTTCGAGGATCAGCTGGACAGCGACGACCCGTGGGTGGGCGCTTTGGCCCGCTGGCAGGTCGGCAAGATGCGAACCCTTCTCGGCCAGGGCGGCCCGGAGGCGGAGGCTCAGGTGGTGCGGGCGCTCGCGGAGTTCCGGACGCTTGGCGACCGGTTCGGGATCTATCTGGCGCTGGGCGAACTGGCGGTCCAGCTCGCCACCCGCGGCGAGTTCGACGGCGCCTGCGAGTACTACGAGGAAGCCATCACCGTCCTCACCGAACTCGGCGCCGTCGAGGACGTCGTCGAGACGCGGACCCAGCAGGCCATGCTGTACTGGGTCATCGGCGATCGCGACGCCAGTGCTGCCGCCATCGCCGAGGCCGAGCGGCTTGCCGAGGGCGTCACCTGGCCGTACGCCCTGGTCGCCCTGGCGCTCGCCAAGGCAGGGCTCGCACGCCTGGCCGGCGACATGGTGGAGGCCCGCCGTCAGCTGGACCTCGCGGCCACCCTCCTGGGCGACGCCGCGAAGCAGGCTAGCGTTCGGGCCCAGATCCACGACCTGCGCGGCTACCTGGCCGACGATCTCCAGGAGTCCCGCCGTCACCGGATCGCTGCCTGGCAGGCGGCGTCCGAACTGGGATTCGCCTTCCTGGTCGGCCCGCTGCTCGTCGGCTTCGCGGACCTGTTCGCCCGACTCGGCGAGTACGACCAGGCGGCCCGGTTGCTGGCGGCAAGTACCGAAGTCCGCGGACTGGCGAGCCTCTCGCAGCTGGACGCGGCCAGGATCGAGCACGACGCCCGACGTCACCTCGGCGAACAACGATTCGCCGAGGTGACAAGCGAAGGCGCAGAAACAGACTGGCGCAACCTGATCTCGCCTCTGATATCAGCTGATTGAGCCGGCGTCGGTCAGGTGACGAGGTTCAGCCAGGCTCCGGCCAGGGCTGCGTGGCCGGCTGGGGTCGGGTGGACGCCGTCTTCGGACCAGTGTTCGGGGGCGGTCGTCTGGGTGAGGTCGGCGAACATTTTGTCGGCGGTGAGTAGGTGGGTGCCGTACTTGTGGGCCAGCTCGTGGACGGCGTGGATCTTCGGGTCGAGGTCGGCTCGCCACTCCTTGCGGACCGCGTCGTCGAGGAGCAGGCCGTCGTGTTCGATGGCCGTGCTGATCGGGAGCAGGAACGGCTCGATCAGGATCAGGTCGACGCCGGCCTCGGCCAGTGGAGCGAGCAGGCGGTCATACCCGGCTTTGTACTCACTGGCGGGGATCACGCGGCCGTCCGGATCGAGAGTGTGCCAGCCCATGTCGTTGCCGCCGACAAGGATCGAGACGACGTCCGGCCGCGCGTCCAATACGTCGGTTTGCCAGCGGGCTTCGAGGTCCATCACCTTGTCGCCGCGATAGCCGGTGTTGAGCCAGGTGATCGGCCGGTCGGGATGGCGGTAGCCCCACTCGCCGGCGACGCGTAGCGGGTAGCCGTACCCGAGTGCCTCCTCGCTTTCGAACCGGAAGCTGTCGGTGATCGAGTCGCCGGTGAACATCACGGTGCTGCCCGGCCGCAGGGTGATCGTCATGCGCGGTCACCGAACCAACGCGTCGCGGCCTGCTCGAAGCCTTCGCTGTCGTTGGTGGTTGCCGCCCAGGCGACGACGCCGTCCGGCCGGACGAGCGCGGCGGCCAGTCCGAGGTCGTTGCGGGCGGGCTGCGCGGAGTACCGGATCCTTCCCTCCCACGCCGTCGCCTTGTTGCGCAGGCGCCGACTGAAGTCGAGGAGAACGCCTTCGCCGTCGCGCATCAGGTCGGCGAGCCGGCGGCCGTCCTCGAGCCGGAACTCCGGCGCGACCCGGCCGACCAGCGGATGCTCGCTGCCGAGGTCGTACCGGATCGATGCCCCCGACAACCTTTCGAACGCGTACGTCGTACCGTCGCGGGTCTCGAGCAGATCGCGTATCAACCCCTGCAGCGCCTCCGATCCCGGCGCCATCGTCGCCACCTGCGCGCGGGACCAGTCGAGCACCCGCGCCGCGATCGGCTGGCGCTCAGCCGCATAGCTGTCGAGCAGACCGGGGTCCCCCGGCTGCTCCCGCCGCCCGGCGTCCCGTGCTTGGTTCTTGACCGTCGCCGCGAGCTTCCAGCCCAGGTTCATCGCGTCGCCGATGCCGAGATTGAGCCCCTGGCCGCCCAGCGGCGAGTGGATGTGCGCGGCGTCGCCGGCCAGCAGCACGCGCCCTTGCCGGTACGTCGTCGCCTGCATCGCCCGATCGGTGAAACTCGACGCGCGGCGGACCTCGCTCAACGTCACGTCGGTACCCGAGACACGCCGCAGTACTTCCTGGAGGTGTTCGCGGGTGAGGCGTTGCGAGCGATCGAACGCACCACCGTCGAAGTCCATCATCCCGAGATGCCCCTCGATCGGCATCCGGACGTACATCCCTGTCGGCGTCGGATTGAACCAAGGCTTGAGCTTGTCAGGATCGGCGACCGTGGCATCCATGACATAGCCAGTGAACTGCGGCTCCGTACCAGCGAACTCGAAGCCCGCCAAACCCCGCACCGCACTCCGCCCGCCATCACACCCGACCACCCACCGCGCCTCGTACTCCTGTCCGACGACCACTTTGTCCTCGTACTGCGTGAGCTCATCCACCGTCACGCCATACCTGATCTCAACCCCCAGCTTGGCCGCCCGCTCGGCCAGCACCCCTTCGACCGCCTCGAGGCTGGTCATCGCGCCACCCGGCGCCGGCGTCGGCAACCGGTAAGGCAGCGCTTCGAGGTTGACCTTGCTCTCATCGAGCATCATCCCGGCGAAATGCCCAACCCGCTGAGGCGCCAGCGGCTCGTCTACCTCGAGATCCTTCGAACGCCCGGACGCCGCCAGCAACTCCTGCAACATCCCCCGCCGGTAGAACGCCTCAACGGAGGCCGCCGACAACCCCCGCATCCCCAACGGCATCGCCCGCCAAGGCGACACCTCTTCCGCCTCCCGCTCGAGCACCAGCACGGAACACCCCGCCAGCCCCACCTCACAAGCAAGAAACAGCCCAACCGGCCCCGCACCCACGATCACCACGTCATACATCGGAAGCTCCTGTCGTCGAGTCACACCACGACCCTGACAACACCCCCTGACACCACCCGCTCCCCCCGCTGTCACCCCACTGTCACAGCGAAGCCAGCACCCTTCAGCCTCCGCGGAGAATCTTCTCCATAGCCTTGCCACGCGCCAATTCGTCGACGAGCTTGTCCAGGTAGCGAATCTCCCGCATCACCGGATCCTCGATCTCCTCCACCCGAACCCCGCAGACGACACCCTTGACCAGTACGCGCGACGGGTTCGGCTCCGGCGCCTCCGCGAAGAACGTCTCCATGTCCACCTGCTTGTCCAACTGCGCATTGAACTGCTTCTGGTTGTACCCGGTCAGCCAGCGGATGATCTCGTCGACCTCCGCCTTCGTCCGCTGTTTCCGCTCCGCCTTGGCGACGTACAACGGATAGACATCCGCGAAACTGGTACCGAAGATCCGAGGCTTCACCACTGCTCCCCCTTCTCAAAGGGCGGCAGCTCCGCCAGTTTCTGTACTGTCGCCGGTGGAATGACGAACACCCGATCCACCACCGGCCGCCCCACCGCCTGCCACTCCGGCAGAATCGGCACGTCATAAGCCACGACATTGTCACCAGTCCGGACCCCAGCACACCACTGCCCGGTCCGATGAAGCACCTGCACACCCTCAAGATTCACCGACCCAGTATGGCCGCGCCCGAACCCCGTACCACCAGGAAAGGAAGAGTCCAGTACGTGCCGTCAGCTGAGATCCAGTGTTCCGCACGTGCAGGCGATCCGTGAACCTTGCTTTCTCACCCAGTTGGCGCACACCGCGCAGTACGTCGCGTCATAGACCGCGAGCACATCCTCGGCAAGCTGACGAACGTCGCTCCACGCTATTCCGTCCGCCCACTCGTTGTAGTGGGCGCCGAGCAGATTACGAATCTCGACTCGAAGACTGATCTCGTCGACTGTGGCCTTCAGGGTTGTGGACTTCAGCGCCTTGGCTACGCCAGGCCAGAGGTCGCCAAGTGTGTAGCGGTCGCCTTCGCGACGCGTGACGCCGGCCATCAGACGCCAACTGAGTTCCGCGGAGATCTCCTCGAGCAGAAGCCCGGTACCCGCTGCAGCCATCCGTTCGTCCACGCGATGAACGGCTTCACGCAGTGACGCGGCTCGAGTCTGGCTGACTCCCCCCACCTCGATGCCGCCCGCGAAGGACCAGCCGGTGATGTTGCGTTCGGCGAAGCTTCGACCACGGCGCTGGAACAAGCTACGCAACTGCGCCAGCCAGGCGCGGTCATGGCCGGTCACGATGAGCTGCCAGTCCTTGAACTCGTTGAGGATGAAGTCCATGACGCCGACCCGGATGGTGGCGTCCACGCTCTGGAGGGCGTCGTCCAGCACCAGAATCTTCGCTTGCCCGAACTCGGCAGCCTTCTTGGTGACGGTCAGGAAGAAGAGCAGCGCGATCAGGTCCTTGTACCCCTCACTGAATGCCTGCTGCGGCAGCGCCGACTTGCCGTTGTCGAACTCGACCACGACGTCAAGGCTGACCGGGCCAGATTTCGCCACCAACACCCGGATCGCCGTGACATGGCTGGCGCGGGTAATGCGCTTGAAGCTGTCGGTGAGGTTTCCGGTAACGGTGAGAAGGATCGGAACGATCCGGGTGAGCTGGGAGCGGTAGGCGATCGGGTTCAGGGTTTGCACGCCCCCGGCCAGCTTCTTCCGAATTGCCGACGAGCGTTGCTGGGCACTGCGCAGTTCGGTGATGATCTGGCGTGCGTCGGCAGGCAGCGCGTCAATGGGCTGCTCGTATTCGCTCGTGTCGAGCGAGGCGAGCAACTTGCCGACGAAGGTCTCCAACTTGGTGCTGTCCGTGAAGTCGACGCCGGCGTCCGGGTAGATGTCCGTCAGCTGGGCAGCGAGGTCGTCCTTCGCCACCCGGAGGAGGAACCGCTCTTCCTCCAGGCCGCGGAGCTCTTCATCCGGCCGGACGCCCAAGGTGCCCAACGGGTCAGGGAAGTAGTCGAAGAACACCGTCCCGCGGTTCAGCGCGTCGGTGTCCAGGAAGCGCAGGATGTCTGCCCGCCGAATCACCACCGGGGCGATGCGGAAGCCCGGACGGACGTCGAGCGACGACGGCTCATCGCGACCGGCTTTGTTGGTGACCAGCGACCGCTCGATCACCGAGCCGTCGCTCAGCTCCACGTCAGCGTGCGCCGCTGGTACCGAAAGATTGCGGACGGAGCTTCGGAGGCTGCTGTTGAAGTCCGTCGAACGATCGACGCGATGCTGGAGGGCGAACTCGATGCCGTCGATCAGTGTTGACTTGCCGACGCCGTTGTCACCCCAGAGAAGTACATCTGCCGGTTTGTCATTCTTCCTCAGATCGAGGGTGACTGTCCCGGACGAGCCCCTGAAACCGCTCACCGTCACTCGCGAGATCCGCACGTTGCGGTCCGACAAATCGTATTTGGGCAGGTCGACGGATTTCGTCTTTTCACGGGCTGCAAGCCGGGACAGTCGAGCGGCGACATCCAGATCGACCGCTCCTGGCTCGGCCCCACCGACCACTGACCCAGGGGTCATCCGGCCCGCCGTAGCCTCGACCACCCGTACAACAAAGGCATTCCAGTCCGCCAGGGACATACCCGTGAGCGCCACGAGCACGGCCTCGCGTGGTTTCTTCGGAGCGTTCTCCACGTACTTCTTGAGCCACTCGGGGCGAGGGGAGATCCCAACAACCAGGCCTGCCGCCATGGAGCGCGCCGCACCGTCCGCACCCTTCTTCGCGCGCGCAACCAGTCGCAGCAACAACACCAGGGCAAGGACAACCTTCGCGTGCTCCTTGGCCAGCCCTTCCTTCCGCGCAGCCGCGATCTCGCGCCTGACGATCTCCAAGCTCACCGAGATCGCCTTGTCGTAGTCGCCGTTCTTTATCGATCCCGCGCGGAGGCTGTAGAGCTTGTCAAGGCCGACCTTGTCGATCCGATGGAGCCTGGACCGAACCTCCGCCTTCGCAACCAATGCCTCGGCCACGCGCCAGATCTCGTCATAGATCCCCCCTCGCGCCGGCGTCACGCCACCCACCCGGGAAGTAGATCCGCACCGACGGCCAAGCGCTGCACTCCGGTACGCGGCCGACAGATGATCGAGGCGGTGTGGAACCGATGCCGGTCGGGACTGAAGGTGACCCCCTCGCGACCAGCTCGGGCCCTTTGTTCACTAGCGTTGGGCATGATCCGACAGTAGTCGATGGCGGTTGCTTCGAAGCGCGGCCGATGAAGGGTTGGGACGGGATGTTCCTGCTTCAGATGTCGGGGGTCCCCGGCGCCGGGAAGTCAACTGTCGCGGCGCACGTCGTCAAGACGTTCGGCGCGGTTGCCGTCGACTACGACGTCATCAAATCGGCCGTCCTCGACGCCGGCTTCGACCTGGCCAGCAGCACCAAGGCGGCGTACGAAGTGATGTACGCCCAAGCACGTCACATACTGACTCAAGGCCATCCCGTCATCATGGACAGCCCATGCTTCTGGCCCAGGATCGTGACCGAAGGCATGAAAATCGCCAGCCAGCACAACGCGACCTACAGATACATCGAGTGCCAGATCCACGATCTAAAGGTCATCGACGACCGACTCCGCCAACGACCAAGCCTGAGAAGCCATCGACGCGGCGTGAACCATCCGCCGACGGACCTCGGCGACGAACTGGTCGACGGCGAGGCGTTCTTCCGCGACGCGACACAGCGCGTCCAACGCCCCCCGGACAACTACCTCCAACTGGACATGCACCGCCCGCTGTCCGAAGTACTCCCCAAGGTCAACACCTACCTGAAGCCGTAGCTGCCACTCAGACCTGCGGCGACGTGGGCGGTTGGTGTTCAGCTATCGCCACGCGCTCCTCGAGGGCGCGGATCCGGTCGTAGAGATCGACCAGTGCGCAATCTCGACCAGGTCTCCGCTGCGTGCAGCCTGGGCGACCTCACGCACTTCCTCATCGAGGATTCGCTGTCGCGCCTCGGCCGGGTCTGCCGTCAGTGGCGTCAGGAGGTCGCGGAGCGCCAACTCTAGGTCTCGTGGAACTCGCGCATCTGTCGCCACCGGACTCACTCACCAACGGAGTCGCTCCTCTTGGCTGAAACCGTCCCGGCCGTCCTGGGCTCCGGTTGTCGGCCAAATTCTGAGTAGATCGGAGCACCCTGCTCAAGCCCCTGCTGCGCCCGGGCCAACCGCCGGACCATCGACGGTCGCATGCGTGGACTCGCTTCATCGAGCGTCATGAACTTGAAGCGGCGAACCTCGGTCGCATCGAGGGTGATCTGAGCGATCTGCTCGTCGGTCAGCACTCCCCCGTCGAAGATGAACATGATCCCGTCACACCAAGGGCCCGACGCTGGAATCCAGTCCACAACGAGCGGTGAGCCGATCTCGATGTCAATGCCGATCTCTTCTCGAGTCTCTCGCCGGACGGCATCCAGAGGCGATTCATTGAACTCAGTGACGCCGCCGGGGATCTCAAGCGTCGGCTTGTAGACCGCCTCCAAAAAGAGGATCAGGCCCTCGCTGTTGCGGACGAGGGCGCCTGCCGCCGTTGTCTTCTTGGGTAGTCGCCCGGCGATCCCGGGGTTGAACTCCTTCTCGGGCTCACCATCGGCTGCTAGGTCGGCTTCGCGGGAGGGGTGGTTCATCTACCTGCACCTTCTGAGTTGAGCCCGCATTGGTCAAAGAAGTCTCGAACAACCCGCGTATTCAGAAACGGCTTGAGCTTCACGGACAGGCGTTCGAGGTGGCGATGCGCACGGCTGGAGTCAACGTTGTCAGTCAGCGCGACTATTTCCGTCCCGTAGTGACATGCCAGTTCCAGCTCGCCTTCGCGGGTGGCCGCTATCCCGAGTTCGGCTGCGCTGTAGATCCTGCGCCTGGGCCGGCCTCCCGACCCTTCCCAAACCTGACTGAGATGCCTCCTAGCTTCCTTGGTGTTACCCAGGTCGTTCCAGCAGGTTCCAGCGTGGCTGGCGAACATGATCTCGTCCCACTGCGGTTCCCAGGCACGTGCGCCACCTGCTTCACTGCGCTCATACGAATGCTCTGCTCGCTGCAAGGCTGCCGTTGCGTCTCCGGCCTGACCCAGTGCCGCATGTGATCGCGCGACCAGGAGATCCGCCTCAACCAAGACGTGGGGGCTATTCGCGTATTCAGCGACGTTGCGGCCGATCTTTGCCACCCGTAGAGCTTCGGCGGACTCCCCCAGGTGTAGCGCCTGGTGGGCGATGCTGGTCATCAGATACGCCGACAGCGCATCGTCGCCAACCTCCCGCGTTAGTCGCAGCGCCTGAGTGAAGTACGACTGGCCGACGCCATGCCGACCAGCGTCGTAGTACATCCAGCCGACCACCTCACACAGCTCAGCGACTGCCGAGAACAGGTCAGTACGTGCATGGCTCTCAACCTCTCGGTGCAGCATCGGCAGGGCGACAGCGTGCAGGTAGCGCCGCGCGGTGGCCCGGCATTCTGCGCCACCGACTGTGCGTTCGATGGTGTCGATAGCCGAGATCATGGTCCGGATCTGAACCACATTCCCCGCCGTTACCCGGCTGCCATCGGCACCTGCCATCGCCTGCCCTGTAGACGACGTGAGCCAATCGAGCACCGTGGCGGCGAGATCGCCCGGACGATAGGTCATGTGTTCGGCAGCCGGATCAGCAAGGCTTCCCAGTACCGAAATCGCGCCCTCAAGTGCAGCTGGATAGACGGTTGGATTTTGGCCGGCATTGGCGGCCAGCGTCACCGACCCTGACCGGCCATCAGTCGGGTACTGCATAGCACGGAAGCGCTCAACGACCTCGGGCGGCGCGGCAATGAGAGCCCGGCTCAGCTCCCGTTGCACGACGCTCCTCAGCTTCGTCTCGGGGCGGCTGCGCCAGTTGTAGAGGGTGCGCGGGGCGATCCGCAAGACATCTTGGGCGAACTCTTCGTCTGTCATCAGCGGGAAGACCGACCGATAGGCGTTCTGGAGCACTTGGACTGTTGCTGGAGTCCAGATCTCCTCACGGGCGGTCATTCAGTTGCCTTCGATCCTGCAGGAAAGATGCAGACAAGTTGCAGGTGTTCTTTCATGGTCTGACGTCCGGATCACCCGTTGACTTGTTGGTATGAGATTCCAGCGAGCGAAGCCGGAAGCTGTGATTCCGGACAGGAGCACACGGTTCGGCCCAGTCCTTCAGAACCGGCAGTCGCCCGTTAACTCTCCCCTGCTCGTCACGACCGAGCGACGCGGCATCGCCGCCGATCGCCTGGTGGGTCTGCGAGTGCCCGCGCTTGACCGCCACCACATCAGGCTATCGGAGAGGGGAGCTTCGGGACCTGGTAGACGACATCGTTGTGCGATTGCGGAACAGGGAGGTTAGGGAACGTGGACTACACCCGACCTCTGCCTCTCGGCTACATCCTCAAGCACTTACTCATGACCGACGGCGAGCTGGCCGACATCAGAGAGCAGATGGAGCAATTCGCCAGGGTGGAGGGCTTCGCGCTGGCACGGTCTACGTCGAGGAGACCGAGACAACCCCGGCGGCATTCGGGGCCCTGATCGACGCAGTCAATCGCTACGAATTGACCACGGTGGTCATTCCAAGCCGTCTGCACTTCGCGGCGCTCGCGATGACACACGACGTCAAGGACACCTTCGAACGGGCAACCGGCGCCCGAGTCATGTCCCTGTCTGAGTTCCGAGGCCCTGAAATCTTGACGGCTCAGACAGGGACCTATTAGCCGGCTGGCGCGGCGTGGAGGGCGAGGCCGCTCCGCGCCGGCCGTTCCAACTCCAAGGCTCAGGACGGAGACCTTGGAGAGCCCCGCCGTCCCTCGTCGCATGCGCCTGACGAGGGACGGCGCGTGGCTTGTTCACCGATCATTTTCGGGAAGTGAGGCAGATATGTCCCAAGTCGAACAGATGAAGATGCAGCTCCACGGCCTGGCCGACCAGTCCCGTCAGGGCGCTGCCAGCCTGGCTGGGTTCAAGCAACGCTTCGAGCAATCGAGTGTGCAGGTGCAGGCCCTGATCCGCGGATCGGCGACTGGCGCGGACCGCGACATCGCGACCGTGCTCGAGGCGGCGGGTAGGTCGGTTGAGCAGGCCGTCCAGGCACTCCAGATCGCTGAGGCCGGCTGTCGCAGCTATGCCGACCAGATCTAGTCGATTCAGGCGCCAAACGTGACTTCGGAGCTGCAACGGGTCGCCCAGCAGTTACTCGCTACCTTCGACGAAGTCCCTCGTGTGGTCGGCTACCTGCACGATCGCGCCATTAAGTGCCGCGAGTCCGCTGGGTGGGTCGGCAGCATGAGCAACAACCCCAATGCCCGCATGGCCGCGGCGCAGTTGGAGGAGGCCGCCCGACGTTGCGAAGAGGCGGCACATTATCTCTCCCAGGCTCCTCTCAGAGCTCGCAGTTGGGTCGAGCAGATGGTGAGCGGGGTGCACACGGCGGAACCGGGCGGAGGGTCGGCCGCCAGGAGACTGGCCGTCTCCGGCGGAGACACTCCACTCGCGGAGCGTCGCAAAGACCGACCAGCGGAACCGGAAGCAAAGAAGCCCCGCGAGACCGCGGTGCCCAGCGATGAAGAGGGATGGCGACTGTTCGGCAAGTTACCCAACCGAGTGACGTCTCCCGTCTCACGGCCAAAGACGCGCGGTATCTGGAAGGATGCCGACGGCAAGGAACATCCCCTCACCAGCGGCCGGCTGGGCAGCGACGGCCAGGCCGACGACCCTTACTATCAGCAAGTTGTCGATTTCATGCGACAACATCGGATCGGCCGCCAGGACGCCGACCCAATGGTCGCCTCGCATGTGGAGGCGAAGTTCGCCCTCTTCATGCGCGAACGCGGCCTGATGCACGAGACGATCGTGGTCAACAAGATCCCGTGCGACGGCGACTTCGGATGCGACACGTTGCTGGACAGGTTCCTCCCCCAAGGCGGTACCTTGACGGTCTTCGGACCTGCCGGCTTCAAGCGGACTTACCCCAAATCCAAGTGAGAACGGACGACTGACGATGGCGAACACCGTGCGAGCGTTCTACAAGAACGGCGAGGGACCAACCCTCATCGACACTCCGGCAGACGTCGATGCCCTGATCGACGCCGTACTGGCTGAACCCTTCGAGAACTCGGTCATCACCCTCTACAGCACCGCTCGCACCCTGATGGAATCCGGCGTGCCCGACCACGAGATGCGGATAGCGATCTTCGCCGAAGCCAAAGTAGGTGGCATCCGCTACGCCGGCGACGACGGCACCACCGAAGGCAGCTGGTACGTCCCCGGACAACCCAGCCGGCGCGAGGAAGTCTTCTACTACTACCAAGGCCACGACCAGGGCTGGCCCCAAGACTCCGAGGTCACCATCGACCAGGTCCGGCAAGCAGTCCGGGAGTTCATACAGACGGCCGGCGAGCGCCCCGCAGGCTTCGAATGGAAGAACTGGCCGGAAGGCACCGCGTAGCCCTCGCCCCATCTGCGTGGAGTAGCACCCGATATGGCCAACGCGGCACAGCTACCGACGGCCTTGGTTGAATGGCGGGCCTGGCCGGTGCACGGCGTCTGAGGTCCGAGAATTGCTGGTCTGTACGCCGACTTCGGCGCTCAGTCCTGTGGAGGCGTAGCGGGGGTTGTTCGGCTCCGGCAACGCGCTCCTCGAGGGCGCGGATCGGGTTGTAGAGGTCGACCAGTTCGAACCTCGGGTGGCAACACAAAAGGCCGGTCACCTTGGTGACCGGCCTGCTGTTTGTGGAGGTTATGTCCCGTTACTCGAACCATGCCCCACCCCTGTTAGACAAGCTTCAGAAGCTCGCTCAATCCGTCGCACTTGACATAGAAGCCGGAAGGCCCATCGATCCCGCAGAGCCTCCGCGCGTGCACAAGCTGGACGAACGGCTCGATAGCGAGACGATGGCCCGGATCGTAGGTGAGTACGAGGCTGGCGGATCGTCGGAGTCGATCGGCACACTCTTCTGCTTGAGCAAGAGAAGCGTCATCAAGATCCTCCGTGAGGCAGGTGTCAAGGTCCGGTACCCCCGCATGACCGAGGCAGAGCTCAGACGAGCGACGATGCTCTACAACAGCGGATCTTCGCTTGTGGAGGTCGGCAACCGACTCGGACGGGATCACTCGACCATTCATAAGGCACTACAGCGAGCCGGAGTGAGGATGCGAGATTCGCACGGTCGGCCGTGATGCGCCGCCTATAGGCCGGTTCCCCGTGATCCAGGATGCGGTCGGGCTCCACGGAAAGCTGTTGCTGCTATTCCACGCATCCTGGATCGTGAGGAGCTGTAGCCACTACGTCTGTCAGCTTTCAAGGATCTCTCTCAGCTCGGCGAACTTCTCCGTTACGGCCTGCAGCTTCTCCGAGTCACGCGAGGTGTTCAGTCGTCTCAGCGCAGCCTCAGCCTCTTCCGTACCGTCTCCACTGATCGCATCGATAACGGCGGCGGCCGGCGTACCCAGCCTGTAGAGGACGACCGACTGCTCTTGATACGAGGGCAAATCCTCAGCCAGGTGGGCGAGCCCCAGTCCCAGCAACTTCCGGCTGATGCTGGCGCGGACATGCACGCCAAGGCGTCCGGCATCCTCGAGGAAGCGAAGGTCCCACATCATCACTCGCAGGACGCCGCCACCTGCGTCAACGGCCTTCTTCAGCGCTTCCCAACTCTTGTACTTGTACTCCCACTCCTGCTCAGCCTCGACTGCCGCCGCCATGACCGCCACCCCACTTAGAATCGAAAGAAAAATCTTGATCTAAAATTATCTTTTAGAATGATCCGCGTCAAGAGCTGGATCAGAACTGTCCTCCCGCGCGGTAGGCAGCACGCCTTGCTATCCCTCGTTGGGCAACTCATGCTATGAAGAGCCTGATGCATCATCAGATGACGCATCACATTCGTCACCAGGAGTGAGCTATGCCAGCAGCCCACGTAGACCGGCGTCCCGATGTCCTCGACTGGGCCTCGGAGTACGGATGGACCCATGACGAAGCGCAGTTTGACGATGGTCAGATCGTTCGCGACATCTTCACGAAGGGTGAACTGCAGGTTCGAGCCGTCTGGCTCTCTACCCCCTTCAGCGACGCGATGTGGGCGCGTGGGCTCCTGACACGCACCGGTAAGGCTCCGCTAACGCTTCCGAAGGTCACGGGCACCGGGACTAGAGCAACAGTCGAAGGAGTTCTAAGGGGCACCCACCCCGCGGCCGCCGGCTAGACACAGGCCGCGGTCTTGACTGCTGTCATCGCCGATCGGAGCAAGCTCTGACTTGGACAGCTTCTCTCGTGTCAGGCCTCGGCCGTCCGATAGTGACGGCGGCTGTTTGCCGGGCAGTAGTCCTTTAACGGCATGTGAGCATGCTGCGCTCAGCATCGGCGACCACAGAGATGCCGCCTACCAGCCTTCGCGGGGCTCTTGAGGCTGGTAGGCAAGCACGACGTCAGGCTTATAAAATCCCGTTTACTCATCTTCTGCGTCACCTGGCTCGACGTCTGCAATCAAGTCCGGGTCGTCAGGGTCCGGCTCCGGCTGGACATCCTCCGCGGACGTCGCATCACTCATGACCGGCGGAGAAACCGGATGCGGTTGCGTGATCCGACCAGCAAGGTCATCAACCTTGAAGGGATATGGCTTACCCTTCAGCGCCCTATACCCCTTCACCGCGCGGTCGATCTCAGCCCGGCTCGTCGGCGCGAGATGAGCGACCAGAAGGTTGTGCAGGGTAGTGGCGTTATCCTTGCCTGTCGCCATCTTGCCTTTGCTGCGGCCCTCTGGGGTTTCGGTCCAGACTGACAAGAAGGGGGCTGCCGCTAGGCGCCAATCCAGCGCGCCGAGGCGCTCCAGCGCCTCGTCCCAGGTGAGCAGGCCTTGCTGAATGACGTGCGCGACGACCCGGGCAACCTGGATTTGGACCACAGGCCGCATGAACGGATGCCCGTCACCCTCATGCCCCTTGGGAGCGCGAAGCTCCTTCGGGCTGGCCGCGCCGTTATAGCGAACCTGAAGGTTACCGGTCGCGGCGAGCAGACTATCCAGACGCTTCGTAAGGATCTCGTAGCTGCTATCCAAAACATCATCTGTCGCACGCTGCGTCAGCTTCTGCATCGTGCCATCGAGGTCGTAGCCAAGTGTCCTCAGAATGTCGTACAGCACGCCGATCGTCGTCCAGGCAGAGCCGCCGACAGGCACCTGCCGGGTAGCAAGCTTCAGCTCACCCTCGGTCCCACGCTTACTGAATACCTGAACGACGCCTTCCTGACCAACAAAAGGATGTTCGTCAACAAAGCGACGCGTCAGGATTGCGTAGCCGTCATCCTCATCCAGTGCAATGTTCTCTTGCTGGCTAGTCTTTACTGCATTTCGGTTGATGTTCGTGAAGAGACGTCGCGTCGCCACGCGGCCCTTCTCATTATTGAAGTGCGGCACCACGATGACACCGATATCTTCACTACCCAGGTCGGGGTTTTTCTTGATCGCGTCCTTGATAGCTCTCAACCGATGCTGTCCATCCAGAGCGAAGAACTGATGCGTTCCATCAAAGGTAAGGACCCCGAACTCGCGATCGACACCAGAGAGCATTCCCTGCTCCGCCGTGTCGTCCATCTCAAGCGGGATATATTCAGGATGGCCACCCCATGCAGCAACAACCAGCGACCCAAGGAAGCGGTGCTCGTTAGTGAGCAGATACTGCGTGATCTGTTCGGTTCGATCTCCGATGCCGCGCTGAATCATCGTCCCCAGGTCTTTATTGCCGCCGAGCTCGTATGCAAAGTTGATCTCGCGGCCGACCTGGGCGTAGCTCATGAGGCACAGATAATATTCCCAGTCTCCGACATGCGCCTTAAATGCCGGAACAAACGTTTTCGACGGCATGATCAATCCTTTGCTAGCAGGTGCCTATTTGGTGAAAGCGGGAACAGGATCTTTATACTGCGCCCTGATCTTCGGTCGTTCATTCTTGTTCATTGGCGGGTTAAAGACAGCTAAGAGCCTCGATTCAAGACTCTTAATTTCACTGCGGTCCTCTATGACAGTGAACCAATATTCAAGAGGCCGAAGCGCCAGGTAGCGAGAGAGCTGCGGTCGCGTCATCGGCCGTTCGGGTGTCCACAGCACTCTCGGATCCGCTCGAATATGACGACGATAGCTTTTGTACCTCTGTTTCAGAGTGCTATTGCCCTCTTGCCCGACAGACGCCCCCGCCTGGCCAATGTACAAAATCTGCGACACACTATCTGGTTTTGGCTGACCGGCGTCCGGGCTCGGCTCGACAACGTCGAACCGAAACCACGGACGCCAGACGAACATATAGAGACCAGGCTTATCTGGCAGCATCTCCCACAACCGCTCGGTCGCCTCGTAAACCTCCCAAGGACTACCAGCGGTGCTCAAGTCATCACTGAGCATACTCATACCGGACTGATCGAGGAGGCGGAGAAAGGCCCAGTCTGTGGATAACACCGGACTCGGCTCGTCCCGGTGGCGCTGGACGAGGCGGGAGAGGGCATCGGTCATGGGGTCGGCGGGTCCCGTCATTCGGCTAGAGGGTGCAGACCATGCAGGCAGCAGTGTCGTCATCGTCGTCTAGGGCGTCTCCTAGCACGTCGATCAGCGGAAGGTTCTTCCGCCGCGAGGCCGCCTTCTCCATTGACTCTCTGTGCTTCTCCATGATCTCTTCGCGCCGACCGATCAGTTCGCGAAGCGTTTCTTTAGCCGTCCAAGTGTACTGACGGCCCTCCATGGCCTGCGCTTCGTAGTTCACCTTGTCCTCGTAGGCGACGGCCTTCTCGAAGAGATCTGGATGCCTATCTGCCAGCCCGACCCACTCAGCCTTGCGCTGGAAGAAGCAGAAGTAGCATCCTGAACGCGTCCGCCAGTCGTAGTACTTCGGTAGGCCGACACCCGCCTCGTCGAGAATGCGCATCACGCCCTCTTTGTCGATGCCATCCTCCTTGAACGGGTAGACCGCGTGGATGTTCGGCTTGTGCGAGATATACCCATCGCGGTGCTCGTCTGCGCGAATCGCAACGTAGCTGAGAGTCTCGGCATCACCAATCCACTCCTCGAGCGGCTTGATCTTCAGAGTCTTCGTGCACCAGCGCATCTGCGGACTCGGTAGGGCGCCCTGGTATACCCACAGCCAGTGATCGAAGTCTCGATCGTTGTTCAACCTCGCGATCGGCTTCCCAAGTGCCGTTTCTAGGCGGTCAAGGTACTCATACGTCTCAGGAAGCTCGCTACCGGTGTCGCAGAAGAAATACTCCATCTCTGGAACCCGGTTGCGCATGTAGATCGCGAGCGCCGAACTGTCCTTACCGCCCGAGATACCCATTACATGCCGAACCGCCGGCTCGGGGGCATCAATGGTCGAATTGCTAGCTGTCTCAGACATATCCCACATCCTTGCGCTCAAGGGAATCAGCATGATCGCCTTCGGCAGCCTCGTCGTGCTGCCCAAGGACGCTATCGGCCAGAAGTGCGAGCAGCGCCTCGCCGCCGCGTGCACCGAGGAACTTCTCAACTTTGGATTGGGCTTCTTGAACCACTTGCTCGACCCGACTCTTCGTCGTGTGGTCGACCCAAACCACGGTGCTGTGCTCGCTACCATCTGGGTTAGTCATCGTGACGCGGTGCGCATCAAACCCCGCACGCTCAGCCGCCAGGGCCTCGTACTGGAGTGACAACACTCGTCGATACGCACCGGCCAAAGCTCGTGTCTCTACTTCGAACCGGGCCAGGTCATCATCGCGCCAAGTCGTGGCGGGCTTGGTTGCGATATTGTTAGCAATCGCTTCCAACCACGCCGTGTCGTCCAATTCGGCCTGTGCCGCGAGGAGGACGAAAGAACGCAAGCGAGGTTCCAGCAGGTTGTGCGTCAACGAAGCGGCTTGCCCGCGGAACTCGACGCGAAGCGCACTCAGCTCCTCGCTCAAGCGTAGATCTGCCGCAAGGGTCTCGCAGCACTCGATGAGCAATTCATCGTATGCGGCCTTGAGCTCATCGAGTGCTGCCGCAAGCCGGTTCTCATACAGTTCGATGTCGTCTTTGCGATTGCGCAGACTGCCGACGAATGGCTTGAGACCGCAGGCTGCGGGCAACGACTCGAAGAGCAACGTTTCCGGTTCACGTGTATTGAGGAGCGCATCGCGCACGGCTTCGGTATCCGTCGAGAGCCGCTTGGTCTTCAGCGTGTACTCAGGGAGCCGCCTCATGAAGTTGAGGAGAGGGCCGGCAACCGCCAGGAGCGCGAGGTTCCGACGGCCACCCGACCGATTAGCAGTGGCTGCGATCTCTCGGCCTGTAACCTGCCCGACCACACTCGCAACAGCCTCGATGACCCGCCGATGTTCGCCCGCGACGCCGAAGTGCTTCACCGAGAATCGGGCCGGACTCTTCACTAGTCGCTCGAGCAGATCGGGTGTGATTGCGGGCTGGTAGGTGCCCTCCTGGTAGATCGCTACATCCTCGCCGTGATGAAGCAGAAGAGCTGTGATGAGAACTGGGATCGGTCCATCCTTGAGCCCGATCGGAGGCTCCATCAGCGCGGTGTAGATCTTGTCCAGAGTGACGGGCACTTCCGAGGCAGACGTAATGATCTCCTCAGCTGCACGCCACGCGGCTAGCAATCCCACGTGATTCGCACGCGGCGGCTGGAAGACGAAGCCGTCGTCCGTGTTCTCGTGGATCTCGGTATGGCGCAGGAGCGCGGCATACATCGCCTTCTCGGGACCGAACCCTGAGAAATTAAGCCACTCAGATTGCCCGTGCGTCACCATCGCTTCAAGCAGCTCGCGACGAGCCTTTGCGGCCTGGGAAGTCAGCTGTCGACGACCCAACATCTCGTTGCGGATCTCAGGGCTGGAGAAGTAGACATCATCACAAATTACTGACAGAAGCGGCGACAGGCCACGGGTAGCAGGCAGTTGCAGATCAGACCCGAGCAACTTGAACTGCACCCCTGCTGCGTTGGGGCGGAGATGGGTCGTGACTCGATCCGTAAGCCGTCGCTGGGCGTCAGCCGCCCGATCTTGAAGCTCTCGGCGCGCTACGTGGTCGTTCTGAACGTCATCCCGCCGGATTGCATGCTGCACTGCCACGAGTTCGAACACCGCATCAGTCAGGGACGCATAGTGCTCAGTGGTTGCCACCAGCACCGGCTTATCTCCGTCGGTGACTGTCAGAAGCTTGGCATCTTCCGGAGCACCGATGTAGTAGACAACCAGCCCATCCGCCGCATCGCCCGTCGTCGGCCTAGTGATCGACCGGGTGGAGGCGTCGGCAAACGTCGTCTCGAAGTACCGCAGCATCCCCACACGCTGGCTGTGCCTACCGGCGATGGCCGGCGGCATCTTATGCTCCGCAGCCAACAGCGCTGCAGGCGACGCCGAACTGATCATCTCGCGCGCCTGTCCGACGATCATCGGAAGATCGAGATCGCTTCCTCGCCAAATCCGGTACTCATCCGCGAATGCACGGTAGGTCAGCAGACCTCGCTGCTCCAGCGACTTGAGCGTCTTCTCGACATTCATGGGTTTGGTCGTGCCAGAGGCGCCCAACGCGAACCGCAGGACTGAAGCGGATGCCCGCAACGGGCCACCTTGAGAGAGGAGGTTCAACACCCCTACGACTTTGAGGAGACGAAGCTCATCAGCAGTGAGACCAGTGGCCTCTCGGATGGTCACGTTGATTTCCGTCAGCCGCGCATCGTGCTGCCCGTTCGCACCACCACCCGAGCTGACAAAGAAGTCGAACAGTTGGTCGACGCCGACGCTAGCAAGCGCCGCCTGTACCGGAGTCTCATCTAAGAAGTCCACGACCGAGTGAGGCTCGCGTCCAGTCAGGAAGCTGAAAAGCGTTCGTCCGTGCTGGCCGAATCGGGAACACATGACCGGCAGGCTGAGCAGCGTGATCGGGTGGACCGGGTAACAGCTTGCGATGGTTTCGCCACCGCCCGGGATCAGGCGCAGTAGCCCTAGCTCGTCGCAAGCAGCGGTCTGCTCCGCAGCCCAGGCCTTGCGCCATTTGACGAAGCGGGGCGTCGGGCTGGAAGAGGTTAGAGCGCCCGCCACCAATCGCGCCGACTGTTCGGCACCTTCGATGAAGGGGATGTCCTCGAACCGTCCCTGGACCTTTCCCCACTCGCGACGCTGGGCACCGTTCGCTCCGCGCACGTAGTCGTCAAAGGCCAGGTGTTGCAACGTCACCACGAAGACCGGGATGCCTGAATCACCGGTCGATCGCTCGGCGAGCTCCTGCAAGACGAACAAGTCCGACGTGTGGGGATCGTCGGCAAAGTGTTCGAGATTCTTGCCGAACTCGTCGATCACCAGAAGAACAGGCGAGTACTCGGCCAGACCTTCCAGTAACAGTCGGATAGACCGCGGCGTACGGTCTTGCTCGGCTTCAGCTAGTGCTGCTTTGACGGCGGCCGGCGGCCGCGTCTTCCACTTGGACCGAACTCCGGCCTGGAGCGCGCGCAAGACAGTATCGACAATCGGTTCCCGCTGAGCTGTCGCTGCTGCTCTGATGAAACCGGAACCATCGGCCCCAATGGCGCGGCGTCCGTCCTCCATCAGATCGGCCAGAGCCGGTTCGGCCTCCGCCAGCGTTGCAACCGCCGCTACACGGGTCGGATCCTTCGCCGGGCCAAGAAGAGCGTGCAGGAAGAGGGCAAAGCTGCTCTTGCCCGCACCGTAGGGACCTGTCAATGACCAGGCGCGGCCCGCGTCGTTGCTCGTCATAGCCCGGGTGATGCGGTGAAGCACCTCAAGGCCGCGGGCCGTCGGGATGTAGCCGGACTGACCTTCGTGGTGTTCGATGTGCGCGGCACGCAGGTAGTGCTGACGAACGTCTAGTTCGGTACGCAACACCGAGCTCTTGCTTGTCATGCTGACTTAACTTCCTCTGTGGCACTCGCCGAGTAGTAGGCCTTCAGGATGTCTGCAGATATGGCTCCCGGATCTTTCTCGAAGAGCAGTTGTCGAAGTCCGGCAGGCTCCGCCACGGCTAGATCGGGATGCGTTTCGCTGAAACGTCCCAGCGCATCAAACAGTCCTGTTTCTGTGAGACGGAACGCCGATCCGGGGCTGCCAGGATCATGCGCAAGGCGGGCGATGCTGATCGATCGGGCGTCCTCGCTGGCTCCCTTGGCGAACTCAAGAGCCGCATACGCAACGAGATCGTCAGGCAAGGTGAGCTTGTCGCCAACGACAAACCTCCAAGCGCGCCCCTCGTCTCCGATGGCGCTCTCCATCAGTCCGAGCTCGCGGAAGGGGCAGTCCAGTACATCGTCGATGGCTTGCCGACCGTGATGGCGGACGGTGTAGGTCCGAATCATGCAGTCGACATCCTTCTTGACTGATGCCTCCACAACGGTTGGCCAGCCAGCCGCAGCGGTGAGCTGCATGATGTGGCTCGTGAGCTGGGCCTCAGTGAACTGAAGTGCGGTGAAGTCGTTGAAGGCAACCCACCAAGTCGGTGCAGTGCAACGAGATTCAAGCAGCTTCCAATGGAGTAGCCACAAGCTTGCGGGATCCTCCAGATAGGGGTCCCATCCGTCGTCACCTAGTAGCGCCTCACCGAAGGCGGAGGGCATGACCAACGCGAGTCGCGAGTTGGCCGGGTTTGGTCGTTGCTCAAGGACCTTGTATGCGAGACCCCAGTAGCGAATCGCATTGACCATGTTCTTGCCGACGCCGAGCTTGACTGTCGCCTCTGCATCCGCAAACACCGTTCCGTCACCGGCTTGACTCACCGCTTTGCGGAGCCAGCCGAACCGCGGGTGGAACGTCTCGTGGCGAGCAAAGGCCGGTTCAGCGACGTTGGCGAGCATCAATCCGCTCATCGGGCACCGACCAAGTTAGTACGGCCGAGTACACGGCCAACCCCAGTGATAATTGCTCTTGCTCCTACTTCAATCTCGTCATCGGTGGTGTACCTGGACAAACTGAGCCGCAGTGATCCTTCGGCTCGCAACGTTGAGAGACCCATGGCCGTGAGGACGTGCGACGGGCCGGGGACACCGGTACTGCACGCGCTGCCTGTCGACATCGCCACACTCGGCGTCGCCGCGATGACCGCATCAGCTTCCATCCCTGGAACGCTTACGTTCAAAGTTCCCGGGGCTCGCTCGGTCAGGTGTCCGTTCAGAGCTAATCCAACGGCGCTGAGATCCTCAAGAAGCAGCTGGTGCAGAACATTTCGCCGGCTCCGGACCGTCTCCGCAGCCTCCAGTCCATGTCGCTTCGCAAGCTCGGCAGCTGCACCCAGCCCAACGATGCCGGCAGTGTTCAATGTGCCACTCCGAAGGCCTCGCTCATGTCCGCCGCCTTCGGCGATGGGTCTGAGTGCAGCCTGAGTCTGGCGTCGGACGAAGAGTGCTCCAGAACCTTGCGGGCCGTGGAACTTATGCGATGAGAGGGACAACAGGTCGACCGGGATCGCTGTCGTGTCAAACCCACCCCACGCCATGGCCTGGGTGGCGTCCGTGTGGACGAGGGCGCCTTGCGCATGCGCGATGCGCACAACCTCGGCCATTGGAGCGACAACACCAGTCTCATTGTTCACTGCCATGACGGTCACGAGCAAAGTACGTTCGGTGACAGCATCCTCGAGCTCGGCGAGATCAACGAGGCCATCGGCGCCTACTCGCACGAGCGTGACTGGATGCCCCTGCTTCTTCAAATTCTCAAGCGGACCGAGCACCGCCGGGTGCTCGGTGACACAGCTGACGATCTCAGTCCTGTCCGTTGCCTGCGAGGCCACTCCCTTAATAGCGAGGTTGTTGGCTTCGGTCGATCCGCTCGTGAAGATGATCTCGTTTCGGTTCGCCGCTAACAGCTCAGCAACCTGCTCGCGAGCGGTCTCGACCGCGCTCCGAGCCCAGTCTCCGGGAGCATGACCGCTCGCCGCATTGCCGGCGTGCCGCAGAGCCGGGAGCATCGCCTCCAGGACAGTCTCGTCCAGCCTGGTTGAAGCGTTGTTATCGAAGTAGACGATCTCACTCATGCTGACTCCCGACCACTGACACGCACCAGAAGATCCTCTCCTAGTGCCTCGGCCAGCTTTTCGAGAGTCACGAACGAGGGGCGAGCACTCCCAGCCTCAAGCCGGGCGACAGCCGACTGAGTCGTCCCAAGCTGATCGGCTAACTGTTGCTGACTCAGGCAGGCCTGAACCCGAAGCTGCTTAAGGAGGCCGCCGAAGCTGCTGTCCGTTGTCATCCCGCCACCGTTGGAGCACTGCCAAAGTAGGCGGTGGGAGGGTCCGTCTGCGGTCATAGCGAACACGCTATGCCGTCCCTCCGACAGTCTTGGGAGGCACGCCGTCTTTCACCCGATCACTTGCCACAGCGCGACCTATGTGCTAGCTGCCAGGACTGCCACAGTCGACGCCCCTTGAAACCGGACTAGGCCATCGACTAGGCGACAGCTCCGCACGCAGGCCCGGCGTGCCCGAGCCGCTGAAGAAGGACCTCGGGCACACCCTGCCGCAGCGTTACGGCGTCGCGCCACCCAGCCACGGCATGAGTCGCCTATAGCAGAGCCGCAGCAGCTGCTCTGACCGCCGAGCAGCAAATTCTGGATCCCAGTCCTCTGTCTTGGTGCCCAGCGAGAGAAGATGCGGCATGTGCTTCGAAAGGTGCACGAGGTCCTCTGTGGACTGCTGGAAGGTAATACCCTTCTGCAGCGCCGCCTCCTCCAGCGCAGCTCTCGCATCCTCAATCGAGCGCGCTCCGAGCGCTGCGTACAAAATGCGCTTCTCTGCCCACGGCCTGTAGCTCAGAGAGCTGTTGGCTGCCTGGGGAACGAGGACGAGATTGCCAATGCGATGTACGAGCTCCTTCTCAGCGTAGAAGTCTTGTGACCAACCGCCCGTGTTCGACTGAGGCGCCACGTGCTCAACCGTGAGGTGCGCCTCGTCAGCCCATCCTTGATATGTCAAGCACGGGCCAGAGTCCTCTTTGCCAGCTCGAATCAATCCTGGCTGCGCGGTGTCTTCGACTGTGTCGTGATATGCCGCAAGCAACACGAATCGCGTTAGAGGAGCGCTAGTTGTATAGAGCGGTACGGTCGATGCTTGGGTGACCCAGTTCGCTTCGCCCTTTACATCGCCATGCGCATTCGACTCCAGTCGAGCCCGCAACTCGGCACGCAGAGCCTCGACATCGACCACTGGCGCAGCCTGACCGACGCCGGAAGAATTTTTCTGCGTGCGCGCTAAGGGGCCCATACCTGTCAAGCTGTTAAGGCCGGTCATCATGTCGCGGTACTCGCGGTCGATGTTTGCGGTCGTACGCCGAGAGGCTCGCCATAGGACCGTGAAAGCGGCCATTGCTTTCATCGCTGCTTCAAGAGATGCGATGGCCTCATTCTTGGTTTCAGGGCTCGCCGCTAAAGCCTCAGAGTAGAATCGGACCATCGGAGCGATGACGATACTGTGGTTCAGCTTCTTGAAGAATGCCACACACAGCCGGACTGAGTCCGTCGTAGCGTTGGCCGGCAGCCCCGGGAACTGACGTTGCTCACTTGGCGCCCAGGCCTCGGAAATGAAATTTGCCGTATTCACAAAATGACTCAGGAACGCCTCGCGCGTCGCGGTCTCCTTAGAGTGTCGCTCAAACTCGTCTTTCATATATGCGCGCTGGTCGGCAAGGCGCTTCGACAGCCTAGATCCTGTCTCGGCCAGGGCGAAAGATATGAGCAAATCACGAGTCGCATTTTGCAGCTGATCGCCCACCGTGAACGTCGAAAGGTACTCGGCGACGCCATCCATGTACTTACGGGCGACTGAATCCTGATACTCCGCTAGACCTTCCGCCATGACCACACGAGGACGGAAGGTCTCAAAGGCAGTTAGGGGTTCACCAGTAGTGTTCAGCGACTCAAAGATAGTGAAAGCGTAGTCCTCATCCTTACCCTTGACCACAGTCAACGCGATACGATTCAGGACGTATGATGCAAGCATGACCAACCGAAACAGTTCGGCTGCGGGACCTTCCTCAAGACCATCCAAATATTCGACGACTTCGTCGCCAAGCTCATGATTCAAGAGCGCCCGCTGAAATTGCTTGTTCTCCGCCAGCACAGAGAGGCCAGGCAATCCTTCGACTTCCTCGCGAAACTTGCCCTTCGCGAGATCAACCAGGATCGTTCGCATCTCTGCAAAACGCTTGACTAGGTCTGGCTCGCCCTCTCCGACGCCATCGCGAGCCTTCGGCCTAAAATCTGTCGGCTTTACCTTCGCTGCCGCCTCATCCTCTACCCGTTTGCTATAGGTAAAGATGAGATTAGCGATAGGCGAGTGGTATATCGCCTGAGGAACTTTGCGTGCCCACTGATCGTCGAAGGCTCTAATAAGCCGAGGATACAGAGGAGAATCGCCATATGGTTGCGTCTCATAGAACGTCAATCCAAGTTGCTTCATGAGGTACAGAGTTTGCTCATGAAGAAACGTGAGCGCGACATCGTCCTGATTGGGTTGATTGCCTTTGAATAATTGCCAATGCCGAAGCCGAATCTGACTGTGCAGTGACACGGTCAATAAGATCAGACTGGAAAGCCGCTGCTGACCATCAATCACCGTCAGCACCTTTGCGGGCACCTCGTTGCGCACCATCGGCTGAATCGTGACATGATTAGTGTCATGGATCGTTATAACGGTCCCGAGGAACGTAAAGCTGTCGTTGGCTTGGCCAAGGTGCTTCAATCCATGCAGCGTATCGTCGATGAGCTTTTCGACCTTGTCCTTGCTCCATCCATACGGCCGTTGATACGGAGGCAGGTAGAGCCCCAGTCCGTTTTCGCTGAGCAACTCCCGCAGACTCTTGCTTGTTGCTTCGAAGATGTCCTTTGCTTCTGTGGGCACCACTAGCTCCTCAACGATTGCTCAGCTTGCGTGACCACATTGCCAGCCAGCATCCTTGCCTCAGCCATCGTGCATGCATGAGAACTCGTCTGCTGTCTGAAGGCCCTCAGCGGTAATGGATTCAGACGAACGATCAGTTTGCAGCAGTATGGCCGTCTGGGTGAGGCCAGCCTTGCTACTCAGTCATCCTGCCTGATATCACTACGTGTCGTCATCCCGGCACGCCAACAGAGCGTCGTGACGCCCCCTGCCGGAGGGCTGCGAACTTGACGCGCTTAGCCCTGGGATGCCGTGATCGAGTCGCCGGCATCATCTTCCAGCCTGGTGCAACGCTGCGCGCGTGCCTTCGCGCCGGTGACCGAGGGCTATGTATTCATGTCAACTATCTGGTACATCAGGACTGGCCGCACCAGGGAGTTGAGGAATGATGCAGGTGGCATCTGCATCGGTGATCACCTGAACACCGCGAACGAACCGCGTCGCACAGTGGCGATCCAGTTACGCTGCTGGCATGACTCGTGCCGACTGGCCGGCGTGGATGCCTCCCATGCTCGCGGTCGTGCTGGGTCGTGGCCTCGCCGAACCAGACATGATCACAGCCGACGTCGTCTCCATCTACGAGGACATCTCGCGGTCCTCGCCGTGGCAGGACGGGTCCTCTTCTCGGACCGCTTCGACTTCGGCAGAAGCGTGATGCTCGCCGTCCGTGTCGTCCAGTACGACGAACCCACCCACGTCGACCTGGACTGGTTGCGCGAGGTGCCCGGCTACCGCACGGCCAGTCCCGCCGACGTTCAGCGCAACCCCCGGTCGTACTACCCGCCGATCGTGGCAATGTGGATCGGCAACCGGTACGGCCTGGCGTTCACGAACAGCGGAGACGAGATCTGGATCCGCTCAGTCGGCCAAATCGGCGGTACGACCCTCGGTGAGATGGCCCCATACCCCGCAGTGCTGTACGCCTGGCTGAGCAGACACCCCCAGACCCCGCTTCCGGAACAGATCCAGATTCGCTGGCTGAACAACCGCAACCTCAGCAACTTCGTCAAGCTCGAGGTCGTCCGCACACCGTTCGACCGTCTCTTCGCAGAAGTCGCCGACGACCCTCAGAGCGGCCCAGCAGAGTAGGAGGCTTCTTGGTAGCTGACTGGCGGTCGGGCACGATGCTCTCATGCGACTCTTGATCCTCGGCGGTTCATGGTTCGTCGGCAGCGCCCTGATCGCAGCCGCCGCTGATGCCGGACACGAGCTCACCGTCTTCAACCGCGGTCGCTCAGTGGATACCTACCCGACGGGCGTCGAGCATTTCCGAGGCGATTGGGAATCAGAGGCCGATGTCTTCCATCTTGCTTCGCTCGGTCCCTGGGATGCCGTGATTGACGTTGCCGGCGTCATCCCGAGCCTGGTGAAACGCTGCGCGCGTGCCCTCGCGCCGGTGGCCGACCGCTACGTGTTCATGTCGACCATCTCGGCTTACCGGGATTGGCCGTACAAGGCGGTTGACGAGAGCTCGCCACTTTGGGAGGCCGATCCTGATTACGACCCCGGCACCCGCTCATGGGATCCCGATGCCTACGGGCCGCTCAAGGTCGGCTGCGAACTGGCCGTGGCCCGAGAGTTCGGCGCAGACCGGGCGTTGGTCCTCCGGCCTCATGTCGTTCTAGGCCCGCGGGAGTACGTCGGTCGGCTGCCGTGGTGGCTCGCCCGAGTCGAACGTGGCGGGCGCGTGATTGTGCCGGCGCCTGACCGCAGCATTCAGCCGGTCGACGTCCGCGACCTGGCGGCGTTCGCTCTCGACCGAGCCGAAGCCCGTGACGTTGGCGTCTACAACGTCGCCGCTCCCCCAGGACGAGACATCTTCAGCGGACTTCTCGACGCCTGCCGTGAGGTGACGGGCGGGGACGTCGAATCAGTGTGGGTCGAAGAGCAGTGGCTCATCGACCAGGGCGTGACGCAGTGGACCGAACTGCCGCTGTGGCGAGCACTACCAACCGCCTGGTCGATGGCAACGAACCGTGCCGAAAGCAGCCGGGTTTCGATGCCGACCGCTCCGAGAGACTGTGGCGGATACGTGGGCGTGGTTGCAGGCTGGAGGCCGCGCAGTGAACCATGAGCGCACCGCGGAACACGGCATCACCACGCAGCGGGAAGCCGAGTTGCTGGCCGCATGGGACCGGCCTCAGCAGCCCTGATCAGCTGACAGGGTCTTAGCAAAGGCCCTGTTGGTCTCCCGCCGCCCCTCGACGTACGACGGAATCACCTCATACCCGCTCGAGGTATAGAGCCCGATCGCCGCGATGTTGAGGGCACCGGTTTCGAGCACCATCTGCTTGGCGCCGCGGGCCGCGGCCTCGCGTTCGAGCTTGCTCAGGATCTGGTACCCGAGCCTCTGACCACGCGCTGAGGGGTCGACGTACATCTTGCGGATCTCGGCAGTCTGCGCCGCCGCGTCGTAAGTTCGGTAGCCACCACAGCCAACCGGCTCGTCATCAGCGGTGTAGGCCACAAGCAGCATGCCGGAAGGCTCGACGTAGTCGTCGGCCACATCGCGGTCCGGCGGATCGGCGAAGCCGTAGGTATCCAACTGCTCGGCGTAGAGCGATTGGATGAGTCGCTGTGCGTCTGAGTCCTCGTATGGGCGGACAACGAGCCGGATCATTGACAGGACATTAGTCGCGCGGTTTGGGCGCTCCTTACCCGAGGTCCAGGTCGTGGTCACCGCCCCTCCAGCACCGCGTCGAGCTCTGGCAGGAAGTCAGCCACGACGGTCGCCCTCCGGCGCTGGGCCAGGCTCTTTCGTAGTTCCCGGAGCGTGGCCATACAGCGCCCTGATTGCACCTCGGGAACACGAGCAAGAGCAGTCCGCATCGTGGCAACAGGCCCATCGAGGTCGCGACGCAGCATGTAAGCCCGTGCCAGTTGGCAGCCGTGGAGCAGTGCCGAGCGCTGGTATGCCGGATCATCCCCGATGCTGGAGAGTGGGGTCAGCAGCTCGATGGATTGCTTCAGTAGGGGCTGTCGGTAGAGATCGGTGCGTTCGGCAATGGTTCAGTAACCCGTAGCCTGCCTCGGCCGACAGTTGGTCTGGGCTCAGGTAATACAGGTACGACGACAGCTCATCACGAGCCGCGGATGCCAGCAGTTCCTGCGAGCGGTCGGCCGCTATCCGAAACGCGCCGAGGTCACCCACGCTGGCATAGGCGGTTGCAGCACGACCGGTGGTGCGGGCCTGTAGCAACTGGCTCGAGGTCTGCACGCTGTTGGCGGCATCGAAGATCCGCAGGGCGTCCGAACCTTGGCCGGTGTACGAGGCGACGTAGGCCAGCATGCCGATGTTGTTGACCATCCGGCCGTCATCGCCCGCCGCTCGTGCGAGGCGGATTGCCAGTAAGAGGTACCTCTGAGCGATGGCCGTTTCCCCAGCGTCGAACTGCATCCAACCCGCCAACTGCGCGAGGTCAGCGACGATCATGAGGAGGTCGCGCCCGACCTCAGGCTCATAGCTGGCGCTGCGCACCAGGTCGAGAACGCCGGCCAGTTCATGTGTCACGTAACGGAGGCTGAGCGCTCCGCCGCCTTGCCGGTCATCGAGATGCCGGAGCGCCTTGACGTGTGAGGCGATGAGCTCGGTCTGCGGCTGCCGGACGCGATCTCGGCTGGTCTGGGCAGGGATAGACGTGACGGTGGTCTGGATGCCCTCCAGAACGGCGGCGATCAGGTCCCGTCTGCCAGTGGGAAGCGGTCGAGAGCCGTTGACCAGCTGTTCAAGCGAGCGGACAACATGGTCCAGGCTTGTAGTCGTGGCGAGTTCGGCCACCTTGGTTGTCGTTCGCCGGGCGCGGGCGTGCCCCGGCCAGAGCTGCTCGGCAGAGACATACACGCCGAGCTCATCGGTGAGGACGGTGGCGACGACCTCGGGAATTGAACCGTGCGGGCAGTAGTTGGCGCGCACCCAGGGGTACGCCGCTGTGATGTCCACTCGCTCAGAGGCGCGCCCCCGACGGGTGAGCCATGTGTTGACCGCCCGAGCCAGGTCGCGCGGCCCCCAGCCGAGGGCTTGCAGGACTTCAGGTAGGGCTCCTGGGCGCGATTCGTCGCCGTTACCCGGTGTCCCCCGTCCACTACTCATCTTGACAATTTACGCCCGGGATGGGTCGGTCGACCGGGCCACGGCGCGCCGGAACCGCCGGTTTCACGAATGTTCACGACCTTCACGCCCCCTGCCAAGGGGTTCGCGCCCTTCACCGATTCATCCGGTTACGGGCGGCAACGGTCGGTGTTCCACTGATTTGGCCAGCACATCGACCTAGTGAGGGAGGCGGACATGGTGGGTCTGATCGCCAGTCCATGGCCGGTCATCATCGGATACGCCGTGGCCGTCGGGTTATACGTATTGATGTTCCGCGACATCGCCCGGGAGGTGCGAGACGCGTGATGGCCGACTTCGGGTTCGTCCCGCCGAATCACCGGGTGCGGGTCTGGTTCGGTGAACACCCCATCGCAACGTTCATCGGACCAGCCGAGAGCGCAGCCTCGTACGAAGCGGGGATGCAACAGCGGTTCGCGAGTCTGCGGATCACCAGCGAGCCGGCGCCCGCAGTGGTGGATTCAAATGCTGCTGACTCGTGAACGGCCAGCACCGACGCGGTTGGTGGTCCCGGCTCTGGGATCGGCTCATCGCCACGTTCCGCCGCTGGATGGACGAAGAACGGTGACCGACTACACCCGGCCGCTGCTTCTTGGGTACGCCCGACACGACCTGTACCCGTCAGATGAGGACATTGAGCGGCTGAGAGTTGAGTTGACGAGGTTCGCGGCGGTCGAAGGATTCGCCATGGGCTCGATCTACGTCGAGCGACGCAACCTCGCACCGGCTGCCCTCAACGCGCTCGTCGAGTCGCTCAACCGCTACGAGCTGTCCGCGGTTGTCATCCCTGGTTGGCAACAGCTAGAGCTGATTGGCGACCCCGAGCGGGTGAGGCAAGAGTTCGAGCGAGTCACGGGGGCTCGCTTGATCCTCTACAACCCCGGCCCATGAACTGACGGGATCGGTGGAGAGTCGTCGTCAGCCACTCGGTGCAGCGGATCAACCTGCACACCCATCGGTCCCGTCACTACTGGTCTGTGCCCGAGCCTTCCCTCCCTCCCCTGTGGAGGGCTCGGTCACAGATCCCTACTAGCCGGCGGCCCCGGCGTTTGAGAGCGAGTCAGCGCCGGGGCAGCCGCACCAAGCACCGAGGCCCGGACGGAGTCCTCGGTAGGGCGGCCGGATGGTTGGGCGCGATGCGCCTTGGCGAACAACCATCCGGCCACCCGTCAGTAGTTCAAGCGGATCACAACAACCCGAGGAGAACTGATGTCGAAGAAGAACAAGCCCGGCGACGGCTCGCACGGCAAGGGTGTCAAGGGCGGCAAGCTCGACGCGGCCTACGCCGAGACCGACACCTGCGATACTCCGGTGGTCGAGAAGGTCAAGTCGCTCATCGACCGGACGGTGAAGCTCAGCCGCGGCTGACCAACCAGTTGCAGCGCACATAACGAACGGCTGGCCATCGCACCTGGGTGGCCAGCCGTTCTGTGTTTAGCGATGCGATCAGTCGACGAAGTCGTAGCCGCGACCGACCGCGACGGCAGTCCAGGCTTCGAGTTCAGCCACGCGGTGTAACAGCATCGTGTCGTCGGTCCCGGCCAGGGCGGCGGCATCGACCACGCCGAGCTCGACCAGGTGAGGAGCCGTCTGCCGATTCTTCACCTCATCCTCGCGCATCCAGTTGCTGAAGATCTGCTTCTCTCTCGGTAGATAGTCCCAATGCTGCTTGCCGATGAGATCGAGCACGATCGACTTCTGCCGCCAGTACGCGTTCGGGTGATGGATCCCGTATCGGTCGCTGAGTCTCGTCTGCATGACCGCCGTCACGAACTCGCGGTTCATGAATGGATGCAAGAACGGGATCGGGTCGTCGGAGATGATCGGCGGGCACACAGGATCTAGCGACTCCCATGCCTCCATCGCGGACCACGACTTGTGGGACTCCGCCTGGAACCGCAGTCGCCGGTTCATCCATGCACGAGACCACTCTTCGACGTGCGAGCGAAACGGCACACCGACGATCCGAGGGGCCGTCAGGTCAATCGGCGGATCCTCGGTGACCGCGTAGAAGGCGATCGCTCGCCAGCGCCGCGGAAGTGCTCTTGCGAGAACAGCAAACGATTCCATGAGCCCGGCCTGCTTGCTGACCGAGATTGTGTCGCTCCAGTAGGCGCGAAAGAGGTCGACACGACGCTGCGCGAGGAAGGAACCGAGCATGTACCTGACGACGCCGGTCAGCTCGTCCGAGCCAGCCCCGGTGAAGACGGCTTGAGCGCCGAGACCGATGGCCGTGTCGACCATCGCGTCATTGACCGCCGCGGATGAGTCGAGTCGCGGACCACGCGGCGACCAGAAGTACTGCTTACCGTTGTCCTCGGGGTGCGCCTCGATGCGATGCACCGGCTGGTCGACGCCGACGCCCTTAAGGAGCCGGTCAATGTGGTGGATATTGGTCGCACCGTCGTCGCCGGTGAGTTCGGCCGTGATCAGGTGCAGCTGAATACCCTTGTCGGCGCAGATCTCATGAAGATGGGCCAAGACGGCCGCTGAGTCTAGGCCGCCGGATATCGAGAGGGCCACGCTGGAGTACGGCGAGACGAGGTCTCCGACGCTGCTTCGGAAGATTGCTGCCAGATCGGGGGCTTGAGCCGCTGGCTGGCACGGCGGCGCCTGGAATGGCTCCGGACCTATACCAACGCCGGCCAGCGGCTCTGCGTGAAACTCACCGAGCACGGACGGCCAAGACAGCCACGTGGCTACGGCCTGGCGCGAGATCGCGCTCTTAACCAATGTCTACTCCCGGTCAGCGGGAGGTCGGACGGGCAGCCATCACGACTGTCTGAAGGCGACCAAACACCTTCGAGAACTGCGGAGACTCAGCGGGCTCGTACAGCAGCGAACCCTTCTTCCCCTTGGCCTGTGACCCGTCGCCCGGCTTGCTCTTCTTCGCCATAGCTTCCTCCCAGTTGGTCAGCCGTTACCGCCCGTGACGGTAGCAGCCATCCCTGCGACCGTCTAGCGATCTAGGTGAAGCTCATACGCGGTCAAATCGTCGCTGTCGACGGACATAGGCGTGAACGCCCGCGGCCACCAGTACCCGGCCGCTGGCTGCGTTCTGTAGATCGACAGAACCTTGCATCTCCGTGCGTCAGTCTCCCCGCGGAGATAGCTGCTGATCGCTCAAGGAGCGGCCAGCTGACACCTGGAACGGCTCCGGGCTTATGCCCGCGCCAGCCAGCGGCTCAGCGCGAAACTCACCGGCCACGGATGGCCAAGATAGCCAGGTGGCCATGGGCCCGACGCGAGATCTTGCCGTTGGCCACCTCGCTACTCCATTAACGGGATGCAGTACGCGCGGCTACAGCGACCGAGTGCAGTCGGCCGAGTGCTCCCGCGATGCGCACCGGCCGCACCGATGCGTAGAGATTCCCACCCTTGACTCCGTTGCCCTGCGTTCCGTCCCCCGGCTTGCTCTTCTTCGACATGACTTCCTCCCCTTTAGCCAGCCATTACAGGCTGTGACGGTAGCAGCGATACCTGGGAGCGTCTAGCGTTCCAGCTTGAGGGCATAGGAGATCAACCCATCGCTGTCAGTGGTTGTCGACTTGAACCCGGCAGTCACTAGAGCACGACTACTGGCGATGTTCTGTGGCTCGACAGAACCCTCCAGCGTGTCCGCGTCGGTCTGCTCCAGCACGTGGCGGCGGATCGAATCGAGCAGAGGGCGACTGTAGCCTCGACCACGCCAGCTAGGAGCGACATAGTAGGTGAAGTAAGCGGTGCGAGTAGCTTGGTCGAACTCAATGTCGGCGAAGCCGATAGGCGTCTGGCCGTCGAACGCGACGAACCCCCATCGGGTGGATGAGAAGAGTGCTGTCCACGACTGAGGGTCTGCATACTCTGAGATCCACCGGTGACCTTCCGGGTCGCCTCGAACCCAACCGGCAATCAATGCGGCCGACGCGTTGTCTTCAGGCTTTATTAGGTTAAGTCAGACTTTCATTTTCTTAATTATATTAAATTATGTCGATTCAGTAAATGACGCCGGTATTCGACCCGATAGAATCGCCGGTCGAGACAGTGGCGTAGATTTGCCCGTTAGACCGAGAACGACCGCGAGAGGCCATCACCGTGCAGAACGACGACCTGACGACCGCCAAGTCGCCTGAACCCATCGATCTCGTCGCCGCGCACCTGGCCGAGTTCGGCGCTCATGCCCGGTCCCACCGGCAGGTATTGGCGGTCTTGGCCGACGGCAACACCTCACTTGACGTCCTGGTCCGTGAGTCGGCGCTACCTCGACGGGTGGTTGAGGCGTTACTCCGTCAGCTTGGTGATGACCTGCTGTCGTCAAACGACGTCCTGAGCATCCGCCCGAGTCGCATTGGGGTGTACCGCCAGCGATTCGCCTTGGACCAGCTGCACCAGACGCATCTGCTTGACCCGGCAGACGATCGCCTCGACGGTTCGGACGACCTCGTCAAGCTCATGGCCGACATCATTGCGGCCGGACCGAAGCCCGTGCGCGCGCTCGACCATGTGCCGGCGACGCCGACAACCGCGGTTCGCCGCGCTCTGTGGATGGACGGATCATTCGATCTCGCGGGCTCGACGCTGCTCTGCATCGGCGACCACGATCTAACCTCGATTGCAACCTGTCTGGTCAACCCGAAGGTGAAGGCAATCGTCGTCGACATTGACGAGAACCTGCTGAGCTTCATCGACAAAGAAGCATCCCGCCGCGGACTGAACATCCAGACGGCCTACGCCGACTTCCGACTCGGCATCCCCAGCATTGCGCTTGAGTCGGCGGATCTCGTCTTCACTGATCCCCCTTACACACCTGAGGGCGTCCGGCTGTTCCTTGCTCGTGGGCTGCAAGGACTCCGCGACCGCGCCAATGGCCGGCTGCTGATGGCGTATGGCTACGGCAGCCACCAGCCCACGCTTGGGCTGAAGGTTCAACAAGCGGTTCAAAGCCTCTCGATTGTCTATGAGGCAATCTTGCCCCACTTCAATCGCTACGTCGGGGCCCAGGCGGTCGGCAGCGCCAGTGATCTCTACGTCTGCCGACCGACCACCGTTACATGGAAAGCGCTCGACCGCACCGCCAGCGACGCCGTCAACATCTACACCCACGGCGCCCAGTCCCTCGAGGGCGAAAAGCAACAGCTATCCGACATGCTCAACGCTGCGTTGATCGAGGCCGCTGCCGGCCCGGGTGACCTCCCCGTCAGCGCGCTCATCGGGATGGAGCGGCCGAAGACAGACGGCGAGATGGTTGGTCTCAGCCTGTCGGAAATCTTCGACGGCACCGGCCTCGCCTCGATCAAGAACGCCCGCACCTCAGCGGCAGCGGTCGACCTCTTCGGGGATCCGGGCTCATGGCTCACCAGGACGCTCGTCGGCCTCAACGTGCAGCGTTTGGCGATCTCGGTGCACAACAAGCACCCTGACATCACGAGCCAGGTCTCACAGGAAGCGCTACGGGACCTCGTGGGCTCGAAGTGGCGCCTTCGTTTCCGGCGCAGTACACCGGACTCGACGCACGCCATCATTGAAGGAACCGAGGTCGACGTAGCCGGTCTGACGCCCCGTCTTGCCGCACAGCGGTATGTCCTCGACGGCGCTCACCGGAAACTAGAGAATGCCTGGCGCGATGCTCTCGTCAAGGCGAGTCGACGCCTCGACGGCGTGCCGCTGACCAAGAATCAGGCGCGTGAGCGCATTGCAGATACTGGCGTGGCACCTGAAACGCTGGCGGGGAGCCTGATCGAGCTGCCTGAACACCAGATTCGATCGGTTCTGATCTACGTCGCCGCATCGTTAACAGCGGTCGCAGAGTGAACTCCATTACACGCCTGGCGGCCAGAACCAGCTGAGATCTTCTTCTTGCTCCTGATCGGCCGTCAGTGGCTGCTCGAAGCGCCGCCGTAGACCATCGGACGACGCCTCATAGACCCGGCCCCTCGATCCCGTCAGACGATCTTTCAGGGAATACAGGGCTATCGCAGTGTCTGGATCGATCGGGTCGGCAAGAGCATCGTTCATCACTTCTCGCCAAGCCTGTTTCGTCTTCTCATCACCGCCGGGCTCCTGGAAGAGGTCTGTCACGCGCGTAAGACTGCCCGGCTCAAATTGAACCCGCTCCGACTCAGCCTTGCTGCGATCGACCGTCGCCGAGTCAATCGCTGACATGATGGCCTCTTGAAACGTCTTCTGAGTGGCCACAACGCTCCCTCCCACACGATGGGTCTGCAGAAGCCTAAGCGAAGCCGCCCTGGCAAACGAGTAGCCATCGGCCCCAGTCTCCAAGCCCTACCCCGGCCTTGACATGCAGGGGGATTGCCCTAGCGTCGTCGTGGTGAGCCAACAGGGGGACTTGCCGCAGGAGATGTCGGACTACGAGCGCAAGCGTTGGATGGAGTTACAAGCACACTGGACGAAGAAGTCCGAGCCAAACTCCCTGCTCCCACCCAAGGTCCGCTCAGCGATAGGTGCGGCCGGAACGTCGGCACGTGAGGTAGCGAGCAAGGCCGGACGGAAGATCAGCGATGTGACGCCGCAGCCGGTGAAGGACGCTACCGAGTTCGCCTTCGACAGCGCCCTTATTCCAGTACTCAAGGGTGCCGTTCCCTCCTCGAGCTCGTCACCGACTGGACGACCGAACTCATGGACCCAGAGAAGGTCCTGGAGCATCACCGTGCGAAGGGGCGCGAGGTGTCGAGCCTGGCAGATCTACGGGCGCTCGATCTGAAGGAGCTTGACGAGGTCACTCGTCGGATGGCGCTTCAGTGGCGGACTGCCGGAGCTGCGGAGGGCAGCGCCATGGGCGTGCTTGCGCTGGTGCCATTTGCCGGCGGCGTCACCGCAATCGGGCTCGATGTCGTCGTCATGCAGGTGCTCAGTACAGCTATCGCAACTCGCGTGGCGTATGCTTACGGGTTCGACGCGATGGATCCCGATCAACGACACCTCATCGATCGGATGGTGCTGCGGGCGTATAAGGAACAGGCGCTGAAGGCCGGTGCCGTCCGCGAAGCGTCGTCGGCCTTCAACGCCGGCCTTGGTCGCAAGAACTGGAGCAAGAAACTTCGAGAGGACCATCGCCTGATGGCGGCGGTCGAGAAGCTGCTTAAGCAGTTTGCCAACGGACAGCGTGTGCCGGTCGAGAAGGTCACGAAGTTCATGCCAGTCGTCGCCGTAGTAGCTGGCGCGGGGACCAACGCGTACGTTCTCGGTGATGTCGCAAAGCAAGCCACTCTGTACGCGCAGACGAGCCTTCTGTCGCAGAAGTACGGCCTAACGATGCCTCCGAACCTTCAGCATCCCGCAGATTCGTAGCATGACCTAGGCCTCCGACTCACGCTCTGTGGGCACGGGTAATCCGGTGACGAGATTGCCGGCGTCGATCGCCAGCCCGGCTGCCACCTTCACGATGTTGTGAAGTGCCAGGTTCCGCTGTCCGCGCTCAACCTGCCCGATAAAGGTCCAGTGCAGCCCAACTGCGTCGGCCAGAGCTTCCTGACTGAGACCCAGCTCGTTGCGTCGCTCGCGCACGCGACGACCGAACTCGGCGGTCGTCGGCGAAAGGGGAGCCTTGCCTTTGGGACTGGGCACGGTTTAAAGATCATGTATCCCATGTCTTTACATCCAGAGATCTTACGTCCCATGACCTTGCGTCCTGATGACCATACGTCTTATTTGGTCTCTCTGCCGCCCACCGGGCGGCCCTGGGGAGAGGAGATCGAGAGGGGCGGCGACTGATCTATTCGACGTTGACCCCACGGGTCTACCGACGCCCGTCACGCCTCACGGTGTGGCGGGCGTTGTCGTCCGCCCGTGCTGGCACGAGACGTTCGGAGTCGAGAGTCCAGGTGAAAATCAGGCCTGATCGCGGGAACAGCCACCCGTCGTACGCGAAGCGAAGTTGGCGGCCGTTCGATGCTGGCACCTCTGGGAATGTGCGGGCTGCCCCTGCGCGTGAGACGTAATCGAACATCCGCATTCGGCTGATGCCACAGCCTTCGTAGTTCAGTTCGACTTCAAGACCTCGCGTCGGTCGATCAACGTCGAAGCGCAGGACGTGACCGTCCTTCACGGTACGGGTCACGTAGGTAAACGAGATCACTACTGGTTCACCTGCGGCGACCGCCTCGGCTCCGACATCGACTGAGTACGTCTGCGAACCGTCGTCGACGTGACGATCGATCTGGCGCTCCTCGCCATCAAGGGTGAACTGAAGGAGTCGGAAGGTAGCTGGATCACTCAGCGGCAAGCCGGAGATCGGCGACTTGAACCAGGCAGACGTCTCACCGGAGTAAGTCGAGAGCTCGTCATACCGCCGCCGGTCACCAACCACCACGAAGCGACGGAACCTGTGATGCGGGACAACTCGATACTGCCACCGAACCGTGACATCAAAGGTCGGCACGCTTGCCGCACTCGACTTGACGGGATCCCCAATGTCGATCTGCACTCGCGCGTCATACCAACGCTCCTCAGCATTGATCGCCTGATGGCGGATGTCGCCGTAGACCTCGCTGGCGAACTGATGACCACCGAACCGTAGGCCGATGCTGTTCTCGGCAATCTGGTCAAGGAGTTGCGGTGTCGCTACTCGCTTGAGATCGTCCGTCTCCACTGCGAATCCGCGAATGACGGCTTCCCGGATGGCCGGCGCTTCGGATCTGATGGTCGCTCGCAGTCGAGCATCTGCTCTCTCTTCACTGTCCCTGCCGTCGACATACTCAAAGGCGATGACGACGAGCCCCGTCGTGAAGAGCGCCGAACCAAGGTCCGTCAGCGGGAGCCCAGACGTCCACGCGGGTAGCAGGTCGGGCCAGTGGACAACGACCAGGAGCGCGGCTCCAACGACGACGAAGATCACCGCAAGAAGGGCGAGTTTTGTCTGATAGAGCCGTTGGAGTGGATCACGCATTAACTATCTAATTGTACCAAATAGTTAGTAAATCGAGCCAAAATTAGCTGCTCCAGGACGGCCACACGTCTGACGTGCGAGTTCGCTCAGGCCTCTCTTCGCAGCCATCGGGAGCGAGACGCCTAGGAGGCAGACGGACCACGATAGAGCGCATGTAGCTGCGCTACATGCCCGATCCAGAACTCGCGCTTGGCTGCGCGACTAGCGTTCTTGTCCAGAAGGTTCATTTGCTGAGCTAGCTGAGAAAACCCTGGTCCTGCCTCGTTCGCATCGATATGGCGCACGAGAGCTGAGAGCATCAGGCCAATCCGCGAGTAGTTGTGGTCCACGATGCGCCCGAGCAGGTAGCCCACCGCGGCGCGGTCGGCAGCCTGCTCAAAATCGAACGGCCGACAACCGGGCCCGTGGACCAGTTCAGCATTTAGCGCGCTGTAGCTGGTCAGGTCCGCATCCCGGGCCACGTCCTCCAGGTAGAGCGTTCCTTCTTCGACCATCCGGTCCCATGTCTCATCGTCTCGCCCGTACCGCACGTCGCGCCCCCTCGAGCTGACCACCGAAGTCATCAGGGTGGACCACACCGAGAGGAGAGGCCATACCCAGCGACTAGTTAGCTGCTTCGAACGCCTCACGGATCTCGTGGGGCACGCGGCCGCGGTCGTTGACCTCGTACCCGTTGGCTCGCGCCCACTCCTTCACGGTGCGGGCATCGGGGCCAACCTGCGTGCGCTTCATTTTGACGCCTCGCGCAGTAGTCACGCGCCGGCCAGCGGCGACGTATGGCGCGAGCACCTTCCGGAGCGCGCCAGCGTTCTTGTTAGTCAGGTCGATTTCGTAGGTCTGGCCGTCGAGAGCGAACGGGACAGTCTGCCCCTTGCCTGCGGGGATGTCCGTACCGTCGAGATCGTCGGTGAGAAGTATCTGAGTTCGCTGGACCATCGGGCTACCCCTGGCGGGTTGGATGCGGTAGCTGAGAAGCTCAGTATCAGACGGCGCAGAGCCAGATCGCGAAGGACACCCCGTGGGTTGGGCTACCGCTTCGGCCGGCTAGATTTCCAGTGCCGCCACCAAAAGGACTCGGGGGCAATGTCGGAGTCCAGTTGATAATATTGAAACTTCGCTAGGTGCTGGAGTATCCGTCTCAGGCCATCATCGGATCGACGCAGTCGCACCAATAATGCATTGAGGTCGATCGTCATCAGAGCCTCGTACAGGCTGTGATTTGGAAGGCCCAACTCCTCATTATGTTCGCTGACAGCTAGCATGCGAATTCGCTCCATCGCCCACTCGAAACACTCAAGTTGCTGACGGACCACAAAGGGCCGGTCGAAACGATCCTGCTCGGCCGAATCATCGCCATCTTCCAACTCGGCATCAGACATCTCGCGTGGCGTAAAATCGCTTAGAGGAAGCAGTAATATCGAATCCAAGCGGCTCAGTTTCTCATCGATCTGCCGTCGAATAATGTCGGACGTGAGCACTGGCGCCTGACCAGCCAACTCAAGAAATCCACCCGCCACACCTGCCAGCTGGTCATGGAAATCTTCAATCGTGGGCAGATAGTTGGCCGCGCGCCAGCGGTCGAAGTCAGCCGGCTCTATATCGATGGGAACTTTCGTCCACCCCTGGATCAGCAGACGCGTGTAGCCATATCGCCCGACACACTCCACGAGGTCAGGTACAGTCCGCGAACGGTCAGCAAGCCACTTCTCGAACTCAGTTTCAATCCATACCGCATCCGCAGGCGCAACGGCAGCCTCCAGCCACCGGGAGATCCCGAGGTCGGTCTGACGGTCCGGTTTGTTAGCCAACCGCCATTGAGCTAGAGGATTATCGCCGCGAATCATTTTCACTCTCAGAATAACACATTAAACCCATCCATCCCTTTTGGGGTCTTCGCCAGCCGATTGCTTTTCACCCTTTTTTAGCTTTCCGAGAACCTTTTCCACCGTGAAACCGTCGTAAGTAGTGACGAGCTCATGCCCACCGGGTCCAGCCGTTGGTTCGATGATGCTGATCTCAATCCTGGCGCTATCAGTGAGAAATACTTTGACGATGCGACCAGTTATAGTCCGATACTCTCTGATCCGATCAGCATTCTCGCTCTGGGCTATGATCCCGACAGACCGCAATAGGCTGCGGAAGTCGGCAGCAGTCTCGCCCAATGCTGTAGCTGACTTGCCTTCGCTGACTTCCGAGAAGGGTGACCAGGCGGTATGCCGCTCGATATGCTCTTGTCTGCTCGGAGCGTCATGTACAGGGTGCTGATAATTTTCCGGATTCGTGTCCAGTAGGTAGCTTGCGCAGTTATGAATCTTCGGCAGCTCGCTGATCTGCGCCTCTCTCTGAGCTGCACGGTCGAGATCAGGCCTAGGCGCCACCCCCTTGGTTGGCCGCTCTCCTCGTTCGCATTCCCGACATTCCCTCGGGTTTACATATTGGCCGATCCTCTTATGATGGCTGATCTTGTAGCGAGCAGGGACCCGGATCACGCTTCCACACCCCTGGCAGCGCAAGGCTTCGTCTGCCTGCTCCTTTACCCAGGCACGGCAGTCAGGGCAGTTCTTTGGCGGCGTCATCCCCTTCTCTGCCCACCACGATTCTGGAGCAGCGGAGAAGCTCGAACCGAAGCCGTTGGGGCAGCCTTGGCACTGGCACGAATAGATCTCACTCGGCTGGTCTGCCATCAGACTCTCCTCCTCGACGCCCGTGAAACGAAACTTCGCTTACAGTTATCGCCCCAGGAGCGCCCCGCGAAGGCGCCCCCACCGGCTCTTCTCGGCTGACGGGGAGGTACTGGTCGCCGGCTTGGCAAGATTGATGGTCAGCCTCGAGCGAGATCGGAGCGTGCCCAGATGCGCGAGGCGCCAACTCGCTGCCGCTGCCTTCGACTCCCTACTGGGGACTAGGCGAGCGGCGTAGTTTCCTGTTACGAGCTTGATCGGGGTGTCATCTTGTCCAATCCGGCCAGCGTGACCGTGCTTCAGATCGCGCCACTCCAGGCCACCAGCCTCGGATTCGAACACCTCGACGTGAGTCACACCGGGGAGCGCTAGGAGCTGTTCATGAAGTGCGTCGTTATCAAGATCATCGGCGAGGTGGGACCAGGCAATGCACTCCAGATCCGCGCCTGCGACTCCGCCGAATCGCTCCTTGAAGGTCTCAGTCGACGAGTTGATCTTGCAGAACAACTGCCACAGGTCAGCGATTGCTGAGCCAGCCTTGAGCAGCTTGCGGCCGTCCACACCCGACTGCTGACACCATCGTCCGAGTTCAGATCGGTCCCAGTTATCAGCCCGATTCCCGGCGAACAGGAGGCGTGGGGCCATCGTCGCGGCGAGTGATACGAAGGCAAAAGCTGCCATATCTTCGTGCTCGTATCCTCGCCAGACGTCGACTTCGTGCGCGATCGCACTGTGGCTGTCCTCGTAGTCGACGAAGAAGTCATGCTGGGCGCGCAACGTCGCTAGCGGCGTGTTGCTGAGGGCTGTCGCAACCACCCAGAACATCAGCTCGGAAAGACCGGCGCCCTCGTTGAATCGCTTCTGTAGCTGCACGGAGTAGGCGAGGTCCGCCTGGCCAATCCATTGCTCCATCCGCCGCCCGAGCTCGGTCAACCGATGGTTCTGTGCAAGCCCCAGCTGCTCCAGCATCGCGATCTGTTCACCGAGGTACTCCATACGCTCGGCGTCGGCCTGTAGCTTCGACGGAAGCCTGAGGCTAGTAACCCACTCACCAAGGTCGTCCCACTCCTGTTGGCAGCCGTAGTAGGCCAGGGCCATCAACGGAGCGCGTGTCATCGGGAACCGGATCGGCTCATACTTCAAGACACCGCGATTGAGGGGCTCGTCTTCGAGTTCGGAGTACTCAGCACCCACCTCCAAGCTGATGTAAGCGATGCCCGGACGACGCCGCCCCACGCGCCCGATCCGCTGGAGGAGCGAGTTCACGCCTAGCGGCGCAACCACCGGGAAGGAGACGTCACCGATGGTCTCTTGTTCATAACCACTGTCCATCGTCACGACAAAGTCGATCGAGGGGAACGTGATGCCCATCTCGACGACGCTGGTCGCCAGGACCACATAGTTCTGCTTCGCAGCTTCGACCGCCTTCAGCCTTCGCTCGAACTCCTTGCTCCGCTTCGCATCGCGCACCACTTCACTCGCCAACTCGAGGACCACGAGCCCCGGATGACTGTGGCGCACAACATCGGCGAGGCGTCGAATGTCGCTGTGGTCACCGGCAAAGGAGTTCACGACCGCCAGCAGGCCATGGGACTGACCTCGCGACGTCACGGCATCGATCACCGTCCGGGCCTCGCGGAAGCTGTTCTTGGGAAAGTACTCAGAGCTGGGGTCGGGCGTCACGAGGACAGATCGAACGATGTCCGGCAGGGCGTCATAGAGAGGCCGCATGAGGTTGTGCTTCCAGATCACCTGGCGTTGCGTATCAGCTCGGATGATGTTGTCGATGCCGAGATCGTCAGCCAACCCTGCTGTATCCACAGTCGCGGACATGTAGTCGACCGGCACGCCGGCCTTGCGTGCAAGCGCGATACCGAGCTCGACGCCGGGGTTCTGCTCGATCGTCACATGAGCTTCATCGATGATGACGCGGTCCTGGCTAGGAGTCAGGTCGCCTGCCCTAGTCATCAGCTCGAAGATGCCGGTGGTTACGAACTTGATCGGCGCATCTCGGTTGACCTTGCCTGAGGCAGAACTGATGCATCCGAACAGCGGTGGCAGCTTGCGTTCCTTCCTCGCCTGCAGGTACTCGCCCCACAGTGAGTTCATGAACTTCATCTGGTCCACGGCAATCGGGATCCGCGGCTCTACTACCCAAACCCGAGGCACGGCACCGCTGCTGGTACCTAGCGATTGCATGAGCCGGATCAGAACATGTACGGGCACCGCCACGGTTTTCCCCAGGCCGGTCGCCGCAACCAGGAAAAAGGGCTCCTGCCCCATCGCGCCCAAGTGATCAGAGATCGTTAGTCGATCCCGCTCAATCACATATGTAAGAAAATCGACCACCTTCGAGAGGTGCACGGGCGTACGCCCAAGCATGAACCGCGGACTGGCCGGCATCTCGTAGCGCGGCAAGCTCACCGCGACTCACCTATATAGACCAAACACCGCAACGGCCATACACGATCCACGAGGTCCAAGCCCCGGTAAGTCGCTGACTGAAACACATCCATCCCCTCCGCTCACGTACCGAGCGCGCCCCCGCTCAGTACATCGTGACTCACGGTGAAGCGTTACATCCCGTAACCACTGCCCGGAGCTGCGCACTCATATTCGTCTTGTACAAATCTAAATTTTGTTTAATAATGACGACAGTAAGCGTTATGCATGAAATCAAAAACCGGTAATTCAAATCCAGAATCTTCCCGCCTTAGAGGAAGCCTTTTACGCATTGCAAACGCCGAGCAAGCCACAGAGCGAGCTTTACCAACAAGCCTTGAACACTCTCCTACATGGGATCTCGAATTCTCTACTGGGCCAACATCCGTCGGAGATCTAGAGTTAGACGGCTACCAGGCATGGAACTCAAACCATTCTTCCGGTCAAGATGCTTTCGCAATCAGTGGCGATCGCACACGATTCGCAGTTGCTGATGGCATGGGTGGCTACGGAACAGACAAGATCGGGACACAGTTCTTCGCCAAGTTCATTAGTGACCATGTTGTTCAAAACGGTATTGACAGTGTCTTTGACCTTGGGCGCCTTGAAGAAATCTGCCAACGTGCTGAGGATGAATTTAGCAAGGTAGCGGGCCGACCTTTTCAACGCCCACGGATGATAGGGAAAATGGTCGGAACAGTCGGTTCCACGCTGACGTTTGCAGAAGTGCTCTCCCCTACACAAGTCCGACTCGTCACTATCGGTGATTCGCCAGCGTTCGTCGTTGATGGAACTCAAACACACATGGCGCAGTATGGTGAAGATGCCCAACTAGGCACCGTAGACAGTCCGCTTGCGTACAAACTCGGTATCGATGGCTCCGGTCGGGCAATCTCACCGCAAGAACGTGCAACTTCAACCCTCGATGCTCGAATGATTGTTGATCAGGTACTCGACATACCCTTAGATTCAACCGTCATCATCGGTAGTGACTACTTCAGCGAGACATCTCCACTTGAAATTCTGAGAGACCCGCCTCGTACGGGATATGAGTTTCAGGATCGGGTTGTTGGTCGCGGCAAGCCGGACGATGCAACCTTGATTGCTATTCGCCCGTCGAAGCTCACACTCTGATGACTCTCTTTATTTGACGGTGACTGCGCAAATGCGGGTCTTGGTCTCCTTCAGGACGAACTCCTGATCACCAACACTACACTTCTTTGCAGCGGGCAAAGTGCCAATAGTCTTTATCTTGATCCGACCCGCCGTCCAGCCGGGTTCAGAGGCGTCAGAAAGAACATTCGCGGGAATCTTATCTCGACAAGAAAGTCCAGTGGAAAAATAGCCAAGGACCCGAGTACGGCGGAATGTTGTCGGTACACACATCCCTGGTCTCAGGATCGTGTGGAAGCAGTATCCCTTCTGATCATGAGACTCCCAGAAGCGTACGCTGTCCTTGCATACGGCCCGAGCCTTTGTAATCGTCGTTATTTGGTACAACTTGAGTCGGGCAACACCGGATTTGCAGCTCACCACCCGAAGCGGATTCGAGTTCAGTTCGGATCTCCATGTGAACTGAGAGAAGCAGCTTCCGACCGGTGCGCTGAAGAATTCGGCCGGCAGTGACGCCGCACCTGGAGCCGACGTCCCCGGACTGTCACCGTGCACCGACTTGAGTACGCCGTAGGCCACAAGGAGGGCAAGCGCCGTCAGGAGAACAGTCAAGACAGGCCGCCGTCTGCGGCGAGGCGCCAACGGTCTGCCTGCTTGGGGTACCCGAGGGGTGACCGCTGTGGAGGCTGGTTTAGCTGGCGCTGTCAACAGCGGCAGAGGCGTTTCACACCATGCACAGATAATCGTCTCGATAGAGTTGAGGTTTTCGCACACCTCACAAGGTGGCCTGAGGCTCATGAGGGGCTACGCCTCGCCGTCAATCCGTCCTCGACGGTCAGGGGCAAGGCTCCCTCGCAACCGAGGCGCTCCAGTCGGATGATCCACAGGGCGGCCTGACACTCTGCTGCTCCTATCCGAGGATGGGACCAGCAGAGAACCGTTTAACCGTGGCCCCGGGGTCACGACTGAGCTCGCAGGATGTGTGGCATTCCTCTTCGCTTCCTTCAGGCGGTGCATGACCTGCCCTATGTCAGGCCGAGCGTCAGGATCCTTTGCGAGCATGTCCTTAAGTAGCGCGTCCAGATCAGGCCGGCTCACCTCAAGGCCAGTGCGGACCGTGCCGCCCTCGACTACACCGGCCGCACAGGTCGCGAACTGCCGACCCGTGCTGTCGTAAACCTCCGGGCGTCGACCAGTGAAGTACTCCCCGAAAAGGATTCCAAGCGCAAACACGTCAGCGGGCTCACGCAATGTTTCACTGCCGACCGCCTCGGCGACGTACGAGTAAGTCTCCGGCGAGTAGTACACGACATCGCCAACCAGGTCGTCTGGAGGCGGAGGGTTCCCGGCGCGGAAAGAATCGTCAAAGTCGATCAGTTTCGCAGTTTGGTAGCCCTTCACTGTCTCCTTGAGCAGGACGTTCTGCGGCTTGAGGTCGCCGTGCACGAGGTTAATCCGGTGCAGCACATGAACGCTGTGAGCTACAGCCACGGCTAATACCACCTGATTATCAAAGGGGATCAGATGGATTTCCTCGGTCTGGACACCACTGACGTTGATCTTCTCAGTAACTTTGTAGAATTTAGCTCCACTTCGGAAGAATTCCCGCGCCACTATCAGGTTGCCGCCGGCCACGGAGAGCTTTTTGAGTTCTCTCATCATTCCCCGGTGACGCTTTTCAAACTCTTCACATTCTAGAAGCTTCCGGGACCTGGTCGCCGCAGAACCGGGACCACCAACGATTGGGTAGGTCGGCCGCAAGAACTCTTTCAAAAAGTAGTCTTCACCATCGCACGTGGCGAAAGCCCACCGGCACTGACCAGCGCCCGTATTGCAGAACTCCGTCACCAGATCGTATCGACCAATGCGCATCATTCACCATGCCTTGAAGTCTTAAAGGATGGCTCATACGTGCGGCGATAGTCCTCCCAGCTCTGGTTTATAACTCGATGGCGCTCAGCTTCGAGTCTGGAGAGTTCGGACTTAGCATGTAGGACCGATCGACTGGCAATATTGATCTGCTCGACCATCGCCTTCGCTTGTACTGCTCTCGCGCCGAAAGCAGCCCTTACCTCGGTGAAGTCTCGCCAACCGACGACAAGCATCGCGAGGCTCGCGTCATCACCTGTCTGCTGAACAATCTCGGCAGTCAGCGACGACTCCCAGCTCTCCATGTTCTCCGCTGAGACCATCGTCGCCAGCAGAAGATTCTCGAAACAGACGGGCGCTTCTACATACCCAAAGCAGCCGTCGGTAGCCGCGATTATCACAAACGGCGTCCAGACATGGAGATGAAGTTCCTCAAGAAAGAAGGGAGAGTCTGCTGACGCGCAGTTGCTCATGGGACTGTCGTCACCGAGGTTTTCTTGCGCGTCACCGCCTGACGTCAGATGATCCCTGGTCAATTGAGCCAAACCGAAATCTGGCGTCAGTACGTAGATTCGAGAATCCCCAGCCCACATGGTGATGACTCGATACACACCTCGTGCACCTTCTACGGCAGAGACCCCAGCAACTGCGATGGTTGTTGGCAGTGCCTTGAGTAGCTTGCTCGTCAGGCGTGAGGTGGGAACACACAACTTCCGATACTGCTCGCTGAGCGCCTGCGCCTCAGCCGTCCGCAGCGAGGAGGCGAGACTTCCTTCCTGACCCGCATCCCATTCGGTCTGATCCACCCAGTCTCGATAAGCAGAGGCAGCAGTTCGCGCACCGATGTATGCACCCGTTCGCTCGATGCCGTCGACCTCGTACAGGGTTCCGCCTGCTCCCCCCATACCGTCAAAGACTCCTGCCCAGGCCGAATGCTCTCGAACGATCGCCACAGCAGGCGCATCCTCACCTGTCGGCCCTATCGGCGCATCAATAGTCATCTCGACCACTGGCAAAGCAGCCACAAGGTTTCGCTTAGACACTGTTCGCTATCGCACCGAGGATGGTCGAATATTCATGCTCAGCCAGACCAGCGCCCGCTTGGGAGGCGAGATGAATGGTCTGCTCCCAATGAGTCACTATTTCAGACCAACCTGCGGCACTCGGTGTGAATAGAATCAGCCGCTTGTCATTCTTGTTGACATACGACTGACCTTCCCACCAATCTGTCAACTCATCAAAGTTGGCCGGAAGCCCATCAGGGTAAGACGCTGTACCACTCGATGCACCCGCCTCCAGTGGATGCGCACTAGCATCTGTCCAGAAGACAATGACCTGCCTATTCTTGTCACCTGCGCGCTTCCAGGGTGACTTGATTGCAAGAGCGAGAGCCTCCAAACCCGACTCAGGCTCGTCACCTCCACCGTCAGCCTTCAACTCACGAACGAACGACTCAAACTCTGCGCTCTGCTCTGGCAGTGTGAAAAAGTCCGAAGTCACCATCGATCCGTCGCCATCGAATAGATAGTCTCGAAATCCGATTACCCGGACGCGCAGAATATCCATCGGCCGACCATGATCCGCCATCGCTTTTCGGAGGTCAGCGCCGAAAGTAAGAGCGTGAGATTTGCAGCGCTCAATGATAGATCCCATACTGCCTGTCTGGTCGATACACAGCACCATGTCGACGGCGTAAGTAAGACCTTGTGACACTATTCCTCCAGCTCGCGAGCGTTATACAGCGTGCCTGTCGAGGCCGCTGCTAGTAGGATTTCTGAGGTAGACCATTGGAGCGGCGTCGGGGCGTGCAGCTAGCGCGCATCCGCATACTTTTCGAATACCTTTTGACGGTTGCGGCACTGCTTCTGCCTGTTCTGGCAGACGTAGTAGACCCATCGACCCTCTGGCTGGTCCTCTTCGCGTTCGGCATACATGTAGCCGCAGACACGGCAAGTCAGTCCGTTAGCCACTGCGCCCCCTCAATGCTTTACGCATTGCACTACTCCCTCCCACATCGGCCAGCACCTATAGGTCAGCATTGGACGACTACTCCATACCGGCAGTGGCGCATCGGCCCACCGCTGCGCCAAGAATTAGCGTCCCCCCGGACGACCGTCGCTTCGAAGCAAGCATCAAGCGACTGTCACGCTGAGTCAACTTCCTTAGAGCGCAACATGAGTCCCCCTACGAGGCGCAGCGTGGACCGCGCTGCCGACTACCCGCCGTCGTAACGGCTAGTTTCGAGGCGGGGCAACACTGAAGCCCAAGGCATCTCGCGAGCTCCGCCCGTCCTTGTCGATGTCGATCACACCGAGAGTGAACGCGACCACTGCATCCGCGAAGAGTGACGCACCGTCCGACCGACACTCCTCCATCTGCTCGCTCTGCACACGGGATCGAAGGAGGAATCCGTCGAGCATCGACTGAAGTGTGAGGCCGTAGCGCTCGATCGTCCACCCCGGTCGCATCTCTATCTTGAAAGCGGCGAAGAGTCGCGCGTAGCCCTCATGCCATGGTGCGAACGACCGATTCATGTCTTGCACGATCGCGGCCTTCAGCTTCGGGTGCTGTTCAAGAAGCGGCCCAATATGGAGTAGCAAGAACGACCGTGGGTACGACAGAAGGCTGTCGAGCATCGCATCGCAAAACAGCGAGATTGCCTTGCCCACATCGCCAGCAGTCTCTACGCTGGCCAGGTGCGCACGCTGCAGTGCGGGATCTGCGTTAGGTGCGTCGCGGTACAGCATCGTGTGGATGATCGCGTCGTTGACGAAGTCTTCCTTGGTTGCCCAGCGGTTGTCGAAGGCCTTGCGGCTGGCTCCCGGATAGCCGCCGTCCTGAGCGAGCTTGATGATGTCCACTTTGCGCAACCATTCAAGAGTTGCCGGGAAGTCGATCGCGCTTAGCCGGCGCGGGCGGTCCGTTGGGGATGTCGTGAACATGGCGTCAATGAGCTGGGCCGCAGCGTCCAGGAAGTGCTTCGCGCTAGCGTCGTCAGCGGCCGCGGGGGGCCTAGGCGTCATCTGATCCACCCTCTGATCGAGCCAGACTTGATCGCCAGCTCTTGTAGTGATCGGCGGAGCTCCTGCCGCGCTCACGTGCTTCACTCAGGTGGTACCAATCGGCGATCTTGCCCCACTCGGCTTCGATCAGATCACAGTACAGAGAGCATGCTGCAACAACCGCGTGCAACTGACACGATTCGAGCACCCCGGCGTGTGTGGCCGCTGTCGGAAAGTGAGCATCTTCGGTGTCAACCTCGTTGATGTCCCACACACACTGGCACTCCTGACACCAGCCAAGCCACTCTTTCAGGCGGGCGGCGCCGGTACTGGTGCTGCTTAGGAGGTTGTGGAAGTGACTGCTCTCCTGGTCGCGCGACTGGGCGACCGCGTTGCGAAGCCATGACTGGTCGGTTTCGTTGAAGACCGTGACATGCCAATCGATGGCGTACACAGCGTCCGACGCGGCCGTCTCCGCTGCACTACTCGATAGGAGCCACATCCCACCGTGGCGCAACGTGAACTGCCGAAGGTGCCACTGGAACCACGCCCACCGATAGAGCGCATCGTGCGCGTATCCCTCAGCTTGTCGCTCCTGCGTATGCCCCAGATCGTCGGGGCCATGTGTGCCCGGCGCCCAATCGTATGGACGGTCGGGCTCGATCATCGTGAGTCGGTAGGCCGTGAGGTCAGCTCCCAGTGCCCAGGCCGGTGTCCACATCCGGTGGTAGGCCTCAAACCGTTCGACCCACTGAACGGCCAATCGCGACTCAGCCGGGTGTCGGCGTTCGAGCTTCGTTCGTGCCTCTCGCAACCGCTGATCGGCATACATGATGAGCATTTGGTCAGCGACGCTTGCCAGGAGATCTGCCTCGTAGCGCCGCGCAAAGGTGTCGGCTGAGCGGTCAATCGCGGCGGCCGCATACTCCCGTCGCTCCCGGGACGAGCGCGCCCGCAACCCTGGTGCGAGACCAAAAAGCGCCAACGCCGCATCACCGTACTCCCCAGAATCGAGCGCGGCGATTGACTCACGCAAAGCTTGTTCGATAGCAGGTCCGGCCGTCAACCCCCGCTCGGACATCGCGACCGTTGCAACATCCTCAAGCGCATCCAGCTGCTGATGGCGCAGCCTCGCCAGCCCTGCTTCTCTAAGAGCTTTCAGATCCTCAACGACCGCTCCGTGCGGTGGTGCCTCGGTTTTGCCGCCCATCCCCCGATTTTGCCGCAGACATGCCGCTTTGGTGTCCGGATCCGGGTGTTGCCCTGTGGTGACACGCCCAGCCCGGAAGAAAAGCACAGGGTCACTCACTTGAATGACTCGCTTCACGGGCTCGGGCTCCGACCAACCTGGAAGGACCCGTTCGTGAAGACCACAACGCTAAGCGTGCATGCACGCATCGTCGCCGTTCTGGTGGCGCTCGTACTGCTCGTCGGCTGCGGCCCTAAGCCAGAGATCGGCCAGCTCGCCGACGACAAGCAGATTCTCAAGGCCTGCCCGAAAGACAGCAAGTACGCCACGAAGGTCGACTTGGACGTCAGCGGCTCTGGCCGGACGTCAGAGCTCGACAACGAACGTCTCAACGTCATCAAGGAGCAGGCCCGCACAACCGCGATCTGCGGCGGACATCTGCTCGTCACCACCTTCTCCGCCACCAGCGCGGCAACTGTGGCTCTGTACGACGAAGAGCTGAAGCTCGACGGCGCAACGGACAACGCTCGACTTCGCCGCGTCTCCAAGCTGGTCGACGACATCAGCAACAAGGTCACCGCGGCCTATCCGCCGGCCGTCAAGAAGGTGTCGCCAGCTCAGAGCGACATCACCGCACAGTTCCGGCTGGCCGCCGAGTACCGCAACCAGCTCGGTTCGACGTACCGCCTGCGTCTCGTCATCCTCACCGACGGCTTCCAGACCGTCGGACGGCGAGTCACGACGCCTGTCGAGATCGCGGACGCCCGTGCAGTCGGCATGACCGTCAACGTGCCGCGCTTGCCGGATGCCTCCGTGACCGTCGCCGGGATCGGCAAGGTTGCGGCTGGGTCGGCACCCAGCTCGGGGATGACCAACGCCCTTATCGGGTTCTGGGACGGCGTCTGTCGCCGATCTCAGGCCACGCAGTGCACCATCGTCACCGACTACATCGCGGGGCGGTGAGCGCGGTGAATCGCAACCGTGTCAACCCGCTAAGCGAGGTGACCGCGGAAGCCGACGCGGTGATCCTGCCGCATATCGACCGGGCCGGAGCTGTTCCGCGCCCAGACGACATCGGCGACTTCCACTCCGAGCGGGAGTACCACGCCAAGGCCCAGACGCAGACCGAGACGTACGCGGCGGAGGGCGAGGCCGCAGCCCGTAATGCAACGATCACTGCGGCTGGCCTGGAGTTGCCTGCCAGCGCTGCAACAGAGCTCATCACCGGTGCGGCATCGAGCATCGAGGCTGCACAGGACCAGTCGGCCCACGCCGTGCGGACTCTTGGCCATCTCGCCCGGCGGGACCTACCGATCAAGGTCCGCTACTGGATCTGCCTCATCGCGCTCTGCCTCGGTGATACGGCCGGAATCCTAGGCGCAGCGATCACCTTGGGCGAGATCCCACTGGTCGCACTCGGGCAGGCTGTCGCCACCGGAGTAGCCGCAATCACCGCGGGCCAGGCTGGGGCCGATCTCAAAGACCTTCGGCTTGCTCGCATCCGGCAACGCGACCTCGAGGACCTGACCAACGACGAGCAGCGCTACCGGCAGTTCTTCACCGGCGCCGAGGCCGGCGTTTCCACCATGAAGCTGGTCGGGGCTTTGAGCGGGACGATCGTCGCGATCATCAGCGTCGGCATCTTCTGCTTGCGGCTGTCTGTCGAGGGCCTGACGTCGGGCATCGCTTTTGGCATGCTGGCCGCCGCGACGGCGCTCGGCTCGTTCCTGGCGAACTACAGCTACGCCGATGAGATCGCCGACTATCTCGCGCGGACCGAACGCATGTGCACTAAGGCGATCAAAGCGCACCGCAAGCTGGCTGCCGATCCCAGCATCCGGCACCGTGCCGAGGCGCTGGCCGATGCAGCCTCGATCAAGACTGAGCACACGCACCGCGGGCGGGCTGCCTGGTGGCAGCTTCACGCGCTGTCGCAGAGGATCTTGCGCCGTAACCCCGGCGTCGCTGGGCACGGTGTGGCCGCTGAGCAGCCCGAGATCATCGGGCGACGGTTCCGCGGTGATGCCGCATGATCCGCACGGTTCAAATCCGACCAGCCCACCTGCTGGCAGCCGAACTGCGCTGGGCCTCCGGCAGCACCAGGACCAACCGGCCCAAGGTCTCCTACCAGCTTGGCAACCCCGGCCGGCCGTCGCCGGAGCCGACCATCACGATCGTCATCACCGACGACTCCGGCTCAGTCATTGGTCCGGCCGGAGCTGACCCGGTCTCCAACCGCTACGAAGAAGCTTGGCGCGCCTTCCAAGCGATCGGTCGACGCGGCAGCAGGCACGAGCTCGGCGCGGTGCTGCACTTCGACACCCCTACCAGCGGCGACATTGGGCCGACGCCACTGACGACAGGCGGACTGCAACGGCTGCGCTCCGGGCTGCACGTTCCACGCGACGCCGCCGGCACCAGCTACCTCGGGCCTTCTCTCAACGCGGCAACCGCCATGGCGAACCACTACACGAATCACGAGGCCACGCTCGTTGTCCTCAGCGACTTCGAGCTTTTCGACGACAACATCGGCAACGTAATCGATGATCTGGCCAAGTTTCCCGGCGATGTCCACGCCGTCGTTCTTGGTGGAACGCCGATGAACGACGTTCTCCACGACCGAATCCGCGTCACCCCAGCGAACTACGACGACGCGCCCGGAACCGTCGCACGGGCCGTTTTCGGCGGTCTGACGGCACGCCGTCCGGGTAGTTGGGTGGCCACCCGATGACGAACGACCCCACCCGCAGCCGCGACCCGTTTCGCTGGATCTGGCAGGCCTGCTTGTTCATCTTCGGCTCAGTGGTCCTGCTCAATCTCGCCGTCGCCTACCTCCAACCGATCCTGCCGTGGCTCGTCGGCGCTGCGGTTCTCGCCCTGGTGCTGTGGGTCATCGTCTCCGTCATCCGGTGGCATCGGTCTCGTTGGTAAATCGACAACGAAATTTTGCAGCAAAACAACGGCTTTAAAACAGGTTACGAATTGTTCCTATCGGTGTTGTGGAATCTTAAAAGGCTATTGGCCGTTGCGCGCGTGCAACCTATAACTAGTTGCAGAACGTTGCACGCACACAACGGAAAGGAGGATACATATGAGCAGGAAAAGAAAGATTAGTAAGAATCCACGTGACAGACGTGAGTATCGGCTGTCAGTGAGGGCCGTCCGACGTGAAACACCGGATGTCAACAAGCTGGCTCGAGCCATCATCGACCTGGCCATGGCCCAGGCGGAGGCGGAAGCACAAGGGGAAGACAAGCCCCAAGCCGACGGAGAGAAGCAGTCTGATGGTGCGTCGAGGAGCGCCGATGACTAGAAGGTCTCTCGATGAACTTGTCTGGGTGCAACTGCACTTCCAGCGGCCCGTCTCGCCGGTTCGCATACTTGAACTGCTCCAGCTCTGGACTGGTGATCCGCGCAACCCGCGGCTCGTACTGGAAGCACGCTCAGGCCGAACCTTGCAGCTCCTGCTTGGCGTTCCACGTCGAGCAGAGAGCAGCGTGAAGGCCAGCGTTCAATCCGTGATCACCGGAACTCGATTCACCGCAGATGACGTGCATCGTCCTGCGGTCTCGCACAGTGCCTCTATCCGGCTCAGCAGCCGTACGAGGGCGCTGCGCACCGACGATCCTGAACCATCAACCAGAGCCATCCTGGCTGCACTCGGCAGGGTGTTCGACACCGAAGAGTTAGTGCTTCAGATCGTCCTCGGACCGCGTAAAGCCGCAAAAGCAGTTGCAGCCCGACCTTCTGCACACGGTTCAGGACTGCTCGGGCCGTTGCCGGCCGATCGAACCGACAGCGATGCCCGCAGCGCCCTACGCGCCAAACAGAAGCTGCCCGGCTTCGACTGCATCATCCGTATCGGTGTCACCGCCCAAAGTCCACGACGACGACGGACACTTGTCGCGGGTTTTCTCACTGGACTGCGTACTGCTGAGACACCAGGCGTCCGCTTCCGCCTCATCCGGGAAGCCTCTCGCAGACTCAACCACGCGACGAGTCCGTGGTGGTGGCCGACTGCCTTGAACAGCGGTGAACTCGTCGGGCTGCTCGGCTGGCCAATTGGCGATGCCGACTACCCCGGAGTCCCCGGCATCCATCCCCGGTTACTGCCGCCATCGAACTTGCTATCTGCTGCCCCAGATCGCGTGGTAGCAATACCGACTGCTCCCGGTCATACGAGCCCGGTCGGCCTGGACGTTGATGGGTCGCTCCGACACACCTGGGTACTTGGCCCGAACGGCACCGGCAAGTCCACATTGCTTGCCAACTTGGTCGTACAGGACATCGCTGCAGGGTCCGGTGTTGTGGTCATCGAGCCAAAGGGCGACCTCGTAAGAGACATTCTCGAACGAATGCCGGCCAATCGAATCGATGACCTCGTCATCCTCGACCCCACTGACGATGCACCAGTCGGTCTTAATCCGCTCAGTGGCCGCGGCCGGGAGGAGACCCGCGTCGAAGGACTCCTTAGCGTATTCCGATCCCTGTACGCCGACTCCTGGGGACCGCGCACCCAAGACATCGTGCACTCGTCGCTCCTGACGCTTGCCCGTCGCGGTGACGCGTCCGTAGCGATGGTGCCGCTGCTCCTCACCAACACTGGCTTTCGTCGCTCTGTCGTTCGCCGTGTCGCCGCTGCTGATCCCGTTGCGCTCGGCCCATTCTGGGCCTGGTACGAAGCGTTGTCGGACGGAGAACGGGCCACCGTCATCGCGCCAATCATGAACAAGATGCGGCCGTTCCTGCTCAACCCTGGACTTCGCGCCGTCATCGGACAGCGCAAGCCTCGGATAACGATGAGCCAGATTCTGACCGATGGCAAGATCCTGCTCATCCCTCTCCGGAAGCAGATCATCGGAGCGGAGGCCGCCCGCCTGACCGGATCACTTGCCGTCGCGGAACTGTGGCAAGCGATCCAGAACCGACTGAGTGTGCCAGCGGCCAGCCGTCGACCCGTCATGGTCTACATCGACGAGGTGCAGGACTACTTGCACCTTCCGACCGACCTAGCTGACGCACTCGCCCAAGCTCGGGGACTTGGCGCCGGGTTCACTCTGGCGCACCAATATGCCTCCCAGCTGTCGAACACGATGCGTGCCGGATTCGTCGGCAACATCCGGTCCCGAATCGCATTCCAGCTCGCCTACGACGACGCAACGTTGCTCGCCAAGGGACATCCGGAGATCACGGCTGACGACTTCGCGACCCTGCCGGCGTTCCACGTCTATGCGAGCTTGGCAACCAGTAACGGCCAAGTGACGCCGTACGCCTCCGGCCGAACAGTTGCGCTCTCGCCGCCTAGCCGCGATCCCGACGCATTACGTCGGATCAGCCAAGAGCGGTACGGCCAATCACTGGACACCGTTGAGAAGGATCTGGCTGAACTGGTCGAAGTCGGAGCCACAAGCGACAACGCTGCGACTGGCGGTAGTGGCCGGAAACGGAGGTCATCATGACCGACTCACAGGAGATGCCAAGGCGTCCTGTCGGTCTTCCTGTCGCGTCGAGCAACGATCCGCATACCCGCAGGTCAGACGCCGAAGAGCGCCAATTAAGTGTCCGGAATAGTTCGCCCATCGCCGATGCTCAACTCCCGGCCGCCCGGTCCGCCAAGCAGCGACTTGGCCGCCTCGATATTACTACTATCCGACGCAACCTCAGCTCTCGCGATCTCGAAATTTTGCGATCGATCTCAGCCCATCGATTCCTGACTACCAGGCACATCCGTGCATTGCACTTCAACGACCATGCCTCCGAGCTCAGCGCGACCCGTAGCAGTAATCGCGTTCTTCGCCGACTGTGCCGCGACGACCTGATCTCCTCGCTCGACCGACGCGTAGGTGGTGTCCGAGCTGGATCGGCTGGGTACGTCATGCGCGTCACGGCTGCCGCTCACCGGATGCTCCAGAACGAAGACAGCGAGGAAGTCTCACGCCGCTACCGCGAGCCGTCGCAACGACTACTCGCCCACACCCTGGCCATCGCAGACACCCATGTGGCGCTCTACCAGGCCGCGAGCAGTGACGGCCTCGAACTCGTCACGGTGCAGGTCGAACCCGGAAGCTGGCGACGATTCCTCGGCCTCGGTGGCGAACACCGACTTCTTCGTCCCGATCTAGCCGTCGTCACTGCTCAAGGATAGTACGAAGACCATTGGTTCCTCGAGGTCGACCTCGGCACCGAGCATCCACCAACCATCGTCCGTAAATGCCAGCTGTACGAGGACTACCGCGCGAGTGGTGTCGAGCAAGAGACCCACGGCGTCTTTCCCCGCGTGCTCTGGGTCGTCACGAACCTGCAGCGCGCCGACAAGCTAACCGCCGCAATTCGTAGCGCCCGGCTTGATCAAGACCTGTTCAGAGTGACCACCGTCGAGCAACTGGTACCAGCCGTGATCGGGGGTGCGGCATGACCCAACCGCCTCGAAACACCATCCTCGTCGGCGACGCCCTGGAACAACTCCGCCGACTGCCAAGCGAGTCGGTCGACATGACGCTCACCAGCCCGCCGTACTACAACCTCCGGAACTACCAGGTCGGCGGACAACTCGGCCAAGAATCCAACATTCAAGAGTGGGTCAGCAATCTCACCGCGGTTGCCGCCGATGTCGGACGAGTCCTCACCCCAATGGGCACCTTCTGGCTGAACGTTGCGGACCGCTACTCCATCCACGACAAGGAAGGCTCTCCGAGGAAGAGCCTGCTCCTGGGGCCGGCGCGGTTGTCAGCAGCGCTCGCGGCAGACGGCTGGTTGGTACGTAACCAGATCATCTGGAGCAAGACCAACCCCATGCCCTCGAGCGTGCCGGACAGGTTGACCACTACCTACGAAGTCGTCTTCCTGCTCACCAAACAGCGCAGCTACTTCTTCGATCTTGACGCCATCCGAGTTCCACACACGAGTAAGCCGACAGCTCCTCAAGCCTCGGCCAAGGACTCCATCCCTCAGCAGTGGCGAGCTCGTTCGACCGACAACATCCGCGGTCTGGTCTCGCTCAAACAACGCGGCATCGTCGGGCACCCGCTCGGCAAGAACCCCGGGGATGTCTGGCAACTGCCGACCAGCAGCTACCGGGAGCACACTTCGCCACCTTCCCCGAGCGACTAGCCGAGAGGGCCATCCTTGCCGGCAGTCCAGAGGCTCGTTGCTCGAACTGTTTCAAGCCGCATCACCGGGTGACTAGGCGTCTCGGTGCTACCGCTATCCGCGGGGCGCTACTGGTGACCTGTCTCTGTCAGGCGCCTAGCGAGAAGGCCATCGTCCTCGATCCGTTCATGGGTGCTGGCACGACTGCGGTTGCTGCCGAGAAACACGGACGGGACTGGCTGGGCGTTGAGCTGAACCCTGAGTTCGCCGAGCTGGCAAACAACCGCATCCATATGGCCCGCGGTACGCCGGAGGACAAAGCCGCATGACGACTCCATCCTCCCGAACACCAACCAATAAGACGAAAGGAGGTACCACTATGACCGAACGTTTCTCCGGCCATGAAGGTCCCGAGCGGCCGACCGATGCCAAACGAGTCGAGCGCTACGTCAATCTCGGCGCCAGTGAAGCAGAGGCTTACAACGTGGGGGAGCTGGAGCGCATCGCCCTCGAACGACGGGAACGCCAGCAACCGCTTCACCCCCGCCTCTATATCCGCTCGACCATCGACCAGAGTCGCGGGGATGAGGTTGGCGGGTGGATCGCCGCCGCCCGGGACGCTGACACCATGACGGCTGACATCCTGGCGGTCCTATCCCGGTCGCTCGCCACCAGACGGACCGGCACCGCAGTCGGCGAATGGGAGATCGGTGGCTCCGAAGACTTCGAGCAGGCCGAGCCCGACAAACACGAATCGCTCCCGGTTGTCTCTGCACTTGCAAAGGGCATCGCGCAATACGGCCCCGCCTTCGCCGCATGGGCCAGCATCGGCCACGAACTCCAGGGTCACTACGACGTAGCGATCATGCAGCGCTTCCCCGATGCGTACATCGGCGACTTCGCCAGCATCCAGACCTATGCCGAGCACGTGATCGTCCAACGCGGCGCCGTCGAAGCAATCGAACAGCTTCCCGAGTGGCTGCAACACATCACGCGTCTGGACTGGCACGGGCTGATCCAGCACATCGAGTGGAACGGCGACATCCATGTCGTCGATCACGACAACGGCATCTGGGTCTTCGACAGTCGGTCGACCCTCGCACCTACTAACCACCAAGACACGAAAGGAGGTGAACATGCGTGAAGACTTTCCCGCACCACCAAACCCAGAACAACAAGGCGCCAACAGTTACGGCACCGACGATCCAGAGAAGCAAGCCGAGATCGAGGCCGCTCGCACGGCTGCAGCCGAAGAACGGCGGGCCAACCGCGAGAAGCTGGAGCGCTACGTCAGCTACGGACTCAACGAAGAAGACGCCCAAGGGCTCATCGAGCACGAACAGATGCTCAATGATCGCCGGGCCGCCATCGCGGCCGGCAAACCCGAGGCAGGCGAAGCAGACAAGCGCATCCGGCCACGGATCTACGTCCGGTCTGTCATCGACTACACCGAGGGCCACGACATCGGCGACTGGATCGACGTCAGCCAAGATCTCGATGACATCCATGCGGACATCAAGAAGATCCTCGCCCGGTCCCTGCATACCCACTTCACCAAGGAACCAGCCGAAGAGTGGGCCATCACCAGCCAGGAAGGCTTCGGTGAAGTCGTCTTGTCTGAGTCCGAGTCGCTGGACATCGTGTGCGCACTCGGCCGAGGCATCCACGAGCACGGTATGGCCTTCGCAGCTTGGGCCGAGATCAACGACGACCACGACATCTACACGCTAGAGCGGTTCAAGGATGCCTACGAAGGCGAGTTCGAGGACCGCGAGGCGTATGCCAAGCATGTGTTCGACGGCATGAACGGCGAGCACGAGCTAGAGGCCTTGCCTAAGTGGATGCGCGACATCGTCCGAGCGGACTACGCGCACATGGTCCACGAGATGTGGACCAGCGGTGATGTCCGCTTCGCAGATCACCCCGGCGGGGTGTGGGTGTTCAACGGTCGAATCTAGCAATCCGCCGCACTTTGACAACTCAATAGAGGTTCGTCATCTCGCCTGACGTAGCGGTGACGCTGCAGGCGGCAGCCTCCTGTCACACCGGCTTGGCGAAGTCGATCGCGTGCTGGACCGCGGGCCGCAGCTCGCCCCAAGGCCATGTCTTTCCCGTCGCCGGGTGGACAAAACACCCGTCCCGCTGACCGCCACCTGGCACGCCGACCCAAGCCAGACTTGGGCCGACGCCGGGAACAGCGAGTTGAATATAGGAGCGCGCTTGCGTACGAAGGTCTTGCTGATCGCTGACTGCAGCGAGAATGGTGAGTTCCTGAGGAAGTCCCAGATCGGCAGCGCCGCGAACACTCACATCGCGGCGCTGTTCACCCGGACCTGCCTGCCACAGCACATAAGTCATGACACCAGTCTGTCATGCCGTCTCCTCGCTGCCATGCAGCCGTCCTGTCATCCCATACGGGATGGCCGGCTGCACCAACATCGAGGAGGAACTCGCTATGAGCGAGGAAGAGAACCCGACCAGGCCGCAGAGCTACAAGACGATCGGGGTGAAACTCCAACACCCAATCCACGCTCAGCTGAATGCTGTCACTGAGATCGACGACATTCCGTTGCAGGTAGCACTCGTCAGGGGCGCAAAACTCCTGATCGAGTCCAGGCGGACCGATCCGAAGTTCCAGGCGAAGGTCTCCGCCCGATCCGAACGGATCAAGCGCGAAGCCGAAGCGCAGGTGCTTGCAATCTCTTCACTGCTCGACGCCGTTACACCGGATGCTGCGCCCACCCCAGACGAGGGTGCCAGCATTGAGCAGCTAGAGGCTGCGATCAGCCTAGGCGAACAGGCGGCCGAATTGGCAGCTGAGGTTTCCACCGTGGAAGCCGATGCTATATCGGACGACCATGCCAGCGACGTTGCTTCGTCCGACGACGAGGCGACCGAGCAATCGGCCGATCCGGAAGCCAAGAAGACGACCCGACGACGGGCGTCCACTCCGAAGAGCTGAGCTCCTCGGTAACCACCGATCCACTCCCCTGACGGGTTGAGCGGGACACCACCCACGGATGGGAGGCGAGAGCGCACGACGCGCCTCGCCTCCCATCCAATTACCACTCAGAATCAATAGCAGGAAAGGCTTTCCTTACTTCGTCAACTCTTGTTGTGGAATTGACATGCATGCAACGACAGACGGATAATTGGGATGTAATGAATTTCAATTCAAGTCAGGGAGTTTCATATGAGCGCAGAGGAACATTTACACTTAGCAGTCATCATCAAGAACGCACGCCGGGAAAAGGGGTACTCGGCGAGCGAACTCGCCCGCCGTGCGGGCTTGCAGCCAAGCACAGTCACTCGGCTTGAGGCTGCCCAACTCCAGCACCCGCTCCCCGAGACACTCGTTGCGATTGGGCGCGTTCTCAACTTACCTGCATCGGATCTCTATGTGTGCCTGGACTGGATGCCGAAGGAACAACTGCCGCGCTTCGCTCCGTATCTTCGAGCGAAGTATGGGGATATCCCGGCCGAAGACGTGGCGAAGCTTGAGGGCCAGTTTCTCCAAGTCGCCCAACGAGACGGCTACGAATGTGAAGCGCCAAAATCTGGGAAAGAAGAACTTATTTGACCTACCGCGTCACCTAATCCGAGAGGAGGAATCACGATGAAACATCACCAACCCCACGCACGCCCGACTCCATCCGCTCAGCAACCGAAGGAGTGTGATCATGTCTCTGGCTGAAGCTGCCGTGAGCAGTGCCCAAGTGACGAAGGCACGAAAACGCTTTGTACTCTACTTGCGCGTTTCAACGCCGTCGCAGGTGAACACCGATTACGACCCCGAGGGAATCTCGATTCCGGCTCAGCGTGAAGCCGGTCTTCGCAAGGGCATGGCACTAGATGCCGACCTCGTACGAGAGTTCATTGAGCCGGGGCGAAGCGGGACGTCCGTCGACAAACGCCCCGTCTTCCAGGAGATGCTGTCCTGGATCAAGGAGCAGGGCGACATCGACTACGTCGTCGTCTACACCTTCTCTCGCGCGTTCCGTAACGCTGTAGATGCTGGACTCACCAAACGAACGCTACGCAAGCACGGCACACGCATCATCTCCACGACGCTGGACCTTGGCGAGAGTCCCGAAAGCGCCATGATCGAAACGATCATGCACGCAGTGGATCAGTACCAGTCCGAGCAGAGCGGCGCTGACATCAGCTACAAGATGAGTCAGAAGCTCAAGCACGGTGGCACCATCGGGCCTGCGCCACTCGGGTACCTCAACGTCACCGAAGACTATGAGGGACGAACCATCCGCACCATCGCCGTCGATCCGGCGCGCTCGTCGCTCATTGAGACCGCGTTCATCCTCTTCGCGACCGGTGAGTATTCGGTACGTCGCCTAGAAGCGGAGATGGAAGAGCGAGGTCTCACCACCCGTCCGTCACGACGCTGGCCAACCAGGCCCGTCTCAGAGAAGCAGTGGCGAAAGATTCTCGCCAACCCCCTACTACCTCGGGCTCGTCACCTTCGAGGGTCAGCAGATTCCAGGGCGTCATGAGGCAATCGTTGATGCCGAGATCTTCGCGCAGGTGCAAGGGATCCTCGATTCGCGCGCCAAGCCTGGATCGCGTGACCGCAGTCTCACCCACTACCTTCGCGGCATCCTGCGCTGTCAGCGGTGTAAGGACGAAGGTAGAGAATCGCGCATCATGTAGACGGAAGCAGCGGGCAACGGTGGACTGTACGGCTACTTCATCTGCAGGGGACGCCAGCTCGGGGTCTGCGAACTTCCGCACTTGCCGGCACACCAGGTCGAGGCCGCGATCGTTGCTTTCTACGCCACCGTCAAGACCCCAGATGGCTTCGCTACCACGGTGAACCAGCAGGCGCAGGAGACACTCAAGTTTGACCGGCGCGACGTGATCAGTCGCAGGGATCACGCCGCGAAGCGTCTCCATGAGCTGGACCTACAGGAGGAGCGCCTGATCGATGCTGTCGCCGAAGGGTCAATGCCATCGGGCAAGCTCCGTGAACGTCTCCAGAAGTTGGCCGTCGAGCGCATCCAGCTCGAAAAGGATCGCCAGTCCAGCAGCAACGTTGTGAAGCAGGCCGTCGAGCTGCTCTCAGCCGTGCTGCACCTGCTAGAAGACCCACAATCCATGTACCAGGCTGCGGCGGATCTCACTCGCCGTCGGATCAACGACGCGTTCTTTGAGGCGCTATACCTAGAGCGCGACTTTGTTGACCACGCGGTACTGAACCCGGTCTTCGGGGAGGTCGTTGAGGCCTACGCGGCCTTCCGACGCTCAAACGAGCAAGAGACTCCTGTTGGATCTTCACAACCAAACAGCTCCCGCACTCTGACGAGTACGGGAGCTGAGGATGTAACCCTGAGTGATGTTCTAACCACTGATGGTGGCCTGGATTTGGCAACCGGTTCGAGAACAGCACTCATGGTGGAGCTTAGGGGATTCGAACCCCTGACCTCTTCCATGCCATGGAAGCGCGCTACCAACTGCGCCAAAGCCCCGCGGTGTCTTGCGGACTCCGGAAGTTTAGCGGATGGGGGGCCGCAAAGAAAAATCGGGTGGAGCGGAGCAGGAGGTGAGGAAGAGCACGCTGGGTGAGGGCGGTTTGCGGCGGGTTGCGGAGGGCTGGTGGTGATAGTTGGCCGACCTTCCCGGTGGGCGGAGAACGGGTGGCCTGGAGTATGCGAGACAGTCGCCGGAACTAGGTTCCGACGGCTGCTGGATGCGGCCTGGGCGAGGCGCGCGCCGATGGGCGCAATGAGCTTCCTCGGCAGGAGATCGCGAGCGCGACGGCACTCACCGCGACGCAGACAGCGGCACCGCGCGACGCAGGAGCGCCGCAGAGACAAAAAGGGGTGGTGGGAGCGCCCGGAGCTGGTCGCGACGAAGGAGCGGCCGAGCGGAGGGGGCGTGGGGTCTTTGTCTAGCGTTGCTGGTCGTCGCTCATGACTGGTTCGGGGAGGGAGCCGGCGTTCCATTCTTCTATTCGCCAGCCGTGGCGGCCGGGGAGCAACGAGACCCAGTTGCAGTTGGAGAGGCCTCCGAAGGCTGGCCAGTGGGCCTTGGGGATGCCTAGGAAGAGGCAGATGCCTACTCGGGCGGCCAGGCCGTGGGTGGCTACTACGACGGTGTCTGAGGGTTCGCCGTGTTCGATGGCGCGGGCCAGGGCGGGGGCGAAGCGTTCGGCTACCTCTTCGACTGTTTCGCCGGCGGTGCCTCGGCGTTGGGGTTCGCCGGAGCGGATTCGCAGGGCCGCCTCGGGGTGGATGGCGGCCAGTTCGTCCATGGTCATGCCGGCCCAGTCGTCCACGTTGATTTCGCGGAGGGCTTCGTCGTACTCGATCTTGAGGCCGGTCAGCAAAGCGAGCTCACCGGCCGTCGCGGCGGCGCGTTGGAGGTCGCTGGAGAAGAGGCGGGTGGGGGCCAGGGAGGCCAGGCGCGCGGCAGCTGCGCGCGCCTGGGCGATGCCTACGTCGTCCAGTGGGATGTCGGCCTGGCCCTGGATCTTGTCCTGCAGGTTCCACTCGGTCCGGCCGTGGCGCCAGACGATCAGCCGGCCCGCTGTCATTCGGCCGCGGAGGAGGACTCGACGGCGGAGGACGGTGCGGAGCCGTCACCAGCGGCGTCGGAGGAGGATGACGACGGGGTCGGGTCCTCTTCGGCGGTACGGTCGGCGATCACCGGTACTGCGATGGTGCCGTCGGCGCCGGGTAGCGGGATGATCGGGCAGTCGCGCCACAGCCGCTCGAGGGAGTAGAAGTTGCGCTCCTCGTCGTGCTGGACGTGGACGACGATCTCCAGGTAGTCCAGCAGCACCCAGCGACCCTCGCGGGCGCCTTCGCGGCGGACCGGCTTGGCGTCGAAGTCGACCCGGAGCTTCTCCTCGATCGCGTCGACGATCGCGCGGACCTGACGGTCGTTGGAGGCGGAGGCGACCAGGAACGCGTCGGTGATGGCGAGCTGCTCGGAGACGTCGAACGCGAGAACGTTCTCGGCCTTCTTGTCGTGGGCCGCCTCGGCGGCCGCGGTGAGCAGCTCGATGGCGCGTTCGGTGGCAGGCATTAAGTTCCTTAGTGGTTGGTGTAGAGGTCGCGCTTGGCGATGTACTGGACGATCCCGTCGGGCACCAGGTACCAGGTCGGGTTGCCCTTCGCGACGCGTTGCCGGCACTCGGTCGACGAGATCGCCAGCGCCGGTACTTCGAGCAGCGTGATCCGGTTCATCGGGAGCTTGTCCAACGGCAGTTCCTGCGACGAGTACCCCGGCCGGGTACAGCCGACGAACTGGGCCAGCTTGAACATCTCGTCGACGTCGCGCCAGGTGAGGATCTGGGCCAGCGCGTCGGCGCCGGTGATGAAGAACAGCTCCGCGTCGGGGTAGAGCCTGGCCAGGTCCCGCAGCGTGTCGATCGTGTACGTCGGACCGGGCCGGTCGATGTCGACCCGGCTGACCGAGAACCGCGGGTTGGAGGCGGTCGCGATCACCGTCATCAGGTACCGGTCCTCGGCGGGCGAGACCTCGCGGTCGAGCTTCTGCCAGGGTTGCCCGGTCGGGACGAAGATCACCTCGTCGAGGTCGAAGTACGCCTGTACTTCGCTCGCCGCCACCAGGTGACCGTGGTGGATCGGGTCGAACGTACCGCCCATCACGCCCAGTCGGCGGCCGGGCCGCACCCGCTCCGAATCCACGTCAGCTCACCAGGCCGCTCAGCTGTGCGGCCGGCCCTTGCCCATGATCACGGTGACGAGCAGCATCACGACCAGGACGAACAGGGCGAACCCGCCGTACCACCAAGGCGAGATGTGCGAGGCCTCGGTGGAGGCTTCTTCGGCGGCCGCGGACAGCGGCAGGAGGAGGGCATGCATGAGGCGAAGCCTATCTCTTGCCCACCTGCGCGAGCGCGACCGGTGGGCCCGAAGCCCTGCCGGTCGCGCGGGAGGTGGGTCAGCTGTGCCGGATGTAGCGGGTCAGCAGCCGGCGCCACGCGGACGGACCGGTGTAGTCACGCTGGTGGATCGCGGCGACACGGCGCATCTCGTCGATGTGGGCACGGGCAACTTCGGGGGTGATCATGATTCCTTCACAAGGTTGTTTCGACTGGCTTCGGTAGTTGAAATTGTACGCCAGAAACTGCTAGGACTCGAACGAATTGAAGGCAGATCAGTCGATCTTCCTACGAATCTGCGGTAAACGGAGGATGGCATGGACGCGATCGATCGGCAGCTGGTCGAGGCACTGCGAGCCAACGGGCGGTCGAGCTGGGCCGAGCTGGGCCGGGTGGTGGGGCTGTCCGGGCCGAGCGTCCAGGAGCGGGTGAAGCGGCTCGAGGAGCGCGGCGTACTGCTCGGGTACCGCGCGGTGGTCGCGCCGGATCAGGTGGGGCTGGGGACCAGCGCGCTGGTGGGGCTGTTTCAGCGGGACGACGTGGAGACGGATGAGATCGTCGCGGGCGTCCGGGAGATCGCCGCGGTGGAGGACTGCTGGTTCGTCGCCGGCGACCAGGAGCTGGTGGTGAAGGTCCGGGTGGCGGACGTGACTCAGCTGGAGGCCGTGGTGGGTAGCCTGCGCCGGGTCAACGGGGTGGTGCGGACCAGGACGACCGTGGTGCTCTCTACTCGCTGGGAGGCGCGGCCGGCGCCGCTGCCGGAGGCATAGCCGGTACTACCGGGGGATGCCCGGGCAGCGCCTCTACCGGAGGTCTAGCCGGTACTACGCGCCGTCGGCCGGCCAGGTAGGTGGTCGCTGCGGCCGCTAGCGCCAGAGCACCCGCCAGCGGGTACAGGAGATGCGGGTGGTGCTGATAGGTGGTGCCACCCAGCGCTGGGGCCAGGGTCATGCCGGAGATCGAGGCTGCGGCGTACAGGCTGGAGAAGCGGCCGGTCATGCCGGCGGGGGCCGCGTCGACCACCTGGGCGGTGGCAGTGGGTTTGTAGAGCATCTCCCCCGCGGTGATGAGCGCGACCGCCACCCCGGCTCCCATCAGCACGGGCCAGACGCCCAGTACTGCTAGGCCAGTGGCGACCAGGGCGAAGCCGACGGCGATGACACGGGATGCGTGGTGGTTGCGGAGGCGGATGGCCAGCGGCGCCTCCAGCAGCACGATGAATACTGAGCTCAAGCCGAGCAGTACGCCGTATGCGACCGCAGGAGTGCCCGCGTCATGCAGTACCAGCGGCAGGGTCGAGAACAGTTGGCGGTAGACGGTGTCGATGACCACGATCGACACGAGCAGTACCAGGACCGACTTATCAGCCCGCAGCGCACGCCAGACCCCCAAGACGCGCGCGGCCGCCACCCGGGTCGCGCTAGGAACGTACCGCCAGATGACGGCCGCGAGGACGACGCTGGAGACCGCATCCACTACGAAGACCAGCGAGAAGTCGTACGCGGCAAGCAGACCGCCAAGCGGTGGACCGATGGTGAAGCCGGCGTTGCTGGCCGACCGCGACAGCGCGATCCCCTCTCGCCGGCGCTCGGCCGGGAGTACCAGCGCGACGACGGCGCTCAGATTGGGACGGGTTGCGCCACCACAGAGGCCAGCCACAGCGGCTAGCACTGCTAGCGCACCGAGTGGCACGAAGGGCATCGCGAGGCAGGCGAGAGCCCAGGTCAACTGACTGGTGATGGTCGCGCCGCGCAACCCCGAAGCGGTCGCCGAACCAGCCGCCGGACAGGTTTCCCAGCAAGAGCCCGACCCCGTACGCCGCGGCCGCAAAGCCGGCGTCCTGCGGCGACATTCCACGGTCCTCGACCAAGTACAGGGTGAGGTAGATCCACGCGAGCGACCCGGCCGAGCTGACGAGTTGCCCGAGCATCACCGCCTTGAGCCACCCCGGAAGCTCCGCCACTCGTCGCCAGTACATCCAGCACCCCCGAAGTACAGTGAGTTCCTAAAAGGAACTTACAAGCACGGATAGCGTAGGAGCAAGTGGAGGAGGCTGGCGTGCGGCGTAGTAGCTACTCCCCCGAGCCTGACTGTGCGATCGCCCAGTCGCTCGGGGTGGTCGGTGACGGATGGGAGTTGCTGATCGTCCGGGACCTGGCGCGCGGCCTGGACCGGTTCGACCTGCTGGCCGAGTCGCTGCGGATCTCGCGGAAGGTGCTGACCGAGAGGCTCAACAGCCTGCTCGACAGCGGCGTCGTCGAGCGCGTGGCCTACCAGGAGCACCCACCCAGGTACTCCTACAAGCTGACCCCTCGCGGCCGCGCCCTGCTCCCTGTGCTGGTCGCCCTCCAGGACTGGGGCGACCGCTGGCTGCTCGGCGACGGCGAACTGACCGGCACGAACGCCCCCGAGGAAGCCCCGGCCCACCGCATCCACGAACTGGTCGGCACCCGCATCCCCGCGGACCTCCTCCTGCCCTCCAGCCAAGAGCGTCGCGACGTCGTCGACGCAACCGCCAAAGCGACCGTGATCTTCGGCTATCCGGCCACCGGCAGACCGAGCAAGTTGCCGGAAGGATGGGAGGACATCGCCGGCACCGCGGGCTGCACGCTGGAGAACAGGCTCTTCGCCGAAAAGGCCGCCGACTTCACCGCTGCTGGGATCGCGGTCCACGGCGTCAGCACCCAGCGCCCCGACGAGCAACATGCCTTCGCCGAACTGGAGAACATCCCCCACGTGCTGCTGTCCGACACCGAACTCACCCTGACCGCTGCCCTCCGCCTCCCGACCTTCCGGGCCGGCGGCTACGAACGTCTCAAGCGCCTGATGCTGGTCGTCGCCCCGACCCGCGAGATCAAGGCCGTCCACTACCCGATCACCGACATCCCCGCGGCGATCGACTGGGCCTACGCGACGGCTGGTCAGCTGTGACGGCGGTAGAGATCTGGTGGGGCCGTACTACGGACGCGCGACCCGGCCTGGTCGCGGAGCTGAACGCCGTCGAGCGGGGCCGGATGGCCGCTTATGCGCGCGACGAGGACAAGAGCCGTTTCCTGGTCGGCGCCACGATCGTGCGGCGGGTGCTGGCTGGCAAGTTCGACGTCTCCCCTGCTGAGGTCGTGATCGACCGGACCTGCCCGGATTGCGGACGGCAACATGGCAAGGTCGTTGCCGATGGCATGCAAATCTCGGTGTCGCATTCGGGTGACCGGATCGTCGTCGCGTTCCATCCGGTGGCCGCGGTGGGCGTGGATGTGGAGCTGATCAATCCTTCGATCGACACGGCCTCGCTCGCCACGGTGAGCCTGTCCGATCTGGAGGCCGACGAGCTTGCGGCCTTTCCGGTCGATGCTCGCGCTCGCGCCTTCACGCAGTACTGGACCCGCAAGGAAGCCGTGGTGAAGGCGACCGGGGACGGGATCACGGCGGACCTGCGCAAGGTGATCGTCAGCGCGCCGGATCAGCCGGCCGCGCTGCGGGAGTGGGCCGGGTACGACGGACCGGTGCGACTGATGGATCTGCCGGCCGGCGTCGAATACGCCGCGGCGCTCGCGATGCTGTCGGACGAGATCCCCGAGGTGCGGTCGTTCGACGCCGCGCCGCTGCTCAGGTCCTGATCTGGCCTTCGCCGATCACCACGTACTTCGTCGACGTCATCTCAGGCAATCCCATCGGCCCGCGCGCATGCAGCTTCTGCGTCGAGATCCCGATCTCCGCGCCGAACCCGTACTCCCCACCGTCGGTGAATCGCGTGCTGGCGTTGACCACCACCGCCGCCGAGTCGACCGCCTGCACGAACCGCCGCGCCGCCGCCTGCGACCGGGTGATGATCGCGTCGGTGTGCGCCGAGCTGTACTTCCGGATGTGCTGAACAGCCGCCTCGAGATCAGCCACCACAGCCGCCGAAAGATCCAGCGAGCTGTACTCCGTGCCGTAGTCCTCATCGGTCGCCGCGACGATATCCTTGCCAGCAGCAACAACCGTCGGATCGCCGTGCACGGTCACACCGGCCTCGGCCAACGCGGGCAGCGCCTTCGCGAGGAACTCAGAAGCGACGTCCGCGTGCACCAGCAGCGACTCGGCCGCGTTGCACACGCTCGGGCGTTGCGTCTTGGAGTTGAGCAGGATCGTCAGGGCGAGGTCGAGATCCGCCTCGGCATCGACGTACACGTGGCAGTTGCCGACGCCCGTCTCGATCACCGGCACGGTCGACTCGGAGACGACGGTCCGGATCAGGCCGGCGCCCCCACGCGGAATCAGTACGTCGACCAGCCCGCGTGCCTGCATGAGCTCCTTCACGGCCGCGCGGTCGCCCGGCACGCCCTGGATCACGTCAGCCGGCAAACCCGCTTCGACGACGGCGGAGCGCAGTACCGCGATGATCGACTCGTTCGACGCGGCCGCCGACGACGAGCCGCGCAGCAACACGGCATTGCCGGACTTGAGGCAGATGCCGGCGGCGTCGGCCGTGACGTTGGGGCGGGCCTCGTAGATGATCCCGACGACGCCGAACGGCACCCGGACCTGGCGAAGCTCGAGCCCGTTGGGCAGCGTGTACCCGCGGACGACCTCACCGACCGGGTCGACCAGGCCGGCAAGCTGCTCGAGTCCCGCAGCCATCGCATCCACCCGCGAAGGGTCCAGCGCAAGACGGTCGACGGTCGATTCCGGCGTACCGGACTCCCGGGCGGCCGCCACATCCTTCGCGTTGGCCGCCACGATCTTGTCCGTCTCGGCCCGCAACGCGGCCGCCATCGCCTTCAGCGCGGCGTCTTTGGTCGCCCGCGACGCCGCCGCCAGCGCATAGGATGCCTCGCGCGCGTTCCGGCACAGCTCGATGATCTCGCTCACCAAGCCATCGTAGGACGATCCCCCGCGACCGTGCGCGGCCGTCTCAGGCTAGGCGACCCAGTACGTCCTCGTGTTGGTGAATTCGCGGATCCCCGCGGTGGACAGCTCGCGGCCGTAGCCGCTGTGCTTGGTGCCGCCGAACGGGACCCGCGGGTCGGAGGCGACGACGGCGTTGATGAAGGCCGCGCCTGACGTGATCCGGCGGGCGACCTCGACGCCGTGCTCCGCCGACCAGACGCTCAGGCCGAGCCCGTACTGCGTGCTGTTGGCCAAGGTGATCGCCTCGTCCCGATCGGCCGCGATCGCGACGGCCGCCACCGGGCCGAAGGTCTCCTCGTCGAAGGCAGGCATCCCCGGGATGGCGCCGGCCAGGACGGTCGGCTCGAAGTAGTACCCAGGGCCGTCGACAGGCTGGCCGCCGGCGAGCAGCTTCGCGCCGGCCGCGACCGACTCGGCGACCTGGCGGTGCAGCGCCACCCGCAGATCGTCGCGGGCCAGCGGGCCGAGGGTGACCGCGCGATCCGCGGGGTCACCCGGCTTGAGAGCCTCCACCCCCTGGACGAAGAGCTCGAGGAACTCATCGGCGACCGCGGCCTCGACGATGAAGCGTTTGGCGCAGACACAGCTCTGGCCGGAGTTCGTGAAGCGGGCCCTGACGGCGGCGGCTGCAGCAGCCGGTACGTCGGCGTCGGCCAGCACCACGAAGGCGTCCGAGCCGCCGAGTTCCAGCACTGACCGCTTCGACGCACGACCCGCCGCTGCGCCGACCGCCGACCCCGCACGGTTGCTCCCGGTCAGCGTGACCGCGGCGATCCGGTCGTCAGCGATCAGCTCTTCGATCGTTGCCGGTACGTCCGCCTCGTCGAGTACCAGCGTCGTCAGCAGGTCCTCGGGGAAGCCCGCATCGAGCAGGAGTTGCTGCAAGGCGAGCGCCGAGCCGGTCACGTTCGGCGAGTGCTTCAGCAGTACTCCGTTGCCTGCGGCAAGGGTCGGGACGGCGAATCGCATCACCTGCCAGACGGGGAAGTTCCACGGCATCACGGCGAGTACCAGGCCGATCGGCTCGTAGGCGATCCAGGCCTTCGGCGCCCCTACGTCGACCGGCTCGTCGGCCAGGATGGACGGCGCGTGCGCCGCGTAGTACTCGGCGGTGACGGCGGATTTCTCGACCTCGCCCTCCGCCTCGGCGATCGGCTTGCCCATCTCGGCGGTGATCAGCGCGGCCAGTCGTGGCGACTCGGCGCGAAGCTGGGCAGCGAGTCGAGTGAGCGCCTTGAGACGTGAGGTCAGGTCCGTCTGACCCCAGCGCGCGGCGGCCGCGTGACCGCGCTCGACGGCCTGCTCGATCTGCTCGGAAGTCATCGGCCGGTACGTCGCCAGCGGCTGCCCGGTGGCCGGGTTGGTCGTGGTGATCATGGGGTGGTCAGCCCGCCGCGGTCGCTCTCGGACAGGTGCTCGAAGGTCTCGCCGGTGGCCGTGATCGTGCGGGTCACCTCGCGACCGCCGTACACCCAGTAGATCCGCATCGGAGTGTCGCCGCGGTTGATGAATCGGTGCGGGATACCGGCCTCGACCCAGGTCGCCTCACCGGCCACCAGGTCGATCCGTTCGCCGTCGATCTCGGCGATCGCCAGGCCTTCGAGGATCAGCACGGACTCCTCGACGTTGTGGCTGTGCACGGGCAGGCCGGTACCGGGCGCGAAGACGGTCTGGCCGGTGGTGATCTTGTTGGCGTCGGCGTTCCAGCGGCCGACGTACGGGATCGTGACGACGCCGTTGCCGCGATCGAACGGCGTGACCTGGTCGGGACGGATCAACAGGCTCATCGGTCGGCCTCCGGGCTGTGGTGGTGGAAGATCCGGGTCGCCAGGGTGTTCGCCTGGCTGCCGGGTACTACGTGCTCCGCGACCGCTTCGCGCCACTGCTTGAAGTGGGGCGCCGAGCGGTGCGCCTCGATCGCGGCTTCGTCGGTGTAGGTCTCGTTGAGGACGAAATGGTGGTCGTCGTCGCGGTCCTGGCTGACGTCGAAGGACAGGCAGCCGGGTTCGTCGGTGAAGGAGCGCTCGGCGTTGGTACGGATCGCTTCGAGGAACGGGTCGAGGTGATCGGGGCGGACCTGCAGCGAGACGGTGAGGGTGATCATGCGGGGACTTCCTCCGTTGACGGCGTAACGAGCTCTTCGGCAGGCTGCGAGACCTCTTCGGCCGGCGGCAGGGCGACGTTGGACTCGGCGGCGAGTTCCGCGAGGCTGGCCCAGGTCGTGGCGGTGAGCTCGATCTGGCGGCTGTTGCGCTCGGCGTTGCGGTCCTCGAGTTCGCCGGGGACGAGGATCTTGTGCGCCCACGACGCCTTCGGAGCGGTGCGGGTAGCGTCGATCAGGGCTTCCACCCGGGCGGCGTACTCGGCCGGGTCCGCCATCGCGGCGACGTCGATCGTGAGCAGGAGGTGGCCCGCGCCACTCGTCTGCTTTGGTTCGTACGGCCCCACGACCTGGTCGCCGAACGCGCTGCCGGTCAGCACTCCGGCCAGTACGTCGAACATGAACGACATGACGTAGCCCTTGGGCCCGGCCATCGGGAGGATCAGGCCCTCGATCGCGGCCCGCGGATCGGTGGTGGGGTCGCCGTCGGCATCGGCGGCCCAGCCGGGCGGGATCGCCGTACCGCGTTCGGCGGCCAGGTAGACCTTGCCGCGGGCAACAGCCGTGTTGGCGAGATCCATCACCAGTACGCCGCGGTCGCCGGCCGGTGCTGCGATGGACCACGGGTTGGTACCGATGCTCTTCCGCTTGCCACCCCACGGAGCCATCGCCGGGCTCGCGTTCGTGCAGAGCAGCGCGATGCAGCCCTGCTCGGCGGCTTGGCGGGTGAAGTACGCCGCTGTGCCGAAGTGGCCCGAGTTGCGGACGCCGATCGCGCTGACCCCGTGGATCTTGGCTCGCTCGACGCCCTGGCTGACCGCGTGGTGGGTGATGACCTGGCCGATGCCGTGACCGCCGTCGAGCACCATCAGCGCGCCGGTGTCGCGGATGGTGGTGATGCGGGTGACTCGCTGAGTGGCGCCGGTGCGGAGGCGGGCGACGTACCAGGGCAGGCGGAGCATGCCGTGTGAGGCGTGGCCCCAGAGCTCGGCCGTCACCAGGGTGTCGGCCAGCAGGTCGGCGTCGGGGTCGGGGACGCCTTCGGCGCGTAGTACGGCCGAAGTGAACGCCCGGAGCGCGCCGGGCGGGGAAAGATGGGCCATGCCTTGCTCCGATCGGGTGCGAGACTGGTGTTAGAGAAGCATACTTGTATACAAGTACGCAAAGGAGAGTTTCGGATGACGGACAGAGTGCGACGCGCTTCCGGCGGTCAGGTCGTGTACGCCGAACTGAAACGGCGCATCCTGTCGCTCGACCTGCCACCCGGCCGGCGGCTCTTCGAACCAGAGCTCTCCCAGCAACTCCAGGTCAGCCGCACCCCGCTCCGCGAAGCCCTCCGGCTGCTCCTCGCCGAAGACCTCCTGGAGCAGCTCCCCACCGGCGGCATGGTCGTCCGCTCGCTGTCAGCCAGCGAGATCGAGGAGCTGTACTCCGTCCGCGCGGCGCTGGAGGGCTTGATGGCAGCCGAGGCAGCCGAGCGGATGACCCCAGAGTCGGCGGAAGCTCTGAAACAGCTGGTCGCCCGCAACCAGCGCCTGGTCGAGTTCGCCGACGACGCCATGCACGCCGGCCACGCCTTCCACCTGAAGATCGCCGACATCGCATCCCACAGCTGGGCCGTCCGCCTCCACGAACAGGTAGACGGCCAAATGGCCCGCTACCGAGCCTTCACCAACCAATCCCAATCCCGCCGAACCCAGGCCCTCGAAGAACACTTCGCCATCCTCGAAGCCCTGATCACCCAAAACGCCCCACAGGCCCGAGCCCTAGCCGAATCCCACGTCCTAGGCGCCCGAGACACAGCCCTATCCGCCATCTCCGACCGCCTCCCATAAGCCACTTTGAGCACCCACCGGTCACTCAAACCCCGAAAGCATGACTGCCCCGCGCCCAAAGTCAGCCAGCCCCTGGGCGGGGCGCCACTTTGAGCACGGCGCTGTCACCTGGACGACCGAATCGTGCCTGGCGGGTGCTCAAAGTCGGGCGCCCGGCCGCCCACGGACACGGTCTGACACCACCGCTGCCAATCCAAACTACGGTCCGACAGCCACCCACCGCGCCCCTGAGCCCGAGCATCTGTCTCTTGCGACCGGAGAGGCGGAAGACCTCCGCGAGTTGGCTCGCATACCCAGCCATCCACTTGCTTTAGGTGACCACGGACCCCAACCTCCGCCCAAGTATTCTAAAATTGTTCTTTGCTCTTGTTCGGATTATTTCGGGAGCAGGCGGTAGCGGCGTTCGGGGCGGCCGGCTGTGCCGTAGCGGGGGTGCATTTCGGCTTGGCCGGTGGTTACCAGGTGTTCGAGGTAGCGGCGCGTGCTGCTGCGGGAGAGGCCGGTCAGGTCGGCGCATTCAGTGGCGGAGAGGTCTGGGTCGGGGGATTCGGCCAGGGCCCGGAGTACCAACGTGGTGGTTTCCGGGCTGATGCCTTTGGGGGGTGGCGTGCGGGTGCTGGGGGTGCGGAAGACGCGGTCGACCTCGTCCTGGTGGGCCTCGGTCAGGTGATGGAGTTCGGCTCGGTGGGCGGCGTAGTCCTCCAGCCGGGCTCGCAGGGATTCGACCTCGAACGGCTTCACCAAGTACTGGAAGACGCCGCCACGCAACGCAGTGCGCAGGGTGTCGAGGTCGCGGGCGGCGGAGATGACGATGACGTCGACCGGGTAGTCCGCGGCGGATTCCCGGAAGCGGCGCAACACCTCGAGCCCGCTCATGTCCGGCAAGTAGATGTCGAGCAGGACCAGATCGGGCCGCAGCGTCCGTACGGCGGCCAGGGCGTCCGCGCCGGTCCGTGCCGCGCCGATCACCTCGAACCCGGGCTGGGACGCCACCACGCTCGAGTGCAGCCGCGCCACCATGAAGTCGTCGTCCACGACGAGTACCTGGATCATGCCCGCGCCTCCGCGAGCATCGGCAGGGTCGCCACGAAGACCGCCCCGTTCTCGTTGTGCACCGTCACGTCACCGCCCCGCTTCCGGCAGATCACCCGTACCAGCGCCAGCCCGATCCCCCGATCATCCCCGGCACTGTCCTTCGTACTGAACCCATGCGTGAACACCCGATGCTGCATCGCGCTGTCCACCCCCGGCCCGGAGTCCCGTACTTCGATCCGCACCGCCCCGGCCACCTCCAGCACCTCGACCGCGACGAACGGATCCCGCCCACCCGTCGCAGCATCCAGCGCGTTGTCCACCAAGTTCCCCAGCACGGTCGACACGTCCGTCGCCAGCCGCTCGTCGAGCCGGGGCAACCACGTCCCCTGATCGACGACGAAGCTCACCCCACGCTCAGCGGCCTGACTCGACTTCGCGATCAGCAACGCGGCCACCGCCGGATCCGCGACCCGGGCGGTGATCCCGGCGGTCAACTCGGTCTGATCGGCCGCGACCCGCTGAATGTAGCGCCGGACGTCGTCGTACTCCCCCAGCTCGATAAGCCCGCTGACGATATGCATCCGGTTGCTGAACTCGTGTGCCTGCGCCCGCAGCGTGTCGGTGGTGTTCCGGGTCAGGTCCAGTTCACGCTGCAACTCGAGCAGCTCGGTCCGATCGCGGAAGGTCGCGACCCAGCCGATGTGCCGGCCGTGGCTTCGTACCGGCATCCGGTTGAGCGTCAGTACCCGCCCGTGCAACGGCAGCAGCCGGTCGGTCGCGATGTCCATACTGTCGAAGATCTCTCCCAGCCGCCCGGTGTCGTCGACGTCTCCCAGCCGCCGCCCGGCGGATGCGAGCGGTATGCCGAGCAGATGCGCCGCCTCGTCGTTGACCATCGTGATCCGCTGATCGAGATCGACCGCGAGCACGCCCTCCTTGATGCCGTGCAGCAACGCCTCCCGCTGCTCGACCAGCCCGGTGATCTCCCGCGGCTCCAACCCCAGGGTCTGCCGCTTCACGGTCCTTGCCAGCAGCAACGACCCGGCCACCCCCAGCAGTGAGGCGATACCCAGGTACGTGAGCAGGTTGGCCCTGGCCGCGGCCAGATTGTCCAGCAATGACGGGTACTGCCTGCCGACCGCGACCACCCCATCGGTCTCCCGGGTCTGCACGTTGATGATCGGCGCCATCGCGAGCGCGGCGCCGGTCACCTCGTCTCGCCCGACCCATGACCGCCCCTGGAACGCGTCGGTCTGCTGCAGCAACGGCTTGTCAGTCATTGGCAGCGGATCCGTCGAAGCGATGATCTGCCGGTTGCCCAGCGCCACCACCACGTACGTCGAACCGGAGAACGTACGGCCCGACTCCACCACCGACTGCGCCTGGCTGACGAAGGCGGGCCCACGCCCGGCCGCGGCCTCCCGGACGCCGGCCGTCACCGCGAGCCGCTCGGCCACGGCGAGCGCCCGGTTGCCCTCGGTCTCGCGGAAGCGCGCGTTCGACTGGGCCAGTGAGACGGCCGCCACGCCCACCAGGACGACGAGCACGATCAGCAGCTGGACGGCGAGCATCCGCCCGGCCAGCGTCCAGCGCCTGCGTAGTACCACTCGCCGTCTGGTCTTCACGCCCCGATTGTGCTCGGCGGAGCCCCGGAGCGCCATCATCGCGTGAGCACAATGAACACAACTGAGTTTGCGGTAGTAACGGTGACACGGTTGCGGGACCACGCCACGCTGACGGGCAACCGCACCACCGAAAGCAAGGAGACTGCCGTGCGAGCACGGACGTGGTTCACCAGTATCACCGCCGTCGCGGCGCTCGCCGTGGCCGCGACCGGTTGCGGCGTCAGCGCCGACGACAACGCCTCGGGCGGCTCCAGCTCAGGCCCGGTCAAGGGTCTGCGCATCCTCGTCCCCAACTCCCCCGGCAGCGGGTACGACACCACCGCCCGCGCGGCCGCGAAGGCGATGCAGGACGCGAAACTGTCCGACACGGTCGAGGTCTTCAACACCGCCGGCGCCGGCGGCACGGTCGGTCTGCAGCGCCTCGTCAACGAGAAGGGCAAAGAGGACCTGCTGATGCAGATGGGGCTCGGCGTCGTCGGGGCCGTCTTCACCAACAAGTCCAAGGCGACCCTGGCCGACACGGTCCCGATCGCCAAGCTGATCGAGGAGGCCGAGGCGATCGTCGTCCCGAAGGGATCGCCGTACACGAGTCTCGACCAGCTGGTCACCGCCTGGAAGGCTGATCCGGGCAAGGTCCCGGTCGGCGGCGCGTCGAACCCGGGCGGCCCTGACCACCTCACCCCGATGCTGCTGGCGAAGGCTGTCGGCGTGCAGCCGAAGGAGGTCAACTACGTCGCGTACGACGGCGGCGGCGAGCTGCTGACCGCGGTCCTCGGCAAGAAGGTGGCCTTCGCCGCCACCGGCATCGGCGAGGTCGCCGAGCAGGCCAAGTCCGGTGACGTGAAGATCCTCGCCGTCACCACCGCGGCGCCCGTCGAGGGCGTCGACGCGCCGACCCTGAAGAGCATGAACATCGACCTCGTCTTCACCAACTGGCGTGGCATCGTCGCACCGCCCGGGCTGCCGGACGACAAGAAGGCGCAGTACGTCGACCTGCTCACCAAGATGCACGGCTCGGAGCAGTGGAAGACGACCCTGACCAAGCAGGGCTGGGCCGACGCGTTCCAGACCGGTGACGAGTTCAAGAGCTTCCTCACCTCGGAGAACGACCGGGTCGCCGGCGTACTGCGAGAGCTGGGTCTCGTGGCCTGATGGACACCGTGAAGCAGGGCCGCTCCGAACTCGGAGTGGCCCTCCTCCTCCTGGTCCTCGGCGCCTGGGCGCTGATCGACGGGCTGCGGCTCCCCGACCTGGACAGCCGCAGCCCGGTCAGCTCCAAGACGGTTCCAGTCGCGGTCGGCATCCTGCTCGTCGTCACGGCGGTACTTCTCGCGGTGAACATCCTCCGCGGCGGCCGTGGCGAGCAGGAAGCCGGCGAGGACGTGGACCTGTCGCACGGCAGCGACTGGAAGACGCTCGGGCTGCTGGTCGCCGCCTTCGTCGCCAACATCCTGCTGATCGACCGGCTCGGCTGGCCGGTCTCCGGCGCCGTCCTGTTCTTCGGTACGACGTTCGCGCTCGGCAGCCGGCACCTGATCCGCAATGCGATCATCTCGGTCGCCCTGTCGGTCGGTACCTGGTACCTGTTCAACCTCGGCCTCGGCATCGCGCTGCCGGTCGGGATCCTCAAGGGAATCCTCTGATGAACTCGTTCGCCGAACTCCTGAACGGCTTCGCCACCGCCGCCCACCCGACCAACCTGCTCTACGCCTTCGTCGGCGTCCTGCTCGGTACCGCGATCGGCGTACTGCCCGGCATCGGCCCGGCGATGACGATCGCGCTGCTCCTCCCGCTGACCTACACGCTCGAACCCACGCAGGCCTTCATCATGTTCGCGGGCATCTACTACGGCGGCATGTACGGCGGTTCGACCACCTCGATCCTGCTCAACACACCAGGTGAGAGCGCCTCGGTGGTGACCGCGATCGAGGGCAACAAGATGGCCCGCAAGGGCAGAGCGGCCGCTGCTCTGGCCACGGCGGCGATCGGCTCGTTCATCGCCGGTACCATCGGCACGCTGGCGCTGGCGCTGGTCGCGCCGGGGGTCGTCAAGCTGGCGATCAAGATGGGGTCGCCGGACTACTTCGCGGTGATGGTACTGGCCTTCATCGCCGTCACCACCGTGCTCGGATCGTCGAAGATCCGCGGCCTGGCGGCGCTCGGCATCGGGCTGCTGGTCGGCACCATCGGGATCGATCCGACGTCAGGTCAGCAACGGCTCACGCTCGGCCTGCCGGAACTTGCCGACGGCATCGATGTCGTCGTGGTCGCGGTCGGGTTGTTCGCGGTCGGCGAGGCGTTGTGGATCGCAGCGCACTTGCGGCGTACGCCCGCCGAGATCATCAACGTCGGCGCCGCCCGGATGAGCCGGGAGGACTGGCGCCGGTCGTGGAAGCCGTGGCTGCGCGGGACCGTGATCGGCTTCCCGTTCGGCGCGATCCCGGCCGGTGGCGCCGAGATCCCGACTTTCCTGTCCTACGTCACCGAGAAGAAGCTGAGCAAGCACCCGGAGGAGTTCGGCCAGGGTGCTATCGAGGGCGTCGCCGGTCCCGAGGCGACGAACAACGCGTCGGCCGCTGGTGGTCTGGTTCCCCTGCTCACGTTGGGGATCCCGACCACCGCGACCGCCGCGGTGATGCTCGGCGCCTTCCAGGGGTACGGCATCCAGCCCGGTCCGCGGCTGCTGCAGACGCAGCCCGAACTGGTCTGGGGTCTGGTCGCCAGCCTCTTCATCGGCAACGCGATCCTGCTCCTGCTGAACCTGCCGCTGGCGCCGATGTGGGCCAAGCTGCTCCGGATCCCCCGGCCATACCTGTACGCCGGGATCCTGTTCTTCGCCAGCATCGGGGCGTACGCGGCCAACCTGTCGACCTTCGACCTGTGGCTGCTGCTCATCCTGGGCGGGCTCGGGTTCGCGATGCGGCGGTTCGGGCTGCCCGTAGTACCGGCGATCATCGGCATCATCCTCGGGCCGACCGCGGAGGAGCAGTTGCGGCGGGCGTTGCAGATCAGCGACGGTCACATCAGCGGCCTGACCAACACCTGGTTCTCCAAGATCGTGTACTTCGTGATCCTGCTCGTCCTCGTCGTACCGCCGGTCGTCAGCCGGCTGCGGCGCCGTGAGCCCGTCGACGCAGTGAAGGTAGGAGACTGAGATGGCGATCATCGTCGGCTATGTGCCAACCCCGGAAGGGGTAGCGGCCCTGGAGAGCGCCATCGAGGAAGCCCGGCTGCGCAAGCAGCGCTTGGTCGTCGTGAACTCCTCCCGGGGCGAATCCCTGGTCGACAAGCGCTTCGCCTCCGGCGCTGAGTGGCAATCGATCGAGGAACGGCTGACAGCCTCGGGCGTCGACCACGAGCTGACTCAGCTGGTGGCAAGCAAGGATGCCGCCGAGCAGATCCTCCGGCTGGCCGATGACCTCAACGCGGAGCTGATCGTCATCGGCCTGCGTCGCCGCACTCCGGTAGGCAAACTGATCCTGGGCAGTCAGGCGCAAACCATCCTGCTGGAGGCGGAATGCCCGGTACTCGCGGTCAAGTCGCCGATCCCTTAGTGGACGCCGCTCATCAGGCGGCGGATCGGCACGACGGCGAGGGCCAGTACAGCGGCGAGGGCGAGCGCGACGGCGCCGATCACGCCGAAGTACGCGGTCTCGTGGTCGGCGCTGTAGAACTTGGCCAGGACGCCCGACATCGCGGTCCCGAGCGCGATGGACAGGAAGAACAGGGCCACCATCTGGGTGCGGAACGCCTCGGGCGCGAGCTTGGTGGCCAGCGACAGACCGACCGGTGACAGCAGCAGCTCAGCGATGGTGAACACGAGCAGTACGCCGGATAGCCCGAGCAGCGGCGCACTGTTCGGGCCGCCGCCGGCCATCGGCAGGAACAGCAGGAATGCGACTCCCATCACCGCCAGCCCGAGACTGAACTTGACCGGCGTGGACGGTTGGCGGGACCCGAGCTTGGTCCACAGCGCCGCGAACACACCCGACAACACGATGATCATCACCGGATTGATCGACTGGACGAACGACACCGGCATCTCCCAACCGAAGATGGTCCGGTCCAGGCGCTGGTCGGAGTAGATCGTCACCACGGTGAACTGTTGCTGGTACAGGGACCAGAAGGCCGCGCTCGCGATGAACAGCGGGATGAAGGCGAACACCCGGCGGCGCTCGATCTCCGTCACCCGCTCACTGCGCAGAATGACGGCGAAGTAGATCACTGCCGCGACCGCGCTCAGGACCACCACAGCCGTGGCGTAGCGCGACGCCGGAAGCAGCCCGGTCGCCAGCACGACGGCGATGACCAGCACGGCAACGGCCACACCGATCGCCACTCGACGCAGGGCAGCGGCCGGAATCGGGTCCGGCACCTCCCGCGCGGCCCCCGTCAGCCGCCGCCGACCGAAGCTGTACTGGATCAACCCAAGCGCCATCCCCACAGCCGCCAGCCCGAACCCGTAGTGGAAGCCCACATTCTTCTGCAGCAACCCGGTGAGCAGCGGTCCCGCAAGCGCACCAAGATTGATCCCCAGATAAAACAACGAGAACCCGGCATCGCGACGCTCATCATCCACGGCATACAACGTGCCGACCAGCGACGTGGCATTCGCCTTGACGCCACCACTACCGAACCCGATCAACACCAGCCCGACCGCCACCCCAGCCATACCCGGGATCAAGGCGAGAGCGATATGACCGCCCATGACGACGACGGCGGCGTAGAACAGCGTCCGCTCCGCCCCCAGCAACCGATCAGCCAGCCACCCACCGACGATCGTCGACAGATAAACCAACCCACCGTAGGCCCCCACGATGCTGGTAGCGGTCCCCTCGTCGATCCCCAGCCCACCCTGACTAGCCGAGTAATACAGATAAATCAGCAGGATCCCCTGCATCCCGTAGAACGAGAACCGCTCCCACAACTCAACCCCGAACAGGTTGGCCAACACCGGCGGCTGCCCAAAGAAGGTCCGCCCCGCCCGCTCACCAGTCTCCGTAACCACCACAACCCCCTAATCCGAGGCTCTCCACCACCACAACCGTCCACTCTCAGTGCCCACTCAGCCACAATCCACGCACGTCACACCAGCACGCCAGGCACGCCTAGATGCACGTCCCTTGCCCGCGTACCCAACCTCCGCGAACGCGGGTGGTCGACCGGAGCGGCAAACCGGTCTGGCCGGCAAGACCTTCGACGACGCCGTGCACGGCTACGAACTCGGCGCACCGGCCAGCAATCCCCGAAGAACACCCCACTGACCGTGGGCGCCCCGGATCCTCGTGCTGTGAACCAGCGACACGCCGACCCGAGGACCACAGCAAAGAAAAGCCAAATTTTATACTTGTTCTTCGC
>NZ_JBITDB010000003.1:307083-549779 GCF_044453825.1 Kribbella sp. NPDC051620
TTCGCTCTTGTTCTTCGCTCTTGTTCTTCGCTCTTGTTCTTCGCTCTTGTTCTTCGCTCTTGTTCTTCGCTCTTGTTCTTCGCTCTTGTTCTTCGCTCTTGTTCTTCGCTCTGTGGGGTCAGAGGAGTACTAGGTCGTCGCGGTGGACTACTTCGCGTTCGTACATCGGGCCCAGTTCTCGGGCCAGGTCTCGGGTGGAGCGGCCTAGGAGGTTGGGGAGTTCGGTGGCGTCGTAGTTGACGAGGCCTCGGGCGATGACGACGCCGGTGGGTGAGATCAGGTCTACTGGGTCGCCGGCGGAGAAGGTGCCTTCTACGCCGGTGATGCCAGCTGGGAGCAGGGAGCTGCGGCGGTCTGTCACGGCTCGGACGGCGCCTTCGTCCAGTACCAGGCGGCCTTGGCCTGAGGTTGCGTGGGCCAGCCAGAGCAACCGGGTCTTGCGGCGGCGGCCAGTGGGGTGGAAGAGGGTTCCTACGGGGTCGCCTCGAAGGGCTTCGCCGACTCGGGCGGCTGAGGTCAGCACGACCGGGATCCCTGCCTCGGTGGCGATTGCGGCGGCCTCGACCTTCGTCTGCATACCACCCGTACCGACGCCAGAGCTGCCCGTCCGGCCGATCTGCAGTGGCAACAGGTCAGCGGGGCCACGGACGTCGGTGAGCATCGTCGTACCGGGCTTGCGCGGGTCACCGTCGTACAGACCATCGACGTCCGACAGCAGCACCAGCAGGTCGGTGTGCACGAGGTGGCTGGTCAGCGCGGCCAGCCGGTCGTTGTCGCCGAAGCGGATCTCGGTGGTCGCGACGGTGTCGTTCTCGTTGACGATCGGGACGACGCCGAGCTCCAGCAGCCGCGCGAAGGTGCGGTACGCGTTGCGGTAGTGGCTTCGCCGGGTGACGTCGTCGACGGTCAGCAGCACCTGACCGACCCGGAGTCCGTGCGCGGCGAAGGCATCGGAGTACCGAGCCATCAACAGCCCCTGGCCGACCGACGCGGCCGCCTGCTGGGTGGCGAGGTCGCGGGGACGCGAGCGCAACCCCATCGGCGCCAGACCGGCCGCGATCGCGCCGGACGAGACCAGCACGACCTCGGTACCTTCGACCCGGCGCGCGGCGATCGCGTCGACCAGCACTCGCAGCCGTTCGAGGTCGATCCGGCCGCGCTGGGTCAGCGACGACGAACCGACCTTCACCACGATCCGCCCGGCCTTGACGACCTCAACCCGTTGCGTCATCAGTTTTCCTGACTCAGTGGGAGCAAGCAGTGGGCCGGCGTCGTCGACGGCCTCCGGAAACGCTACTTGTTGCTCTCGGCATCTATGTCGATGGTCTCACCCAGCGCGTAGAGACGCTCGGCCTCCAGCTCCTCGGCGGCGGCCAGCTCGCGGGCTTGTTTGCGCGCGGCCCTCTCGGCGGCCTTCTGAGCCGCCTTCGCCTCCGCCGGGGTCAGGTCGACCTCGTCATCGACCCAGCCCTTGCCGTACTCCGACAGGTCCTTGGGCCGCTCGATCTCGCCCTCCCGCCGGGCGTGGTACTCGTAGTCCTTGTCCTTGCGGCGCTGCGCCGCCGGACGGTCCTCGTCCAGTCGCTGGTCCTCGCCACGGCGAGACAGCAGCTCAGCACCGGCCTGTACTTCGGGAGCGAAGTCGAAGACCACGGAGTTCGGGGCGTCGCCGATCGTCACGCTGTCGCCGGCCATCGCGCCCAGTTCGAGCAGTTGCCGCTCGACGCCGAGCCGGTTCAGCCGGTCGGCCAGGTACCCGGTCGCCTCGGCGTTGGTGAAGTCGGTCTGCCGGATCCAGCGCTCGGGCTTCTCGCCCTGGATCAGCCAGCCGCCGTCAGGGGTCTTCTTGACCTTGAACTCCGGGCCACCGGTCGCGCGCGGGCGCAGGATGATCCGGGTGGTGTCCGGCTTCTCCTCCTCGGCGCGACGCTTCTCGACGATCTCGGCCATCGCGAACTTCAGCGCATCCAGGCCTTCGTGGCTGGCGGTCGAGATCGAGAACACCTTGTAGCCGCGCTGCTCGAGCTCGGCCGTCACCATCTCGGCGATCTCCTTGGCATCCGGCACGTCGACCTTGTTCAGCGCGATCAGCCGCGGCCGGTCCTCCAGCCCGCCATGGGCCTTCAGCTCGGCCTCGATCGTGTCGAGGTCGCTCAGCGGGTCGCGGCCCGGCTCGTACGTCGCGCAGTCGATCACGTGCACCAGCGCGGCGCAGCGCTCGACGTGGCGCAGGAAGTCGTGGCCGAGACCGCGGCCCTCGCTCGCGCCCTCGATCAGGCCCGGTACGTCGGCCACGGTGAAGATGTGCTCACCGGCGACGACGACGCCCAGGTTGGGGATCAGGGTGGTGAAGGGGTAGTCGGCGATCTTCGGGCGGGCCCGGCTGATCGAGGCGATCAGCGAGGACTTGCCGGCGCTCGGGAAGCCGACCAGACCGATGTCGGCGACAACCTTGAGCTCGAGCACGATGGTGCGCTCTTCGCCGTCCTCGCCGAGCAGCGCGAAACCGGGCGCCTTGCGGCTGGAGCTGGCCAGAGCCGCGTTGCCCAGACCGCCCTTGCCGCCGGCGGCCGCGACGTACTCCGAGCCGACGCCGACCAGGTCGGCCAGCACCTCGCCCTCCGGAGTGCTGACGACCGTGCCGTCCGGGACGGGCAGGATGATGTCGCCGCCCCTGCTGCCGGCCTGGTGATCGCCCTTGCCCTGCTGGCCGTTCGTGGCCGAGCGGTGCGAGGAGCGGTGATAGTCGACGAGCGTGGTCTGGTCGGGGTCGACGCGCAGGATGATGCTGCCGCCGTCACCGCCGTTGCCGCCGTCAGGTCCACCGAGCGGCTTGAACTTCTCGCTGTGCACCGAGGCGCAGCCGTTTCCGCCGTTGCCACCGGTGACGTGCACCGTGACCCGGTCGACAAAGCTGGGGATCGCCATCGAGGTACTCAACTTCCTGCTGGGAAACGCTTCTTCTCTATACATAGCCGAAGGGCGGGCCGCGCTATTCCGCGGACCCGCCCTTCGAAAAGGCTTTGTTGCTCGAACCGGGTGGCGGTGTTACTCCGCCGGGGCCGGGACGATGTTGACAACACGGCGTCCGCGACGGACACCGAACTCGACCTTGCCCTCGGCCAGCGCGAACAGGGTGTCGTCGCCGCCACGGCCGACCAGGGTGCCCGGGTGGAAGTGGGTGCCCCGCTGACGGACGATGATCTCGCCGGCGTTGACCAGCTGGCCGCCGAAGCGCTTCACGCCGAGCCGCTGCGCGTTGGAGTCGCGACCGTTACGGGTCGACGCTGCTCCCTTTTTGTGTGCCATTTTTTATTCAGCTCACTTCTTCTTGGCGTCGATCGCGGTGACCTTGACCTGGGTGTAGTGCTGACGGTGCCCCTGGCGCTTGCGGTAACCGGTCTTGTTCTTGTACTTGAGGATGTGGATCTTCGGGCCCTTGGTACGGCCCAGAACCTCAGCCGAGACGGCCACCTTGGACAAAGCGGCGGCATCGGTCGTCACGGTGTCGCCATCGACGACGAGGACTGCGGTCAGCGAAACCGTGTCGCCGACCTGGTCCGTCAGGCTGTCGATCTCGATGACATCGCCGACGGCGACCTTCTGCTGGGTGCCGCCACTGCGCACGATCGCGTACACCGTGGATCTCACTCTCTATTGTTCGGAAGTCTTAGAACTGCGGGGCCTGCATGTGTACTGCCTACCGCGGCCCACACAAAGGAGGCACGCATGACGCGCGCCGAATGACAAGAATACGGCGCGCGCCACGAGCGGGTCAAACTGGGGTGGACTCCAGCTCCGGAGTGCTCACTCCGGCATCGGATCCGTTGTTACCTGAATCACTGTCACCGCTGTCCGCGGCCTTGCTGCGGCTCCGGCTGCTGCGCCGGCGCCTGGTGCTGCCGTTCCGCCCGGAACCGTTCTGCTGAGCCTTCTCGGCGTCATCACCCTGGGACGGCTCCCCGTGGGTCTGCTCGGCCTGCGAATGGTCGTCCTGGGCTGTCGCCTCGGCGCGTCCGGCCTCGGTGTGAGCAGCCTCCGTGTGGGCAGCCTCGGTGTGCGCGGGCGTTTCGGCCTGCCCAGCGGTGTGGTCGCCGTTCGCGGCGGCCGAGGCTGCCGCGATCTGGGCCAGGCGCTGGGCCGCGTCACCGTTGCCGCTGCCCTGGTGCTCAGCGTGCTCGGTGTGATCGGTGTGATCGGTGTGATCGGTCTGCTCGTCGTCGCGACGGCCCTTGCCGCGGTTGCGGCTGCGGGTCGTGGTCTTCTTCGCGGCCTCGCCCTCGGGCTTCTGCTCGTGCGAGTGCTGCTGTTGCTGCTGCTGGCCGCGGCCACGCCCGTCGTTGTCGCGACGGCGGGACTCCTTCGGCTCGTCGTGCAGGATCAGCCCGCGGCCACCGCAGTGGTCGCAGTTCTCGCTGAACGCCTCCAGCAGGCCGGTGCCGATCCGCTTCCGGGTCATCTGGACCAACCCGAGCGACGTCACCTCCGCCACCTGGTGCTTGGTCCGGTCGCGGCCGAGGCACTCGACCAGCCGGCGCAGTACCAGGTCGCGGTTGAGCTCCAGCACCATGTCGATGAAGTCGATCACGATGATGCCGCCGATGTCGCGCAGCCGCAGCTGGCGGACGATCTCCTCGGCCGCTTCCAGGTTGTTCTTGGTGACCGTCTCCTCGAGGTTGCCCCCGGAGCCGGTGAACTTGCCGGTGTTGACGTCGACGACCGTCATCGCCTCGGTCCGGTCGATGATCAGCGAACCACCCGAGGGCAGCCAGACCTTGCGGTCGAGCGCCTTCTTGATCTGCTCGTCGATCCGGTAGTTCGCGAACACGTCGCCGGAGGTGTTGTAGTCCCACTTCTCCACCCGGTCGGCCAGGTGCGGAGCGACGTACGAGACGTACTCCTTGACCTGGTCGTAGGCGTCGTCACCGGAGATGACGAGCTTGGAGAAGTCCTCGGTGAACAGGTCGCGGACGACCCGGATCAGCAGGTCGGGCTCGCCGTGCAGCAGCGCGGGCGCCTGGCCGGACTTCGACTTCTGGTCGATCTCCGTCCAGTACGACTGCAGCCGGCTGACGTCCGAGGTCAGCTCCTCCTCGGTCGCGCCCTCGGCGGCGGTACGGACGATGACGCCCGCCTCGTCCGGGACGATGTCCTTCAGGATGCCCTTGAGCCGGTTCCGCTCGGTGTCGGGCAGCTTGCGGCTGATCCCGCCGTTGCCGCCGCGCGGTACGTACACGACGTACCGGCCGGGCAGGCTGATCTGGTTGGTGAGCCGGGCGCCCTTGTGGCCGATCGGGTCCTTGGTCACCTGGACCAGGACCGCCTGACCGGACTTGAGCACCTGCTCGATCTTGCGCGGGCCGTTGGCGCCACCCAGGGTCGCCCAGTCCACCTCACCGGCGTACAGGACCGCGTTGCGGCCCTTGCCGATGTCGATGAACGCGGCCTCCATGCTGGGCAGCACGTTCTGTACGCGGCCGAGGTACACGTTGCCGATCAGCGAGCTCTGCTCGGCCGTCGTCACGTAGTGCTCGACCAGGACGTTGTCCTCGGAGACCGCGATCTGGGTCAGGTCGTCGCGGGCCCGGATCACCATCGTCCGCTCGACCGACTCGCGGCGGGCCAGGAACTCGGCCTCGCTGACGATCGGCGCGCGGCGGCGGCCGGCGGCGCGGCCCTCACGGCGGCGCTGCTTCTTCGCCTCCAGGCGGGTCGAGCCCTCGACCGCGGTGATCTCGTTGTTGACGGTCTTGCTGCGCGGCTCGCGGACGCGGACGACGGTCTCGTCCGGGTCGTCGGCCGCCAGGGCCGTGTCCTCGCCCTTGCGGCGACGACGGCGACGGCGACGGCGCGACGACGTACCAGCGCCTTCGGCCTCGTCGTCGGACTCGGCGGACTGGTCGTTGTCCTCGGCCTCGTCGTCGGACTGGTCCTCGTCGGGCTCGTCGCCCTCGTCGGCGTTGTCCTCGGAGTCGGACTCGCCGGCCTTGCGGCGGCGACGGCCACCGCGGCGACGGCGCCGGCGGGTGGTGCTGGGCTGGTCGTCGTCCTCGTCGGCCTCGGCGTCGTGACCCTCGTCGGTCTCGTCGTCCTCGGTGTCCGCGTCGATGTGGCGGGCCTGCTCGAGCACGGGCTCGGCGCGGTCAGCGGCAACCTCTTCGGCGTCGCGGCTACGACGGCTCCGGCGACGGCGGGTGGTGGTGCTTGCCTGCTCTTCGGCGACCTCGGGGGTCTGCTCGACCTCTACGGGCTCGGCCTGGGCGGTGTTGGCCTGGGTCTCGGCGGCCTCGGCCGCACGCTCGGCGGCGGTCGACCGGCGACGGGTACGACGGCCGGCGGTGGGCGCAGCCTCGGGGGCTGCTTCCGGGGTGGCTTCCACTGGGCTCGTGGACGCGGCCTGCTTGGGCACCTCGGTCGGAGCCTGGAACAGCACGGCCGCGGCGGCCGGCGCACGTCGGCGCGACCGACGAGCCGGAGCATCGGCGGCGGCCAGGAGTGCCGCTTCCTTTGCGGCCAGCTCAGCGGCTGCTGCCTCGGCGGCGGCGAGCTCTTCCTCGGTCAGTTGCTCCTCGGGGAGCTCGGCGGCCGCTACCGGGCCGTCGGTGAGCGGGGTGTCCTCGGAGAGGAGGTTGGGCTGCGCGGCAGCGGCCTTCTTCGAGGTGCGCTTACGGGTAGTTGTCTTCTTCGCTGCACGCGCCGGGGCGGCCGCCTCGACGGAGGCCGCGTCGGCAGTCGCGTCAGCTGTGGTGTCCGCGTCGGTGTCCAGGAGGCTGTCCTGGGTGGTGCCGCGGGCTGCAGCCTTCTTCGCCGGGCGCTTGGCGGCGGTTTTCTTGACCGTGCGCTTCGCGGCGGTCTTCTTCACCGGCGCGGGGGCCGGGTCAGCGGTCTCGCCATCGTCCTGGGTGCTGACGGCGGCGGCCTCGACGGGCACGGCGGCGGCCTTCTTGGCCGTGCGCTTGCGCGTCGTGGTCGCCTTCTTGGCGGCCGGTTGTCTGGCAGCGCGCTTGGCTGCGGGGGCGGTGGCGGCCACGTCGGCTGCCTCGGTGTCGTTCGGCTCGTTGTCGAGCATGCGGTGCGGGTCTCCTCAGGCCATCCGGCGCACCCTGCGGGCCTCTGTCACAGGTCCGGCGCTGCCAGCTGGCGGTCACGGTTCGCCACTCCCGGGTGCTAATCCGGTGCGGCGGAAGCCTTCTGGATCCGCTCCCTGCAATGCCGTCAGGGCACAGCTGGAGCGGCGGCGTCGCCCTCCGCTACATGCGTCTGGTGGTCGACCGCTTGGCCGGTCGCGGTCGCCTGGGTGGCGTCGCGGTCACGAGCGAGCGGATCGTCCACAGTGCCGGTTGCCTCGATGAGCGGGCCTTGGGCGAGCCTGGTCAGAAGAGCCGGGCCCGTCACCTCAAGCGTCGCTACCTCTAGCACGCCGGCGAGAACGTCGTCGGGTCTCACGGCCGGGGTTCCGAGCCGTAACACCACTTGCAGTATCGCACACGTCTCAACCGTCGCCAGGTCACTACCGACGGTGAGTCGGAGGACGGCTTCCCGGCAGTCAAACGAGCGAAGACCCCGTTTGGTCATGCGCTCGACCAGAATTTCGTCCCGGGCGAGGAAGGCCGCGACCGCCTGCTCGGCGTCGGCCGGATCCACGCCAGGCAGCGCGATCAGCCACTCGCTGGCCTCCAGCTGGTCGGCCAGGGAGCCCGGCCCGGCGACAACCACCTCGAGCACGTCCAGCCCGGGCGGGAGCGCCTCGTCGAGGGCTGCCCGGACCTGCTCGGGGTCCCGCTCGTGTGTGAGCGAGATCTCCAAGTACTCCGCTTCCGAGGCGGCGCCGGTCGGCGCGGCACCGGCGTACGAGATCTTGGGGTGCGGGCTGAAGCCGTGTGAGAACGCCACCGGCAGCCCGGCGCGGCGGACTGCCCGCTCGAACGCGCGCTGGAAGTCGCGGTGCGAGGTGAACCGCAGCCGCCCGCGCTTGGCGAAGCGGATCCGCAGCTTCTGGACCGCAGGGAGCTGCTGGGACGGCGGAGCCTGTACTGGTGCCACGAACCCCATTCTCGCAGCAACGCCGCCACAACCTCACCTCCGCGGCCCAGAAGCGGGTCAGGCCAGTGGGATGCGGCGGCCGGTCGTGGCGGATTCGCGGGTTGAGTCGATCAGGCGGTGGTGGCGTAGGGCGTGGGTGAAGTCGGGCACTGTGTTGGTTCCCTCCCGCAGGTCGCGGGCCAGGGCGGAGTACAGGAGTGAGACGTTCTCGGCCGGTTTCGGCAGGCTGGCGGGGGCGCGCAGCTCGGCCGGCACGGTCAGTTCGGCGACCTCGTGGTCGGTACCGCGGCCGCCGGCCAGCGTCAGGCCGGTCGCCTGCGCGCTCCCGGTGGGCGACGTGAGGACGAGATCGCCCTCGGTGCCGTTGATCTCCCAGCGGAAGTTGTCGCCACGCGAGCTGGAGCCGCGATAGAAGAAGGACAGCGCGGCGCCATCGGCCAGCGTGCCGATCAGCCCGACCTGATCGGGTGCGGTCACCGGCAGTTCGGTGCCGTCGTCGATGACAGTGACCGTTTTGCGGCTGACAACCAGATCAGCGGAGACCTCGGCGATCTCCCCCAGCAGGTACTGCAGCGTGTCGAGGGTGTGCCCGGCGGCGATCGTCAGGAGCGTCGCGCCCTGGGAGTCATCGAAGAGATATGCCTGCCTGCGTTGGGTTTCCGCACCCCACGCGGCACCCGAGCCGACCACCGTCGTACCGAGTACGCGGCCGACGTACCCGTCCGCGATCAGCTGTCGCGCGTACTGGATCTCAGGTGCATACCGGCCCTGCAAGCCGATGACCGTGCGGCCCCCGGCAGCCAGTGACGCCAGCTCCTCGGCCTCTGCGCGGTTCACGCCGAGCGGCCACTCGGAGTAGACCTGCTTGCCCGCCGCCAGCGCAGCGCTGACGAGCTCGTGATGATGACTCACCTTGACCGCCACCACGACCAACTCGACGCCAGGATGCGCGATCAGATCCTGATGGTCGTCAAAAGCAGCCGGTACGCCGTACCGCTCCGCGGCCAGCTCGGCCGACTCCTTGCGCGTGGTACTGACGGCCACCAGCTCGTACTCCGGATGGCCGGCCAAAGCCGGCAGATGACTCATCGCCGCCCAGCCGTCCAGGCTCGCGCCGATCACTCCGACACCGATCTTCTTCATCGTCTTCACCTATCTTGAACGAGCATTCCATTATTTGCGCAGATCGCGACCACCGCCGGACGAGGCGGCAGCCCCGGTCAGTCCAGAGAGTTGACCGCGAGCTCCACCGAGGCGGTCAGGGCGGCGCGATCCGGGTCGACCGCGCCGATTACGCGGATCCCCTGCAGAGTCATCACCAGGAACTTGGCCAGCTCGAGCGGCCGATGGGTCGCCGGCAGCTCACCGGTCCCCTGCGCATGCGCGATCAGGTCGAAGAAGGCGCCCTCCAGCGAGTGGATGGTCTCCTTGAGGCGAGTCTGCACGACAGCGTCATGCCGAGCCCGCTCCGTCGCGCTACTGACGATCAGGCAGGCCTCCTGTCGGCCGTCACCGACGACCTCGTCGACGACGGAGATCATCACCGCGCGGATCAGTTCCCGGGCGGGTGCGCCGCTGCGCAGGAGTTCCATCAGCGGTACGGCGTACCGGTCGTGGTAGAGGTCGAGGGCGGCCAGGTACAGGCCCTCCTTGTTGCCGAAGGCTGCGTAGAGCGAGCCGCGGCCGAGTCCGGTGGCGTCCACCAAATCCTGGATCGACGTGCCGGCGAAGCCGGTGCGGCGGAAACTGGTCATCGCTGCCTCGACCGCCGCCTCGGTGTCGAACTCCCGCATCCTCGCCATGCGCCCAGCCTAAGCTAACTGGAACGCTCATTCAAGAAACCCTCGCGAGGCATAGCGTGGGCTCGACGAAACGCCGAGAGGAAACCCGATGCGCGCACTGCTCTTCGACCAGCCCGCCGCCGACACGAGTACGACCCGAGTGGGTGAGGTTGCGACGCCGGAGCCGGGGCCTGGCGAGGTGGCGATCGATGTCCGGGCGGCCGGGGTGAACTTCATCGACGTGATGGCCCGGCGTGGGGATGCCGGGTATGCGACTGGCTGGCCGTTCATACCGGGGCTTGAGGTTGCTGGGACGGTACGGGCGCTCGGTGCTGGGGTGAGTGGGCCGGCGATCGGTATCCGGTGGCGGCCTTCACTGCGACGGGTGGGTTGGCTGAGGTTGCCGTAGTACGGGGTGAGCTTGTTGTGGAGATCCCTGCTGGGGTGCCGTTCGAGCAGGCGGCTGTGGCTCCGGGGACGCTCACTACCGCGGCACTGCTGCTGGGACCGACTGGGCGGTTGCGTGCGGGCGACAGTGTGCTCGTCCACTCGGCAGCTGGAGGGGTGGGGCAGGCACTGGCTTCGCTTGCTCGCCTGTACGGGGCTGGGCTCTTGGTGGGGACTGTGGGGAGCGCAGGGAGGGCCGCTGCGGCGGAGAAGGCCGGGTACGACGCGGTGGTCGTCCGTGGTGACGGAATCGTCGACAGGGTTGGGGAATTGACGAGTGGACGGGGCGTCGACCTCATCCTCGATCCGCAGGGGACGGACTGGATCGAGACCGATCTGGAGCTGGTCGCGGCCGGTGGACGGATCGTGCTGTTCGGCAACGCGGGCGGGACTCCCCTGGCTTCCCTGCCTGCGGCCGGGAGGTTGTTCGGTGGGAATGCGGCGATCGGTGGGTTCAGCATCAGGGGGTACGCGGCCAAGGCGCCCTGGATGGTGGCTGAGGCGCTGACCGACGTACTGCTGAGGCTCAGCCGTGGTGAGCTGCAGGTCGAGCCGACCGTCGTCGACGGGCTCCAGCATGCAGCGGAGGCTCAGCAGGCGTTGGCGGACGGGCGCGGCGAGGGCAAGTACGCAGTACGGGTATGAGAACGGCTACGGCTGGGCGCTGGACTTGCCGGTCAGGTACAACGCCCAAGCGAGCAGAGCGAAGGCGACGGTGTTGAGGACGACGCGGACGAGGTTGAAGGCGCGCCACTTGGACTCGTCGAAGGCGGCGCGGACGGCGGTGACGTCGATCGTGTTCGGGTCGCCTGCTGCCTTGATCGCGTCGTTCAGGGGGACGTTGACGCTGACCGTGATGATCACGACGACCAGGTAGAGGACGAAGGCGACCGCGATCCACGGCAGCGCCTTCTCCTTCAGGTTGACGATGCCCGCCAGGAGGGTGAAGAACAGCGCGCCGAAGAAGCCGGCGCCGAGGAAGACCGGGTTGATGATCGCCCGGTCGACCGCCTGGAAGGCGCCGACGAACGTCTTGTCATCGGTCTTGGCCAGACCGGGCATGAAGGCGTTGGCATAGCTGCCGAACACACCGGCGACCAGGCCGGTCAGCATCATCGCCACCAGCAGCGATCCGACTCGCAGTCCGTTCATGGCGGCACGCTACCCGGCCTGGCCTTTCACCCGCCTGTCATAAACCGCTGCACTGGCCGGTGCGGGGGCCGGTGACGTGGTTGGGGGCTTGGAGGTTCGACGGTGCTGCTGTGTTGGAGGAGCAGGTGAGGGGGCCGTTGATGGTGTTGCCGGCCAGTACTACGGGGTCGGCGGTGCTCGATTTGAGTACTGTCGTCGGGCCGCTGACGGTGGTGGCGACGAGTACCTCGGAGCGGGTGGTACCGGTTGAGGTGACTGGGCCGTTGACCGTCGTACGGAGCAGGTGGAGGTCTGCCGCGTTGGTGGCGTTGACCGGGCCGGAGATCTTGGTGTCGGTGGCAACCAGAGAGGCACCGTTGCGGACTGCGACCGGGCCGTTGATGGTGGCGTTGGTGAGGCAGGTGACGCCGGAGGTCAACGTCAGTGGGCCGTTGCGGGTGCCGGTGATGGTCGTCGTGCAGGCTGGTGTCGGGCGGAGGAGGGTGACGGCGAAGCTGTGCGGGGTGGCGATGTTGCCGGGGGCATCGATCGCGCGGTACTCGATCCGGTGGCGGCCGTAGCCGGACGGGACGTCGTCCCAGGGGACGACTCGGGGGGCGCCTAGTTTGCCGTAGACGAGTTGGTCGATCTCGGTACCTTCGGCGGTGAACTTGAAGGGGGCGTTGGCGTCGGTCGGCCAGCCGTAGTAGTTGTACCAACCGTCGCCGTCGGTGCGGAACTCCGGTACTACGTAGCCTTCGGTGTCGTCCGTCGCCTTCAAGGACATGGTGAAGGCGTCGTTGTAGATGTACTCCGGGCCGGTGGGCTTGGTGATCTTGAGCAGCGGCTTCGACAGGGTGGGGGTCACTGTCGGCTCTACTCCGTCGACCTGCCAGGTCAGTTCACTGGCGCCTACGCGGGCCGTGAGGGTGTGGGTGCCGGTCAGGTTGAGCGGTGCGAGGTCGAGGTCGCGGTCGTTGCCGGGGTTGTCCACCACGTTGCCATCCAGCCGCCACTCGACTGGTGGTTGCTCGGTGTCGCTCTGGGTCGTCTCCACATAAACCACCTCATCCGCATTCACCGGGTGCTCGGTCGAGGTGGAGGTGGTGAAGGTCGCCTGCACGGCGGCGGGTACTTCCGCGGTGGTCGGGTTGGCCTGCGCCGCCGGTTGTGTTGCGAGGCCCGCGTCCTGGGGGGTGGGTGCCTGGGTCAGGTCCGTCTGCGAGCCGCCAGTGGGCGGGGTGCCAGCTCCTGAGCCGGTGGCCCGGATGCCGTCGGCGGCGGCCCCTTCGCCGGTGGTCGGGTTGGCCTGCGCCGCCGGTGGTGGTTCAGAGCCCGCCTCGTTGGTGAGGGTTGCTGGGGGCCGGGTGGGTGCCTCTGCCTGCACGTCCGCCCGGGGCTGCACGGCCGCCTGGGACTGGGCTACCGCCTCTACGTCCGCCCGGGGCTGCGCGTCCGCCTGGGGTTGGGCTTCTGCCTGCACGGCCGCCTGGGACTGGGCTACCGCCTCTACGTCCGCCCGGGGCTGCGCGTCCGCCCGTGGTTGGGCTTCTGCCTGTGCGTCTGCTTGGGGCTGGCTTGGTGGGGTGATGGTCCAGGTACGGGTTGCCGTCAGGGCGGTGGAGGCTCGGATCGCTGGGTCTCGGACGAAGGGGGTGGGGTCGACCACCTTTGCGGTGAGGGTGTGGGGGCCGGGGGTTAGAGCCAGGGTGTTGAGGTTTACGTGGCGTTGGTTGTTGGTGGGGAGGGGGGTGCCGTCGAGGGTCCAGGTGACGGTTAGTTCGTGGGTGGCGGGGTGGAGGGTTTGTAGCCAGACCAGTTGGGTGGGGGTTACTGGGCCGGGTGGGGTGCTGGATTGGATGAGGGTGGCTCGGGAGGAGATTCGCTGGGTCATGCGTTCTCGGGAGACCTGGTCGAAGTAGTAGCCGAGGACCTTCATCATCGAGTGTTTGGACGGGCGCCAGATGCCGGAGCCGGCGTACATGCCGGCTTCGTAGCGGGCGATCGGGCCGCCGGATTCCGAGGGCTCGCCCAGCCAGCGGAACCATTTCTTCTGCTGGGTGAGCATTTGCTGTTCAGTCAGGAGGGTGTGGTGGATTGACGAGGGTTCGGCGCCTTCGTAGGGGGCACCCCGGTCGCCTCGGGCGTAGTAGTCGTACTCGTCCTGCAGGCCGCCCAGGGAGTGGCCGAGTTCGTGGGGCGTGATGAGGGCGGAGAGGGCGTTGCCGCCGGAGGCGGTCGCGTAGGTGCCACCTGCGCCGCCATAGGTGTTGCTGTTGCCGATGGCAAGGATCTGACGGTTGGCGGGCGTAGTACCGGGGACCAGATCGGCGTACTGCGCTGCCGCGGTCGCGCTCACCGTGAGCAGGCGCTGGACCGACCCGGGGTTGCAGCCGCCCCAGAAGCCCATCTGGAGCGGGGTGTCGACCTTGGGTGAGTCCAAGCCGGGATCGCAGTCGACGCCACTCTCGGGTGAGGCGATCTCGACGGCGTACACGTTGACGTAGTTGCGGTAGGTCTTGAACGGCTCGATGCTCCAGAGCACGTTCAGGTGCTTGTCCACCTGCTCCCGGAACTTCGGCAGGTCAGCCGCCGTGTACCCGTCCCCCATCACCACCAGGTTGAACCGCGACGAGGCGGGTCCCGTCACCTGGAGCGGCACCACGGTGGCGGGCACGGCGGCCGCGAGGCTGTCGGTGGGCGACTCACCAGCCGTCGCCGGGAGCGGGATGCCGGCGAGCGGAAGGCCGGCCAGTACCGCGGCGGCTGCTCCCAGGACGGCTGTCAGTCGGCGTGCCTTGGCGCTGGTCCTCACGAGGCGGTCCTCCCCAGACATGGCGGCTCATGGCGAGGCCGCCGTGAGAAGCCTACGAAGAGCCCGGCGGACTTGTCAGCGGCTTCCGCGCGGCGAACTTGCCAGTAGCCGGGGGCGTGACCGGGCGGCGTACGGCATCATGAGGGCTCGGGGAAACGTGAGGAAAGGACATCGATGACGGAACCGGCACAGTCGCCGCGGTTCGAACCGGAGCCTGAGCGCCCGGTCGACGACGCCGGTGACGGCGATGGCAAGGGCATCTACTGGGTGCTGAAGAACGTCGTGGTCGGCCCGCCGGTCAAGCGCATCTTCCGCCCGAAGGTGGAGGGCGCCGAGAACATCCCGGACCTCGGTCCGGCGATCATCGCGAGCAACCACCTGTCCTACGCGGACTGGATCTTCATGCCGCTGGTACTGCGCCGCCGGGTCACCTTCGTCGCCAAGTCGGACTACTTCACCGGCGCCGGGATCAAGGGCCGGTTCCAGCGCGGCTTCTTCAAGGGCACCGGCCAGGTCCCCATCGACCGGTCCGGCGGCTCGGCGTCCGAGGGCGCCATCAAGGCCGGCCTCAAGGTGCTGGAGCGCGGCGACCTGTTCGGCATCTACCCCGAGGGCACCCGCTCCCACGACGGCAAGCTCTACAAGGGCCGGACCGGTGTCGCCCGGCTCGCGCTCGAGGCGAAGGTCCCGGTGATCCCGTGTGGCGTGATCGGCACCGACGTGGTCGCCCCGCCCGGCAAGGTGGTCGCCTCGTTCGCCTCCCCGACGGTCAAGTTCGGCGAGCCGCTGGACTTCTCCCGGTACGACGGGATGGAGGGCGACCGGCTGATCCTGCGCGCCGTCACCGACGAGATCATGTACAAGATCATGGAGCTGTCCGGCCAGGAGTACGTCGACATGTACGCCACCAAGGCCAAGTCGCTGGAGGGCCGGGCGACCACCGGCGCCCCGAAGAAAGTCCGCAAGTCGGACACCTGAGTCAAGGGGTGAGACAGGGTGGCACTAGGCTGGGAAACCGTGGACGGACCGATCGCGTACCAGGGTGAGCCAGGAGCCAATTCGGCGATGGCGTGCACCGAGATGTTTCCCGGCCGCGAACAGCTGCCCTGTACGACCTTCGAGGACGCGCTCGAGGCGGTGAACACCGGCCGCGCCGGGCTGGCGATGATCCCGGTCGACAACTCGATCGCCGGCCGGGTGGCCGACATCCACCACCTGCTGCCGGACTCCGGGCTGCACATCATCGGCGAGTTCTTCCTGCCGATCCACTTCCAGCTGCTGGCCACCCCTGGTACGCCGATCGAGTCGATCAAGACGGTCCGCAGCCACGTCCACGCGCTCGGCCAGTGCCGCAAGATCATCCGCGAGCACGGCTGGGCGACCGTCGTCGCCGACGACACCGCCGGCGCCGCCCGGGAGGTGTCCGAGCTGAACGACCCAACCGTCGCCGCCCTGTCACCGGTGGCCGCGGCCGGGCTCTACGGGCTGGACATCCTGGCTGAGGACGTCGAGGACGAGCACCACAACACCACCCGGTTCCTGGTGCTGTCCCGCGAGCCGGTGGTGCCCGCGGTGGGCTCGGGGCCGACGATCACGAGCTTCGTCTACCGGGTCCGCAACGTGCCCGCCGCGCTCTACAAGGCGATGGGCGGCTTCGCGACCAACGGCGTCAACATGACCAAGCTGGAGAGCTACCAGCTCGGCGGCTCGTTCTTCGCCACCCAGTTCTACGCCGACGTCGAGGGCCACCCCGAGGACCCGCACGTCGCCCTCGCCCTGGAGGAGCTCGCCTTCTTCTCCGTCGAGGTCCGGATCCTGGGCGTCTACCCCGCCCACCCCTTCCGCGAGCAGATCGCCGAGCCGGCCGCCAACCGCACCCTCCGCCCCCACCACTAAAACCCAGCGCGCTTCCCTGCCCGCACCCCATAGGGTCGCCGTCATGGAATCCGTGACAGTGGACGGCCGGGACCGCGACACCTTCGAGCGGTTTTACAAGCTGCGGGACGCGGTACGCCGGGAAGCCGAGTTCCCGTCAGGGCTGGGACTGGAAGAGGCGCGGGTCCTGATGGCCGACCAGCACTCCGATCTGCGGGCCGACGGACTCGGGCTGGTCGATGGCGATAGGTGGCTGGGGATCGCCTGGCTCGACTGGCCGCTGCAGGAGAACACGCACCTCGTCGAGGTGGAGATCGCGGTCGCCGAGCAGTACCGGCGTACAGGCGTGGGCACCAAGCTTCTCGAGGCGGTGATCGAGCGGGCCAGGCAGGACGGCCGGCGAGTGCTCGCCGGGATGATTCTGGGCGATGCGGTGACCGGTGAGAGCGCTGGTACTGCGTTCGCCGCCAAGCAGGGGTTCGTCCGCAAGCTGGTCGAGTTGCATCAGGTGCTCGAACTGCCGCTGTCGGAGGAACGGCTGGCCGAGCTGGATCAGCCGGTCGCCGGATACGAGATCGTCCAGTGGCGTGAGCACACTCCGGACGAGTGGGTCGAGCAGTTCGCCGATGCGCTGAGCGCGATGTCCGTCGACGTACCGACCGGAGAGCTCGACCAGGAACCGGCCCGGTGGACGCCCGAGCGACTGCGCGAGGCCGAGGCGCGGAGGCTCAAGCAAGGTCGGTTCTGCCACACCACCGTCGCCGTCGACAAGGACGGTCAGCTGGCGGCGTACACGCAGATGGGTGGCGGGACCGGCGATCCCGGGCGCCTCTACCAATGGGACACCTTCGTCCGCCCGGAACACCGTGGCCGGCGGCTCGGGCTCGCGGTGAAGGTGCCCAACTTCCGGTCGCTGCAGGCTGAGCTCGACCGTCCGGCAGTCCTGCACACCTGGAACGCGACCACCAACGGCCCGATGATCGCGGTCAACGTGCACCTCGGCTTCCGGCCGGTCGCCCAGCGAACCGACTGGGAGCTGGAGCTCTAGAGGAACTGCCAATCCGGGTAGCGCGTGGTGAGCGTGGCACGGTGATCTCGCCAGTCGGCTGAGCGGCGAGCTGGGTCGAGTGGGTCGGCATAGCCGCCGTGCAGGCGGTAGCCCCAGGTGAAGGCGCCGATCGGCTCGACGACGCGGGTGTGAAACACATCGGGCACGATCACGAGGAACGTGTCCGCGCGCCAGACGCCATCGGGGTCCTTGGGGTGCGCGGGCGCGTCGAAGAAGGTCGGCAAGAACCCGTACGCGGCCAGCGGGCTGACGTCGGCGGTGAAGGCGGGGGCGTCGACCGTGACCTCGCCCGCGCGGGTGACGAGCTGGATCCAGCCCATGATCGCGTTGAGGCCCTGACCGTGGTACCGCAGCGTCGCGGTACAGATCGGGAAGTTGCGGTAGGCCTCCGCATCCAGACCTGGGACGACCAACCCGTGCCCGGAGGCATAAGGGTCGTCGTTGGCCAGCACGCGGATGTTGATCAGTCCGCGTTGACCGCGGACCTCGAACGGAACGGACAGCTCTCGTCTCATTCACCCCTCCTGACGCCATTCTCCAACGTACGCAAGGGAAAAGGTGAAACTGACTGCCAGGGCTCGCGGTCTTGTGCACCGGCGCTGACGGGAGCACGCTGAAAAAGAGCAGCGTCTTGGGGGGCATCCTGTTCATTCTTCTTTCCTTGCCCCCGCACGCACTAGGGGGAGAAATGCCGAGGAAGGCCAACGGGAGAGCGGACAAGAACGAACGGGGCGCCGGGAACGAGATGCCCGGTGGAGCGATGCCGACGGGGGCGACGCCGTCGGTGAACGGAATGCCCGGCATGCCGGGAGCCGGTGCGACTGGTATGGCCGGTGGTGGAGAGGCCGCACCTGGCATGACCAGTGGTGGTGGGGCCGGTATGGGGCGCGACAGCCAGACGCCCAGTCGGCGGCAGTGTGGCGTGATGGACGTACACCGGCGGCTGCTGTCGACGTCGGCGGAGTATGTCGCGGCGCGTTCCTATCTGGAGAACGCGACCACGCAGTACGTCGCCGCGCAGCAGCGGTTCAGCGGCGTCGCGCACATCCCGGTTGTCGTCCATGTCGTCTGGAACACGGCCGCGCAGAACATCTCGCAAGCCCAGATCGACAGCCAGATCGAGGTCCTGAACCGGGACTTCCGGGCGACCAACACCGATATCGGCATCGTGCCGGCTCCGTTCACCGGGCTGGTCGCCGACTCGCGGATCGAGTTCGCGCTGGCGACGACGGACCCGAACGGCAACCCGACGACCGGCGTCACCCGGACCCAGACGACGCGCACCGGCTTCACGACGGACGACGCGATCAAGTCGTCGGCGACAGGTGGCATCGATCCCTGGCCAGCCGATCGGTACCTGAACATCTGGGTCGGTCAGCTCGGTGGCGGCCTGCTGGGCTACGCGCAGTTCCCGGGCGGCCCGGCGGAGACCGACGGCGTCGTCATCCTGCACAGCGGGTTCGGCACGAACGGTACCGCCGCGGCGCCGTTCGATCTCGGCCGGACGACGACGCACGAGATCGGCCACTACCTCAACCTGTTCCACATCTGGGGCGATGACGGCACGGGCTGCAGCGGCAGCGACGAGGTCGCGGACACCCCGAACCAGGGCGGCCCGAACTTCGGCGTACCGACGTTCCCGAAGCTGTCCTGCAGCAACGGGCCGAACGGCGACCTGTTCGTGAACTACATGGACTACACCGACGACCGCGGCATGGTGATGTTCACCAACGACCAGGTCGCTCGGATGGAAGCCTGTCTGGACACCGTCCGCACGGATCTCAACCAGGGTTCGGGCTCCGGTACGGCACTGCCGACTCCCGCCGGGCCGGTCGTGTCGTGGGACGACAACCGGATCGACGCGTTCGTGCTCGGTACGGACCGGGCGACGTATCACAAATGGTGGGACGGAGCCGCCTGGGGACCGTCCGTCAGCGGCTACGAATACCTGGGTGGTGTGTGCATGAGTGCTCCGGAAGTGGCGGCCTGGGGGCCGAACCGGCTCGACGCGTTCGTGCTCGGAACCGACCACGGGCTCTACCACAAGTGGTGGGACGGGACCGCCTGGGGACCTTCGGAGACTGGCTATGAAGCGCTCGGCGGCATCTGCATGAGCCCACCGCGGGTCGCGACGTGGTCCTCCGACCGGCTTGATGTCTTTGTGCTCGGTACCGACCGTGCGCTCTACCACAAGTGGTGGGACGGGTCACAGTGGAACGACTTCGAGTATCTCGGCGGGATCTGCATGAGCCCGCCCGAAGTAGTTGCCTGGGGCCCTGATCGGCTCGACGTCTTCGTGCTCGGCACGGACAACGCGGTCTACCACAAGTGGTGGGACGGCACCGCCTGGGGCGGCTTCGAGTCGCTCGGCGGCGTCTGCGCCTCTCCCCCGACCGCGGTGGCCTGGGGTCCGAACCGGCTCGACCTGTTCGTCATCGGCACCGACTCCGCGCTCTACCACAAGTGGTACGACGGTACGTCGTGGTCGGCGGACTGGGAGAACCTCGGCGGCATCTGCACGAGCGCGCCGACCGTCGTCTCGTGGGCCGCGAACCGGCTCGACGTGTTCGTCCTCGGTACCGACTCCGCGCTGTACCACCAGTGGTGGGACGGCACGTCGTGGTCCGGGTTCGAGTCGCTCGGCGGCATCTGCGTCGACGAGCCTCGGGTGACGTCGTGGGGACCCGACCGGCTGGACGTCTTCGTCGTCGGCACGGATGGCGGGATGTACCACAAGTGGTGGGACGGAACGGCCTGGGGACCGTCGATCACCGGGTATGAGGCGCTCGGCGGCGTGATCAGCGACTTCAAGCTGGATCAGCCGGTGCCGGACCTGTTGCCGAACGGCGCTGTCGCTGAGCAGGCGGTGCTGAACTGAACACCTCGCAGTTGGCCGGGCGGTGGACACACTCCTTCGAGGAGGACCACGACGGCGTGACCGTCTACCGCCGCGACGACTTCGCCTTCCCGCCGGCCCGCGGCCGGCGGGGGGTGGAGTTCCACGCCGACGGCACCTTCACAGAACTGCTGATCGGCCGAGGCGACGCCCCCGAAAGCGGCCCGGCGGGGCGCTGGTCAGCGGCCGGGCAGATCAGCCGCCCCACAAGCTCGGCCGGGTCCTTGGTGTCTGTGGGGCCGGATCGGCTGGAGATTCGTTGGGAGGAGTGAGATGACCGGTTCGCCTGTTCGGTATCTGGTGGTGCCGAGCGTGGATGCGGCCGACGGTGCCAAGTCGGCTCGGTTCGGCGACAAGACGATCCTGTGGGGGCCTGCCGACCAGAAGCTTGGGCGGGCGTCGCGTACTGCGCCGGGGCTGGTGCTCGTGACGCAGGTCGGGCGTAGCTTCCAGGACGAGTTTCCTGACGTCACGCCGTTGCTCGATCACGGTCGCCATCTGGTGATCTCGGCTGCTGACAAACCCCGGCGGCGGTCCAACCACTGCTGGCGAGTGGAGGCGTTGAAGGCCGGTACGACGATCGTCGACGTACCGGCGCGAGTGGCTCGACGGGCCGACCCGGTGGTTGCCGGGTTGGTCGGTGAGCTCGCGCCGGCGTCGTACCAGGCGGACCTGTCCTGGTTCGCGAGTCTGCCGACCAGGCATTCACTCAGCCCGTCATTCACTACCGCGGTGGACTTCGCGGCAGCGCGGATGGTTGCCCTCGGCTACGGTGTCACGCGTCAGCCGATCACCGTCGGGGCCGGGCATTCGGAGAACCTCATTGGCGACCGGGCCGGGTCAGGCGCCGGGGCGCGCGGGCTCGTCCTGATCACCGCGCACCTCGACTCGATCAACCTCGCGGGTGGGCCGGGCGGCAATGCGCCGGGCGCCGACGACAACGCGAGCGGGTCCGCCGGAGTACTGGAGCTCGGGCGGCTGATCGCGAGCCGGAAGTGGGAGCACGACGTACGGCTGATCCTCTTCGGTGGTGAGGAAGAAGGGTTGTACGGGAGCAAGCAGTACGTCGCTGCACTGCCGGCTGTGGAGCGGTCGCGGATCCGCGCGGTGCTCAACATGGACATGATCGCCTCGAAAAACAGCGCGACACCGACCGTCCTGCTGGAGGGCGCGGCGGTGTCGTCCGGGCAGATCGACGACTTGGCCGCGGCCGCGGCGACGTACACGGGACTGAAGGTCGAGACGTCGCTGAGTCCGTTCGCCAGCGATCATGTGCCGTTCAACAACGCTGGAGTGCCGGCGGTGCTGACGATCGAGGGCGCGGACAGCGCGAACGGGCACATCCACTCGGCCAACGACAAGCTCGAATTCCTCGACTGGTCGCTGGCAAGCGAGATCCTCCGGATGAACGCCGCAGCCCTGGCTGGTTGGCTCGGCCTCGTCGGCGCGACTGTGGCACCCCGGGCGCAACCAGCCGGATCAGCCGTGTCCTGGGGACCGGGCCGGCTCGACATCTTCGTGCGGGGCACCGATTCGGCGCTGCACCACCTCTACTGGGACGGCGGCAGTTGGCACGACTTCGAGTCGTTGGGTGTCATAGGGTCAGGTGGGTGACGGATCTGGCGTGGAGCGGTTGCCTGAACACTCGCGACCTGGGTGGGTTCCAGACCCGGTACGGCGGGGTGACGCGGGGCGGGACGATGATTCGGACCGACTCCCCCGACAACCTCGACGCCGCCGGGCGGGAGGCGTTGCGGGGCGTCGGGGCCGGGTTGGTGCTCGATCTGCGCTCGGATTGGGAGATGACGCAGGCGCATCCGCTGGAGGGCGTAGCGGAGTACCGGCGGATTCCGTGGATCGATCCGGTACGCGACAAGGAGCGCGTGCCGGAGGACGAGCCGCTGCTGGGCGACATCTATCGCGGCAGTCTTGATCGCAACCAGGGACAGATCGAGCAGGCTTTGCGGGCTGTTGCTTCGGCGCCGCAGGATCGGCCGGTCGTCGTGCACTGCAAGTCGGGCAAGGACCGCACGGGGCTGCTGGTCGCGTTGCTGCTCGACCTGATCGGTGTGCCGCGGGACCAGATCGTGGCCGACTACGTGATCAGCGAGGTGCGGCTGGGCGTGCTCGAACAGATCGCGGCACTGCCTGTTGAGGAGCGTTCGCGGGCTGCCTTGCTCTCCCGGACGTTGCCCGAGACGATCACCGCCGCCCTTGATCATGTGGACGCGCGGTACGGCGGGGTGCGGAGCTATCTGTCGCTGTGCGGATTGAGCACCGGGGAGATTCATCGCCTGGCGGCGCGGCTGGTGGGGTTGCCGGTCGAGGCGGTGGTGTTCGACTTCGACGGGCTGCTGATGGACACCGAGACGACGCTGGTGAAGAGCTGGCAGAACGAGTGGGCGCAGCACGGGCTCGAGCTCTCGCTGGATGACGACTTCTGGCCGGGGCACGGCGGAAGTACGAGCGAGGCTCGGTACGCCCAGTTGGCTGCTCTGGTGCCGGACTTCGATCGCGAGGTGAGTCATGCGCGGCGTACGGCGTACCGGGATCGACTGCACCAGGATCTCGACTTCCGTCCGGGCATCCGCTCCTGGTTGCTGGAGGCCCGCGAACTCGGGCTGAGACTCGCCATCGCGAGCAGCTCGGAACTGTCCTGGGTGGTCGGGAACCTGCAGCGGGTCGGCGCTGTAGACCTCTTCGACGTGATCGCCGCCGGCGACGAGGTCACTGCTCACAAGCCTGACCCGGCGGTCTACCAACTCGCGCTGGACCGCCTCGGACTCCCCGGCCCTGCCACCGCCGCAGTGGAGGACACAGCGCACGGTGTCGCCGCGGCGGCCGCGCTGGGGATGACGGCCATCGCGATCCCCAACCCCTATGTCGCTGCGTCATCGCTCGGTGCCGCCGATCTGGTGCTGAAGACGGCCGCCGAGCTGCCACTCGGCGAGGCCTTGTTCCACGCGGTTGGTTGACCCCGGCATCCAGTCGTTTGAACCCGTCGTTTGAGGGGCCGCGGCGCGCGGGAGCTGAGGTGCTGGACCCGTGGGTCGGTTACCTTGGGCAGAAGTAGGACCGCTGGGGGGCGGCGCGGGGCTGGGGAAGGGACCTGCGATGACGCTGTTTCTGTTCGCCGCCGCGGCCGGATTCACCTTGGCCGCGGTCGTCACCGACAACAAGCCGATGCTGTACGTCGGCCTGGGGATCTGGATCGTCGGCGCGCTCTCCGCGCTGTGGTTGTGGTTCTTGCCGCGCCGCCAGGGATTCCGTACGCCGGAAGCCGCCCGGCTGGCCGCCGAGGCGGGCAACCCACGCGCGATCCGGGCCTTGGCGATGGATGCCCTGAGCACTGGTGACGACGCCCGGGCCGAGCGGTTGCTGCTGGTCGCGATCGACCACGGCGACATCGACTCGATGTGGGAACTTGCCCGGCTCATCGACCGGCGCGATGGAATCGATGCCAGCGATCCGTGGTACCGGATGGCCGCGGACAACGGTCACTTCGCGGCCCGGCGCCATCTCAAGCGCCGCGACCCCGCGTAACCGTCAGACCACGGACAGCGCACACAACGGACAGCGTCACACCACGGACAGCGTCACACCACAGACAGGGGCAGCAGCTTCTTGCCGGTCGGGCCGATCTGGATCTCGGTGTTCATCTGCGGGCAGACGCCGCAGTCGAAGCACGGCGTCCAGCGGCAGTCCTCGACCTCGATCGCGCCGTCCTCCTCGAGCGCGTCCTGCCAGTCCTCCCACAGCCAGTCGCGGTCCAGCCCGGAGTCCAGGTGGTCCCACGGCAGCACCTCGGCGTACTCGCGTTCACGCGTCGTGTACCAGGCCAGGTCGACCGGCTCGTCGGCCAGCGCCTTCTCAGTGGCGGCGATCCAGCGCTCGTACGAGAAGTGCTCGCTCCAGCCGTCGAACCGGCCGCCGTCGCGCCAGACCTGCTCGATGATCCGGCCGACCCGGCGGTCGCCGCGCGAGAGCAGGCCTTCGATGATGCCCGGCTTGCCGTCGTGGTACCGGAAGCCGATCGCCTTCGCGTACTTCTTGTCAGCGCGGATCGCCGCGTTCAGCTTGGCCAGCCGGGCGTCGGTCTCCTCGACGCCGAGCTGCGCGGCCCACTGGAACGGGGTGTGCGGCTTCGGCACGAACCCGCCGATCGACACCGTGCAGCGGATGTCGTTGCGGCCGGACACCTGCCGGCCGGTCGCGATCACCCGCTTGGCCAGGTCGGCGATCGCCAGCACGTCCTCGTCGGTCTCGGTCGGCAGGCCGCACATGAAGTACAGCTTCACCTGCCGCCAGCCGTGGCTGTACGCCGCCGCGACGGTCCGGATCAGGTCGTCCTCGGTGACCATCTTGTTGATCACCTTGCGCAGCCGTTCCGAACCGCCCTCGGGGGCGAAGGTCAGACCGCTGCGCCGGCCGTTGCGGGAGAACTCGTTGGCCAGCGTGATGTTGAACGCGTCGACCCTTGTCGAGGGCAACGACAGCGAGACGTTGCTGCCCTCGTACCGGTCGCCCAGGCCCTTCGCGACCTCGGCGATCTCGGTGTGGTCGGCCGAGGACAGGCTGAGCAGCCCGACCTCCTCGAAACCGGTCTGCTTCAGGCCGTTCTCGACCATGTCGCCGATCGTGGTGATGCTGCGCTCGCGGACCGGGCGGGTGATCATCCCGGCCTGGCAGAACCGGCAGCCCCGGGTGCAGCCACGGAAGATCTCGACCGAGAACCGCTCATGGACGGTCTCGGCCAGCGGTACCAGCGGCTTCTTCGGGTACGGCCAGGCGTCCAGGTCCATCACGGTGTGCTTGGCGGTCCGGTACGGGACGCCGGGGCGGTTCGGGGCGATCCGCTTGATCCGGCCGTCGTCGAGGTAGTCGACGGTGAAGAACTTGGGGATGTAGACGCCGCCGGTGGAGGCGAGCCGGTGCAGCACCTCGTCGCGACCGCCTGGGCTGCCCTCGTCCTTCCACTCCCGGATCACGTCGGAGATGGCGAGCACGATCTCCTCGCCGTCGCCGAGCACCGCCGCGTCGATGAAGTCGCCGATCGGCTCCGGGTTGAACGCCGCGTGCCCACCGGCCAGCACGATCGGGTCCTCGTCGGTGCGGTCCACGGCGTACAGCGGGATCCCGGCCAGGTCGAGGGCGGTCAGCATGTTGGTGTACCCGAGCTCGGTGGAGAACGAGATCCCGAACACGTCGAAGGCCCGCACCGGCCGGTGGCTGTCGAGCGTGAACTGCGGGATGCCGTTGTCCCGCATCACCTGCTCCATGTCCGGCCAGACCGAGTACGTCCGCTCCGCGAGCGTGTGCTCGCGCTCGTTCAGCACCTCGTACAGGATCTGCACACCCTGATTGGGCAGGCCGACCTCGTAGGCGTCCGGGTACATCAGCGCCCAGCGCACGCTCGCCGACTCCCAGTCCTTGCTGACCGAGTTCAGCTCACCGCCCACGTACTGGATCGGCTTCTGCACGGTCGGCAGCAACGCTTCCAGGCGGGGGAACAAGGACTCAACAGTCATCACAGAACTTCCAGATCAGCGGTCAGAGCGCCTACCAGCCTAGCGCCGACCCGCTCCCCGCCCCGCATCCCTCACCAAACCTCTGCTATGAGACAGCAACCGGCAGGCTCACCCGGCCGGTCAGCGGAGCGGAGTTTCGGTCAGAAACTCGGGGGTGAGGGCTGCTTCGACGCCTTTTCCATGGACGACGTCGTGGAGTTCGGGGTCGGCCAACAGCGGGCGAAGGTCGGTGGGGAGGGTGGTTGGCGGGTCGGCGGTACCGACGTACTGGAGGTGTTCGGGGTAGCGGGCGAAGTGGCCGGCGAGCTTGGGCCAGCGCAGGGTGAGAATGGTCCAGAGGGCGGTTTGCTGCTCTTGGAGGTGGTTGTCGGCCAGGTTCACCTCTTGGAGCGTCTCGATGCCCCGGGCGATGCCATAGGCGTTGACCAGGCGCTTCATGGCGCGTGGGTTCGGGTCGCGGCCCAGTAGCTGCTGGAACGGTTCCAGGGTGTGCTTGTTGCGTTGCTGGGCGCGTTCGCCGACCATTTCGATCGCGAGCGTCTCCAGCCGCGCCTGCTGGTCGGCTGGTGTCCGGCCGGGATTTGCCAGTACTTCCGCGCGCACCTCGTCGCTGAGTTTCCCGGCGAGGTCGCGGCCGGCGTCGGCTCGCGCCTTCTCCAGCGCCTGCTCGTCGGGCACGCTCGCCGACCGGAGGATCCGGCCCCAGAAGTCGTTCAGCCGCTTGCCCGCCTGGGGCAGACCGGTCGAGATCTGGAACGTCTTCTCCAGGAAGAGGTAGCCGACCGGCCGGCCGGGCCCTCCCCCGGCGCTGACGAACTCGTCGTACTCGTTGGCGTAGCTGTCCGCGAGCCAGTCCCGGTCGGCGGCGATCACGTACGTCACCGGGACGTCGCGGAACAGCGTCTGGATGCCCTCGAGCAACTCCACGACGTACGGACCTTTGCAACGGTCGAGGTCGTCGATCATCACCACGACGTCGTGGTGGATCCATCTGGTGAGGTCGGCCAGGTGTTCCTGCACGGTCCGCATCGGGTCGCTCGTGTTCGCCATGAACCGTCTGGCGCCCCTCGCGGAGGTGGTGAAGACCCAGCGGCCCATCGCATGCAGGAGGCCCCAGACGGTGAGCGCCGGGGTGATGATGGCGGCCGCGGTGACCACGTAGTCCTTGACCGTGTCGGGCGAGAACAACTCCTCGTTGCCGCCGGCACCGAACCAGCCGGCCTGCCAGGCCCAGGTGACGGCTCCGGCGACGACCAGCAGCGCGAGGTAGCCGGGCCAGCCACCCTTCGAGCGCCAGAGTCGCTCCCGGAGCCAGAGCCACGCGGCCCGTGGCTTGTCGGACTTCCAGAGTTCGCGGACGGCACCGGCGTACAGGGCGGTCATCAACCACCACCACGGCGGCTCGATCCGCTGATGCCGCCAGGCGTTGAACTCGACCACGACGCACCGCTTCTCGGCGTCCGTGGCGGGGTTGCGCAGCTCATCGCCGAGGAAGCGGAGCACGGACGTCTTGCCCGCGCCCCACGGCGCATGCAGATGAACGATGAACGCCCCACCCCGCGGCGCCAGCGAATCCTTCACCCGCTTGCTGTTCTCGGTCTCCTCCCTCCGAGCCTCCCGAATCCGCTTGGCCAACACCTTCGCAAACCCCTGCCGCCCAAGCTCATCCACAGCGGCCGGCCCATCCGTATGGGTAGGAACCGACTCCTCCCGGCGCTCCTCACGGCCGGATGTGGTCACCGGCGGGATGGTCGCTGAGGCTTCGTCCGGTACGGCTGGATCGGCCGTGCTGCTACTGCTGGGCGGCTCCGGGTCGAGGGTGCTGCTGAGGCTCAGCTTGCGGAGACGCTCGAAGATCGACCGATCGAGGACGTAGACGCGCGGCACCATGCTCGGCCGGGAGAAGCCGTACCCGCCCGCGATCGAGCGCAGCGACTCCTCCGGGCTGAGCGCGCCGGCACCGCTCCCGAGCAACGGGAAAGCCGTATCGCCGGCGATGCCGGCAGCGATCTCGCCCACGCGGCGCACCGCATCCCTCACCAACTGGGCTGCCGAACCGGTGTCCGTGACCACCGCCGCGAGCAGGATCGTCTGGCGACTGTCCGGTGCGGAAACCTCGACCACCTGACCTGGCTCGAAGGCCCCCGTCGGTTGTGGGATCCCACGTGCTTCCAGGCGTTCCGCGAAATCTGGTGCCATGTGGCCCCTGGTGTTGCAGGGCACGACCAGGATCCGGGCTCCACTCTCGAAGAGATCACCGACGAACACCTCGACGCGATTCCCGTCGACGTCCACCGCCATCTGCAGCTGATCAGCCATGTACCCCTCCCCGCAGGCAGGTTAGTGGCTGCGGGGTGGTTACGGACAGTGGTCAGGTGAGGTGGGTCAGGAGGAGGTTGTTGATCTGGGTGGGGTGGGAGTAGGTGACCAGATGGGCGGCGGATTCGAGGATTTCCAGGTGGGCGCCGGGGATCTGGGTGGCGAGTGGGATGACTGTTTCGGGTGGGATGGAGGCGTCTGACTCGGCGGTGACGAGGAGGACGGGGGCGGTGATGTCGGCGAGGGCTGGGCGGAGGTCCATGGCGCCGAGGGCTTCGCAGCAGGAGGCGTAGCCCTCGGGGGAGGTGGTGAGGAGTTGCTGGCGGATGGTGTCGACCTCAGCGGGGTGCGATTCGGCGTACTCGGGCAGGAACCAGCGGCTGAGCGTGGCCTCCGTGATCGCTTTGGTGCCTTCGGCGCGGACCTGGGCGGCTCGGTCGGTCCACATCTGGGCGCCCGCGGACGGGTACGCGGGTGGGCACAGCAACGCGAAACGGTGGAACCTGTCGGGGGCGTTCTCGGCAAGCCACAGCCCGACCGCGCCGCCGAGCGAGATGCCGACGTACGACGCCCGCTCGATCAGCAGCTCGTTGAGCAGCTCGACGACGTCGCCGCCGAGGTCCTCGATCGTGTACGGCCCGTCGGGCGCCTCGGAGTCCCCGTGCCCGCGATGATCGAACGCGATCACCCGGAACCGCTGGGACAGTACGTCGAGCTGCGGCGCCCACATCGCGTGCGTAGTACCGAGCGACGAGCCGAGCAGCAGCACAGGCGCGTCATCAGGACCGGTCGTCTCGTAATTGAGTCGCATGAAGTCCACAGTACGAACGTTGCTAGCGTCGGGCCATGATCAAGGGTGTTCCGGGGCTGGGAAATGTGGTCGAGCTGGCTGAGGTGGTGCGGAGCGGGTTCGTGGAGAGCCGGCACTTCGGGCTGGCGGTGGCGCTGGATCCGGACGGGAAGGCTCTGTACGCGGCTGGGGACGTCGACGCCGTCGTACTGCCGCGCTCGACTGCGAAGCCGTTGCAAGCAGTGGGCTGCATCGTGGCCGGCGCTGACCTGGTCGGCGAGGAGGCCGCGATCGGGGCCGGGAGCCATACCGGCGAGGACCGCCACGTCGCGGTGGTGGACCGGCTGCTCGCGTCGGCCGGCCTTGATCGCAACGCCCTGCGCTGTCCGCCGGACCGGCCCGAGGACGAACCGACCCGCTTCCGATTGATTGCCGAAGGCATCGAACCGTCGCCGGTCCGGATGAACTGCTCCGGCAAACACGCGGCGATGCTGCTGGCAACCGTCGCTCGGGGCAACGATCCGGCCGCCTACCTCGATCCGCAGTCGCCCGTCCAACGCACGATCACCGCCGAAATCGAGCGCCTGACGCAGTCCTCCACCGGAGTCCTCACAGTTGACGGCTGCGGCACTCCTCTACTCGGTATGCCGCTTTCCGGCCTGGCTCTCGCCTTCGGCCGCCTGGCAACCGCCCCGCCTGGTACTCCGGAAGGACGCGTGGCGGCTGCCATGCGCCAGTACCCGGAGTTCGTCGGCGGCAACGGCCACCAGAACACCGAGGTGATGCGCCTACTCCCCGGCGTCATCGCCAAGGGCGGCGCCGAAGGCGTCATCGCCATGGCCACCCCCGACGGCCACGCGGTGGCCGTCAAAGTCATCGACGGCAACCCCCGAGCAACCACAGCCCTAGCCCTGACACTGCTGGCCAAGTGCGGGGTCGACATCTCCCCCGCCGCTGCCCTGCTCGCCCTACCCGTACTCGGCGGCGGCCAGCCAGTCGGCGAAATCCAGCCAACCTTGTAGGCCCGGGACTCCGACGAGGACCCCTGCCCCGACCGTAGAGCGACCCTGGGCTGACTAGCTGCCGGTCTTGGTGAGGGTGGTGCGGGCTTTCTCGACGGCTGCTTCGGTGGCGCCGTCCAGTTCGCCCGGTTGGCCGGCCAGGACGCCGACCGCCAGGATGACGTCGCCGATGCCGGTGATGGCGGCGTCGAACTCGAGGCCTTCCTTCGGGCCGCTGACGCCGGTCAGCTTGAAGGCGAAGGGCTCGTCGCCGAACTGCGGAGCGGGGATCTCGACGACCTCCATCTGGGTGGAGCCGGCGCCTTCCATCCGCATCGTCACCTTCTTGCAGGACGCGACGGCTTCCTGGTACGACGTCTGCAGTTCGCGGACCGCCTTCGAGGTGCTCATCGAGTCGAGCGAGAAGTCGATGTACGGGCCTTCCTGGCTGCCGGAGAAGGAGCGGTGCACGCTCCGCTTGGAGTCCGGCGCCTCGTCGGCGTTCAGCAACTTGACCAGCGGCTTGCACTTGCTGGTCGGTGCGGAGAACGGCGTACTGCTCGCGTCGGCCGGGTCGTCCTTCTCCTCGGAGAAGCCGCTCGGCAGCTCGGTCAGCTCGAGAAGTGCCTTGGTGAGTTCGGCTTTCGAGCGTTTGACCGGACCGGTCTCGGTCGGCGGATCGCTCGGCGTACTCTGCGTGGGAGTGGCGGTCACCGACGGTGTCGACGACGGGCCGGACGACCCACTGGCCTTGTCCTCACCGCAGGCGGCGAGCGACAACGAGAGAGCGGCGGCAACGACGAGCGGGAACGACGACGCGAGCTTCATGACCCATCCAGAACCGTCGAGGGCGCAAGGAAGCTGAAGCGTACCTGACTCAGACCTGGTGCGAACGCAGGTGGATGTTCTGCAGCAGGCCGACCGCGAGCAGGCCGGCGAGCATCGAGGAACCGCCGTAGGACACAAAGGGCAGCGGCAGACCGGTGACCGGCATGATTCCCAGCGTCATCCCGATGTTTTCGAAGGCCTGGAAGGCGAACCAGCACACCACGCCGGTGGCGATCAGCCGGCCGAACGCGTCCCGGGCGTTGACCGCGATCCGCAGTCCGCGCCACAGGATCAGCACGAAGAGGCAGATGATCGCGCCCGCGCCGATCAGGCCGAGCTCCTCCCCCGCGACGGTGAAGACGAAGTCGGTGTGCTGCTCGGGTACGAACGCGTTCTGCGTCTGCGAACCGTGGAACAGTCCCTGGCCGAAGACGCCACCGTTGCCGATCGCGATCCGCGCCTGGTTCACGTTGTACCCGATGCCTTGCGGATCCGACTCCGGATCCGCGAACGCGGTGAACCGGGCCAGCTGGTACTTCTTCAGCACGTTGAACTGGATCGCGAGCACCGCGATCACCGTCGCCGCGGTGACGATGCCGAGCATCCACCGCTTCGGCACCCCGGAGACCGCGACGATGCCGAAGACGATCGAGCCGAGCACCATCACCGTGCCGAGGTCGGGTTGCAGCATCACCAGCAGCACCGGGATCGCGGCCACCGCGATCGCCTGGGCGATGTCGATCGTGCGGGCCTCGCGGTGGTTGGTCTCACCCTTCTCCGCGATCAGCAGCGCCATTCCGACGATCACCGCGAGCTTCGCGAACTCGCTCGGCTGGATCGACATCCCGGGCACCTGGATCCACGAACGCGACCCGTTGATGACGGCTCCGACGCCGGGCACCAGGACGAGGATCAGCCCGACCACCGAAGCGGCGTACAGGACCGGGGCGAGGATGCGGAGACGGCGGTGATCGCTGACGGCGGCGAGCACCGCGAGGACGAGACCGATGGCGAAGTTGAGCGCGTGCCGGAGCAGGAACGCGTGCTGGTTGCCGTCGGTGAGGGCGGTGCGGTTGTACGTCGCCGACCAGATCAGCAGCGAACCGATCGCCGACAGCGCGAGCACCCCGATCACCAGCACCCAGTCGACCTGCCAGAGCGTCGAGCGCCGATCGGCCCGCGGCCTCGACTGCCGAATCGGTGCAAGCAAACTCATCGGTCGGCCTTCTTCTCGGTGGGGGCGACCGGTGGCTTGACGTTGTAGAGGGTCTCGTAGATGTGCCGGACCGCCGTGCCGGAGGCGCCCGAGCCGGTACCGGCCTGGCTGATCATCATCACGACGGCGTAGCGATCGGTGTAGCTCGCCATCCAGGACGTGGTCTGCTTGCCGTAGACCTCGGCCGTTCCGGTCTTGACCCGGACCGGGATCTGGTCGAGCGGGAACCCGTTGAACTTCCAGGCCGCCGTACCGGTCTTGGCGGTCTCCTTGAGCGACCGGTCGATGTAGCGCAGCGTCGAGGCCGGCACCGGCAGCCTGCCCGCGAGCTTCGGCGGCACCGGCCGGACCTTGCCGTTCGGGCCGATCACCGCCTTCGCCACCCGCGGCTCCCAGAGCTTGCCACCGTTCGAGAGCGCCGAGTACGCCGTTGCCAGCTGCAACGGAGTGACCGTGGTGTCACCCTGGCCGATGGCGAAGTTGACCGCGTCACCGGCGCGGTAGCGGTAGCCGTCTTCACAGAACTCGCGGGAGAACTGCTTCAGGAACGCCGACGTGCCGGCCGGTGGATTTGCGGCGAGCTTGCAGTAGTAGTCCTTCTGCGCGTCGTAGTACTCCTTCTTCCACTTCCGGTCGGCGATCCGGCCGGACACCTCGCCGGGCAGGTCGATCCCGGTCGGCCTGCCGAGGCCGAAGCTCTTCGCCATCTGCACCATCGGGTCGGCGGCGGTGATGTCGCCGGAGTTGCCACCCTCCTTGAGCCACAGCGCGTAGGCGATCCTGTAGAAGAAGGTGTCACAGGAGATGGCGAGCGCCTGGTCGAAGCCGATCATCCCGTAGGAGGCGGACTCGTAGTTCTTGAACCGGCGGTCGCCGACCTCGAAGTACGACGAGCAGTCCAGCCGGGTCTTCGGCCCGTACCCGTTGGCGAACGAGGCCGCGGTGGTGATCGGCTTGAAGGTCGAACCGGGCGCGAGCTGGCCCTGGATCGCCCGCGACACCAGCGGGGTGCCGGCCTTGGTGGAGTAGAGCGCGTCGAGCTCGCGTTGCGAGATGCCGCCGACCCAGACGCCCGGGTCGTAGCTCGGATAGCTCGCCATCGCGACGATCTGGCCGGTCTTGGTGTCCATCACCACCGCCGCGCCGGAGTCGGCGACGTAGTTGCGACGGGTGATCTTGTCGTACTGCTTGCGGGCCGTCATGATCGCGCCGCGCAGCTGGGCCTCCACCGACGCCTGGACCCGCGCGTCGATGCTCGTCATCAGGGTCGAGCCCGGCACCGGCGCGGTCTGGCTCTTCAGGCCCGTCGTGTACCCGACCGCGTCGACGATGACGTTCTTCACGCCTGGCGTCCCGCGCAGCAACTGGTCGTAGGTGCGCTCGACACCGGCCCGGCCGACCAGGTCCGAGCGGTGCGGCACGGAGTCCTGCCCGGCCTTGTCCAGCTCGTCCAGCTCATTGGTGGTGATCGGCGACAGGTAGCCGAGTATGTGGGCTGCATTCACCTTGAAGGGCGCGGGATACGCGCGCAGCGTCTGGGACTCCGCGGCCACGCCCGGGAAGTCCTCGCGGCGCTCCATCACCTCGATCGCGACCTGCTCGCTGACGTCCTTGGCGACCGGAATCGGCTGGTACGGCGTGCCGTTCCAGCAGGCCGGCGGCTTGGAAGCACCGGGCTCTCCGCAGAGCATCGTCCGGGCGGTCAGGTCCTTTGGCTTCTGGCCGAGCACCTTCGCCAGCCTGGCAAGCACCACCTGCTGCTGGCCATCGGGCAGCTTCGCGAGCACCGAGCGGTCGACGGTGATCACCAGGGATACCCGGTTGCCGACCAAGGTCCGGCCGGCCGCGTCGACGATCGTGCCGCGCGGCGCCGGGACGAGCACCTCACGCGTGTGGTTCTGGGTGGCGGCCTGTGAGTAGTCGTCGGACGACATCACCTGCATGTACCAGAGCCGGGCGAGCAAGGTGAACATCAGCGAGAAGACGAGCACCTGGATCACGAACAGGCGCAACCGCGGCTTCAGCGGCGCCGGGTTGAAGCTGTCGAAGCTCATGGCAGCACCCGCCGCCGCTCCCGCGCCGGCACGACGCGGCCCATCACCCACATCACCAGCGGGATGACCAGGATCGCCGCCACCACGTCGTACCCGGCGGCGATACCGAGCCGGACGCCGAACTCACCCCAGTCGACCGCCGGATCATGCAGCAACGACCCCGTCGCGGAGTACACCGTGAGAGAGAGGGCGGCGCCCAGTACGACGGTCAGCGCGACGGCCACCGGACCGACCGGCGCAGCCGAGGTCTCGCGCCGGATCAGGCCCGCGACGTACCCGGAGAGCGCGAGGGCGAGGGCCCAGCGGCCGGCGGTGTGGTCGGCCGGGGGCGCGACGTCGAGCAGCAGCCCGCCGAGGAAGCCGGCGATCGCACCCCACTCGGCGCCGCGGGAGAGCGCGAGCGCGATGACCACGATCATCACCAGGTCGCAGGTGACCCCGGCGACGGCGATGTGTGGCAACAGGGAGATCTGCACCGTAACGGCGATCAGCAGGAACACCGCCGCCAGCCCGATCCGAACAGCCGGCATCTCAGCAGCCCTCCCCCGGCGTAGGCCGACCGCACCTGCGGGCGGTCACCGGGTGCCGCCTGCCGGGACGGTGCCACGGGGAGCCCGCGCGGGCGGACCGGTGACGACGCCGACCAGGTCGATCCGGGTCGGGTCGGCGAACGGCTTCAGCAGCGCGGTCGAGCCGAGCGCCCCCTGGACCGAGGTCACCGAGGTGACCTCGCCGATCGGCACCCCCGGGACGTACGGCGCGTTGCCGCTCGAGCCCCAGGTGACGATCCGGTCGCCCACCTTCGGCCGGGCCTTCAGGTCCACCAGCTTGTAGTCGAGCGCGGCCGACGAGCCGATCTCTCCCCGGCCGGAGACGAACCCGAGCGCCATCGTCGAGTTCAGCCGGCCGCCGACGGTCGAGTTGCGGTCGCCGATCAGCAGCACCGTGGCGGTGGCCTGGGTGGTCCGCACGACGCGGCCCACCAGCCCGTCGCCATTCAGTACTGTCATGTCCGGTCGCACCCCGTCCGCCGTTCCGGCATCGATGGTCACTGTGTGGTTGAAGCTCTGCGCGCTGCCCAGGCCGATCACCCGGGCCGGTGTCACCGTGTAGGTCGGCGCCACCTTCAGCAGCCGGTCCAGCTCGCCGGCCCGGTTGCGCGCATAGTCGGTCGTGCGCAGCTCGCTGGTGAGTTTCTCGTTCTCTGCTTGGAGTTTTTCGTTCTCTGCCTTCAATGTATCCACTTCGGCGAACCGGTCCCGAAGGTTGTCCACAGGCTGCCGCGCGTTCGTCGCGGTCGACTCCAGCGGGCCGAAGACAGCAGCCGCCGCGTGCCGCAGCGGCTCGACGGGAGAGCCCGCCGAGCGTCGCGCGTCCAGCACGATCAGCGTGAAGGAGGCCAGGATGACGAGCACCAGGATGGTCCGGCGACGGCGGATCTCCCGGGGCAACCCGGCCGAACGGACCAGCCCGCGCGCCGGCGTACCAAGATCTTTCAGCATCGGTCAGCGGCGGTCGGTGACGAGGATGCGGTTCAGCGTCTCGATGTTGTCGACACACTTGCCGGCGCCGAGCACGACGGCGTCCAGCGGGTTCTCGGCGACGTGGATCGGGATCCCCGTCTCGTGCCGCAGCCGCTCGTCCATGCCCTTCAGCAGCGCGCCGCCACCGGTCAGCACGATGCCGCGGTCGACGATGTCGCCGGCCAGCTCGGGCGGCGTCTTGTCCAGGGTGGCCTTGACCGCGTCGACGATCGCGGTGATCGGCTCCTCGATCGCCTGCCGGATGCTGGCCGAGGACACCTTCACGGTGCGCGGCAGCCCGGAGACCATGTCCCGGCCGCGGATCTCGGAGTCCGGCCCGTCCGAGGTCGGGAAGGCCGAGCCGATCGTCATCTTGATCTGCTCGGAGGTGGCCTCGCCGAGCATCAGCGAGTACTCCTTCTTGCAGTAGTTCACGACCGCCTTGTCGATCGCGTCGCCGGCCACCCGGATCGACTGGCTGGTGACGATCCCGCCGAACGAGATCACCGCCACCTCGGTCGTCCCGCCGCCGATGTCGACCACCATGTTGCCGGTCGCGTCGCGGACCTCGAGGTTCGACCCGAGCGCGGCGGCCATCGGCTCCTCGATGATGTAGACCTTGCGGGCGCCGGCCATGTACCCGGCGTCGCGGACAGCGCGCTGCTCGACGGCGGTGATGCCCGAGGGGACGCAGACGACGATCCGCGGCTTGGCGAAGTACCGGCGGCGGTGGACCCGCTGGATGAAGTACCGCAGCATCTGCTCGGCGGCGTCGAAGTCGGCGATCACACCATCCTTCAACGGCCGAATCGCGGTGATGTTGCCGGGCGTCCGGCCGATCATCTTCTTGGCCTCGGCGCCGAACGCGACCGCCTCGCGCGGTTCGTCGGTCCGGATCGCGACCACCGACGGCTCGTTCAGTACGACGCCACGTCCACGTACGTACACGAGTGTGTTGGCCGTACCGAGGTCGACCGCCATATCGCGGCCGAGCATGCTGTTCGCCATTTCGGCGCCCTCCACCTGCTCGGGTCCCGGGGTTCTCAGGCTAGGCGCGGACCCGACGCCAACCGGGGACCGACACGTCCCGCCTGCCCACGACGCATCGTATCGGTCCATTCACCAGGTGTCCGCGCCGCCCTCCGCGGCAAGCCCCACCGGCCGGGTGCTAGGGCAGGTCGGGGAACCAGATCTTGATCTCGCGCTCGGCCGACTCCGGCGAGTCCGAGCCGTGCACGAGGTTCTCCCGGTTCGACAGCGACAGGTCGCCGCGGATCGTGCCCGGAGCGGCCTTGCGGCCGTCGGTGGCGCCGTTCAGCGCGCGGACGACCTCGACCGCCTCGTCGCCCTCGAGCACCAGCGCTACCAGCGGGCCGCTGGTTACGAACTCGCGCAGCGGCGGGTAGAAGTCCCGCTCGACGTGCTCGGCGTAGTGCTGGTCGGCCTGCTCGCCGTCGATCGTGCGCAGGTCCATCGCGACGATGGCGAGGCCCTTCGCCTCGAACCGTCCGAGAACCTCCCCGACCAGGCCACGGCGTACCGTGTCGGGCTTGAGCAGGACGAGGGTGCGCTGCGACATGTCTGTTCTCTCTCCGATGCGTGTTTCAGGCGGGCCGTACCAGGGCCGAGCCTAGTGGGTGTCAGCTCGCTTGAGCCTGGGCGGCCTTGGCCTCGTCGATCCGGCGGCCGAGCACGATCGCCATCACCCAGAACGCGCCGAAGGCCAGACCGAGCACGAACATCACCGGTACGACGAAGCCGAGGCCGACCGAGGCCAGTTGGATGATCGAGCCCAGGACGTACCCGGCCTGGTTGCGCAGCAGTCCGGCCGCGACCAGCGCGAGCACCGCCAGCCCCAGGCACAGCGGGAGCGCGGTACTGGGTTTCACGTCGGCGACCGAGATCATCACCGGCGTCACGAGCGCCAGGACGACGAACTCGAAGCCGAGCACGATACCGGCCAGCGATCTCATCGCTTCTCCCCTGCCGGCTTGCGGACCAGCAGGGTCCGGGCCTCGCCCGCGGTGATCACCGAGCCGGTGATCAGGACGCCGCCGGTGCCCATCGCCAGCGCGTTCTCCTCGGCCAGCCGGATCGCGTCGTCGATCGCGTCGAGCAGCTTGGGCCGGACCAGCACCCGGTCCTCGCCGAAGATCTCGATCGCCAGCTCACCCAGCTCCTCGGCCGGCATCGACCGGTCGAACGAGTTCCGGGTGCAGACGACGGTCTCCATGATCGGCTCGTACGCCTCCAGGACGCCGTACACGTCCTTGTCCTTCATGCAGCCCAGTACGCCGATCAGCGGCTGGAACGCGAACGCCTCCGACACTGTCTCGGCGGTCGCCTGGGCGCCGTGCGGATTGTGCGCGGCGTCGACGATGACCGTCGGGCTGGTCCGGACGACCTCCATCCGGCCGGGGCTGGTCACCTCGGCGAAGGCTGCCTCGACCAGCTCGCGGGTCATCCGCTGGCCCTCGTTCTGCCCGCTCGCCCCGAGCAGCGCCTCGACGGCCGCGAGGGCGGTGGAGGCGTTGTGGGCCTGGTACTCGCCGTGCAGCGGGAGGTAGATGTCGTCGTACTCGCCGCCGAGACCTTTGAAGGAGATCAGCTGGCCGCCGACCGCGACCGAGCGGCTGACGACTCCGAACTCGAGTCCCTCACGGGCGACCTGGGCGCCGACCTCGGCGGCCCGGCGTACCAGCACCTCGGCCACGTCGAGGCTCTGCTGCGAGATCACCGCGGTGCTGCCGGACTTGATGATCCCGGACTTGTCCTTGGCGATGGTGACCGGATCGGCGCCGAGGATGTGCGCGTGGTCGACGGCGACGGGGGTGATCACCGCGACGGTGCCGTCGGCGACGTTGGTGGAGTCCCAGGTGCCGCCGAGGCCGACCTCGACCACCGCGACGTCGACGGGCGCGTCGGCGAAGGCGGCGAAGGCCATCCCGGTCATCACCTCGAAGAACGACAACGGGTGCTCGTTCTCGGAGTCGACGACGTCGACGTACGGCTCGATCTCGGCGTACACCTCGACGAACCGCTGCTCGTCGATCGGCTCGCCGTTCAGCGTGATCCGCTCCCGCACCGACTCCAGGTGCGGGCTGGTGAACCGCCCGGTCCGCAACCCGGCCTCGCGCAGCAGGGCGTCGACCATCCGCGCGGTCGAGGTCTTGCCGTTGGTGCCGGTCAGATGGACGACGGGGTAGCTCTTCTGCGGATCGCCGAGCAGCTCGACGAGCCGCCGGACCCGGTCCAGCGTGGGATCGATCTTGTTCTCCGGCCAACGGGCCTGAAGCTTCGCCGATACCTCGGCATAAGAAGGTGCGCTCATCAGACGGCCAGTGTAGGAGGGCTGTGGATAACCCGTCGTGAGCACCCCTTGACAACCACTAGGATTGCCGTATGAGCGAAGCGTCCCGTGTTCCTGACAAGCCCACCCTCGACGGTCTCGAGGAGAAGTGGGCTGCCGTATGGAAGGAACAGCAGACCTACGCGTTCGACCGTACTGCGGAGCGCGCCGACGTCTACTCGATCGACACCCCGCCGCCGACCGTCTCGGGGTCGCTGCACGTCGGGCACATCTTCAGCTACACCCACACCGACCTGGTCGCGCGCTTCCAGCGGATGCGCGGCAAGAAGGTCTTCTACCCGATCGGCTGGGACGACAACGGCCTGCCGACCGAGCGCCGGGTGCAGAACTACTACGGCGTCAAGTGCGACCCGTCGCTGCCGTACGACCCCTCCTTCGAGCCGCCCGCGAAGCCGGACCCGAAGAAGCAGGTCCCGATCTCGCGGCAGAACTTTGTCGACCTGTGCGGCGAGCTGACCCACATCGATGAGCAGGCGTTCGAGGCGATGTGGCGCCAGGTCGGGCTGAGCGTCGACTGGAACTACCTGTACACGACGATCTCCGACGACTCCCGGCGGACGTCGCAGCGGGCCTTCCTGCGCAACTTCGCGCGCGGCGAGGCGTACCTGTCCGAGGCTCCGACGCTCTGGGACGTCACCTTCCAGACTGCTGTCGCGCAGGCCGAGCTGGAGGCGCGGGACTACCCGGGCGCGTTCCACAAGATCGCCTTCCACGGCGCCGACGGCCCGATCTACATCGAGACCACCCGTCCCGAGCTGCTGCCGGCCTGTGTCGCGCTGATCGCCCACCCGTCCGACGAGCGCTACAAGCACTTGTTCGGCACTACGGTCCGCTCGCCGCTGTTTGGCGTCGAGATCCCGGTCCTGGCCCACGAGGCGGCCGAGCCCGACAAGGGCGCGGGCATCGCGATGTGCTGCACCTTTGGTGACCTCACAGACGTCATCTGGTGGCGCGAGCTTCAACTCCCGGTCCGCACCGTCATCGGGCGCGACGGCCGGATCCTGCGGGACACCCCGCCGTGGCTCGAAGGCTCCGAGCTGTATGCGGAGATGGCCGGCAAGACGACGTTCAGCGCGCGCGAGTTGGTCGTCGGCAAGCTGCGTGAGAGCGGCGACCTGGACGGCGAGCCGAAGCCGACCCAGCGCAAGGCGAACTTCTACGAGAACGGCGACAAGCCGCTCGAGATCGTCTCCACCCGCCAGTGGTACATCCGCAACGGCGGCCGGGACGAGGAGCTGAAGGCCGAGTTCCTCGAGCGCGGCGACGAGCTGGCCTGGGTTCCCGAGTTCATGCACCACCGCTACCAGAACTGGGTCGAGGGGCTGAACGGTGACTGGCTGGTCTCCCGCCAGCGCTACTTCGGCGTCCCGTTCCCGGTCTGGTACCCGCTCGGCCACGACGGCGAGCCGGACTACGCCCACCCGCTGATGCCTCGCGAGGAAGATCTGCCGATCGACCCGACCTCGCAGGTTCCGGGTGGGTACGACGAGTCCCAGCGCGGCAAGCCGGGCGGCTTCGTCGCGGATCCGGATGTGATGGACACCTGGGCGACCTCGTCGCTGAGCCCACACATCGTCTGCGGCTGGGAGCGCGACGACGACCTGTTCCAGCGGACCTTCCCGATGGACCTGAACACGCACGCGCACGAGATCATCCGCACCTGGCTGTTCTCCCGTGTCGTCCGGGCGCACTACGAGAACGGCACGCTGCCGTGGGCGCGCTCGATGATTTCTGGCTTCGTCGTCGACCCCGACCGCAAGAAGATGTCGAAGTCCAAGGGCAACGCCGTCGTCCCGTCGGAGATCCTGGAGAAGTTCGGCTCGGACGCGGTGCGCTGGCGGGCCGCGATGGCCCGGCCGGGGATGGACTCGCCGTTCGACGAGTCGCAGATGAAGGTCGGCCGGCGGCTGGCGATCAAGGTGCTGAACGCGTCGAAGTTCGTCCTGTCGTTCGGGGCGACGTCGGTCGACGCGGACGCTGTGAGTCAACCGGTCGACCTGGCGATGCTGGCGCAGTTGCGTCAGGTGATCGACGAGGCGACGGCCGCTTTCGAGCGGTACGACTACACGGGTGCGCTGGAGATCGCCGAGCGGTTCTTCTGGAGCTTCTGCGACGACTACGTCGAGCTGGTCAAGGAGCGCGCGTACGGCGGGCACGGCGAGGAAGGTGCTACCTCGGCGAAGGCGGCGCTGGCTGTCGCCTTGTCGGCTCAGCTGCGGCTGCTCGCGCCGTACCTGCCTTTCGCGACCGAAGAGGTCTGGTCGTGGTGGCAGGAAGGCTCGATCCACACCAGCTCCTGGCCGGTCGCCTCGGTCGACGTCGCTGCTGCTGAGCACGACCCGGCCGTCCTCGACGCGGTCGCGGAGGTCCTCGCGGGCATTCGCGGCGCCAAATCGACGGCCCAGGTCTCGATGAAGACCGAGGTCTCCAAGGTCGAGGTCAGCGGCCCCGCCGCCCGCCTCACCCTCGCCGCCCAAGCCGAAGTCGACCTCCGAGCCGCCGGCCGAATCACCGGCGAAATCCTCTGGAGCCCCGACGAATCCCCCGAGCTCTCAGTCATCGCAGCCCTCTAGTCACCTGCAGTACCTGAGTCACCCGCAACACCCGGGCTGACTCGCCGGAGCATCCTGGCGGCTTGCCCGTCGGTAGCGCCCGCTTCTTCGGAGGCGGGCGCTACTGCTTTCACCCGACCGACTACCCTGCGGGTTCAACCGGTCCGCTGACCAGCGTGCGGGCCCACCTTGTCCAGATATGAAACGATCGGGACAACCCCAGCCCGAACCCCCGGCGATCCCGTCCGCGCGCCCCGAGGAGCACCCATGAGCACCCCCACGACCCCCGGCCCGGACAACCGCCCCAAGCAAACCCGCCGCCCCCGAGCCACCCCCCGCCCCACCACCGACAACCCCACGAGCAACAGCCCGGCAAACACTCCTGCGGACCCGCCCGCAAACACCCCCGGCACCCCACCCAGCCCGAGCACCGGCACGGGCACCCGCACAGGCACGGGCACCGGCACGGGCACGGGCACCGGCACGGGCACGGGCACCGGCACGGGCACAGGCACAGGCAGAAGTACCGGCACGGGCAGGAACACCGGCACCAAGAAGCCAGCCGGAAGCACCGCCTCAGCCGGCTCATCGGGAACCACCAGCCCGAGCGCCATCACTCCCGCCGATCCGCCCGCAAACACCCCCAGCACCCCGCCCAGCACACCCAGCCCGAAGACAACCAGCACCGGCACCGGCACCGGCACCAGTAAGCCAGCCGGAAGCACTACCCCGGCCGGCTCACCCGGCGCCATCAGTCGGAGCGCCAGCGCTCCCGCCGCGAGCACCACTCCAGTCGGCACCGCCGGCGACACTCCCCTTGCGGACACCACCTCCGGCAACTCCGCCAAAACAGGCACCCCAGCCAGTAGCACCGCCGGAGACAGCCCCCTCGGAGCGAAGGTTCCCGCTGCGGGAACCGCCTCCGGCAACTACGCCAAATCCAGCATCCCGACCGGCAACACCCCGCTCGGCGCAGGTGCCGCCGAGGCTGACACGGCGCCGATTCCGGCACAGAGCGGCACTGATGCGCCGAGTAGCGCAGGCAACACGGCGGCACCGACCGGTACAGCTGGCGGTAGGGCCGGTGCTGCCGGTACGGCGGCAGCGGGTAGGGCAGGTGCTGCTGGCGGTACGCCGGTATTGGGTACGGCCGATGCTCCGACGGCAGTGACGGGTACGGCTGGCGCTGGCGGTGGGACGGGCGCGGCTGGCGGCGCTGGCCGTAGGTCGGGCACGGCTGGCAGTACGGCGGCAGCCGGTAACGCAGGTGCCGCTGGCGGTACGCCGGTACCGGGCACGGCCGGTGCTCCGACGGCCGTGACGGGTACGACTGGCAGAGCTGGTGGTAGGAGGACGAGCGCGACTGACGGCACGGCGGCACCCGATACCGCAGGTGCCGCTGCCGGTACGGCGGCAGCGGGTAACGCAGGTGCTGCTAGCGGTATGCCGGTACCTGGTACGGCCGATGCTCCGACGGCAGTGGCGGGTACGGCTGGCGGTGGGACGGGCGCGGCTGACGGCGCTGGCCGTGGGACAGGCGCGGCTGGCGGCATGGCGGGAGCGAGTACCGCAGGTGCCGCTGGCGGTGCGTCGGTACCGGGTGCGGCTGATGCTCCGACGGTGGTGACGGGCACGGCTGATAGCGCTGGCGGTCGGGACGGTGCTGCTGGCGGTACGGCGGCAATGGGGGCCGCCGGTGTGGCTGGCGGTTCGCAGGTGCCGGGTGGGGCTGGCGGTTCGCAGGTACCAGGTGGTGTTGGCGGTTCTTCGGTTTCAGGTATGGCTGGTGGTGCGCACGTGCCTGGTGCTGGTGGTGCGGCGGCCGGGGACGGTGCGGCGGGGGCTGCTGGGGGGACGGGTGCTGCGGGTGCGGCCGGCGGTGCTGGTGGGGGTGGGGGGAAGGGGCCTTGGTGGAAGGCGTCTTGGGGGGCGTTGAGGAAGGTTAAGTGGCGGCGGAATCCTTGGGTGACTGTTGGTGGGGTTGTGCTGGCTTTGCTGGTGGTCGCGGCGTTTGGGTACTTCGCTGGGCTGGGGCCGATGAGTCGGCTGAACACGTCTCGCGGGATCGTGCCGCCGGCGAAGCTGGGTGGGCTGGATCGGGTGACCGATCCGCAGATCCGTGAGCAGCTCAAACTGGAGCAGACGCGCGATCAGCTGAGCCGGATCAACGACGGGAAGCAGGCGACCGTCGAGGCGTACGGGAATCTTGACGGCCGGCGGCTGTTCGTGGTGATCGCGTTGCGCGGCAAGGTCGACATCGACAAGACGATCAAGGACTCGGGCGCCTCGCCGGAGCAGGTGAAGAAGGTCGGCCAGGCCACCTGCGTCGAGTCGACCGACAACCTGCCGACGCAGTGCTACCGAGGGTCCAACACGCTCACCGTGATCGCCCAGGCGGCCAACGACGGCGTCAGCGTCGACGACGTCGGCCCCCTCGCTGACGAGGCGTTCAAAGCCATGAAGTAGTCCAAGCAAACAGGTGGTCAGGCGAGTAGGCCGCTTAGGGCGATCATTACCGGGATTGAGAGCAAGGTGCTGAGCAGGACCGCGCTGCGGGCGAGTCTCCGCGCGGCGCGGTATTGCACGGCATACACGTAGACGTTCTGAGCAGTCGGCAACGCAGCCAACAGCACCGGGGCGAGCAAGGCAGGGCCCTCGAGGTCGAGGAGCCAACGCCCGACGGAGTACGCGACGAGCGGTTGGACGAGCGTCTTCAGCAGGACGGCCAGTACCGCGTCCCGGTCGAGGCTGATCGAGTCCTTCGCGCCACCAAGGCTCAACCCGTACGCCACCAACGCGACCGGCACCGCAGCCGCCGCCACGAGATCGATCGGCCGCATCAGCAACGACGGCAGCTCGATCCCCGCCGCCGCGACCAGCAACCCGAGCAGCGACGCCACCGTCAGCGGATTCCGCAACGGCCGCGTCAGCAGTACCCGCACCGGCACCCGCCGCCCTGCACCATGCCGATCCCCATCCAGTACTGCGAACGCCACCGGCGCCATCACCAGCAACTGGAACAACACGATCGGCGCCACCAACGCCCCGTCGCCCAGCACGTAGGCGGCGACCGGCACCCCGAGGTTCCCCGCGTTCACGTACGACGCGGCCAGCACCCCGATCGTCGCCTACGCCCGGCTCCGCCGCCACCACAGCACGGCCACGCCCAGATACAGCACCTGTACGACGAACAGCCCAGCCAGATTCGTCAGCAGCACCGGCGAGAAGATCGCATGGAGATCGGCCCGGGCCACCGTGGTGAACAGCAACGCGGGCGTCGCGACGAAGAACGCCAGCCGCGAAAGCACCAGCTCGTCCTCGGCTCGCAGTACGCCGGCCAGCCCGACCAGGTACCCGAGCACGGCGACCGAGACGAGCGCGACGAAAGCGGCGACGACGGCAGACATGGGGTCAGCGACCCGCCGGCTTCGTCGTCACGCCAGCGATCGTAGACGAAACGTTTCATCTGCAAGTTACTGACCAGCAAGCCATCCGAGTGGAAAGATTCCACCAAAACCCCGAAGGATGGCCCTCATGACTTCTTCCGTCCGGTCTCGTCTCGCCGCCGCCAGCACCTTGGCCGCGCTCGCGACCCTGCTCGTCGCCCCGACCGCCACCGCCGCCGAGCCCAACCCCGAACAGCAACCAGCCCCGATCCAGTACGCCGCCGGCGTCCTCCCCCTCGGTGACGCGGACCTCGCCGAGACGCGCACCGTCACCACCCTCGCCGAGGGCGTCACGCTCACCCGCATCGTTCGCGGTACCGACCCCGCGCCGGCCGACCAGATCAACACCACGACCCGCGGCCCGTGGATCGTCAACGTGCTCACCATCGACCCGCGCAAGGCGAGGGGCGAGCTGCGGACGACCTACGGCCCCGACCTCGCCAAGGTCGAGAAGACCAGCGATCTGGTCCGTACGTCGGGCGCCCTGGCCGGCATCAACGCATCGTTCTTCACCTTCACCGCCAGCGCTCTCTACCCGGGCGACCCGGTCGGGCTCGGCATCTTCGACGGCAAGCTGCTCAGCGAACCGCTCACCGACCCCGCCGAGGCCAACTTCATCGTCGACGCGAAGACCAACAAGGCCGTGATGGGCCACCTCAGCTGGACCGGCTCGGTCAAGAACCCGAAGACCGGCGCGACACTACCGCTCGAGTTCGTCAACCACCCGCCGGTGATCCCGACCGCTTGCGCCACCCTCCCAGCCCAGACGGCGTGCACCGTCCCCGGCGACGTCACGCTCTTCACCCCTGAGTTCGCGGCCAGCACTCCGGCCGGCGCGGGCATCGAGGTCGTCCTCGACCGGGACGGCTGCGTCGAGCGGGTCGCCGCCACCCGCGGTACGACGCTGACGAAGAACCAGACCTCGCTGCAGGCCACCGGCAGCGACGCGAACGCGCTCCTCGCGATGGTCTCGCACACCTGCCTCAAGACCGACCTGGCGATCGCCGACGAGCACGGCACCAACCTCAAACTGCGCAAGGACCTGTACGCCGTCACCGGCCGGTACCGTCTCACCGCCAACGGCCAGGTCGTCGTCCCCGCGGGTACCGGCAGCTTCTTCGACCGCAACCCGCGCTCGATCGTCGGCACCACCAGCGACGGCAAGCTCACCCTGGCGGCGCTCGACGGCCGGCAGACCACCAGCGTCGGTACGACGATGGACGAGACGGCCGCGGTCGCCAAGGCACTCGACCTGAGCGACGCGATCAACCTCGACGGCGGCGGCTCGACCGCGATGGCCGTCAACGGCGCCCTCGTCAGCCACCCGAGTGGCACCAATGGCGCTGAGCGGGCCGTCGGCGATGCCCTCATCTGGGTCGCCAAGAAGTAGTACGCCGAAAACGCAGGGCCCGGGCAGACTGCCCGGGCCCTGCGCGGTTCTCAGAAGTTGTTGTTCGAGATGCCCTGGCCGAGGATCACCTGGTCATAGGTGTTTCCGTCGTTGTCGTCGGTATAGGCGACCGCCACCTCGGACCACGGCGACACGGCAACCACCAACTGCTCCTGCCGTCCCGCCGGTACCTGACTCAACTGCTGAGCCGACAGCCGCGGCGCGTCCGTAGTACCGGCCGAGTTGAAGCCGCGGATCCACACGTCGGAGTCCGTGGCCAGCGCGGTCCAGCCGACGACCGTGCCGGCCTGGTCGTCGATGCCGATCGACGGATTATTGCCACTGGCAACGACTTGCAGGTCGGCGAAGCGAGCAGCGCCTGTTCCGGTGAAGCCGCGCGTCCACACTCCGCCACCCGACTCCCAGGCGACCGCGAAGTCGCCGTTGAAGTTGGCGGCGACCGACGCGTGCGCCTGTGCGCCGGCGGTGGTCGCGTTCGCCGTACGCCGGGACAGCGTGACCGCGCCATTCGTACGGGCCAGGCCGACCAGCCCGACGTTGTACGCCGTATCGGTCGACCCGTCATCCCACACCACGACCGCGTCGCCTGAGGCTGACACCGCCACGTCGGGATTGTGGTGCTGCCCGCTCGTCGTCGAGGCGGTCACCTCGTAGCCGCGAGTCGTCGGCCCGGTGAATCCAGCCGCCTTCACCGTCGCCGGAGTGCCGGTCTGGATGTCCTCCCACACAACGGTGAACGCGACCGCAGCGGTCGACGGAGCACCATCCGGGTCGACCGCCACGCGCGGGTTGATCTGCTGGCCGTCGGCCGACGTGTTGGCGTTGGCCGAGGCAGTCACCGTGCCGGCCGTGTTCACCACCCGGTAGGGGATGTTGTAGTACCCGTTGCCGTCCGGGTCGTCGGCCCAGACCACAACGGCATTGCCCTTGTCGTCCAGGCCGACATCCGGGTGCAGGTGACGCCAGTTGGTGACGCCGCTGCCGCCGGCCGCGGACAGCTTGACCTCGTAGAGCGCCGTGCCGTTGCGATACAGCCGCAGGAAGATCTCGCTGTGCGCGTTGTCGGTCGCATCGGTCGTGTCGCGATCGTCCTCCCAGACGACAGCGACGTACCCGTTGCGGTTGGTCGCGATGGCAGCCGTGTCCTGATCTCCGGTCGACACGCTGTTCGCAGTACTCCAGACCGGCGCCGCAATCGCTGCCTGTGCAGGGATCGTGAGCAGGAGCGACGGAACGGCGACGGCCAGGGCGAGAAGTTTCTTCTTCATAGCCGGTCCCCTCAGACTGCCTGAAGGCCGGGCCGGCCCTCTTGGATGACGAACGACTTCAACGTCGACACGGGCGCGTCGTGCTCCGAAACCTTCGCCACTCCACGGAAATCCGCCTGCATCTGCGTGGGCGTGACCGTCGTACGGATGTAGCCACGGCGGTTGCTGTAGAACTTCAGCCACGGGTTGGTCCCGACATCCGGGATCGCGGTGGTGGCGTCACCGTCGCCGGTCGAGGTGGCCGAACTGGTGACGAGTTCGGTGCCGATCACGGCCGAGTTCGCGTTGTTGTAGTCGGCCATCAGGTTGTTGCCCCAGGCGCGGTGTACGTCGCCGGTGAGCACTACCGGGTTGCGGTTGCCGCGGTCGACCCAGCCCTGCTGGATCCGGGCCCGGGACGCGCGGTACCCGTCCCACGAGTCCATGCTGGCCCCGGTCGAGTTGAAGCGGCTGGCGAAGAACACCTGCTGCCCGATGATGTCCCAGGTGGCGGCCTTCTGAGCGAGACCGTCGAGCAGCCAGGTCTCCTGGGCGTTGCCGGGCAGGCTCCGGGAGGCCAGGTCCGCATCTGAACAGATCTTCCAGCCGTCACCACACGCTTGGTCGTTGCGGTACTGCCTGGTGTCCAGCATGTGGAAGGTGGCGAGCTTGCCCCAGGGCAGCCGTCGGTACAGCTGGATGGAGTTGCCGTTGTTCGCCTGAGCCGGCCGCAAGGGCATGTTCTCGTAGTAGGCCTGGTACGCCGCACTACGCCGAGCGGTCCATTGCGCGGCGGTCAGCGCAGGCGTGCTGTCGGCACGTACCGTCCCCGCGTAGTTGTTCTCCACCTCGTGGTCGTCCGGTACTACGATCCACGGCGCCACCGCATGGGCCGCCTGCAGATCCGGATCCGACTTGTACTGCGCATAACGACGCCGGTAGTCGGCCAGCGTCGTGATCTCCGTAGCACCCAGATGGAGACGGGTCCGGCCGGCAGTAGCGGGGTACTCGTAGATGTAGTCGCCCAGGAACAGGATGAGGCCCGGATTGTCCTCAGCCATCCGCCGGTACGCCGTGTAGTACCCCTCCTCGTAGTGCGCGCAGGAGGTGAAGGCCATGACGAGGTCGCGGCCGTTCGTGCCCGCAGCGGGCGCAGTACGGGTGCGGCCGACGGGTGAGACGTGGCCCTGGGCACGGAAGCGGTAGAAGTAGTCCGAGTCGGGGTTGAGGTTGTTGGCGATGGCATGGACGGAGTGAGCGGCTCCGTAGGTCGCAGTGACGGTCCCTGAGGTGACCAGGGTGCTGAAGGATTCGGTAGTGGAGACCTGCCACTCCACGGCGACGTTGGTATTGGCCATGCCGCCTTGGCCGTCGGCATTGAGTGGGGACGGGGCCAGTCGGGTCCAGAGCACGACGCTGCTCGCGTCGGGCTCACCGGAGGCGACTCCTAGCTGGAACGGGTAGGGGACCGCTGCAGTGGCGGTGATGATGCTGGAACGGGCGGGCAGTGCGGTAGCACCTGCCGCCGCGAGTCCGCCGAGGACGACAGCTCGACGACTGATGGGTTTCATGGGCGTCACCTTTCAAGGTGCACGATCGGGGCGGTTCGTGCCCATAGTCCCCAAGCTTTCGTAACTTTCCTACACCTTGTCCTACTGGACAACGGCCGATTGGGTGAATTCCTGGGTGGCTCGGACGCGCAGGCAAACGAAAGAGGCCGGCATCCGCTTGTCAGCGGATGCCGGCCTCTTCGGTGACTGGGCTCAGGCGGTCTTCTCGCGGCGCTCGCGCTTGCTGACCATCTGGTCGCGCGGGATCAGCGTCGGGTTGACGTTCTCCAGGACGACCTCGCCGGTGACGACGACCTTGGCGACGTCTTCCCGGCTCGGCACCTCGTACATCACGTTGAGCAGGACTTCTTCCATGATCGCGCGCAGCCCGCGGGCACCGGTGCCGCGCAGCAGCGCCTGGTCCGCGATCGCCTCGACCGCGTCCTCGCTGAACTCCAGCTCGACGTTGTCGATCTCGAACAGCCGCCGGTACTGCTTGACCAGCGCGTTCTTCGGCTCGGACAGGATCTTGATCAGCGCGTCCCGGTCCAGCGGGGAGACCGTGGTGATCACCGGCAGCCGGCCGATGAACTCGGGGATCAGACCGAACTTGAGCAGGTCCTCCGGCATCACGTCGGAGTAGCCGCTGAGCTCCTTGGGCTTCTCCGGCTCGCGCTTGGCGTTGAAGCCGAGCGTCTTCTTGCCGACCCGCTGCTCCACCATGTGGTCCAGGCCGGCGAACGCGCCGCCGACGATGAACAGCACGTTGGTGGTGTCGATCTGGATGAACTCCTGGTGCGGGTGCTTGCGGCCGCCCTGCGGCGGAACGCTGGCCGTGGTGCCTTCCAGGATCTTCAGCAGCGCCTGCTGGACACCCTCGCCGGAGACGTCGCGGGTGATCGACGGGTTCTCGCTCTTGCGGGCGATCTTGTCGACCTCGTCGATGTAGATGATCCCGGTCTCGGCCTTCTTGACGTCGTAGTCGGCCGCCTGGATCAGCTTCAGCAGGATGTTCTCGACGTCCTCGCCGACGTAGCCGGCCTCGGTCAGCGCGGTGGCGTCGGCGATCGCGAACGGGACGTTCAGCATCCGGGCCAGCGTCTGGGCGAGGTACGTCTTGCCACAGCCGGTCGGGCCGATCAGCAGGATGTTCGACTTGGCCAGCTCGACGGCTTCGTCCTTCGCGTGCCGGCCGGCGCTCGACGAGCCCTGACCGTCGCGGACCCGCTTGTAGTGGTTGTAGACCGCTACCGCGAGCGCCTTCTTCGCCACGTCCTGTCCGACGACGTAGGCATTGAGGAAGTCGTAGATCTCCCGGGGCTTGGGCAGCTCCGTCAGACCGACCTCGGAGCCCTCGTTCAGCTCCTCCTCGATGATCTCGTTACAGAGATCGATGCACTCGTCGCAGATGTAGACGCCGGGACCGGCGATGAGCTTCTTGACCTGCTTCTGGCTCTTGCCGCAGAACGAGCATTTGAGCAGGTCACCGCCGTCACCTATGCGTGCCACCGGGACAGATCCCTTCTCTGAGCAGTCGAACCGGGCGGACTCGAACCTGAACCATCTCAGGTGTTGATCCCCACCCGGAACTCGCTTCGACGGTACCGCGCCCGGGGCCGAAACGCCGCGCTCACCGACGCGTTGTGACTACGCCGGTGGCGAACGCACTGTCACTTGACAGTGCACGGCTCGCGGGGAGGTACCGCCGAAGCGGAACGGTCGTTCAGACGCCGGCCGGGACCGGGGTCTTGAGCGTCTGCAGGATGTCGTCGATCAGGCCGTACTCGATCGCCTGGTCGGCGGTCAGGAACTTGTCCCGCTCGATGTCGCGCGAGACCTCTTCGTGCGGCTTGCCGCTGGCCTCGGCGAGCATGGTCTCCAGCAGTGCCCGCAGACGCAGGATCTCGTTGGCCTGGATCTCGATGTCGCTGGACTGCCCGTAGGTGCCCTCGGTGGCCGGCTGGTGGATGATGATCCGGCTGTTCGGCAACGCGAGCCGCTTGCCCGGAGTACCGGCTGCGAGCAGTACCGCCGCCGCGGAGGCAGCCTGGCCCAGGCAGACCGTCTGCACGTCCGGCTTGATGTACCGGATCGTGTCGTAGATCGCGGTCAGCGCGGTGAACGAGCCACCGGGCGAGTTGATGTAGATGCTGATGTCCCGGTCGGAGTCCATCGCCTGCAGGCAGAGCAGCTGCGCCATCACGGCGTTGGCGATCTCGTCGGTGATCGGGGTGCCGAGGAAGATGATCCGGTCCTCGAACAGCTTGGTGTAGGGGTCGATCCGGCGCATGCCGTACGACGTGCGCTCCTCCCACTGCGGGATGAAGTAGTTCATGCTGGTGTCCTTAGTTTCGCAGGAGAGGTCAGGAGTTCGGGCTGCCGCTGCTCAGCTGAGCAGCACTGGCCACGACGTGGTCGATGAAGCCGTAGTCCTTCGCCTGGTCCGCGGTGAACCAGCGGTCCCGGTCGGCGTCGGTCTCGACCTGCTCCAGCGGCTGGCCGGTGTGCTCGGCGATCAGCTTGAACAGCTGCGCCTTGATGTGCAGCGACTGCTGGGCCTGGATCTTGATGTCGGAGGCCGTACCGCCCATGCCGCCCGATGGCTGGTGCATCATGATCCGCGCGTGCGGCAGGGCGAAGCGCTTGTTCTTCGCGCCGGCGCAGAGCAGGAACTGGCCCATCGAGGCGGCCAGGCCCATCCCGACCGTGGCGACGTCGTTGGAGATCCACTGCATGGTGTCGTAGATCGCCATGCCGGAGTCCACCGAGCCACCCGGCGAGTTGATGTACAGCCAGATGTCCTTGTTGGGGTCTTCGGCGTTGAGGAGCAGCATCTGAGCGCAGATGGCGTTCGCGTTGTCGTCGCGAACCTCGGACCCCAGGAAGATGATCCGGTTGCTCAGCAGGCGCTGGTAGATGTGGTCGTCTAGTCCGCCGGATCCGGCACCGCCCGCGGCGGTGGGGCTGGCTGCAAATGTCTCGTTCACAAAGCCGACATTACTGGTCCCCACCCACAGACCTAAGGCTGGTAGCCACCTGTTCGCTCACGGCGCACGCCATCTGCCCTCAGCAAACTCCGGAATGGTTCCGATCACCATGGTGGTGCCTCCGGGTCTGGCTAATCAGCCCGACCCATGATTACGTAGAGGAATCAAGGAGACACGAGACGTAGCGGATGGCTCAAGGCCGGATACCGCACGGTGATCTCCACCGCGCACCCGGGTCGCTTACCAGCGGCCTAGCGCAACCAGAGAACCAGGGAAGGCTTGGCTTTCATGCCAGTCGACACCGTTCACGCCACACCCGTTGTCAAACGAAACACCCGCCGCGGGCTGCCTCGGAAGGGTGTGGTCCTGCTGTGTGGGCTGGCTCTCCTCGGGGCATCCACTGTGGTCGCGAGTCCGGCCTACGCCTACACCAATCCCGCTCCCGTGAGCCTGGGCGCCGCCGGAAACTACGCGATCCTGGCAAGCTCGGGGATCAGTACCACCGGCGTCACCACCGTCACCGGCGACATGGGGATCTCCCCGTCCGCCGCGAGCGCGATCACCGGCTTCAGCCTGACCCAGTTCGGCACGTTCGCCACCTCCCCGAGTGTTGTCGGGAAGGTGTACGCCGCCGACTACACCGCTCCCACCCCGGCCAATCTCATCACCGCGGTGAGCAACGAGGTCACCGCCTACAACGACGCCGCCGGCCGGACGCCGGCCGACTCCCTCAACTACCTCGCCGGCGCGGTCACCGGACCCGTGACCCTGGCCCGCGGCGTCTACAAGTGGACGACCGGCGTGACCGTGTCCGGGACCGTCACCCTCAATGGCGGTGTCAATGACGTCTTCATCTTCCAGGTCGCCGGCACCCTGAACTTCGCGGGATCCGCCAACATCGTCCTGACCGGTGGAGCCCGCGCCTGCAACGTGATCTGGCAATCCGCCAGCCAGGTCACCCTGGCAGGAGGCGCCGCGACCAAGGGCGTCATCCTCGGGAAAACCGCCATCGTCGCCCAGAGCGGCGCGACCCTCACACCGGGCCGGGCCCTGGCCCAAACCGCGGTTACGATGATCGCCAACACCGTGACGGCACCCGTGTGCTGACCCACTCACCCAGGGCCTGACGCCGACGGCCCCGGATCCATGGCGGATCCGGGGCCGTCGGCTGTTGTTCAGGTGGTTCAGGCCTTGGCGGGCTCTTCCTCGGCGGGGGCCACGGGGGCTTCGGCGTCGGCCTCAGACGGGTCGGCGTAGGTGCCGTCGGGCTGGAGGGTCTTGAGCTCGATCACGTTGCCGGAGGCGTCGGTGACCTTGGCGTTCTCGACCAGGTGGGCGAGCGCCTTGCCGCGGACCACCTCGGACACCAGGCTCGGTACCAGGTTGTTCTCGACGGCGTGCTGGGCGAACTGGTCGGGGCTGACGCCGGAACGCTGGGCGTGCCGGACGATGTGCTCGGTCAGCTCCTGGTCGTTGACGCTCAGCTCCTGCTGCTCGGCCACCAGGTCGAGTACGAACTGGGCCTTGATCGCGTCCTCGGAACGCTTCTTCAGGTCCTCGTCGAACTCTTCCTCGGTCTGCTCCTCGCCCTCGAGGAACTGCGCGAAGCTCATCCCGGAGTACCCGAGCTGCTGCTCCAGGTTCTCCCGGCGGGCGGCCAGCTCGTCGGTCAGCAGGCCCTCGGGGACCGGCACCTCGACCAGGGTGAGGATCTTCTCGAGTACCGCGTCGCGCGCGTCGCCGGCCTGCTCGAGGCGCTTGCCGCGCTCCAGCCGGGTGCGGACGTCAGCAGTGAGCTCCTCGGCGGTGTCGAACTCCGACGCGGTCTGCGCGAAGTCGTCGTCGAACTCCGGCAGCTCCTGCTCCTTGACCGCGGTCACGGTGACCTCGACGTCGACGTCCTCGCCCTTGAGCTCACCGCCGACCAGCTGGGTCACGAAGGTCTTCGACTCGCCGGCGTTCAGCCCGATGACGGCCTCGTCCAGGCCGTCGAGCAGCTGTCCGCTGCCGACCTGGTACGACAGGCCGGTGGCCTGCGCCTCCTCGATCTTCTCGCCGTCCTTGGTGGCCGACAGGTCGATCGTGATGAAGTCCTTGTCGGCGACCGCGCGCTCGACCGGGTTCAGCGCGCCGAACCGCTGGCGCAGCGCCTCGATCTGCTCGTTCACCTCGTCGTCGGAGATCGCGATGTCCTCGACGCCGGCCTCGATGCCCTCGAGATCCGGCAGGGTGATCTCCGGGCGGACCTCGACCTCGGCGGAGAACTGCAGGCTCTCCTTGTCGTTGAACTCGGTCACGTCGACCTCGGGCCGGCCGATCGCCTTGACCTGGTTGTCCTGGACGGCCTGCGAGTACAGCTTCGGCAGCGCGTCGTTGATCGCCTCTTCGAGCACCGGACCGCGACCGACCCGCTGGTCGATGACCTGCGGCGGGATCTTGCCCTTGCGGAAGCCCGGGACGACGATCTGGCTTCCGATGCTCTTGTACGCCGCGTCGAGGCTCGGCTTGAGCTCCTCGAACGGCACCTCGACGATGAGCTTGACCTTGGTCGGGCTCAAGGACTCGACGGTGCTCTTCACGGTGGCGGTTCTCCTTGGTCGATGACGTTCACAGCCGTGGCCGGACAGGCCACGCTGCACGGTGCTGCTGGGGTTTGTCGGGGCGACAGGACTCGAACCTGCGGTCTCCTGCTCCCAAAGCAGGCGCGCTAGCCACTACGCTACGCCCCGCAGTGACCGCACGAGTCTAGTGGACGCGGACCAGTGCTCGCGCCACCACCCCCGTCCGAGGCGCCGACGGGAACCGGTTTGAGGCCTGGCCGGGCCATGTGGAATCATGTGCGTGTGCCCACCAAAGGGCGCATGCGGGTGTAGCTCAATGGTAGAGCCCCAGTCTTCCAAACTGACTACGCGGGTTCGATTCCCGTCACCCGCTCAGCACGCGAAAGGCCCCTAGTCGCAGGATTCCTGAGGCTGGGGGCCTTTCTGTATGGCGCCCAGGAGGGTCGGGAGGCTCTCGGGGTGGGCCAGCTTCAGCTCTGTGAGATCGCTGGGGCGGAACCAGCGGAGATCGTCATGCTCTTCCGGGGCCGCATTGACCGGCTCGCCGTCCCAGCGCGTGACGAGGAACGCCTGCACGTCGAGCGTGGGGTCGCTGATCGTCATCGGGATCGGTACCGGGTCGTGGATGTGGATCCCGAGTTCTTCGCGGCATTCGCGGATGACCGCCTGGTGGTGCGACTCGCCCGGGTCGACGTGTCCGCCGGCGGAGAAGCTCCAGCTGTCGGGATACCAGCGTCGCGATGGATGGCGGTGCACCAGCAGCACGAGACCGTCGCGGACAAGTACAGCTACTGCGATCTGAATCCGAGCGGCCATGGCGACACCCTAGGAGGCTGCTGCAGAGGCCTGCGCCACGTTCGACTGGTGGGGGCCGGCCAGCCAGTCTTGGGCCAGCCTGGGATCGGTGGAGTCGGCCCCTTGGCGGAGCGCGTCGATGTAGGCGCGGTCGGCGGCCAGGCGGGCGGCCAGGTCGGGCCCCTTGGCCACGGTCCCGTGGCCCGGTACCAGGACATCGGCGTACTGGGCTGCCTCATCCAGTTGGGCGAGGGCTGCCTCGTAGGCGTCCAATTGACCGGGGCGGCGGGCGCCGAGGAGTGGGATCAGTACGTCGGAGAGCATGTCGCCGGCGATCAGTACGCCGCGGTCGGCGAGGAGGATCGCGGCGTGGCCGACAGCGTGTGCCTGGTGCTCGATGAGCTTGCCCGGTACGCCTCCCCCGTCCGCAGGCAGCGGGGTGAGGAGCCCGATCAGCTCGAGCGGGATGCCCGACGCAGTGTCCGCCGCCATCGCCTGCGCCCGCTCCCGCGCTTCGCTGGCAACCTGCGCGCAGCCTGCTGTCGCGTACCGCGGCACGTCACCGAATCGGGAGTGCCAGAGCAGGTGGTCCCAATGTGGATGAGTGCAGAACCCAGCAACCACAGGAATCCCCAGCCGCTCCACATCATCCGCAAGCTGGCTCAGATCGGCACCGTCGATACCGGGATCAATGATCACCAACCCGTCCTCCCCGCTCACCACCACGGCATTGCTCCACACCCACTCGCTCTGCCGCACCCACACCCCGTCAGCCACCTGCGTCAGCATCCGCCCACTCTGCCAGCCACCCCACCCCAACGCGACCCCCACATCCGCGAGCCCTCCTTGAGGTCCAGGTTGCAGACGCCGGCGTGCCCCTTGCCGTACGGGTTGTAGCACGCGCCGGTACGGCCGTAGCCGGTCTCGAAGTACGCCACGGCCGAGGAGCTGTCCTCGTACATGTCCACGACAAAGACCGCGGCGAACGCGCCGGGGGGTCTGTTGTCACCTTCGACGCCGAGCGGGCGAGCCAGCTGGTCATCCGGCCATCATCGCTTGTGGCGGAGGGGGGAGCGGGCGGAGTAGAGGGTGGTGGTGAGCATGGCTGCTGTGGTTAGGAGGAAGGTCATGCGGAGACCCAGGGTGGTGGCTAGCGCTCCGGAGGCGAGGGCGCCGAGGGTTTGGCCGCCGATGACGAGGGTGCGCCAGGTGGCTGTGGTTTGTGGGAGTAGGGCTGGCGGGACCAGGGATTGACGGAGGGTGCGTTGCGGTACGCCGTACAGGGGCATGCCGAGGCCGGTGAGGAGCTGGCTGAGGAAGGCTAGTGGGGTGAGGGCTGCTGCCAGGGCTAGGCCTGAGAGGGACGCGAGGAGTTGGCCGGTGATGTAGGCGCGGCCTAAGCCCAGCAGACGCCCGTACGCCGGGGCCGCGAGCGCGCCGAGTGCGGAGGCGGCTCCTGAGACGGTGATGGCGGCGCCGACGAGTAGTGGGGACCAGTGGAGCTCGCGGACTAGGTAGAGGACTACGAGCGGCGCTTGGAGGGCACCGAAGGCCGCGGCCGCTGTGGCGGAGATGACCAGCGGTTTGAGCAGCGGGTCACCGAAGAGCACCCGGAGGCCGCCGGTGAGAGTCAAGGCAGGGCCGCGGGTGACTGGCAAGTGTGGCGGTTCCTTCAACAACAGAGAGGCCAAAGCGGATCCTGCGTAGGAGAGGGCGTCGAAGGTGATGGCGAACGGGGCGCTGACGGCTGCGATCAGGGCGCCGGCCAGCGAAGGGCCGGTGGTGCCGGCGACGGTTTGGGTGAAGAGCGTTGCGCTGTTAGCGGACATCAGGTCCTCGCGCGGGACGAGCACCGGTAGCAGCGACTGTGACGCGGTGTCGGACAGCAGTGTGAGGGTGCCAGCGCCAACGGCAACCAGGTAGAGATGGAGCATCTGTAGGTGCCCGACGCCCGCCAGGACAGGGACTGCACCGAGCAGCACTGCTCTGCCGAGGTCAGCAACGATCAGCACTCGGCGCAAGGAGAGGCGGCTGACCCATAGGCCGGCAGGGAGCCCAAACACCAAGTGGGGAAGGACATTCAGGGCCGCGAGCACACCCATCTCCACAGGCGACGCGTGCAGGGCGACGACGGCAACCAGCGGCATGGCGACGGTGGTGATCGCGCTACCGGTCCAGGAGATGGCCTGACCGGACCACAGCTTGAGGAATTCCCTGTTGCGCCACACAGCTACAACCTCACAGCAGCAGAGGTTCACTGCACGCGGAACACAGGACCCCTTGGAGTGAAGGCAAGCGTTGCACCGGCCGGTATGAGCCAAGCGTGCTCACGCCGCACCCGTACGACGTCGCAGTCGCCATCCGTGATGATCAGGATCGGGCCGTCCGCCGGGAAGTCGTCCGCGCGCTCCAGGAGGTCCACCCCGGGCTGCAGCACTGTCCCGCCTCGCCCGCGCACCTTCACTCGGCCAGCGATGTCGTCCACCGGCACATAGCCCGCGTCGTACGCCGTCGCGTCGCAGAAGACCACCCGCGCCGCCGGTACGTCCCGGGCCACCGAGTACGACGCGATAGCCCCCAACGCCTTCCCCAGCAGGCCGCGATCCATCGAGCCGGACGTATCCAGCACCACCCCGTACGTCGGCAGTCGCTCGACACTGGTCGGCCGGATCCACCCCGGCCGAGGGATGTCCGGAGTACTCGCCTGGCGACGCGACGCGCGAGCATACGTCCGTACCTTCGACACAGCCGGCACATGCTCCTCGAACCAGCGCGCCAACTGCGCATCCCAAGCCAGTGGAGGATGGTCGAGCGCCTTGATCTCCTCCACGAGCCCCGCGGGCAGCAGGCCTCGACTGCTGTCGTGGTACGCCAGCCCAGTAGTCAGCGAACGCCGGTAGATGTCGTCAAGGTCAGCAGCCCGCGCAGCCTCACCTACCCGCGGCAGTGGCTGGCCCAGCACGTCGCCGAGCCCTACACCCCGCAGAGTCGCCAGCTTCCGGTACCTGCGCAGGTCAGTCGTGATCCGGTCGTACACGGCCTCCACGGACAGTCCACGCAGCGCTACGTCGTACAGGGCTCCGTCCGGCATCGTGCCGACGCCCATCTCGATCAGCCAACCATTGATGACCAGGTCGGCCGCCACGTTCCACAGGTACGGGTCGCGGCCGGCAACGCGAGCGCCGTGGCGCAGGGCGGCGTGGAGCATCTCGTGGGCCATCACGAAGCGCCACTCGTTCTGCGTCAGCTTGTGCAGTGGGTTCACGTAGATCTCCCCCACCTCGGCGTTCACCGCCGCCACGTGGATGTCCCACCCGCGGGCGAGCTCCGCCTCGGCCACCACCGTCATGCTCGCCGCCAGCGCCCCCAGCAACGGGTACGACGACACGAACCACCCCAGCGCCCGGTCCCACTCATCCATACGACCGGCCGCGTCCGACAGCGACGACCGCACCCCACCAGCGACCTCTACAGCCGCCGCAGCCGCGTCCGAGAGCCCAGCGGCAAACCAGTCCTCCCAGGCGGGCGGATCGCCCCACCCCGTCCAGGGCTTCACCACCACGTCATTCACATGCCCAGCCACGCCCAACTGCCCGAACCCAGCCGGTACGCCGGTACGCCGCCACCCCCGTGCCAGCACCTCCTCGTCGGCCCCAGGAAGCTCATCAGGCAACGGCACCACGGCCCGCCCGATCCCCAGCGACGCAAGGAACCGGTTGACCGCGACGCATCCAGCAGCCGCCGCGGCATGATCTGCCATGGGCCGCTCCGGCGACGCGTGCCCCAGCCCCAGGTGGATCAACAGATGCGCGAAAACCCAAGCCCACTGATCCGCATCGGCCAGCCGGGTCGGGTGGGCGAAGAATGCTCCGTCCGAGTCGACCACCGCCCACCCGTCAGCCGGGCAGGGGCCGTTCTGCACCCGCCGTGGCTCCGTCCGGTAGCTGACCATCGGCCGAAAGAGCGGATGAGCGGCGACCCGCCCCCAGCCGTCCCGGACCGCCTCCAGCGCCGGATCCTTCTTAGGCCCCCGCCGAGCCATCAGCCAATCCCCCGGCGACCGCTGCCAGTCCCCCGCCGAGCCGTCAGCCAGTCCCCGCAGCTGCCCATCAGCCAAGGCCGCGTCTGGCGCGGGCTGCCCAGCGGGCCGGGCCGTTGTCCCAGCGGGGCGGCTTCTGCTCTCGCCGTGCCGCTCGCTTCTCCCAGCGGGTCAGCTTCGGTTCCCATCGGGCCGGCTTCTTCGCCCACCAGCCCGGCCTGCTCGCCCACCGTGCCATGTCAGGACCGGGCAGCCACGAGCCGGGGCAGGTCGCGGGTGACCTCGACCAGGAACCAGGACGGCAGTACCGGACGTCCGTTGTCGTCGGATGCGATCACGATCTGGGCTACCTCCAATGAGATTTCGGCCAGCTCCACCAACAGTGCCTTGCCGCGATAAGCCAACTGCCGCGCCGCCGGGCTCGCCGACGCCTTGTCGGCCGACAGCTCCTTCACCAGCCGGGCGCGGAACGTCTCGGCGAGGAAGTACAGGAGATCCCGGTCCTCAGCAGCGGCCGGCCAGGCAGCGTCACCCTTCAGCACCGCCTCCAGCCCGAACGCGTTCCGGACCGTCTTCACGAACGCCCGGAAGGTCGAGGCGTGCGAAGCGGTCAAGGTGCCGAAGGCAAGGATCCGGACGGTCTCGTCGTCCACCCCGTCGCCGTAGGAGTGCAGCGCGTCGGACAGCATGTGCCAGCTGCGCGGCGTCGAGAACGGCTCCTCCGTCTTCGGCGGCGCGGTCCACAGGTGATCGGGCCGGTTAAGCAGATAGTCCAGCACCCACTGGTGAATCCCGGCCTCGGCCGCCCACGCCAGCCAGTCCCTCGCCGACGCGCTCAGATGCACATGTACCAACCGGTTGAGCAGCGCCGAGGCCATCGGCCGGGCCAGCGCGTTGTCGGTGGCCCGGTTCCCGGCGCCGATCACGACCGATCCCGCGGGCAGCTCGTACTCGCCGATCCGGCGGTCCAGGATGAGCGAGTAGAACGCCTTCTGCACCTCCGGCGAGGACGCGTTCAGCTCGTCCAGGAACAGGCAGTACGGCGTCTCGCGGGCAATGCTCACCGGTGGCGCGAACCGGCTCCGCCCGTCCACGATCTGCGGTACGCCGATCAGGTCCTCCGGCGCCAGTTGCGTTCCCAGCAGCGTGACGCAGTCCAGCCCGAGCGACTCGGCGAACGCGCGAACCAGGCTGCTCTTGCCGATCCCGGGCGCGCCCCAGACGAAGACGGGCCGGACCACGGCGACGTTCAGCAACACGTCCGGCAACTGCGCCGGCGTCACGGTGATGGCGGCCTGCATCGGGTCCTTTCAGCGGGTTCGGACAACATTTCCCAGGGTCCTCCGCGTCACTGCGCGTGTCCATCGGATTTCCGGGCAGGCGCTTCCGTTACTCCGGGTTACCGGCTATGGTGCCGCGATCAGGAGAAGACACGGTGGCTCGGCCGCCGAGGGGGTTTGCGTTCTGATGATGCTGCGCTCGAAACTGGTCGCCGCCGCCTGCGCGGTCGTCCTGCTGCCACTGGCCGCCGTGAAGGTGATGGCCGCCGATCCGCCGCAGCACCTCGGCGAGGGCCAACTGGTCGGCAACCGCTCCGTGGCCGACCCCGCGCTCCAGATCAGACAGGCGACCAGCTCGTACTACGTGACGTCGTACGGCCAGCCCGACGACCACTCGCCCGAGCCGTGGGAGATCCTCAGCACCACCAACGGCGCACTGGCCCGTACTTCCCCACGACTCCGTGACGCCCCGGACAAGCCGCCAACCCTGCTCGGCAAGTACGTCGTGACGCCAGCCGCTGACCAAACAGCCTTCCGCGACATCGCCACTGATGCGGTCAGCCAGGTCGCGATACCGGCCGGAGCGACGTACCAGGGCGCCTACCCCGGCGGCATCCTGCTGTCCCGCGCAGCCGACAGCTCCTTCGCGCTGCGCGCAGTGGACAACACCGAGAAGCCAGTCACCGGCGCAGCCTTCGGCGACCCCGCCATCCTCGACACCACCGCCACCTCGATCCTGATCGCCGTAGCCGGCCACCTCTCAGTAGTAGACACAGCAACCGGTACTGCGACCGCTGTCGCGACCCTGCCCGCCAACCCGGCCTGGGCTGCGCTGACTCCCAACCGGGTGCTCTGGCAGACCGCTGCCACCGCCAACTCCAAGACGGTCGGCTGGAAGCAAGGCGCAACCACTGGCTCGGTGGAGGTGCCGTTCGGACTCCCACTGCTCACAGTTGGCGACGACCTCGCAGTACTGGTGCCTGAGACCAAGCAGCTCGCCAAGATCGCGGCTAGCGATGGCACTGTCACACCAGCGTTCGTCACTGGAGTCCATAACGCGGCAGATCTCGGCAACGGCCGGTTGCTGGTCAGTGCCCAGAGCAAGGTGGCCAGCGTCGGAGCAGACGGCGTGCTGACGACGGTCAAGGCGACTCCCGCCTTCGCTGCTCAGGTCAGCGGAGTGGCTATGTCCGGCGCGCGCGTAGTGACCGCCGACTATCAGCCAGACCACGGCGTGTACGAGACGACCAGCAACGGCACCACCTGGTCATCACTGAGCACCAGCAACTCCACCAAGCCGATCCAGCTCGAGGGGACCACCCTGGTCACGTACCAGGCCGGTATCGCTCGGGTGCGCGGCTCTGGCGGCGATCTCACCTTCCCCGCGACCGATGAGGTCGTGCTGGGCAAGGGCGGCAAGCTGGTGTCGCACCGTGCGCCGGATGCGGCGACCGCCGAGGTCTACGACGTCGCGAGCAAGACGAAGCTCGCGGACTACGCAGTGCCCTTCGCCATGGCCGACAGCTCGGTCTGGAAGGTCACCGCGACCGGAGTGCTGACCGGCAAGGACCTCACCACGCAGGCGACCAAGACGATCGCAGTGGCCAGCGCCTGCACAGTCGGGCCGGACAGCGTCAACGGTCGCTGGGCACTGCTCGATGGCTGCAAGCAGGTCATCGACATCAAGGGCCCAGAGGCGCCGCGCAACCTGACAGTCGCGGCGGACTCCCAGTTGGGCAACGGGTTCGTAGTACAGACCGCTGTCGGGCAGGACGCCGCCGGGCTCTCGACCAAGGAGTTGCTGGTCACCGACCTCAACGACCAGGGTCTCGGTCAACGGCGGTACGGCCCGATCAACGGGCGACTGCAGCCGTCCAGCTTCCGCCCAGATGGTTCTGGTGGCGCCAAGCTCATCTACGCGGACCCGGACGCCCGGCCGCGGATCATCAGCCTCAGCTGGCTGGCGGCGGACCCGCAGCAGCGCCCCGACACCACTGCGCCCGTGCTGACCAGTGCCACCGCGGGCGACCGGCTGCGGGACAACACGAGCCTGTCGTTCGACTGGGCCTACACCGACCCGCAGGACCCGAACGCCCCGGCGACCGGGGTCAAGTCCTACGACCTCCGCATCCAGCAGCGGCCGAACCGCACCTCGCCGTACGGGGCCTGGAACCAGGTACCGAGCTGGCAAGGCCTCACAACGACAGCGGCGAGCTACAGCGCGGTACCGGGCACGGACACGTGTTGGCAGGTGCGAGCGCTTGACTACGCCGGCAACCTGAGCAACTGGAGCACCTCGTACTGCAGTGAGGTCGACGGCATCGCGCCGACCGCCGTCACGCTGCGGATCGGCGACCGGACCAACCTGGCGACGCCCGCCACCGTCCGCTGGGCCTACACCGACGAGACCGCGGTCGCGACGTACGACATCGTCTACAAGACCGCCGCGGCCGGTGCCGCCTTCGGCAGCTGGGTCTACCCCGCCGCCTGGCAGAACACCCAGCTCCAGTCCATCTCCTGGACCCCACGGCTCGGCTGGGACGAGTGCTTCATGATCCGCGCCCGCGACGTCGTCGGGAACCTGTCGGCCTGGTCCGTGCCGCTCTGCTCGGTGGCCCCACAGGACGACCGGGCGCTGCCGTCCTCCGGCACGGTCACCCGGTCGACAAGCACGCTCGCCTACCAGGGCACCACCACGATCCTGAAGGCCAACGGCGCGTACCTGGCGAAGACCGGCGAAGCGGGCCTGCGGATCGCGGTGGTAGGCATCACCGGACCCGGCCAGGGCAAGGTCGACGTCTACCATGCGGGCGTCAAGATCGGCACCGTCAGCCTGGCCGCCACCACGACCGCCCGCAAAGTCATCTACTTGCCGACGACCGTCTTCCGCACCGGCACGGTCAAGATCATCTCGACCTCCACCGCCCCGGCCGTGATCGACGGCGTCGCCTTCCTGAGGTACTGAGACTCATAACGGAACGTGATCAGTGTGAACCCCGTCACCGCCCGGTGGCGGGGTTCGTTCATTGCAACAAGCTGTAACTCAGCTCCAGGGAATGGAAAGCGCAGGACAAGCGCTTACCACTACGGGATACTGGAAAGTGCGCCGTTTTCCGGTAGCCAGCCAATCCCGAGTCGAGCCATGTTGGGAAGTGCGCCCCTCCAGATGCCCTCTGAGCACCCTGTCCAAGCGCCCTCTATCGCTGCCCCCTCCAACCGCACGAACCCCCGGCGGAGCCAGAATCTCTGGCGACTCCGCCCCTACCTCCGCCCGCACAAGTGGCGCCTGGTGACGATGTTCACCACGGCGATCCTCGGCGTAGGTGTCAGCCTCACCGTCCCGCTCGTCACCCGGGCCATCATCGACGGCCCCGTCACCCGGCGCGAGATCGACCTGCTGCTCCCGCTCGGCCTGCTGGCCCTCGGCCTCAGCATCAGCGAAGTACTGCTGGTCTGGGTCCGCCGGTGGGCCCAGTCGCGCGCGGTCAGCGACCTCGAGGCCAATCTCCGCAACGACCTCTACATCCGGCTGCAGGCCCTCCCGATGGAGTTCCACAGCCGCTGGCAGAGCGGTCAGCTGCTCTCCCGGGTGACCGCCGACCTGTCCACGATCCGCAGGTTCATGGGCTTCGGTCTGCTGTTCCTGGTGATCAACATCCTTCAGCTGGTGGTCGTCACCTTCCTGCTGCTGCAGTTGTACTGGCCGCTCGGCGTCGTGGTCCTGGTGGCCGCCGCGCCGATCATCGTGGTCTCGCTGAAGTTCGAGAAGAAGTACCTGGCGATCTCCCGCCGGGTGCAGGACCAGCAGGGCGACCTGGCCACCCGGATCGAGGAGTCGGCGGTCGGCTTCCGGGTGATCAAGGCGTTCGGCCGCCGCGAGCACGTCAAGAAGCAGTTCGACGACGGCGCGGTGAAGCTGTACGAGACCTCGGTCGACAAGGTGAAGCTGGCATCGCGGTTCTGGACCTTCCTGGAGGTGATCCCGAACCTGACCCTGGTGATCGTGCTGCTGCTCGGCGCGCTCGCCGTCGGCCGGCACTCGATCACGCTGGGCACCCTGGTCGCCTTCATCACCTTGATGCTGTCGCTGATCTGGCCGGTCGAGTCGCTCGGCACCATCCTCGCGATGGCGCAGGAGGCGATGACGTCGGCGGACCGGATCAGCGAGATCCTGGACACCGAGTCCACCATCACCGACGGTCCCGACGAGCTGGTGAACCCGCGCGGCCACCTGGTCTTCGAGAACGTCAGCTTCCGGTTCAGCCCGGACTCGGCCGACGTCCTGCACGACATCAACCTCGACCTGGCTCCCGGTACGACGCTCGCCCTGGTCGGCGCCACCGGCTCGGGCAAGACCACCCTGACGTCGCTGGTCCCCCGGCTGTACGACGTCACCGGCGGGCGGATCACGATCGACGGGCACGACGTCCGCGACCTCACCCTGAAGTCGCTGCGCAGCGCGGTCGCGTCGGCGTTCGACGACCCGACGCTGTTCTCGATGAGCGCCCGGGAGAACATCACCCTCGGCCGGCCGGACGCGACCGACGCCGAGGTCCAGCAGGCCCTGGAGATCGCTCAGGCGACCTTCGCCAACGAGCTGCCCTGGGGGCTGGAGACCCGGGTCGGCGAGCAGGGCATGTCCCTGTCGGGTGGCCAGCGGCAACGGCTCGCACTGGCGCGCGCAGTACTGGCCAGGCCGGCAGTACTGGTCCTGGACGACACGTTGTCGGCGCTGGACGTGCACACCGAGGCACTGGTCGAGGAGGCGCTGCGCAACGTGCTCGCCGCCACGACGGGCATCGTGGTCGCGCACCGGGCGTCGACGGTGATGCTGGCCGACCAGGTGGCGCTGCTCGAGGGCGGCACGATCACCCACGTCGGTACGCACCAGGAGTTGCTGGCGACGGTACCGGCGTACCGGACGCTGCTCGCGGCGGAAGAGGAGGAGGTGCACGCATGACGACCACTCAGCAAACACCTCAGCCTACTGATCAGCCGAACCAGGAGGAGTCCTGGCGCGGGTACGCCGAGGACCCGGACCGGGAGCTGTCGAAGGCGACGACCCTGCGGCTCAAGGAGCAGTCGCGCAAACTGCTCGGCGAGCTGCTCCGGCCGTACAAGAAGATGATCTGGCTGCTGGTCGCGATCGTCGTGGTGGAGAACGCGGCCCGGCTGGCGGTGCCGTACCTGGTCCACCTCGGCATCGACAAGGGCATCCCGCCGATCCTGGCGGGTGAGGGCACGTCGACGCTGATCGACATCGTGCTGATCGTGCTCGCGTCGGCGCTGATCCAGGCCGGCGCCCGGCAGATCTTCCTGATGCGGTCCGGCCGGCTCGGGCAGACCATCCTGCTCGGTCTGCGCCGGCGGGTGTTCGACCACTTCCAGCGGCTCAGCCCGTCGTTCCACGACAAGTACACGTCAGGGCGGGTGATCTCGCGGCTGACATCGGACGTGGATGTCATCGACGAGATGCTGGAGACCGGCTTCGACGGGCTGGTCACGGCGCTGCTCACCCTGGTCGGTACGGCGATCCTGCTGCTCACGCTGGACGTCAAGCTGGGCCTGCTGGCGTTGCTGTCGTTCCCGGTGCTGTTCCTGCTGACAGCGTGGTTCCGGAAGCGGTCGGCGATCGTCTACCGGCGGACCCGCGAGGCCGTCGTCCTGGTGATCGTGCACTTCGTCGAGTCGATGCACGGGATCCGGGCGGTCCAGGCGTTCCGGCGGGAGCCGCGCAACGAGGAGATCTTCTACGGGGTCAACGACAAGTACCGCGAGGCGAACCTCGAGTCGTTCCGGATCAACGCGATCTTCATGCCGTCGATCAAGGGCGTCGGCAACATCACGATCGTCGCGATCCTGGCCTACGGCGGCTGGCAGGCGTACCACGGGCACGTGACGGTCGGGGTGCTGACCGCGTTCCTGCTGTACCTGCGGCAGTTCTTCGAGCCGCTGCAGGACATCTCGCAGTTCTACAACACCTTCCTGTCGGCGAGTGCCGCGCTGGAGAAGCTGTCCGGCGTACTGAACGAAAGGCCGGACGTTCCCGAGCCGGTCAAGCCCGCGACGCCCGCAACGCACGCGCGCGGGCATCTGGAGCTGCGCAACGTGCAGTTCCAGTACGTCGACGGCGTGAAGGTGCTGCCGGGGCTCGAGCTCGATGTGCCGGCCGGGCAGACACTTGCCCTCGTCGGTACTACGGGAGCCGGCAAGACCACGATCGCCAAGCTGGTCGCGCGGTTCTACGACCCGACCGGCGGCCACGTGCTGCTGGACGGGATCGATCTGCGCGACCTGACCGAGGACGACCTGCGCGAGCGGGTGGTGATGGTGACCCAGGAGAACTTCCTGTTCACCGGCTCGGTCGCCGACAACATCCGGTTCGGCAAGCCGGACGCGACGATGGACGAGATCGTCGAGGCGGCCAAGGTGATCGGCGCGCACGACTTCATCATGGCGCTGCCCGACGGGTACGAGACGGCGGTCGCCAAGCGCGGCAGCCGGCTCTCGGCGGGTCAGCGGCAACTGGTCGCGTTCGCCCGGGCGTTCCTGGCGGATCCGGCGGTACTGATCCTGGACGAGGCGACGTCGAGCCTCGACATCCCCAGCGAGCGGCTGATCCAGCGCGCGCTGCGGACCATCCTCGACGACCGGACCGCGATCGTCATCGCCCACCGCCTCTCCACGGTGGAGACCGCCGACCGCGTGATCGTGCTCGAGCACGGCCGCATCATCGAGGACGGCGCGCCGACCGACCTGATCGACACCGGCGGCAACTACGCCGACCTCCACCAGGCCTGGGAAGACTCCCTGGCCTGAGCAGCATCTGAACCGCCCCGCGCCTCTCGAGGCGCGGGGCGGCTTCGATTGCCGGGAAAGAGCTACTCGCGCGGAAACGCTTCGACGATCTGCCGGACCCGCTCGCCCGCCGCGAAGTCGGCAAGGTCGCGCGGATGCTCACCCCGCACGGCCTGGGCGAACAGGGTCAGCCGAGTAGCCTCGGAGCCCGGCTCGCCGGTCAGCTCGGCGGGCCGCCAGTCCTTGCCCTCAGCAACAAACAGGTCGCGCCAGCCGGTCAGTTTGTAGGACTGCTTGGTTCCCCGCAGCAACCACTCGTAGGTCTCCGGTCCGGCGGCGCCGACGGTACCGATCAGGTGCACGGGAACGTCGCCCGCCATCATCAACCCGTACGCACCGGTCTCGCTGGCCTCGTCGCGATACTCCATCTCGACGTGGACCTGTACGAGCGCGCCTACCAGCCGGTCGGTGAGGTACGCGAAGTGGGAGAAGACCTCGCGGACAAACCCGCCCTGCTCACGCTCCCCCACCCAGGTCGCCTCCGCCTGGAACGCCCGCGGCCAGACGGGGAAGGCGAGCCGGATCTCGACCCCCAGCACGTCGCCGACGCGGCCGTCCGCGATCGCCTGCTCGAGGTACCGAGTGGTCTGCCGGTCCGACAAGGAGAAGTTCACCGCGGCGGCCCGGCCGGACGCGCTTGCCGCGGCGAGCATCGTGGCCGCGTCGGCCTTCGACACCGCGAGTGGTTTCTCGCAGAACACCGCCTGACCAGCCTCGAAGGCCGGTACCGCGAGCGCCGCGTGGGTGGCCGGTGGGGTCGCGATGTAGACCGCGTCAACGTCGTCCGCCCCGATCACGTCGGCCGGCGAAGTACTGAAGCTGACGTCGGGGTGCTCGCCCTGGAGTGCGGCGACGGTGGTCGGGGCGAGGTCGACGGCGTGGGTGACGGTGAAGTCCGGGTGGCTCAGAGCTTCGGTCAGCAGATGCCGGCCCATCGCGCCGAGCCCGACGATGCCGAGGCGGATCGGTGTGGTCATGCGGACAGTCTGCCGTCTCGCGAACTTGTCCCCGGTGGCGGCTACGTTGGCTGGCATGTTGACCACGTTGGCTATCGAGAACTACCGGTCGTTGCGGCGGCTGGTGGTGTCGTTGAGGCGGTTGAACGTGGTGAGCGGGGCCAACGGGACCGGGAAGTCGAGTCTGTACAGGGCTTTGCGGTTGCTGGCCGATGCCTCGCGCAACGGGGCGGTGGCGGCGCTGGCCCACGAGGGTGGGCTGCAGTCCACGCTGTGGGCCGGTCCGGAGAACGTGTCGAAGGCGGTCCGGCGAGGCGAGCAACCGATCCAGGGCACGGTACGGACGAAGGCGGTCCACCTCCGCATGGGCTTCGCGTCGGAGGACTACGGCTATGCGATGGACCTCGGATTGCCGATGCCCAGCTCATCCGCCTTCGCGCTGGACCCCGAGATCAAGCGTGAAGTGTTGTGGGCCGGACCATTCCTGCGCCCCAGCGCGTTGCTGGCCGAGCGCGGCAGCGGCGGGGTCCGGATCCGGGACGACGACGGGAAGTGGCACGACAGCCGTCATCCGCTGCAGTCCTTCGACAGCATGCTCAGTGAGTATGCCGATCCGGAGCGCGCGCCGGAGCTGTTGACGTTACGCGAGCGGATGCGGTCCTGGCGGTTCTACGACCATTTGCGGACCGATGCCGAGGCCCCCGCCCGGCAGGTGCAGATCGGCACGCGCACCACGGTGCTCGGCCCGGAGGGCGCCGATGTCGCGGCCGCCCTGCAGACGATCAAGGAGATCGGCGCGCCGCGTGCGATCGACACTGCGATCGAGCAGGCCTTCCCGGGCAGCAAGTTGGCCATCGAGAACAACAACGGCCGGTTCGAGATCGCCTTCCGGCAGTACGGGCTGCTCAGGCCGTTGTCAGGTGCTGAGCTGTCCGACGGAACACTCAGGTACCTGCTGTGGGTGGCCGCCTTGCTGACACCCCGGCCACCGGCGCTCCTCGTGCTCAACGAACCCGAGACGAGCCTGCATCCAGACCTGCTGCCTGCGCTGGCGAACCTCGTCGTCACGGCCGCTCGCAACACCCAGGTGATCGTGGTGACCCACTCCCGCCCCTTCCAGTCCGCTCTCCGGTCCGGCGCCGAAGAAACCGCCGTCGACTTCAACACCATCGAGTTGCTGAAGGAGTTCGGCCAGACGACTATCGAGGGTCAGCGCCCTCTGGACGAGCCGGCGTGGAAGTGGCCGAGTCGGTAGCCACCTCGTCCTTGACGCTTTCGAAGCGGACGAGGATCAGGGCGCCGATGGCGGTGACCGCGAAGCCGGCGATGGCGCCGGTGTACCAGCCGTCGCGGATCTTGTCGTCCAGCAGGAAGACGCCGACGGCGGCCGGGGTGATCGTTTGGAGGGCGATCATCGGGGTGGTCGCCAGAGTCACCGAGCCGCGTTGCAGGGCCAGCGAGTAGAGCAGGAACGCGAGCGCGGCCGAGACGGGCAGCGTGTACGTCGTGGGGCTGGCGAACAGCGCGCCGATCGAGCTGTCGTCGAGCATCCTTGCCGAGATCGCCACCCCGGCGTACCCGAATCCCGCGAGCACCCCGAGTACCGCCGTCGCACTCGCGTGCTCCGAACGGCTGGCCACGCCACCGAGCACCGCGATGGCGATCAACCCGACGATGACTCCGATCGTCAGGCCGTGATGGACGGCCGCCTCCCCCGCGTCACCGGACGAGACCGCGAGCAGGCCGAGTCCGCCGCAGACCGCGACGACGGCCGACCACTCGATCGCGGACAGCTTGTCCGCCATCAACCGGGTCGCCAGCAAGGCGGTGACCACGAGGCTGACCGCGATACCTGCCTGAGCGAGGTACAGGGGAAGGAGCCGCAACGCGACGAAGTGCAGTCCGAAGCCGGCCAGCTGGAGCACCAGCGCGCCGAGCCACGCGGGCTGCTTGAGCAGGGCGATGACGAACCCGCCGAAGCGCCGCGGGTCGAGCTCCGAGCCGGTCGGCACCTTGCGGGAGCCGACCGCCTGGAGGATCGACGCGATGCCGAAGACGACTGCGGCGCCGAGGGCCGCGCCCAGACCGAGGATCAACTCAGGCGGCCTTGCGTCTGGGGGCCCAGAAGGTCAGGTACAGGCTGAGCACTCCGTAGTACACGAGATAGGCCAGTGAGATCGCCACCACGATCGCGCTCGGGTTCGGCATCTGGGTCAGCAGGACGGCGTACGAGCCGAGCCAGATCAGCGTGGTGACCAGGTTCGTGGTCCGGAACGCCTTGGTCCGCGAGGGGTAGACGTACTTGATCGGGATGAAGACCAGGATCGAGCAGGTCAGCAGGATGATGCCGGTCGCGGTCTGGCCGAGGTCGAGCACGACGACGTAGAAGGCGACCACGTTCCAGTAGCTCGGGAAGCCCAGGAAGAAGTGGTCGTCGGTCTTCGCGTCGGTCCGGCAGAACTGGTAGCTGGAGGCAAGCAGCGGCAGCGCGGCCAGCGCGGCGCCGATGAAGCCGTGCGGCAGGAAGCCGCCGGTCCACAGCAACACGATCGGCGCGAACGCGTACGTCAGATAGTCGACGATGTTGTCCAGCATCGCGCCGTCGAACCACGGGATCGTCTCCTTCACCCGGAGCCGTCGCGCGATCATCCCGTCGGTACCGTCGATCCAGAGCGCGGCCAGGCCGAGCCAGAGCGCGCGGACCGCGTCCCCGTCGATCGCCGCGATCACGATCAGCAACGCGAGCACCGTTCCGCTCGCGGTATAGGCGTGCAGTGCAAGTCCGGCCAGACGCAACCGCGTCGACCCGACGAACGGTTCCCGCACCGCGTCGTGTGTGGTCAGGAGAACTCCCAGAACTCGGCCGGGCGCAACGCCCCGGACTTCAGGGAGTCAGGGTCTCACGAGCCGGGTGCCGAGTCGGCGACCGCATACGGTTCGAGCAGGAAGACCGGGATGATCCGGGTGGTCCTGGTCTGGTACTCGGCGTAGTTGGGGAAGGCTTCGACGGCGCGCTTCCACCACAGCTCGTACTCCTCGCCGTGGATCTCACGGGCCACGTACTCGCCGGTGCGTTCGCCGTCCTGCAACTGAATCTTGGGGTCGGCCTGGAGGTTGTAGTACCAGACGGGGTTCTTCGGCGCCCCGCCGAGCGACGCGACCGCGGCGTACACGCCATCGTGCTCGACCCGCATCACCGGCACTTTGCGGAGCTTCCCCGACTTGGCGCCGCGCATGGTCATCAGCACGACGCCCATACCGTCGAATCCGCCGACGCTGGTGTCGCCGGCCGCCACCATCTTCTCGACCGCGGCGCGGACCCAACCGGTCGGGCTGGGCGCATATTCCTCTTCAGGGGATGACATGTCACCCACCCTGCCCTATCGGGCAGGTCACCGCCCGGTCAGGCGTGGTGCGCGGCCTGGAAACGCGCGACTCGGGCGGCGCGTTCGCGTTCCATCCGGCGGCGAGGGTCGAGGTGGTCCGGGAGGGTCGCGGGGCCGGCGATGTGCAGCAGCAGCCAGGTCAGGCGCCAGCGGATCCGGTAGGGCAGGCTCAGTCCGTCGGTCTTCTTGCTCATCAGGTCTCTCCAATTGCTTGGTGTGGCAATAGTTTGTACACCAACTGATACTGTAGTCAACACAGCTCGAAGGAGAGATATGCCCGGGACATCCGAAGAGGTCGACCTGCTGGCCCTGGACCGCCAGGTCTGCTTCGCGCTCGCGGTCGCCTCCCGCAGCGTGATCGCCCTGTACCGCCCATTACTGGACCCGATGGGCCTTACTCACCCGCAGTACCTCGTCATGCTCGCCCTCTGGGAGGAATCCCCACTGTCGGTGAAGCAACTCAGCAACTTGCTGGCCCTAGACCCCGGCACCCTCTCCCCGCTGCTCAAGCGCCTGGAGTCAAGCGGCTACCTCACCCGAGCCCGAGACCCCCGCGACGAACGCTCCCTGGCAGTCACCCTCACCGAAGCCGGCCAGTCCCTCCGCACCCAGGCCCTGAAGATCCCGCCCGCGATCATCGACCGCCTGGGCATGACCCTCGAGGAGCTAGAAGGCCTCCACAAGTCCCTGACCCGGGTGATCGCCGCCGCGACGACCTAGCTGGGCGTGCATTCCTGGAGTTGGGCCGCGGTGGCGATCTTGGCTTCGATCCAGCGCCGGCGGAGGAAGTGCGCTTTGAGGAGGCGGTGGACGCCGTCCAGGACTACCAGGCGGCCTCGGTAGGCGACCAGGTGGATGGGGAAGTCGAGGTCTGCGTCCATGACGCGTTCGTAGTGGGGGCGGTAGTTCATGGGGGTCGCCGCTACCTGGTTGGGGGTGACCTTGAAGCGTTCGCCGTTCAGCTGCCACAAGGGGAGGTCGAACATCCAGAGGAGGTCGGCTACCTCTACCGGTTCCACCCGCAGGTCGAGGGCCCAGAGTTTGCCCAGTTGCCAGTGGGTTTGGGGGAAGACCTCGCGCATGGACGGCGGAGTCATCGCCAGCAGTTCGTCGAACGAGACGTCTGGCGCGCTTCGGTCGGCGCCGCGGTCCACCCCATCTATCGTCACGACCGAGCACGGTACGCCATGCTCCGGTCAGGTCAGTACGGGTGCGTCAGTAGGAGTGTTTGCCTCGGCGGCGGAGCAGGAGGGCGGCCGCTGCCAGCAGTAGGCCGCCAGACGCGAGGAAGATGCCGCCTAGTACTCCGAACGGCAACAGCGGAGCCGCATTCCGAGCCAGAGCAACCCCCTCAACCTGTACTCCGCCCGCCGCCGGCGGTGGCAAGGTCACCCCGCTGGGTGGAACCGTAGGACCCGCTGGCTGGGGCGTGCCCCCATCGCTCGGCCCGCCCCGCCAAACCGGAGGAGCCGGCTCGGAGTCAGTCACCGTCGGGACGGACGGCTCCGGCGCGGTCGACGGCACGGGTGGTAGCGGCCGGGCGGGGAACGTCGGACGCCCATCCCCCGGCGAGCACTCCATGGCGAACGCCCTCGAAGGCTGACAGGTGGCCGGAGTCCCGGGCGGAGTCACTGGCGGGCTAGTGGGTGACTGGCTGGTCGCTGGCGGGCTGGTGGGTGGGGTCGACGGCGGCGTGACCGGTGGAGTCGACGGCGACGTGCTGGGCGGCGTAACCGGCGGCGTACCGGGCGGCGTCTCCGGCGGCGACTCGGACGCCACCGGAGGCGACGCCGTCGCGACCGGGACCGTCGGTGGACGCTCACCCGACGCCACCGGAACAGTACGTGGCAGTCCGTCCGCGGCAGCGGTCTGCGGCCCGAAGGCGAGCAGGACGAAGGCGATCAGCAGTAGCGGCAACAACCTGGCCGAGTTAGCGATCACGGCACTGCCCCGTTCGCAGAAACTGGAAGCGTCTCTTCCAGCAGTATGCGCGCGGTCAGCGAGCGTAGCGAAGCATTGCCGTCTTCCGGCGTTGCATCTTCGTCGTGAACCCGGGCCGCGCGGCCGTGAAGTCCGGCGTGTCGGACGGGTTCGTCTTGCGGTGGATGACCACGATCGCCGAGTCGTCGCCCGGCCCGCCGATCTCGTCGACCAGCTCGAGCGCCGCGCCCTTGAAGCCGGTCGCGATCAGCCGCTCGGCATGCCCCGCCAGCCGGTCGGTCCCCCGCTCGATGTCGCGCCGCGGTGTCTCGACCATGCCGTCGCTGTAGAGGAACAGCGCGTCGCCCATCTTCAGCTCGCCGCGGTTCACCACGAAGTCCGGGGTCTCGACCAGCCCGAGCAGCGGCCCGTCGGCGTCGCGGGTCTGCCACCGCCCCGACCACGAGTCGAACTGGATCGCCGGCGGATGCCCGGCGGTCCGCACCTCGAACCCGCCCGTGCGCAGGTCGACCGCCACATGCACCACGGTCGCGAAATCATCGTTCCAGGCCTGCCTGCGCAGGTAGTGGTTGGCCGCCGGCAAGAACTCCTCCACCGGTACCACCCCCAGCAACCCGCCGAAGGCCCCGGACAGCAGCAGCGCCCGCGTCCCGGCATCGATTCCCTTGCCCGACACATCGACCAGCGCGACCTCGAGCACCTCGTCCGCCCGCGTCGTCGACACCACGAAGTCGCCGGAGAAGGACGCCCCACCCGCCGACCGGATCGCCTGCTCGGCCCGCCACCCGCCCGGCAGCTTCGGCAACTCGCCCTGAGCCGTCAACGTGTCGCGCAACTCCATCAGCATCGTCTCGCCGCGGGTCCCCTGGACTCCGAGCCGGCTGCGCACCTTCGCCCCGGTCAGGATGATCCAGGCGATCAGCCCGAGCACCACCACGAACCCGGTCTTCGGCAGGCCGGCCGCGCGCTCCGACACGACGTACGAGCCGGTGATCAGCGCGAAGACGGTGAGCAGCACCAGCGGCCGGAAGCGCAGCACCAATCCGCCGAGCAGAAGAGGTATGACCAGCACGCTGCTGGGTATGAAGGAGGGCATCGCCAGTGCGGCGGAACTGACCGTGACCGTCAACGCCAGCAGACCGACGAAGGCCAGCTGGTGTGAGGTCCGCGCGCGCCGAAGCCACGACTCGGCCCGGTTGCCGACCCGTCGCACAACAGCGTTGCCGCCACCGCCGCTACTCATGGTGAGATGAAGATAACGGCACCATCAGGTCCGCGCATCACATTGTCACAACCTGATTGCAGCCTTCTCTCAATTGATACAGTCACAATTGAGACCCGGTGACCGTTTTTCTCAGCCGCGCCGGGTCAGCCCGGTGCGCTGGCACTTCGGGCACCAGAAAAGGTTGCGCCCGGCCAGGATCTCGGTCCGGATCACCGAGTCGCAGACGTGACAGTGCTGACCTTGGCGGCGGTACACGTAGACCTCCCCGCCGTGGTCGTCCTGGCGGGCGTCGCGGCCCATCGCCTCGGGTGTGTGGTCATCGGCAACGGTGTCGATCCGGCCGGTCTCGACGCCGTACTTCATCAGCTGGACCAAGTCGGTCCACATCCCCTGCCATTCCTTCTTCTTGACCAGGTGACCGGGCGTCTTGGGGTGCAGCTTCGCGCGGAACAGCACCTCGGCGCGGTACACGTTGCCGACGCCGCTCAGCACTTCCTGGTCCATCAGCAGTTGGCCGATCGGCAGCTTGCTGCGGTGGATCCGCTTCCAGGCCAGCTCGGGATCGGCGTCGTCGCGCAGCGGGTCGGGCCCGAGCCGCTTGATCAGCGCCTCGCGCTCGCCGTCGGTCAGTACCTCGCACACGGTCGCGCCGCGCAGATCGGAGTACGCCGTCGCGTTCTGCAACCTGAGCCGGACCTGGCCCACCGGTTGCGGCGCGGTGTCGCCGGCCTCGATCTTGCCGAAGTCCATCTTGCCGATCAGGCCGAGGTGGATGTGCAGCCAGCCAGCTCCCTCGAAGTCGGCCAGGAAGTGCTTGCCGTGGGCCTCGGTCCCGCGCAGGACGTGACCGTCGAGCAGCGCGGCGCCCTCGACGAACCGGCCCTGCGGACTCGACGCGCGGACCACCCGGCCGCCGAAGTCGTCCCAGACGTCGTTGGCCAGGCGATGCAGGGTGTGACCTTCGGGCATGATTCCTCTTATGGGTCTGACATCAGGTAAAGGCCGCAGCGGCGCGCCGACTCCGGCAGTGGTCGGGACCGGCCGCTCCATGCGGGCCCGGGACGTCTCCAGACCCCGTACTCCGGACCGGCCGGCCCGCAAACAGAAAGAAGATCAGGACGAGGGCAACGGCGGCAGCTCGCCGGTCTCCTCGTAGGCGGACAGCATCTCGATCCGCCGGGTGTGCCGCTCCTCGCCGGAGTACGCGGTGGCGAGGAACTTCTCCACGAACGCGGTCGCCTCCTCCTCGGTGTGCATCCGCGCACCGACGCTGACGACGTTCGCGTTGTTGTGCAGCCGGCCGAGCTCGGCGGTCTCGACACTCCAGGCCAGTGCGGCCCGGACGCCCTTCACCTTGTTCGCGGCGATCTGCTCGCCGTTGCCCGAGCCACCGATCACGATGCCGAGACTGCCCTCGTCACCGACGGTCCCCTCGGCTGCCCGCAGACAGTACGGCGGATAGTCGTCCACCGCGTCGAACACGGCCGGGCCGTGGTCGACGACGTCGTGCCCGGCACCCTTGAGGTGCTGGACCAGATGGTTCTTCAGGTCGAAGCCGGCGTGATCAGAGCCGATGTGCACTCGCATGCCCAGAAGTCTTACAGGTCCTACTGACAGTCCGGTACGCCGGGCGTCTTGACCGCGCCGGGCACGTTGAGAGTTCTGGTCAGGGCCGTCGTGTCGGCGCAGGCCTTGCCGTACCCGGTCCCGGCGGGATGCAGCGTGTAGACCGCGACGATGGCCCGGTGGTCCGGGCCGACGGTTCCCGTCGTGTGCAGCGCCGCCCGGACGAAATCCACCGCCGCGTCCTTCGGCTTGTTCTTGTCCCTGCCGTACCCACTGGAGTCCAGGTAGCCCGACCAGCCCTGCTTGATCGCGAAGGGCGGCTCGAACGCGGACGCGATCCCGAAGTACTGGTCGAAGCCGTCGGTGCCGTAGCGGGTCGGCTGCTGCAGGTTGCCCATCACGAAGTCCCGCACGGGCGCAGGCGCCTGGTCGAGCAGGTAGCGGTAGATCCGCACGGTATCGGCGGCAGTGAAGGCCGCGTACCCCCAGAAGCCCGGGTGGGTGACCGGCGGCCCGGCCGTGTGGGTCAGGCCGAGCAACAGCACCATCCGGTCGATGATCGCGGAGCCGCCGAGGTGGTCCCAGTAGTAGCTCGCCGCGTCGTCGTCACTGCTGCGCAGCATCACCTCGAGCCGGGCCTTGTCGGCCGCCGGGATGTCGTACGCCGGACCGCGGTCCCACAGGAAGTCGAGCACCAGCAGCAGCTTCACCACCGACGCCGAGCGGAATTGACGATCCGGGTCGACCACGTCGGTGAACTGCCCGGTCTGCCGATCGAAGACCGCGATCCCGGCCGTCACACCGACAGGCACGACGGCCTCGCCACTACGCAGAAGCTTCACTTGCAACCTACTCACCATTGAACGATTAACTTGGTGAGTAACCTTCGCCGAGACCGTTGGAACGTTCAACCCTTCTCAGCAAGTTCGAAGGAATCAGTCGAAGCTGGGACTGCGGTCCCGGGTGCGCTTCAGCTCGAAGAAGCCGTCGGTCGCCGCCACCAGCCGGACCCCGTCCCAGAGCTTGCCGGCCGCCTCGCCCTTGGGCGCCGGGGTGACCACCGGCCCGAAGAACGCGGTGCCCTCGACGGAGATGACCGGCGTACCGACCTCCATCCCGACCAGTTCGATCCCGGCCAGGTGCGACTTGCGGACAGCGTCGTCGTACCTGTCGTTACCGGCTGCCTCCGCCAGCGAGGCGGGCAGACCGGCTTCGGCGAGCGACTCCTCCAGCACGCCTTCGCCGTTGATGCCACGGCCTGCGACGTGGATCCGATTGCCGAGCGCGGTGTAGAAGGGCAGCAGCACCTCGTTGCCGTGCGCCTGCTCGGCGGCGATCAGCACCCGGACCAGCCCGAGCTTGCGCAGCCAGTTCGCGTCGTGTTCGTCGCGCTCCTCGTTCAGGATCGCGAGGCTCATCACATGCCAGGCGGTCTTCACGTCCCGGACCTGCTCGACCTCGAGCATCCAGCGAGACGTCATCCAGGCCCAGGGGCAGGCCGGGTCGAACCAGAAATCAGCGGTGGGGGTCATGCCTTCGATCGTACAAACTGAAACCACTTCGTACTCCGGGCCGCGTGGCGTCTCGTCCAGCGGACAGGCACCGGACCAGACCGGTCACCAGCCGGCACCGGCCGATCACGCTCGGGCAACGCCGGATCAAGCTCTGGCAACGGTTTCCCACCTGGTGCGCAAGTCGCGGGGAAACCCTCGGTGCCGCAACCACCCAGGTGCATAGGATGCCGACATGCCTGGAACCAACCTGACGCGCGACGAAGCGCGCACCCGCGCCGGCCTGGTCAGTGACGTGAGCTACGCGATCGAGCTCGACCTGACCACCGCCGCGAGCGGAGCCGCGACGTTCGCGTCGACGACCACCCTCACCTTCACCGCCGAAGCCGGCGCGAGCACCTTCGCCGATCTGATCGCCGCGACGGTGCGGGAGGTGACGCTGAACGGACGCGCCCTCGACCCGGACAGCGTGTACGACGGCGCGCGGCTGCAGCTGGACGACCTGGCCGAGCGCAACGAGCTCGTCGTGGTCGCGGACTGCATCTACTCGCGTACCGGTGAAGGGCTGCACCGCTCTGTCGACCCGGCCGACAAGGAGACCTACCTCTACACCCAGTTCGAGGTGCCGGACGCCCGCCGGGTGTTCACCACCTTCGAGCAGCCCGACCTGAAGGCGCCGTTCACCTTCACCGTCTCCGCGCCGGCCCGCTGGGTCGTCATCTCGAACGCGCCGACCCCCGAGCCGACGCCGTACAAGGGTGCGAACGGCGAGGAGCTGGCGACCTGGAGCTTCGCGCCGACCGAGCCGATCTCGACCTACATCACCGCCGTCGTCGCCGGTCCGTACCACGTGGTGACCGACGCCTACGAGGGCCCGAACGGCACGTACCCGATGTCGTTGCTGTGCCGCCCGTCGCTGGCCGACTCGCTCGACGTCGAGGACCTGTTCGAGGTGACCAAGCAGGGCTTCGAGCTGTTCGAGCGCGCCTTCGGTACGCCGTACCCGTTCCACAAGTACGACCAGGCGTTCGTGCCGGAGTACAACATGGGCGCGATGGAGAACGCGGGCTGCGTGACGATCCGCGACGAGTACATCTACCGCAGCCGGACCACCCACGCCGAGCTGGAGAGCCGCGCGAACACCGTGCTGCACGAGCTCGCGCACATGTGGTTCGGCGACCTGGTCACGATGACCTGGTGGGACGACCTGTGGCTGAACGAGTCGTTCGCCGAATGGGCCAGCCACTGGGCGCAGGCGACCGCGACCACGAAGTACGCCGGGGCCTGGACGACCTTCTGCAACGCCCGCAAGAACTGGGCCTACCGGCAGGACCAGCTGCCCTCGACGCACCCGATCGCCGCGGACATGGTCGACTTCCACGCGGTCGAGGTGAACTTCGACGGCATCACCTACGCCAAGGGCGCCTCGACGCTGCGCCAGCTGGTCGCCTTCGTCGGTGAGGACACCTTCATCACCGCGCTGAAGGAGTACTTCGCCGACCACGCGTTCGGCAACACCGAACTGGCCGACCTGCTCAAGCCGCTGGAGAAGGCGTCCGGGCGCGACCTGGACGACTGGACCGAGCGCTGGCTGCGGACCGCCGGCGTGAACACCCTGCGCGCCGACTTCACCGTCGACGCGGACGGCAAGTTCCAGACCTTCGCGATCGAGCAGACCGCTGCCGCCGACCACCCGACCCTGCGGCCGCACCGGCTCGCGGTCGGCCTGTACCGGCTCACTGACGCCGGCCTGGTCCGGACCGAGCGGTTCGAGGTCGACATCGACGGCCCGCGGACCGAGCTTCCCGAGCTGGTCGGCGCGACCCAGCCCGACCTGGTGCTGCTCAACGACGACGACCTGACCTACGCCAAGATCCGGCTCGACGAGCGGTCCCGGCTGACGCTGGTCGACTCGATCGACAAGCTCGACCAGTCGCTGGCCCGGGCGCTGGCCTGGGGCGCGGCGTGGGACATGACCCGCGACGCGGAGATGCCTGCCAGCCAGTACGTCGGCATCGTGCTCAAGGGTGTTCGCGCCGAGACGGACCTCACCGGTGTGCGGTCGCTGCTCGCGCAGGCCACCTCCACGATCAACAGCTATGCAGCACCGGAGCACCGCGCGGAGCTGCGGGCGCAGTACGAGGAGACCCTGGCCGAGCTGCTGGCCGGCGCCGAGCCGGGCAGTGACCACCAGCTCGCGTTCGCCCGTGCCTACATCGGTGGCGTCTTCTCCGACGCCGGAGCCGACCGCTTGGCCGCCTGGGTCGCCGGTACTGACCTGCCGAACGGCCTGGTCGTCGACAACGACCTGCGCTGGACGCTGATCGTCGCGCTGGCCAGGCTCGGCCGGGTCGACGCGGACGCCATCGACGAAGAGCTGACCCACGACACCACGATGACCGGCCAGGAGCGGGCCGCGCAGGCACGCGCCGCCCGGCCGACCGCCGAGGCCAAGGCCGACGCGTGGCGGATCGCCGTGGAGTCCGAGGACACCCCGAACGAGACGCAGTTCCGGACCATCCTGGGCTTCCAGCAGCCGGGCCAGGAGGACCTGCTCCGGCCGTACGTCGGCAAGTACCTGACCGCGGCCAAGGACGTCTACACCCGGCTCGGCTCGTCCATGGGCGAGAACGTGCTGGTCTACCTGTCGCCGCGCGGCCTGCCGGAGCAGTCCACGCTGGAGGCGCTGACCGGCTGGCTGGACGCGGAGGCCGAGTCAGTCGACGCACCGACCCTCCGGTATGTCGGAGAGGCCCGTGCCGACCTGGAGCGTGCGCTGGAGGCCCAGCGTCGCGACGCGGTCGGCTGATGCCGGACCGGAGTGAAGCAGGGGATCCCTCGTTAGCCGGCGCCTCGGCCGTGGCCCTCACCGGCCTGGCCGAGGCCTACCGTCCGCGCCCGGTCACTCCGCTGATGCCCTGGCGGTTCACCGGCCGGCTGGTCAAGCCGTACGTGATCACCGCCCGCGGCCGCTCCTGGGACGACCAGATGGTGGCGGTGGCGCGAGTGACCGCCGCCAAGCAGCTGGAGTTCGACGACGCGATGGGCGCGGTCGGGCTCGGCGTGGTGGTCCTCCATCTGAGTGACGACGCCACGTACCTCGTCGTGCAGAGCTGGGCGAAGGAGTTCCAGTCCCGGCTGAGCATCTTCCGCGGCCTGGACGTCGACGATCTGCGCCCGGCTCCGATCGGCGTCGCGCCCTGCGTCTGGGAGCAGGAAGTCCTCAGCCACGAGCGGGCGTCGTACGTGAGCCACATCCTCAACTCCGAGGTCGATGTCGAGACCTGGCTGGACGACTGCCTGGACACCCGGCCGGCTCCGAAACAGGGCGGCATCCCTTCCGGGACCTGAATTCCGGACAGTGCCGGCGCGGGCACTGTCCGCGACATTCAAACAGTTGAATGTCACCACACCGTCGCTGATCGGTCGCGGGCCGCGATCGCCTTGTCCAGAAGGAGATTCTCACCACGTGAAGGGCCCTCACTTTTCCGCTTTCCCGGTTTAAGCTGCACCCAGATATTCACCTGAGGATTCTGGGGAGGACCTTTGTCGTGACACACGTGGATGACCGGAAAGGCCCGACCCGGGCGAAGCGCTCGGCCGGCCGGGCCAACGCGCGTGCGCTCAACCACGGCGGCGACAGCCGGGTGGCCGCTCGCGCCGGACGTGCGGTACCGACCAAGGACGTGGCCGGGTCCCAACTGGAGAGCGAGGCCGACCGCGCCGAGCGGATGGCCGCCGGCAAGCGCTCCGCGGGCCACGGCGCGGGCCATTCGGGCCGGAAGAAATCGAAGCGATCCACTGCCGCGGTCGGAGCCGCGATCATCGCGAGCGCCGCGGTGGTCGCGACTTCTGCTTTTATCCTGACAAATGGCGGGTCCTCGCCGCAGAGCGGAAGCAATCCGCCGGTTCCCGCGCCGCCGACCTCAGCGACGCCGAAGACGAAGAGCGGTACCGCACCCGCGGCGGTCAGCACGGCGAAGGCCGACCGCAAGCCTCCCGTGGTGAAGCCGACGGCAGCCAAGCCGAGCGTGGCCAAGACGACCACCACCGCGACGTCCGCGACACCGAACACCGGCCCGGCCACCCCGGTCTTCCGCCGCGGCCAGTGGATCGCGGTGCTCGACAAGTACCCGACCGACGCCGGTATGGACGCCGAGCAGGTCGCCAAGGAGCTCGCCGCCAAGCTGATCACCGCCGGCGTACCTGGCCGGGCGATGTTCCTCAACGGGCAGTACCCCGGGATAGCGAACAGCAGCCTCGAGCCGGAGACCGGCGAGTGGGTCGTGTACCTCGCCGCGCTCCCCAGCGCCGAGGCGGCCCTCAACCTCTGCCAGGCGGCGAAGACGCAGGCGATTCACTCCAACATCGCCTGCCCGACGTACGAACCCGCCGCCAAGCCCGGCTGACAGCTCACCCGACTGACCGCCGGGTGAGCTGTGTGGGCTGCTACTGCTTGTGGGGCTCGTTCGCGTGGAGCAGCGGGGGCTGGTGCGCGTGGGTGCCCAGCTGCTGGACGCCGGTGACCAGGCCGCCGGTCAGGTCGCCGGTGGCGAAGGACGTCTGCATGGTCAGCGCTGCCAGGCCGGCCGCGTGATCCGAGAGCTGCCGCCGCGCGTTGGCGCCGGTGACGACCTCCAGCCGGCGCCCGGCCGGGTCGACGTACACCAGGACGCTGTTGTCCGGGTCGTCCAGCTCGTTCAGCAGCTCCAGGGCGAACGGGCGCGTCTCGGAGTCCGCTCCCCCGACGTACACGGAGAAGTGCAGGCCGGACGCGTCCTCGGCATGCCGGACGGCGCGCTCGATGTCGTAGAGCTGGTCCGGGGTGAATGCGTCACCAGCTGGCACTTGCGCCTCCGGTCGTCCGGGCGACGCCGGTGCCGGCGGTCGCGGTAGTGGTGCCGGCGGGGAGCTCGGGCAGGTTGGCCGGGTCGGGCCGGGTGGCCGTCGGGCCGCCGATCCAGACGGGCGGAGCCCACCAGGACAGGCCCGGGCGGTAGCGGGGACCCTTGGCGATCGAGGAGGCGAAGACGAGCAAGGCCAGCACCGCCACGACCAGCACTGGAATACCGACGAACACCAGCACGGTGTGGCCGGAGAGCTGAGTGATCACGGACGCAAGCCTAGTCCCACGAACACCCGCGCCCGCCCCGGGGCCTCGACCGGGACGGGCACGGACGGATTCAGAAGTCGGCTAGCAACCACAGGTGTAATACGTGATGTCCCAGTGGTTTCCTTCGTCGCAGTAGATGTTGCCGGAGGCGGCCTTCCACTGCGGGTAGCCGTCAGCGCGGTTGGCGATCCGGGTGAAGGTGTTCTTGATGTAGTTGCCGACACACGTGTACTTCGAGATGTCGACCTTGTACCCGTTGCGGTGACTGTAGGTCCCGCTGGCGTGGCCGACCTCGGTGCCGCCGGTGATGTTCACCGCGCACCCGCTCGCCGTGTGCAGCGTCCGGACGCCGTACACGGTGCTGTCGTTGATGTTGGTGAACGAGGTACAGGTTGAGTTGTTCCAGTCGGTGCAGTTGCCACTGGACGACCAGGTGACGCCGGCGGCGCTCAGGATCGAGGCTGCCTGCGCCTGGGTCAGCTTGGTGAGGGCCGAGGCGTTCTCGATCACCAGCAGGCCGGGCAGCAGCCCGACCAGCAAGGCGACCAAGGGCACGGTCACGCGACGGAGAAAGAACTTCATGGGGACTCTCCTTGAAACTCGGGGCGGAAGGTTTCAAGGAGGGCCATTCCCACGAAAGTTATTAACCAAACATGGTCAGAACCCGAAATCGGTTCCGGTCTTCGACAACGAACTCGCGAACTGGACGTCCGAGCACTGATAGAACGCGTTGCCGGTGTCCGCGATGGTCCAGACGGCGAGAATCATGTGCCGCCCGGACCGGCTCGGCAGCCGGCCGTTGTGGGTGATGTCGGCGGCAGGCCGGGCGCCACCCATCGGCACCGTCAGGAACGGAGTCAGGTCGAGCGCCGAACGGCTCAGCGCCGCGCTCTGGTTCCAGCCCTGCTTGGTGACGTAGTACTTGAAGTCCGTGGTGGAGTGCTGCGCGGTCAGGTGCCACTTGAACGCGTAGTTCGCGCCCGAGGTGAGCTGGGTGGCCGGCCACGCGCCACCGCGCTGGTCGTTCAGCTCGTTGAACTGCTGCAGGCCCGCCGAGCAGAGTTTTCCGTCGGCCGGACCCGCGCCGGGGAAGCCCTTCGGACCCTCGGTGCTCTGCGGCTCCCACTGGATCGCGCCGCAGTTCTTGACCGTCGTGTTCGCGCACAGCTTGGCGCGACTGATCGGCGAGTTGGTGTACCCGTGGCCGTAGGCCAGGGGTACGGACAGGGACGTGGAGGCCGTCAGAGCCAAGGCTCCGGCGGCAACTGCGGCCAGGCTGAGTTTGTGTGTTCGCGGCATGCGGACACTCCTTCGGATTCCCGGTTGTGGGGGCGGTCGGGGAATGAAGGAAGGCGCCTTCGTGTGACAATAGATAACAACCGTTCAAATCTATTGTCAACAGCTCGTAGGCGGTTGTTCACTTTCCGCGAATACTGCACCGCCTAGCAGTGCAGTACGCCGATGAGCCTGCGGAGCCGCTGGTTGTTGGGCAGGTCCTCGATCAGGACGGGCATCCCGTCAGGGCCGCCGAGCGGGACCCGCCAGTTCGGGTACTCGTCCGTGGTGCCGGGTTGGTTCTGGGTACGCCGTTCGCCGACCGCGTCGGTCAGGGCGACACCGACCAGCTTCGCCGGGGTGTGCGCGACGTACCGGTGCAGTGCCTCGACGATGCGCTCGACATCGCCGTCCGCGTAGCCCAGCAGGTGCCGTTCGCGCAACGCGTTCAGCCATGAGTCGCGCTCGGCCTCGTCGATGGCGAGCTCTTCGGCGTACGGGCGGGTCAGCAGGCCCAGGCGGTCGCGCAGCTGGACGTGGTCGCCGGCCAGGTACCCGGCGGTCGGCGGCAGGTCGTGGGTCGTCACCGTGGCCAGGCAGAGTTCGCGCCAGCGCTCGGGCGGGAGCGGGTTGCCGTTCGCGTCGCGCTCGAACCACAGCACCGAAGTACCGAGGACTCCGCGTTCGGTGAGGTAGTCGCGTACCCACGGCTCGACCGTGCCGAGGTCCTCCCCCACGACGACCACACCGGCGCGAGACGCCTCGAGGACGAGGATGCCGATCAGTGCCTCGTGGTCGTAGCGGACGTAGGTGCCCTCGGTCGGCCGTTCCGGCGAGGTGACCCACCAGAGCCGGAACAGCCCGAGGATGTGGTCGATCCGCAGCCCGCCCCCATGCCGGATCACCGCGCGAACAAGGTCCCGCCAGGGCGCGTAACCGGTGGCAGCAAGGGCGTCCGGCCGCCACGGAGGTTGCGACCAGTCCTGTCCCTGCTGGTTGAACGCGTCCGGCGGCGCACCGACATGGATGCCGGCGGCCAGCACGCGCTTGAGCGCCCACGCGTCGGCGCCATCGGGGTGTACGCCGACGGCGAGGTCGTGCAGGATGCCGAGCGACATGCCGGCCGACTTGGCCCGCGCCTGGGTCCGGGCGAGCTGCTCGTCGAGCTGCCACTGCAACCAGCAGTGGAACTCCACCGCGTCCGGATTTTCGTTGCGGAAGGCAACGACTGCGGCCGCGTTCGGGTCCTGCAGCTCCTCGGGCCACTTGCTCCACTCGGGACCGTGCACATCCGCGATGGCCGCCCAGGTGGCGAAGTCGATCAACCCTAGGCCTTCGCGGTCGCAGTACGCGCCGTACTCGGCTATGCGGCCGATGGATGGGCGGACACCGAAGAGGAGCTGGAGGGCCTCGCGCTTGGCGGCCCAGACGGTGTCGCGGTCCAGCGCATCCGGGTCCTCGCTCAGCGCCCGGGCCTGGAGGGCCAGTGTGCGGACACGGTCGCGCTCGGCCGGTGCGAGGTCGCCGTACTCGTCGATGTCCTCGATGCGCAGGTAGAGCGGGTTCGCGAACCGACGGGAGGCCGGCAGGTACGGCGACGGCTCCATGCGGCCGGCGGTCTCGGCAGCGTGCAGCGGGTTGACCAGTACGAAGCCGGCGCCCAGGTCGTTGGCGGACCACGCGGCCAGGTCGGCCAGGTCGTGCAGGTCGCCGATACCCCAGGACCTGCGGGAGCGTACGGAGTACAGCTGAAGCACCCAGCCCCAGGTCCGCTGCAGTCGCTGCGGCTCCAGTCGTTGCGGGGTGACGATCAGGGAGCCGACGGAGATCTCCGGGCTGGTGCCGACACGCGCGCACAGCCGGTGATAGCCCAGTGGCAGGTCACCCGGCAGCTGGTACGTCGCTTCGCCGATCTGCACGCCGTCGACCCACTCCGGCTCTACCCAGTGCTCCTGCTGCGGGATGTCCCGGCGTTGTCCACCGTCCTCCAGATCGACCCACACCTCGGCAGTGGAGCCGTGCGGCAGGTGTACTGCGAACCAGGGCGTCCAGCCCTCCCGCATCACCAGCGTGGCGGGCAGCACGCGGCGCCAGCGCGCCAACTGGTGCTCCGCCAGCGCATCGGTGGCTTGCTCGGGGGTGGACGCGTCGACACCGAGTGCGGCCAGCACTGTGGATACGACCTCGGACGACACCAGCACGTGTTCGCCCTGCCAGTTCCAGTACTCGGTCGCCACTCCGTGCGCGACGGCAAGCTCGACAAGGGCTGGAGTGGGAGCAGTCACGCGTGCGAGTCTGCCGTATCCCGGGGCATCGCACCCAACGGCGCGCGCCATCGGGGTCGTGGACGTCACCGCTCGGAGGCGATTCGGTACTACGCGTTCTCCTGCGTCACGACCCTGCATCGAGCACTGCCGCAAGACCGCCTGATGCCCTTACTCTTCGGCTAAGCACGCGCAGGGGGGACTTGCGCCGGTGCGTTGGAGGGGGCACACCCGATGGATGAGTTGCTGCCGCGTACCGGGGTCAGCCGCCGTACGACGCTGGGACTGCTCGGCGCGGTCGCGGCCGGCTCGCTGGTCACCGGTTGTCGCGAGACGACCGGCGGCAGTATCGGCGTCACCGGCGACTACAGCCTCACCGACTGGGTCGCGGATCGGGGCGACCACTACCTGGTCGCCCATCGGGGCGTCGGTGACGTGTTCCCCGAGCACAGCATGGAGTCGTACGACGCCGCGGTCGCGTGGGGCGCACAGGCGATGGAGGTCAGTGTCGGCATCACCGCTGACAGCGTGCTGGTCTGCATGCACGACAAGACCCTCGAACGGACCACCAACCTCACCGGCAACCTGCGGGCGGTGAAGTACTCCCAGCTCGAGAAGGGCTGGCTGCAGGTACCGCGGCTGGGCCCGCGCTGGGCCGAGGCCAAGCTCAAGGTGCCGCTGTTCGAGGACGTCCTGCGCAAGTACGGCGGCCGGGTGATCCTCGCGATCGAGGCGAAGGACGAGCGGGCCTACGCCCCGATGATGGCGATGGTGGCGAAGTACCGGCTGGAGTCGGCCGTGATGATCAAGACCTACTTCAAGGGCGAGCTGATCGCCGACGTGAAGTCGCTCGGGCTCGGCGTGTTCGCGTACTTCACCACGCCGGAGGAGATGACCCCGGAGGCGATCCAGGCGGTCGCCGGGCAGTTGTCGCCGCGGACGGACGCGATCGTGGTACCGAACTCCGGTCCTGGCGGGTACCTCGACGCGTCGCTCGCCGAGGCGGCCGTGGGGACCGGCATCCCGATCTGGCCGTACCCGCTGCATCGTCGCGCGGACCTCGCGCACTACACCGCGCTCGGGATGCAGGGCGCGGTCACGTCGAACCTCGGCTACGTCCTCGGCAAGACCGAGCAGGTCACGACCGATCAGTGGGCGACCGGAGCGGTGGTGCCGGGCGAGCTCACCCGGGATCCGTACGACGACCGGTTCGCCGTCAGCTGGGGACGCGGGGGCAGCATCGGGCTCGCCGCGAAGGGTACGCAGCACTTCCTGACGCTGGGCAATCTCGGACCGATCACCTCACCGGCCTACTCGGTCGAGTTCGAGGCGTCGTTCGCCGCCTTGCCGTCCGACCCGCTCGCGCACCTCAGCCTGGCCTTCGGCCACCAGGACGACTCGTACTACGAGAACCGGATCGGCACCGCCAGCGGCTACCACGCGATCCTGCAGGCCAACGGGGAACTGGGCCTGTGGGCGCACCGGACCGGGCAGCGGCCGGGGATCAAGCTGGCGGTCCGGAAGACCGCCCCGGTGTTCGCCGGCGAGTGGATGCGGTTCCGCCTCGACGTCACGCCGACCACGCTCACCTGGAGCCGGCTCGACCACCCCACGAAGGTGTCTGTCACCGACAAGACCTACCGGGGCGGCTACCTGCACCTGGGCCGCGCCTCCACCGACGGCAGCCTCGCATTGCGCGCCCTGACGGTCACCCAGTCGCCCTGAGTCTCACTCGACCAGTCTTCGCTGGCGGCGGGTGAGGAGCAAGACGGCCAGCAGGAGCGCAGTACTGGCTATCACCAGGCCGATGGCTACTCCGGCGACGTTGTTGGTCAGTTGGTAGAGCGAGATCGGCCAGATGACCAGGAGGATCGAGCAGCCGACTACCGCGTACGCCGAGGCGTGGCGGCGGCCGTAGGCGACCAGGAGAGCGGCCGGGCCGGCAGTACCGACTGCGAGGGCCATCACCTCACCTCGCTCCTGGATCAGCCAGCAGATCGAGGAACTGAACATGGCGGCGCCGGCGAGTGACCATGCCGTCACCTGGTCGCGCACCAGGCCGATCATCGCCATCACGAAGGCGACCAGGATGAACCCGGTACCGGCGATGCCCGCGGAGTTGGTGTTCGTCGAGGTGTCCGGAGTGAGGACGTCCGCGGTGATCACCAACACACCGACGGCGAGGATCCCGAACGTTGCCACCAGCAACGAAGACCCGGCCAGCCACCACACCCCGACCACCGCCAGCGCGAGCGCCACGGCGACGCCGGCGACCCGGCCGGTCTCCCCCTCGATCGCGACATAGGTGGCGAACCCCGCCACACAACACCCCAACGACGCCAACGCCGAGCTCAACTGCTCCCGCCGCCTCAACAAGGCCAGCACCGCGGCAGTCCCCAGCAAAATCACCGCCGCACTGGCCCCAGTACTGATCCGGGCCGCCCGCCCCATCTCCCCCCAGTTGGCCAACGTCAACAACGCCACAGCCCCCAGGAGCAGCGCACCCCCGATATACCCCAACACCTCAGTCAACGCAGAGGAGTGCACAGCCGTAGGAGGCTGCCGCCGCGCCTCAGGCGGACGATTGGCGCCGGGGGCGATGCGAGGTGCGGCGGCGTCTGCTTCGGCGGCTGTGCGGAGGGCTTCGGCCTGGTGCGGGCGCAGGACGCCGGCGGACACCAGTCGGGTCAGCTCGTCCTGCAGCCGGCTCGGCATGTCCGTTCGTTCCTCCTCGCAAATCTCCGGATGAGGGAATGTAGAGATCCTTGGCGGGATCACTACAGTAGGGCGGCGAGATGCCTATTCTGCTCAGTTACCCCGTGTCCCTGCTCAGTCACCCCCTGTTTTCCGTCCCGGACAGCTTCCCGACGTTCTTCCGGAGAGGCAACGACGGCAAGCTCGAGGTGACCGACCAGATCATCACCGTGCCGGCCCGGATCGTCGGCCTGATCCTCGCGTTCTTCGTCGTCCGCTGGCTGCTGCACAAGGCGATCCGCCGGTTCGCCCGGCGTACCGGCAACGGCGCCGTGGCCGGCGTCCTGGCCAAGTCCAAGCGCGGCCAGGAGTTCGTCGAACAGACCCTGATGAGCGAACGCCGCAGCCAGCGCGCCGAGACCATCGCGTCGCTGCTGTGCAGCACGGTCACCATCATCCTGACCGCCATCCTGGTCGTGATGCTGCTGGCCGAGCTCGGCTTCAACATCCTCCCGGTGGTCGCGTCGGCGAGCATCATCGGCGTGGCGCTCGGCTTCGGCGCCCAGACGCTGGTCAAGGACTTCCTGGCCGGCGTCTTCATGATCTTCGAGGACCAGTACGCCGTCGGCGACCTGATCGACATGGAGAAGGCGACCGGCGTCGTCGAGGCGGTCGGCCTGCGCGTCACCCAGCTCCGCGGCGAGGACGGCACCACCTGGTACGTCCGCAACGGCGAGGTCCTCCGGGTCGGCAACCTCACCACCCGCGACCCCGAAGCCCCCGCCACCTCCACCACCGGCGTAGGCAGCGCCGCCGAAGCCGCCGACGGCCTGGCCCACCTCGAGGCCCCCGCCGACGAGCCTCCGCCCCGCTCCACCCCCGCCCACCACACCAGCGGCGGCCACGAACCCCCCGCCTGACCCCACGGGCAAAAAGATCCGGCACCGGTCTCCAAGGGAGAGCGGTGCCGGAGGTGTTCAGCAGGTCAGGCGGTGAAGGTCACGTCGAGGGTGATGGTGGTACCGGTGAGGGCCTGCGAGACCGGGCAGTTCTTCTTGGCCTCTTCGGCGAACTGGGCGAACTCGTCGGCGGTGAGGCCGGGGACCTTGCCGTTGACGGAGAGCTTGATGCCGGTGATGCCTTCGCCGGGGACGAAGGTGACGTCCGCGGTGGTGTCGATCGACTCGGGGGCATTGCCGGCGCCGGCCAGGGCGTGCGACAGGGCCATCGAGAAGCAGGTCGAGTGGGCGGCGGCGATCAGCTCTTCGGGGCTGGTGACACCTTCGGCCTTGTCGTTGGACCGGGCGGCCCAGGTCACGTCGAAGGTACCGAGCTTCGACGACTCGAGGTTGACCTGACCGGCCCCCTCCAGCAGCGAACCTTCCCAGTGGGCCTTGGCGGTGCGAGTAGCAGCCATGCTCTTCGTATCTCCTAAGAAAGTCAGTTCCCGGCCACGTCGATCGCGCCCGGGTAGTTCGGTTCGTCGGTGTTCACCATGCTGTGCGCGGCCATCACCATGTACTTCCAGATCTCCTCGTCGCGCTCCGGCTCCAGCCCCAGCTCGTCCAGCGCAGCCCGCATGTGGCCGAGCCAGCGATCACGGGCGGTCGGGGTGACGGCGAACGGGTTGTGCCGCATCCGCAGCCGGGGGTGCCCGCGCTGTTCGGAGTACGTGCGCGGCCCGCCCCAGTACTGCTCGAGGAACATCCGGAAGCGCACCTCGGCCGGGCCGAGGTCCTCCTCCGGGTACATCGCGCGCAGCTCCGGGTCGGCGGCGACTCCGCGGTAGAAGGCGGCCACCAAGCGGTGGAAGGTGTCAGCCCCGCCCACGGCGTCGTAGAAGCTCATCGGCTCGCTGGAACTCATCGGCTCGCTCATATCCTCATCAGTGTCTCAAGCCACCGAAACGTGCCGCACGAGGGCTTCCCGTTCGGCATCGCTGAGCTCCCGCTTGGCGTGCGTCGAACCGTCCACCGCGACCAGTACCGACGTGGCCCACGCGTAGACGTCCTCGGTCTCCCCCGTCCGGTCGACGATCCGGGAGCCCAGCGTGTACGACGTACGCCCGACCGCCTCGACCCAGACGTCCACGTCGTACGGCGGATGCCGCAGCAGGATCGGGCGCAGGTAGTCGACGGTCTGACTCACCAGTACCACCGGATAGTGCGCGAAGTAGTCGCCCGAAACGCCGACCAACGAGGTCAGGAACAGGATCCGGGCTTCCTGGAAGTAGTCGAAGTACCGGACGTTGTTCACGTGGTCGTAGGAGTCGATGTCGGACCAGCGGACCAGTACGGGATGGCTGAACGTCACGAACCCACCAGCTTCTCCAGCGCCGCCCGCTCCACCGCAGTGATCCGGCGCAACCGGTTGGCGGCGAAATCGAAGGGAACGAGCCGGGTCCGCGCCTCCACGTAGGTCACCCGGTCGCCGGCAGCAACGTCGAGGATCTCGTAGTCGACCATGAACGACGCTGCCTTGATCTCGCTGATCCACAGCTCGATCCGGACCGGCTCGGGCCGGAAGACGAGCGGCCGCCGGTACTCGACCTCGTGCCGGGCGACCAGCAGCCCGGTCTCCAGGTCGTCGGCGCCGAGCTCCTTGGCGGTCCGGAACAGGAAGTCGACGCGCGCGTCCTGGAGGTAGTCGACGTACCGGCCGTTGTTGACGTGGCCCAGCGCGTCCATGTCACCCCAGCGCAGCGGGCAGTGGTAGACGTGCCGGTTGTGATGATCCACACGGCGATCATCGCATCCTGGCCGCACCGGCCATGAGCGAACGTGGGTAATGTCATCCCCGGATACGAACCGATCAGTAGGGAGCAGGCGGTATGAGCGAGCAGCGCGTGGCGATCGTGACCGGGTCGGCCCGGGGAATCGGCGCCGCCGTGGCGCAGCGGCTCGCCGCCGACGGCAACGCCGTCGCAGTACTCGACCTGGACGAGGCGGCCTGCGCCGCCACCGTCGACGCGATCACCGAAGCCGGCGGCAAGGCCGTCGCGATCGGCTGTGACGTGAGCAAGTCCGACCAGGTCGCCGCCGCCGTCGAGCGGGTGGTATCCGAGCTGGGCGCGCCGACGATCCTGGTGAACAACGCCGGTGTACTGCGCGACAACCTGATCTTCAAGATGTCCGAGGACGACTGGGACACCGTCATGTCGGTGCACCTGCGCGGCAGCTTCCTGATGTCCAAGGCCTGCCAGAAGCACATGGTCGACGCGGGGTACGGCCGGATGATCTTCCTGTCCTCCACCTCCGCGCTGGGCAATCGCGGCCAGGCGAACTACGCCTCCGCGAAGGCCGGCCTGCAGGGCCTGGCCAAGACGCTCGCGATCGAGCTGGGCAAGTTCGGCATCACCTCGAACGCGATCGCGCCGGGCTTCATCGAGACCGACATGACGGCGGCCACCGCGGCCCGAGTCGGCGTCGACTTCGAGGAGTTCAAGAAGGCCACCGCCGCCACCATCCCGGTCAACCGGACCGGCAAGCCCGAGGACATCGCCGCCGCCGCATCGTTCTTCGCGAGCGAGGAGGCCGGTTTCGTCTCCGGCCAGGTCCTGTACGTCGCCGGCGGACCCCGCAACTAGGAGTCGAGAGATGCAAACCTTCACCGGCGTCGACGAGGTCGTCCACGCGGTCGGCACCCAGCTCGGCGAGACCGAGTGGCTGGAGATCACCCAGGAGCAGGTGAACCAGTTCGCCGAGGCGACCGGTGACCACCAGTGGATCCATGTCGACGTCGATCGGGCGGCGAAGGGACCGTACGGCGGCACGATCGCGCACGGCTACCTGACGCTCAGCCTGATCGCCCGGTTCGGCGAGGAACTGTTCTCGGTCAAGGGCGTCACGGCCAAACTGAACTACGGCGTCAACAAGGTCCGCTTCCCCAGCCCGGTCCCGGTCGGCCGCCGGGTCCGCGCGAGCGCCTCGATCGCTGGCGCGCAGGAGACTCCGGCCGGCGTACAGGTCTCGCTGCAGTGGGTCATCGAGCTCGAGGACTCCACCAAGCCGGCCTGCGTCGCGGAGACCGTGGTACTGCTGGTCCGTTAAAGAGGGCAGACCAAGACCGAGTGGGTTGCCGCGCGCCGGTAGCCCAACCAGTTGTTGACGGCAAGCATCGGCTCGTTGCCGTCGTAGTTGGCGGTGTACGCGCCGACCACCCCGGCGTCGGCGGCTCGATGCAGCGCCGCGCACTTCACCAGCTTGGCCAGCCCCCGCCCCTGGTGCTCGGGCATCGTCGCCGTCATCTGCGACCAGATCTTGTGATAGCTGCCGGTACCGAGCGTGAAGCCGATGACCTCGTCGTCCTGCAGGGCCGCGACACTCAGGTCGAGCATCATCCCCCGCGCCTGCCAGACATCGTTGAGCCAGTCCTCGTACGGCCGGCTCTCGATCTTCGCGTCGCCCGGTTTGATGCGCTGGGCAACTTCATCGGCCGCATAGACGAGCCGCGGATCCACCTCGACCAACGGCTCCAGCCGAACCCCGGCCGGAACTACGGGAAGCGCCGGCGCCTCTCGCGGATCGATCCCCGCGTAGTGCACCTGCCGCGTCTGCTGGTACCCCCACTGCGACGCCCACTCCCGCGACGCAGGGTCGGCGAACACGCGAACGTTCACCGCCCCCGCCGCCTTCAGATGCGCATGCGTCCACTCCACCAGCCCGGTCCCCGCACCAAGACTCCGGTACTCCGGATGCACCAGCACCCTGAGCTGAGCACTGAGCGGGTTGGACCCCGGGATCACCGCACACGTCCCCCACCCGATCAACTGCTCATCTTCAAACGCAGCGAAGGCGGCCCGAGCCCGCGACCCACTGCCCTCCTCGAGCCCCGCGCGCATCAACTCGGCGGTCGTCACCGACCACGGCTCCACGATCTCGTAGAGCGCCGCGGCAGCCGCGGCATCATCCGGTACAGCTGGCCTGATCTCCATCGGAACTCCTTCAGGGGCGAAGAGTCAACCGGAACATACCCGCGGTCAGGAGCAAACTGGTCTGGACTGCTGCAAAAGTTACCGAACTCAAAGCGTCCTGAGCAGGCTCGTCTGGGTCTCGATCCGGCGATAGCCGAGCCAGTTGTTGATCGCGAGCATCGGGGCGTTCGCGTCGTCGTTCGAGGTGAAGGCGCCGGTGATGCCGGCATCGGCGCAGCGGCGCAGCGCGATGGACTTCACCAGCTTTGCGAGTCCACGACCCCGGTACTGCGGAATGGTCCCCGTCATGTCCGACCAAGCTCGGTCGCCGTCCGCCGCGACCGCCGTGAAGCAGGCGACCTCATCGCCGGCGAGAGCCGCGACGCTCAGTGTCTTGTCCGAGGCCGGTGAATTCCAGATCTCGTCGAGCCACCGGTCGTAGTCCACCGAGTCCATCGGTGAATCGGCCGGCTCGTCGAGGGTGGCGATCGTGTCCGCGACGAAGATCTGCCGTGGCTCCAACGTGTCCAGCGTCGCGATCCGGATCCCGTCCGGCACAGCCGGCTGCTCCGGGAGTACCCGTGGATCGACACCCGAGTAGTGCATCTCGCGCGACGGCTCATACCCAAGCCCGGTGGCAAAGGACAGCCCCGAAGGCGTCGCGAAAGTCCGGATCCGCAAGGCGTCGATCTCGCTCAAGTGACCGTGCAACCGCTCGGCCAACGCTGCACCGATGCCACGACGGCGATGCGACGGATGGACCTGGATCGCCATCTCACTCTGCCCCGGTTCGCTGGTCCAGAGGTTCAGCCCGGCCGTCCCCATCCCGACCAACTGCCCGCCCTCTTCGACGACCAGCCCGAGATGCCGCTCCGCCGGCGACCGCGTGGTGAGCTGGTGCCGGAGGTAGGCCGGCGACATCACGGAGTACGAGTAGACCTCCCGCCGCAACCGCGAAACCGCCTCGGCATCGTCGGCCGTCATCACCCTGATCCGCATCTCCGGACCCTAACCAGAGCCATCAGCGGCCGCCAGCGGATTAGTTGGGACGCGATCGCAACAGCTGTGGGGTGGCTGTGATTCTGTCGTGGGCCGGGTGGGCATTAGGGTTGGCCGGTGCCCGTTATCGCGACCACATCGTTGACCAAGCGATACCCGCGTGTGACGGCCCTGGACGAGCTGACTGTCGAGGTGGGGTCCGGCGTGACCGGACTGGTCGGAGCCAACGGTGCCGGCAAGTCGACCCTGCTGAAAATTCTGCTCGGACTGATCGCCCCGACCGCCGGAAGCGCCATCGTGCTGGGACACGACGTGGTCACCGGCGGCGAGGCGGTCCGTGCTCTCGTCGGCTACATGCCGGAGCACGACTGCCTGCCCCCCGACGTCTCCGCGACCGAGTTCGCGGTGCACCTCGCCCAGATGTCCGGCCTGCCCGCGACCGCCGCGAGAGAACGAGCCGCCGACGTACTGCGGCACGTCGGCCTCGACGAGGCACGCTACCGGCCGATGGGCGGCTACTCCACCGGCATGAAGCAACGCGTGAAGCTGGCCCAGGCCCTGGTGCACGACCCCAAGCTTGTCCTGCTCGACGAGCCGACCAACGGGCTCGACCCGGCCGGCCGCGACGAGATGCTCACGCTGGTACGCCGGATCGGCACCGAGTTCGGCATCCCCGTGCTGATCACGTCGCACCTGCTCGGCGAGCTCGAACACGTCTGCGACCACATCGTCGTACTCGACGGAGGCCGGCTGCTTCGCTCGGAGTCGAAGGCCGCACTGACCGGCGAGACCGGAGTGCTCGCGGTCGAAGTACGCGATCTCAGCGGACGCGACCGACTGGCCGCCGCACTGGAGCGAGCCGGTGGACGGGCGCGGACCGACGGCCCACTGGTGCTCGTCGAGATCAGCGGCGAGGAGACGTACGACCTGGTCCGCGACTCGATCGCCGAGCTCGGCCTCGGACTGGTCCGGGTCGAGCAGCATCGGCACCGCCTGGAAGAGGTCTTCAGTGTCTGACCAGCAACGTGCCGCCGGTGTCATCCACGACATCGGCTACCGGCACTACGACGGTCCACGACTGGGCCGGTTCGCGATCTGGCAGGCGCTGGTCGTGTCGAGCCTGCGGCACGCGTACGGGCTGGGCAGGTCCGGCAAGTCGAAGGTGATGCCGATCCTGCTGCTCGCGGTGATGGTGGTGCCGGTGGCGATCATCGTCGGCATCGAGACCGCGCTGCAGTTCGACAAGCCGCCGGTGACCCAGGTGCAGTACATCTTCTTGCTGCAGGCCGTCATCGCCCTCTATCTGGCCTCACAGGCGCCACAGCTGTTCTCCCGGGATCTCCGGTACCGCTCGATCGTGCTCTACCTCGCCCGGCCGCTGCGGCGGACCGACTACGCGCTGGCCAAGCTGACGGCTCTGATCCTCGCGCTGATGATCCTGACCGGCCTGCCGCTGGTGATCCTGTACGCCGGAGCGCTGCTGGCCAAGTTCGACTTCACGGAAATGACGAAACAGTTCCTCGGCGGACTCGTCGCCGCCCTGCTGCTCTCGATCCTGCTGGCCGCGATCGGCGGACTGATCTCGGCCGCCACCCCGCGCCGCGGTTTCGCGGTAGCGGCGATCATCGCGGTCCTCCTCGTCTCCTTCACGGCCGTCGTGACGACGACCGCGATCCTCAACGAACAGGCCGGCGGGACGACCACGGCGGCCAGATACGCCAACCTGGGCTCGCCTTTCACGCTGATCCAGGTGCTGCAGACCTTCATCCTGCGTGGGCACGGCGAGTTCAGGCCGACGACCACCCAGGGCTTCGTCTTCGTCGGCGTCTACGTCGTCGTGGTGGTGCTGTGCGGCTGGGGCGTCAACTGGCGCTACGCGAAGGTGGCCCGCGGATGAGCGTGATCCAGATCGAGAAGGTCTCCCGCTGGTACGGCAACGTCGTCGCGGTCAACGACGTGACGATGACGATCGGTCCCGGCGTGACCGGGCTGCTCGGGCCGAACGGTGCCGGCAAGTCGACGCTGATCACGATGATGGCCGGCTTCCTGCCGCCGTCGACAGGAGACGTCACGCTGGACGGCGTACCGGTCTGGCGCAACGAGAGCTCCTACCGGCACATCGGGCTGGTGCCCGAGACCGAGGCCGTGTACGACACGTTGACCGGCTCGGCCTTCGTGATCGCGAACGCGGAGCTGCAAGGCCTGCCGAATCCGGGTGCCGCCGGCGCGGCCGCGATCGCGACGGTGGCGATGGAGGATGCTGCCGGGCGGCGCATCTCGACGTACTCGAAGGGCATGAAGCAGCGGATCAAGATGGCCGCGGCGCTCGTCCACGAGCCGTCGGTACTGCTGCTCGACGAGCCGTTCAACGGGATGGACCCGCGGCAACGGCTGCACCTGATGGACCTGCTCCGCAAGATGGGCGCGGACGGCCGTACCGTGCTGTTCAGCTCGCACATCCTCGAGGAGGTGCAGCAGGTCGCGACGCACATCGAGGTCGTCGTGTCCGGGCGGCACGCGGCCTCGGGCGACTACCGCGCGATCCGCACGCTGATGACGGACCGGCCGGTGCTGTACCGGCTGCGCTCGTCGGACGACCGCCGGCTCGCGTCCGCACTGATCGGCGATCCCTGTACGTCCGGCGCCGATCTCGACGGTGGCGCCCTGCAGGTGCAGGTGGTCGACTTCGAACGGTTCAGCCGGATCGTGCCGGCGCTGGCGCGTGACCTCGGCATCCGGCTGCTCGAGGTGGCGCCGACCGACGAGTCCCTCGAGAGCGTCTTCTCCTACCTCGTCGGGAGGCGCTGACTTCATGAACGCGACGATCGCCCGGCTCACGATGGCCACCTTGTTCGGCCACCGGCGTGGGCTGTTGCTCTTCATCCTGCCCGGCGTACTGCTTGCCCTGTGTTTGCTGCTGGCGCTGACGCTGGACGACTCGGCCGACTTCAGCATCAGCCTGCTCCAGCTGTTCGGCCTCGCGGTGATCGTGCCGCTGGTCTCACTGCTCGCGGCGACCGGCGCGCTGTCGTCCGAGATCGACGACGGCTCGATCGTCTACCTGCTGAGCAAGCCGATCAAGCGCTCCACGATCATCCTGACCAAGGCGCTGGTCGCGATCGCGGTGATCTTCGTCCTCGGCGCCGTGCCGATGTTCGTCGCCGGCCTGATCCTGGACGTCCACGACCCCCAGACGGCCGTTGCCTTCGGCATCGGTTCCCTGGTGGCCGGGATCGCCTACACGGCCATCTTCATCGCCCTGTCGGTGATCTCGGGCAACGCCGTCACCATCGGACTGATCTACGCCCTGCTCTGGGAGGGCGTGATGGGCCAGTACGTCGACGGCGCGAAAACCCTCAGCGTCCAACAATGGTCCCTGGCCGTCATCAACAAACTCACCGACCACGCGGACGTCGACTCAGCCGTCAAACTCCCGATCGCCACCATCCTCCTGCTGGCCGTCACCATCATCGGCCTGAGCCTCGCGATCGCCCGCCTCCGCTCCCTCATCCTTTCCACCGCCGAGTAGGTGTTGTAGCCTGCCGGGATGACAGCAGCGTCACCGGCTTTGCTACTGGCAGGGTTGTTCGTCTCCGATGCGCCGCGGCCCGAGTTCGAGCAGGCGTTTCAGCCGTACGCGCCGTTGATCGGCAGCTGGGACCTGGACGTCACCTGGTACGACGACGAGGGACGGCTGACCCGGGAGACCAACGGCGAGTGGCACTTCTCCTGGGCGCTCGACGGCAGCGCGGTGGCCGACGTCTGGATCACCCCGAGCCGGGCCATTCGTACTTCGCCGGACGACGGCGAGTGGGGGCTCAGCATCCGCCTGTACGACCCTGAGCTGGATGCCTTCCGGTCCACCTGGATGGGGCCTCGCAATGCGCTTGTGAAGACCTTCATCGGGCATGCTGGACCGGGAAGCATCACACTCGAGGCGCGGGACTCGGACGCGGCCAAGACGCGGTGGATCTTCACCGACATCACCGCGACGAGCTTCCAGTGGCGCAACGAGGACGAGGACGCCGACGGACGAATCATCGTCCGGCAACGCTTCTCCGGCACCCGCCCAGCCTTACATCTTCAGCCGTAGACCGCGACGGCCGCGTGTGCGAGCCGCAGGAGTTCGTCGCGGAGGTCCAGAGGTTCGAGCACCTCCACCACGTCGCCGAAGCCGAGCAGGACCCCGCACGCGGCTTCGCGGATGCGGAAACGCATCGACAGCCGCGGCCAGCCGTCCTCCTCGGCCGGTACTTGGTGCACGTGCTCACCCCTGGCCAGCATGGGCGCCGAGATCCGTCTGACCTGCTCCGCCCGATCCGGTCGCACCCGGAGCAGTACATACACGCCCCTGGCCGGTAGCGTCCGCTCCAGCCCTGACCGCAGGCGGTCCCATTCCTCTTGCAGGTCGAGGTTTTCCGGCCTTGCGGCGAGTTGGTCCAGTACGTCGACCTGCTCGACCCGCGACACCCTGTACATCCGGGAGGTACCGCGATGGGCTGCCACCAGGTACCAGCGGCCCGCCTGCTCGACAAGGCCCCAGGGGTCGACGGTACGGCGTACTGGCCGGCCCTCGCTGGCTGAGGCGTAGCGGATGGCTACTCGACGGCGGGTGACGACGGCTTGGCGTAGTACCGGCAGTGCGCCGGTGTCCTCGGCATCGGCAAACCACCGGCGCCTGTCGACGACTATGGCATCGGATAGCGCGTCTGCATCGTCCTGCAACTGCAGGGGAAGCGTGGACGACAGCTTGCCCATCGCGGACTGCAGTGCGTCGTGCAAGCCGAGCTCTGCCGACAGCGACGCCCTACCGCTCCAGGCAAACAGTGCCTGCGCCTCCCGCGGGGTCAGCCCACTCACATCAGCCCGGTAGCCAGGCAGCAGCACACATCCGCCGTTGCGGCCGCGCTCCGTGTAAACCGGTACGCCGGCCGCCGACAGCGCCTCCATGTCGCGCATCACCGTGCGCGTCGACACCTCCAGCCGCTCGGACAGCTCCCGCGCACTCAACCGCGGATGCCGCTGCAGCAACAGGATGATCTGCAACAACCGATCAGCTCTCATATAAGACAGAAGATGTCATAGATAGCGCGCGAGAGTAAGGACAGAAGCCAACTACTGGAGGAATCGTGACGGACCCACGCCCGATGCTCGCCCGCGCCCTGGACCAGACCCAGGCGATGATCGACACCATCGGCGCCGACGACCTGGCCCTGCCGACGCCTTGCCCGGAGTACGACGTCGAGACGCTGCTCGGCCACCTGATGACAGTCATCGCCCGGATCGACCTGGCGCTGACCGGCAACAACCCGCTGTCGATCCCGACCGTGACGCCCGGCGTGACGGACTTCGCCGGCACGTGGAAGGAACGCCGCGCTGTCGCCGACGAGACGCTGTCCAACCCCGACGTCCTCACCATGACCTGCACGGTGCCGTGGGGAACCATCCCCGGCGCGGCGGCAATCGCCTCCTACACAAGCGAACTGGCCACCCACGCCTGGGATCTCGCCAAGGCCACCGGTCGCACCGACCTGCTCGACGACGCCATCGCCATCTACTGCCTACCGCTGTCTCAGCAATTCCTACCTGCCGAGCCACGAGGCGGCCACATTCCATTCGGCCCGGTAGTCGACGTCCCCGCGGACGCCTCCCCCTACGACCGCCTGGCGGGCTGGCAGGGCCGCCAGCCCTAGCAGGCAAGGGTGATCACGGGCGGACAAGTACTTTTAGTGCTGTCCGCTCGTGCATCGCGCGGTAACCGTCCGGGATGTCTTCCAGGGTGACCACCTGGTCGAAGACCTTGCCTGGGGCAACTTTTCCGGCGAGTACGTCGGGAAGCAGCCGCTCGATGTAAGCGCGGGCCGGAGCGGCGCCACCGGTAAGGGTGATGTTGGGGACGAAAAAGTCGGCGAAGCCCGCCGGCGCCTCCGCGTACTGCGGAACGCCCACCCGGCTGATCACGCCACCAGCGCGCACAACTCCCAGCGCCTGGTCGTACGCCTCCCGAAACCCGACCGCGTCGATCACCACGTGCGTGCCATCGCCACCAGTCAATTCGCGGACTTTCGCGATCCCCTCGTCACCCCGCTCGGCGACAACCTCGGTCGCACCGAACTCGACCCCGAGCTCCGTGCGCTCCTTGTGCCGCCCCATCAACACAATCCTGGACGCTCCCAACTGCTTGGCGGACAGCACTGCAAGCAGACCGACCGCTCCATCACCGATCACGGTCACCGTCGTCTGCTCGCTGACACCACCCTTCACCGCCGCGTGGTAGCCCGTGCCATAGACATCCGACAGCGTGAGCAGCGACGGCAACAACTCTGAGTCCTCATCAACCGGCACCTTGACCAGCGTGCCGTCCGCGAGCGGTACGCGAACCGCCTCGGCCTGACCGCCGCCAATTCCGTTGCTCCCCCAGAAACCACCGTGCCGGCAGGACGTCTGGAGACCCTCGCGACAGAAGTCGCAGGTCCCGTCCGACCAGGCGAACGGCGTGATGACCACATCACCGCGCCTGACGGTCGCCACCTCGCCACCGATCTCCTCGACGACGCCGATGAACTCGTGCCCCATCGGCTTGCCGCCCGCAGGGACCGGCGCACCGTGGTACGGATGAAGATCGCTCCCGCAAACGCAAGAGCGGATGACCCGTAGTACCGCATCAGTGGGCTGCTGGATGACTGGGTCCGGTACGTCGATCACGCGGACGTCGCCGGCGCCGTACAGGTATGTCGCTCGCATAGCTTCCTCTCAGCTGGTTTGGATGTCCCCAGTGAAGGCGCTCGCATCCCCGGTCGGCAGTGTCTGTCGTTCCAGGTAACGGCAGTACCTCCTTCACGACAGTGCAGCGACGTAGCGTGGACGCCATGGACCACAGAGCCGAGATCCGGGAGTTCCTCAGCTCCCGGCGTGCGCGGATCACCCCTGAGCGCGCCGGGCTGCCCGCGTACGGCGGCAACCGCCGGGTGAAGGGACTGCGCCGGGAGGAGGTCGCCCTGCTCGCCGGCGTGTCCGTGGACTACTACATCCGGCTGGAGCGCGGGAACCTCAGCGGAGCCTCCGAGAGCGTGCTGGAGTCAGTGTCACGAGCGCTGCAACTCGACGAGGCCGAACAGTCCCACCTGTTCGCCCTAGCCCGGGAGAGCACAGCAACCCCGGCCCGGCGCCGCCGCAGTACTACGCAAGCCGTGAAGCCGGCCATCCAGCAGATCCTGGACGCGATCACCGACGCACCGGCCTGGATCCGCAACGACCGTCACGACATGCTGGCCGCCAACCGGATGGCGTCGGCGCTGTACGCCCCGATGCTCGCCGACCCACGCCGCCCAGCGAACACCGCGCGCTTCGTCTACCTCGACCCGGCATCCAAGGACTTCTTCCCCCACTGGGACAGGACAGCCGACGACATCGCCGCCATCCTCCGCTCCCACGCCGGCCGCAACCCGCACGACAAGGCACTCACCGAACTGATCGGCGAACTCTCCACCCGCAGCGAGGACTTCCGCACCCGCTGGGCAACCCACAACGTCCGCTTCCACCGCACCGGCAAGAAACAACTCCACCACCCCGTCGTGGGCCCGCTGGACCTCGACTTCGAAGCAATGGAGTTCCCCTCCTCCCCCGGCCTGACCCTCCTCGTCTACACCGCCGCCCCCAACACCCCCACCGCCGACGCCCTCACCCTGCTGGCCAGCTGGTCAGCCACCGAATCAATCGCCCACAGCAACGAGTAGATCAGCTGAGGTCAGCCGGTGATGCCGCCGTTGAGGGTCAGGCCGCCGTCGATGGTGATGGTCTGGCCGGTGATCCAGGAGGCTTCGTCGGAGAGCAGGAACCAGACCAGGGACGCGACGTCCTCGGGGGTGCCCAGGCGCTTCATCGGGTACGCCGCGGCGACCTTCTCCTCGCGGCCTTCGTAGAGGGCGCCGGCGAATCGGGTCTTCACCACCGCCGGGGCAACCGCGTTGACCCGGATCGCCGGGGCGAGTTCCACCGCCAGCTCTGCCGTCACGCGCGACAGCATCGCCTTCGTGGCGCCGTACCAGCCGATGCCGGGCGACGGCGACAGGCCGGCCACAGACGACAGGTTGACGACCGAGCCGCCGTGGGCCCGCATCCAGGCATCGCTGCAGGCCTTGACCCAGGCGATGGTCGCCAGCACGTTCGTGTCGACCATCTTGGCCGCCACTGCGCTGTCGACGTCCAGCAGCGAGCCGTAGATCGGGTTGATGCCGGTGTTGTTCACCAGCAGATCAACCGACCCGTACGTCGCTACCGCCGCGGCCACCACGCTCGCACGGTGAGCCGGATCGGCGGCGTTGCCCGCGACGGCCATCGCATTGTCGCGACCACCCAGGCCGGCGATCGCCTCGTCCAGGGCATCCTGCTTGCGACCCGTGATGACCACATGCGCGCCATCGGCCACCAGCCGTTTGGCGATCGCCAGCCCGATCCCCCGGGAGGCGCCGGTGACGATCGCCGTCTTGCCCTTGAGGCTCATCAGCTCAGGCGCTCCAGGATCACGGCCATGCCCTGCCCGCCGCCGACGCACATCGTCTCCAGGCCGAACTGCTTGTCCTCGAACTGCAGACCGTTGACCAGCGTGGTCATGATCCGCGCGCCGGTCGAGCCGAACGGGTGGCCGAGCGCGATCGCGCCGCCGTGCACGTTCAGCCGGTCCTCGTCGATGCCGAGCTCACGCGCCGAGCCGATCACCTGGACGGCGAACGCCTCGTTGATCTCGACCAGGTCGATGTCGCCGATGCTCATCCCGGCCCGGGCCAGCGCCTGCTTGGTCGCGTCGACCGGGCCGAGGCCCATGATCTCCGGCGACAGGCCGCTCACGCCGGTGGAGACGATCCGGGCCAGCGGGGTCAGGCCGAGCTCGCGTGCCTTGGTGTCGCTCATGATCACGACGGCCGCGGCGCCGTCGTTCAGCGGGCAGCAGTTGCCGGCGGTGACCGTACCGTCCGGGCGGAACACCGGCTTGAGCTGGCTGACCTTCTCCAGCGTCGTACCGGCCCGCGGACCGTCGTCGGCGCTGACGACCGTACCGTCGGGCAGCGTGACGGGGACGATCTCGCGCTCGAAGAACCCGTTGTTGATCGCCTTCTCGGCCAGGTTCTGCGACCGTACGCCGAATGCGTCCTGGTCCGCCCGGCTGATGCCCTTCAGCGTTGCGACGTTCTCGGCGGTCTGGCCCATCGAGATGTAGACGTCCGGGATCAGCCCGTCCTCGCGTGGGTCGTGCCAGGTCTCGTTGGTCTCCGCGTACTTCTCGGTGCGCTGGACCGCGTCGGCGAAGACCTGGTTGAACGAGCTCGGGTCGCCGACCCCGGCCGACCCGAAGTTCTTGTACCGCGAGACGCACTCGACGCCGGCGCTGACGAAGATGTCGCCCTCACCGGACTTGATCGCGTGAAAGGCCATCCGCGCGGTCTGCGTCGAGGACGCGCAGAACCGGTTGATCGTCGTCGCGGGCGTGTTGTCCCAGCCCAGCTGGACGGCGACCCGGCGGGCCATGTTGCCGCCGTGCTCGTCGTGCGGCTCGGCGCAGCCGAGCATCAGGTCCTCGATCTGGTCCCCGGTCAGGCCGGCCTTGTCGACGGCCGCCTTGATCATCTGGACGGCCAGCTCGTCCGGCCGGATCGAGGTCAGCGACCCCTTGTTGGCCCGGCCGATCGGCGACCGCGCGGTGGAGACGATGACTGCTTCAGGCATACCGATTCCTTTCAGAGGCCCAGATCGCGGCCGATGAGTTCCTTCATGATCTCGTTCGAGCCGGCCCAGATCTTGGTGACGCGGGCGTCCCGCCAGGCCCGGGCGACCCGGTACTCGTTCATGTAGCCGTAGCCGCCGTGCAGCTGGACACAGGCGTCGAGGATCTCGTTCTGTACCTGTGCACTCCACCACTTCGCCTTGGCGGCGTCCACAGCGGAGAGGCGGTCCTGGTCGTGCGCGACGACCGCGTTGTCGACGTAGGCCTGGGTCACCTCGGCCTTGGTGACCAGCTCGGCAATCAGGAACTTGTTGTACTGGAACGAGCCGACCGCCTGACCGAACGCCTTGCGCTGCTTCACGTACTCGATCGTCTCGTCCAGGATCTGAGTCGCGTGCGCGATGTTGCACACGGCGGCGCCGATCCGCTCCTGGGCCAGCCGCTCCATCATGTGGATGAAACCGCGGTCGAGCTGGCCCAGCACGTTCTCGTCAGGGATGAAGAGGTCCTCGAAGAACAGCTCCGACGTGCCGGACTCGGTCTGCCCGACCTTGTCCAGCTTGCGGCCGCGGGCGAAGCCGGTCATGCCCTCCTCGACCACGAAGAGGGTGATGCCCTTCGCGCCCTTCTCGGGGGTGGTCCGGGCGGCGACGATGACGAGGTCGGCCATGTCGCCGTTGGTGATGAAGGTCTTCGACCCGTTCAGCACCCAGCCGCCGTCGGCCTTCTTCGCGGTCGTCTTCAGCGCGGCCAGGTCGGAGCCACCGGACGGCTCGGTCATCCCGATCGCGGCGACGTACTCACCCGAGCAGAACTTCGGCAGCCAGCGCTGCTTCTGTTCCTCGGTGCCGAGGTCCACGAAGTATGGCGCGGCGCAGTCGTAGTGGATGCCGAAACAGCTCGACAGCGAGGCGGAGACCTTGGAGACCTCCTCGGCGAACACCTGGTTGAACCGGTAGTCGCCGACGCTCGAACCGCCGTACTCCTCCGGTACGTCGAGGCCGAGGAAGCCCTGCTTGCCGGCCTCGAGCCAGGCGGCCCGCTCGATCGTCTTCTCCTCGAGGAACTGCTCCATCCGCGGCACCAGCGAGCGGTCGCAGTACTCCTTGGCGCTGGCCCGGAAGGCGTGGTGGTCCTCGTTGAAGATGATCCGTTCCATCGTGGGGCCTCCCGAGACGTAAGACTGATGGCTAAGCGCTTGCTTAGCTTCGCGAACTTAGGGCATGGTGTCAACGTGTCCGCAGTCACCAGCCCCCTCGTCTGGGAGCATGTCCAGCCCGCCGCCGCCCGCCGGCTCCTCACCGGCGCCATCGAAGCCTTCGCCGAGCGCGGCTTCCAGGCCACCACCACGCGCGACATCGCCTCGCGTGCCGGCATGTCCCCCGCGGCGCTCTACGTGCACTACCCCTCGAAGGAACGCCTGCTCTTCGAGATCAGCCTGTACGGTCACCGCGCGGCGCTGGAGATCCTGACCGCGGCCAACACGGCCGACACCCCCGCCGACCGGCTGCGCGCCATGGTCGCCGCCTTCACCGCCTGGCACGCCGAACACCACACGATCGCCCGCGTCGTCCAGTACGAACTGGCAGCCCTCTCCCCCGAACACTTCACCGAGGTGGCCGCCATCCGCCGATCAATTTCCACCCTGATCGAAAAAGTCCTCACCGACGGCGTAAGCGACGGCACCTTCACAGTCCCCGACCTCCCCGGCACCACCCTCGCCGTCCTGTCGCTGTCAATCGACGTAGCCCGCTGGTACGACCCCACCCGCCGAGCCTCCCCAGAAGCCCTGGGCGCAACGTACGCCGACCTCGCACTACGAATGGTCCAGGCATAGCAACGCCCCGCGACCTCAAGGGAGGTGCGGGGCGTTCCGTAGTACAGGTCAGGCCTGGAGTGCAGCCTGGACGTCGAGGTGGATGTCGACCTTGTCGCCGATGAGGAGCTTGCCGCCCTCCAGCGGGACGTTGAAGTCGATGCCCCAGTCCTTGCGGCTGATCGAGGTCGAGCCCTCGAAGCCGATGATGGTCTGGCCGTAGGCGTTCTGCTCCACGCCGAGGAACTCGACCGCGAACTCGATCGGCTTGGTGACGTCCTTGATGGTCAGCTCGCCGGCCAGGATGTAGTCGTCGCCCTCGGGCTTGATGCCGGTGCTGACGAACGTCATCTTCGGGCTGTTCTCGGCGTCGAAGAAGTCACCCGAGCGCAGGTGGCCGTCGCGCTGCTCGCTCCGGGTGTGCACGGAGGCCAGCTCGACCGACACGTTGGCGGTCGACTCCTCGAGCGAGTCCTTGACGACGATCTCGCCACTGAACTCCTTGAACACGCCGCGGACCTTGGTCATCAGGTGCCGGACGGTGAAGCCGATCTCGGTGTGCGCGACGTCGAGCGCATAGGTTCCGGATACCAGGCCGGGAATCGTGGTGGTGGCGGTGCTCATGTGTGAGGTCCTTTCGAAAACCGGGAGAGCTGTAGGGGGCGTCGCCGTCGAGGTTCGTTAAAACTTCAACCAACGACGTCGACAATAGAGATGAACTATTTAAAAGTCAACTACATTCCCGGTACACTGTCGGAGTGACGATGACGACTGGGACCCGGTGGCTGGACTCCGAGCAGCAGGTGGCGTGGCGCGCCTACCTGCTGGGCACTGCACGCCTGATGGCCAAACTCGACGACGATCTCCGACAGTTCGGCCTGGGCATCAACGACTACGAGATTCTGGTCCGGCTCTCCGAGGCGCCCGAGCGCCGCCTCCGGATGGCCGAGCTGGCCGACCGGCTGCACCAGAGCCGATCCCGCCTGACCCACACGGTCGGCCGCCTGGAGGCAGCCGAACTGGTCCGCCGCACCTCGTGCAAGAGCGACAAGCGCGGCGTGTGGGCGGAGCTCACCGACGCCGGCCTCTCGCTCCTGGAGCACGCCGCGCCGTACCACGTGGACGGCGTCCGGGAGAACCTCGTCGACCTGGTCTCCCCCGAGGACTTCGCCGCTCTCGGCCGCGTCTTCGATGCCGTCTCCGAACACATCGGCCAGCGCTGAGCGCTGATCTCGGCTTCCCCACGGGCGCTCGGGTCGTCTTCCAGGGCGACTCGATCACCCACGGCGGCCGCGGCCCCACCGAGGACCCCAATCACATCCTCGGTCACTCGTACCCGTTCCTGATCGCCTCGGCAGCGGCCGCCGCCCTGCCCGAGCGCGACTGGCGATTCGTCAACCGAGGTGTGAGCGGAGACACAGTCGCCGACCTCGCCGCCCGCTGGCACGCGGACGCGATCGACCTGCGCCCGGACGTGCTCAGCATCCTGGTCGGGGTCAACGACGTCGACGCGGTGTTGAGCGGGGAGTCGGGTGACGCCGACGGTTCGGCCTTCGCAGCGGAGTACCGGTTGCTGCTCGACCGCACCCGTACTGCGCTGCCGAACGTGCTGCTGGTCCTGGGCGAGCCCTTCTACCTGCCGACGAGCCCGGCTCCCGAGCTCCGCGCCGACTGGGCCGCTGCCGTTGCTTTGCGAGCCACCATCGTCCGAGACCTGGCGAACACCTTCGACGCGACCTTCGTGCCCAACCAGGCTGCGTTCGACGCCGCCGTACTCCGCGCACCCGCCGAGCACTGGATCTGGGACGGCATCCATCCCACGTACGCCGGCCAGCGGGTCCTCGCCGACGCTTGGATCACCGCGGTCACCTCACCGCGGGCGTGATCTCGAAGGCGGCCTCGTCGCGGTCGGCGCCCCGGTAGGCGAGCATCGAGTCGCGCATCCGGCGCTTCACCGGTGGCAGGTGGTTGACGGCGCGCATCGCAGTACGCATGCCTGCCAACACCACACGCCCGACGACCGGCTTGTGCACGGGGTCGCTCGCACTCATCTGAGCCCGTGACTTCAGGACAGCATCGAAGCCGTACTCGATCATCGCCTTCTCGTACTCGCCGACCGCCGCGATCAGCTCGCTGCGCCCGTCCCTGACCTCGATCAGCTTCTTGCACAGCTGCAGCGCATCGCGAAGCGCCGTGTTCGCCCCGACCCCGCGGCCCGGCGTCATCGTGTGGATCGCGTCACCCAGCAGCGTCACGTTGGTCGTCGGCCAGGGGTCCAGCGGCACCGAGGTCCAGATGTTCACCGGGAAGCAGGTGCCTGGATCGGTGAGCTCGAACAGGCGGCGCAGATTCAGGTGCCAGCCGGGCGTCGCATCCAGCGCGACCTTGATCAACTCCTCGCCCCGCAGATCCATCACGTTCGCCGGCAGCTTGTCCGCGGTCGCCGACAAACCCCAGTTCATGTAGTCGCGGGTGTTGTCGAACTGCAGCCCGGGCCATTGCCGGATCAGCTGCTCGGTGTTGCCGCCGATGCCGTCCTTGACCTTGCCGTCGCGGTCCCACTGGAACTCCATCACGTGCAGGATGCAGGCGAATCCCCGCGGCGCCTGGACGATCGTGATGCCCTCGAACACCTTCGGGGACACGAGTTTCGCGCTCTCCTCGGTGATCGGCAGCTTGCCTGCGATGGCGACGATCCCGGTCTCCTCGGTCTTCGCCTGCGGCAGGTACTGCCGGCGTACCCGGGAACCCGAACCGTCCGCAGCCACCAGCAGATCGCCGGTCTCCTGGGACCCGTCGGCGAAGTACGCCGTCACGCTGTCGTCCCGCTGCTCGAACCGAACGAACTCCTTGCCGAACTCGACCACGTCGTCCAGCCCGGTCAGCAGCACCTGCCGCATCGTCATCCGGCTGATCGACTTCTCACTCTCGACCGGGTCGGCCGCCGGCGGGATCTCCATCGAGAGCACCTCCTTGAGGTCCTCGGTGATCATGTTGAAGTACTTCGGGTCGCGGGCCTTCGTCGCGACGAACGTGTCGTACAGGTCCTTGGGCAGCAATGCGCTGAGCGCCCGGCTGCCGTCGGGATCGATGCCGACCCGGTAGCCGTGCAGTCCGTCGGTCCGCAGTACGTCCCGCTCGAACACGCGCACCTCGATACCGGCCCGCTTCAACCCGTGGGCGAGCGCCAGGCCGCCGGTCCCGCCACCGATCACCAACACCTTCATCGGTCACTCCTCCACTACGATTGTCTCGGATCTACAAGTATCTCGGCATTCCGAGTATCTTGGAGATCCGAGATAAACGCAAGCCCGTCGTCGGTGGAGGTCTGTGATGAGTACCCGGGAAGAGCTGGCCGCCGAACTGCAGGAGCGGATGATCCACTTCATCGCGGACGTGATCCTCTTCAACCACGCCGTCTCGGCCAAGGTCGGCCTGGGCGGCAGCGACTCCCAGTTCATGACCCTGCTGCAGTCGCACGGCCCGCTGACCCCGCGGCAACTGTCCGAACACACAGGCCTCACCTCAGGCACCGTCACCGGCGTCATCGACCGCCTGGAATCCATCGGCCTGATCACCCGCGAGCCCGACCCCAACGACCGCCGCAAAGTCCTGGTCACCCCGTCCTTCGAGGCGATCCAGGAAAAACTGGCCCCTCTGTACGCCGAACAGGGCCGCCGCATGCAGTCCGTCCTCGCCACCCGCTCCGACGATGAGCTGCGAGTGATCTCCACCTTCCTGGCCGATGCGATCGACAACGCCCAGCCCGGCGCAGACGCCTGATCCACCCGGCAACAACGCCCGCCGGCCGCCTCCGCGTAGTACGCGTCACCGCCCCGCCCGGACGCAGTTGAGCCCCGCCAGGGGATTCCTGGCGGGGCTCGGGTGCTTGGTGGCTAGCTCAGTCGCGGGTGAGCTTGCGGTAGGTGACGCGGTGCGGGCGGGCCGCTTCGGCGCCGAGACGCTCGATCTTGTTCGCCTCGTAGGCCGCGAAGTTGCCCTCGAACCAGAACCACTTCGACGGGTCCTGGTCGGTACCTTCCCAGGCCAGGATGTGGGTCGCGACGCGGTCGAGGAACCACCGGTCGTGGGAGATCACCACGGCACAGCCCGGGAACTCGAGCAGCGCGTCCTCGAGTGACTGCAGCGTCTCGACGTCCAGGTCGTTGGTCGGTTCGTCGAGCAGCAGCAGGTTGCCGCCCATCTTCAGCGTCAGCGCGAGGTTCAGCCGGTTCCGCTCACCGCCGGACAGTACGCCGGTCGGTTTCTGCTGGTCCGGGCCCTTGAACCCGAACGACGCGACGTACGCGCGGCTCGGCATCTCGAAGTTCGCGACCTTGATGTAGTCGAGCTCGTCGGAGACCATCTGCCAGACCGTCTTCTTCGGATCCAGGCCGCCGCGGGACTGGTCGACGTACGAGATCCGGACCGTCTCACCGAGCTTCAGGGTGCCGTTGTCGGGCGTCTCCTCGCCGACGATCATCCGGAACAGCGTCGACTTGCCGACACCGTTCGGGCCGACGACACCGACGATGCCGGCCCGCGGCAGCGAGAAGCTCAGCCCGTTGATCAGGACGCGGTCGCCGAACCCCTTGGTCAGCTTGTCGGCCTCCAGCACCGTGCTGCCCAGTCGGGGGCCCGCCGGGATGTTGATCTCGTCGATGTCGCGCGGCTTGGAGCGCTCCGCCTCGGCCGCGAGCTCCTCGTACCGGGCGAGCCGGGACTTGCTCTTGGTCTGCCGGGCCTTCGCGTTCGACCGGACCCACTCGAGCTCGCGCTCCAGGATCTTCGCCCGCTTCGCGTCCTTCTGCCCCTCGACGACCAGCCGCTGCTGCTTGGTCTCCAGGTACTTCGAGTAGTTGCCCTCGTACCCGTAGGTCTTGCCGCGGTCGAGCTCCAGGATCCACTCGGCCACGTTGTCCAGGAAGTACCGGTCGTGGGTGATCGCCAGGACGGCGCCCGCGTACTTCTGCAGGTGCTGCTCGAGCCACAGCACCGACTCGGCGTCCAGGTGGTTGGTGGGCTCGTCGAGCAGCAGCAGGTCGGGTGCCTGCAGCAGCAGCTTGCACAACGCGACCCGGCGGCGTTCACCACCGGACAGGTTGTCGACCAGTGCATCCGGCGGTGGACAGCGCAGCGCGTCCATCGCCTGCTCGAGCTGCGCGTCGACGTCCCATGCGTTGCGGTGGTCGAGCTCGGTCTGCAGGTCGCCCATCTCGGTGAGCAGGGTGTCGTAGTCGGCGTCCGGATCGGCCAGCTCGGCGGAGATCTCGTTGAAGCGGTCGAGCTTCTTCTTGGTGTCGCCGACCCCCTCCTCGACGTTCTCCAGCACCGTCTTGCCCTCGGTCAACGGCGGCTCCTGCAACAGGATCCCCACCGTCGCGCCCTCGGCCAGCCGCCCCTCACCGTTGTTGGGCTGGTCCAGCCCCGCCATGATCTTGAACAACGAGGACTTGCCGGTACCGTTCGGCCCGACCACGCCGATCTTCGCGCCGGTCAGAAAGTTCAGGGTGACGTCGTCGAGAACGACCTTGTCCCCATGCGCCTTCCGGACATTGCGAAGGGTGTAGATGAATTCCGCCATACCCCAGAGCCTATGTCCCCACCCCCCACCCGCCCCAATCCGGCACCACCCACCGCACCCCCACCCGAGTAACCCCTCCACCAACCCACCCCAAGCCCAACCCACACCCCAACCCCAAGACCCCACGCCCACAAAGCCCCACCGCAGCCCCGACCCCAAGCGCGTGGCGGCTGCCGATGGCTGGCCGCGGGTGCAGGCGGCTAGCCACGGGTGCACTCCGCTGGCCGCGGGTACGGGAGGCAGGTGCAGGTGGCTAGCCGCGGGTGCACGCCGCTCGCCACGTGTGCAGGAGGCAGGTGCAGGCGGCTAGCCACGAGTGCACGCGGCCGGTCGCGGGTGCGGGTGGCAGGTGCAGGTGGCTAGCCGCGGCTGCACGCCGCTCGCCACGTGTGCAGGAGGCAGGTGCAGGTGGCTAGCCACGGGTGCAGGTGGCTGGCCGCGGGTTCAGGCGACTAGCCACGGGTGCATGCCGCTGGCCGCGGGTGCGGGTGGCAGGCGCAGGTGGCTAACCACGGGTGCAGGCCGCCGGCCGCGGGTACGGAAGGCGGGTGCAGGTGGCTGGCCGCGGGTTCAGGCGACTAGCCACGGGTGCATGCCGCTGGCTGCGGGTGCGGGTGGCAGGCGCAGGTGGCTAGCCACGGGTGCAGGCGGCCGGCCGCGGGTACGGGTGGCAGGCGCAGGTGGCTAGCCACGGGTGCAGGCGGCCGGCCGCGGGTACGGGAGGCGGGTGCAGGTGGCTTGCCACGGGTGCATGTGGCTGGCCGCGGGTGGCTGGTTCGGGTGGGTGGGGGTTGGCGTCGCCGAAATGCTTGCTGTCGTCGGGCGAGGAGCCCTGTCGGTCGTGCTCCGCAGGATGTGGGGTTGTCGGCAGGTGGGGGTGCTCGGATTACGCAGGGGTGGTGCCTAGGTATTTGGTGGGGAGGGGGTGTTCGGATGGGTGGGTGGGGCCGGGGGTGATTTTGTAGGCGGTGGCTTGGGGGCGGGATGAGACGACGGTGGTCAGGTTGCCGTTGGTGAAGTGGAGGGCTGCGCCGTCCTCGGCTGCGTAGCCGGCGGGGAAGTCGTTTTGGACCAGGTCGAGGTAGGTGCCGCGGCGGAGGGCCTCGCCGTCGTAGTGGGGGCAGGCGCTGCCGGGGAGCAGGCCGAGGCCGTCGGGTAGTGGGGCCAGACTGTTGGTGTCGAACGAGTCGGTGACCGAGGCTTCGAACCAGCAGTTCATGCCGGCGCTGATCCCGGCCAGGATCACGCCTTCTCGGTAGGCCTTCGCGAGTGCAGTGTCGAGGCCGTGTACGCGCCAGACCGCGAGAAGGTTGGCGGTGTTTCCGCCGCCGACGTAGATGATGTCCTGCTCCAGGACGAACTCGTCGAGGTCAGCGACGGTGCGGTTGAAGAGCGAGAGCACCGTCGCCTCGGCGCGCTCCGGACCGAAGGCGGCGAGAAACTTTTCGCTGTAGCCCTCGGAGTCGCCGCTGGCCGTCGGCACGAAGCAGACCCGTGGTGTGCGGCCGGCCGGAGCCAGCGAGAGCAGGTAGTCATCGAGCAACGGGTTGTCCGGCTCCATCGAGAAGCCGCCACCGCCCATCGCCAGGATCTGCGAATCAACCATCGAGATTCCCTTCAGGTTCTGGGGTGATGACGAACGATCGTCCCGCCGAGCGCACCGTCGCCAGATCATGCCCGCGGACAGATGAACAGGTGACCGGCTACACCCAACCCGCTCCGACAGGTCGCGGCCACCCCTTTTCGTTTGGCTGGCAGTCATTTCGGGTGTCAGGTCACGGGCATGCGAGCGGACACACAGGTTCGAGTGCCAGACGCTAGGCGGCTTGGGACTCGGAGTTCTGGTCGGGTGTGGCCGGGTCGAGTGGGGTCGTGTCGAGTCGGGATGGGAGGTCCCGGTCGAGGGGTGGGAGTTCCTGGAGTTGAGGGCGCGGTGGGGTTTTGGTGAAGGTAGCCGTGCCTCGGGAGAGATCATGGCCGACGCCGAAGGCTTCGAGGATCAGTTGGGATCTGGGCGTGCCCTCCTCGTCCCGCCACTCGTTGGTACGGAAGCGGCCGGTCACCACGACCGGATGGCCGCGCTCCATCGACTGCTTGACGTTCGTCGCGAGCGCGCGCCAGCACTCGACGGTGAACCAGTTCGTCGGGCGGTCGATCCAGCCGCCGGAGGCTCGGTCGAACTGGCGGGGCGTGGTCGCCAGCCGGAACGACACCACCGGCACCCCCTCGGACACCTCCCGGTACCGGAGGTCGCTGCCGATCCACCCCTGCACTGCCACGTAGGTCTCGCTGATGCTCATGTCCTCTGCCTTCCTCGGGTCGCATCTGTGCTGTCACCAGAGAAGGTGCCAGCCTCCGGCCCGATTCCGGATACGACTTTCCAGCCTGGGGAAAACTCTATTTCAGGCTTGACTTATATAAGCGCAGCCCGGCACTCTGGTGCGACCACGGACAAGCAGGGCAACAGAGCAAGCAGCACGACCGACCGAGAGGGCAGACCAGTGATCGACATCCTCGAGCACATCACCGCGATCCAGCGCCAGGTCCAGCAGACCGGCGAAGAGGTCCGCGTGGTGCTCCGGCGTACCTACCAGGCAGAGGTCGAGGAGGTCTGGGACGCGTTGACCGACCCTGACCGGATCCGCCGCTGGCTGATGCCGATCACCGGTGAGCTGAAGGTCGGCGGCAGCTTCCAGCTGGAGGGCAACGCGGGCGGCGAGATCCTCGAATGCGAACCACCGCAGCGTTTCAAGGTCAACTTCGGCGGACCGGCCAGCCTGGTCGAGATCAGTCTGAACGCCGGCCAGGACGGCGAGTCGACCGAGCTCAAGATGGACCACTCGGTGCCGGCTGACTTCGGCGGCGCCAGCGGGGCGCTCTACGTGGGCCCAGGCTGGGATGGCGCCCTGCTCGGACTCGCCCTGTACGTCGAGGGCAAGCTGGAGGAGCACCACGACCCACAGGAGATGGCCAACTCCCCCGAGGTCATCGAGTTCAACAAGGCGTCGATCCACGCCTGGACCAAGGCGCTCCGCGAGTCCGGCCTGGTCTCCGAGGACGAACTACGCGCCGCGGTCGAGGCCTCGGTCAACCAGTTCGCCCCGGGATCTGCCCTGGACGATTTCATCTGACCCGTACTACGGGATGCGGATCAACACCAGAGCGCTGACACGCACGGGGTGGCCTAGGTCAGGCCATCCCGAGTCGCAACGTGTTCATGCACTCGGCTCGCACATGTTCAAGCACTCGGCTCGCACCGTGTTCAAGCACTCGGCTCGCACCGTGTTCAAGCACTCGGCTCGCACCGTGTTCAAGCACTCGGCTCGCACCGTGTTCAAGCACTTGGCCCCTCGACAGTCGGCCGCCTCGACAGTCGGCCCCTCAGCAGTCGGCCCTCTCGAGAGGCGACCCTCTCGAGAGTCGGCACCTCGAGAGTCTGCAGCTCGACAGTCGGCGACAAGCACTCGGTGCCTTGACGCGTACGTCGTGGTCATCGGTCGTCGATTGGTTGGGCGCGGTTGTTGGGGTAGTTGCGGCCGATCGGGCTGATCCAGGTGGAGCTGCCGTCGGGGTTGGGGCGGATGTGCCAGCCGCCCTCGTGCTTTAGTCGGTGGTGGTGACGGCACAGGCAGCCCAGGTTGGCCGCCGTAGTGCGCCCGCCGGCGGCGAAGGCGCTTCGATGGTCGACGTCGGTGAACTCCGCAGGGCGGTTGCAGCCGGGGAATTGGCAGGTGCGATCGCGCAGGCGGACGTACCTGTCCAGTGCAGGTGATGGTGTGTAGCGATCGGGATTGCTGGGCGGCGGTTCGTCGGTGATCTGAAGCTCGATGCGTGAACCGGGGTTGGGAATCACGGCACGAGGCATACCGGCGTCATTGTTCGGCATACGAGGATCGGCGCTCGGCATCCGGCGCCCGGAGCCCGTGGTGCGGGGTTCGGCGCTCGTTGTGCGGGGGTCAGCGCTCGCGGCATGGGGGCCGGCGCTCGCGGCATGGGGGCCGGCATTCGCGATGTGGGGGCCGGCATTCGCGGTGCGGGGGTCGGCATTCGCAATGTGGGGGTCGGCGCAGGCGGTGCGGGGGTCGGCGTTCGTGGTGGGGGCGCGGTGGGCTGCTGCGCCGGAGTTGCTGCTGCGATTGGGGGTGGTGGGGCGGTCGGGCACGAGGGTTTGCGCGAGGGCCCTGAGGAGGTGTTTGCGCAATGAGCTTTGCGGGATTGGTCCGTGGTGATCGGCTTCACCGCCGGTGGCTACCTCACTGTTGATCAGAGCGCGGATCTCGGCGCCGGTCGCGTGAATGACGACAGTGGCGTCGGCGCCGATTGCTGTCTCGTCCATCACGTCTCGATCAGCAGGCATGTCGCGATCGGGCCAGGATCCGCAATCTCCGGTGGGTCCCGGATCGACGGCGCTCGCTGCGGAGGGCTCCTCCGTGGCGGCGCCCTCCGAGTGGGCGTCCTCTCCGGTCGCTGCGCGAGTGCGCGCAGTGGCGGCGTCGTCTGGGTGGCGGCCCTCTGTGGCCGTTGCGGGAGTGCGCGCAGTGTCGGCGCCGTCCGCGTGAGTGTCCTCTGTGGCCGCTGGCGGTGTGCTTGCTGCGGCGGCGCCAGCCGGGTGAGTCCCCTCTGCGTCTGTGGCCGTTGCGGGAGTGTGCGCAGTGTCGGCGCCGTCCGCGGGAGTGTCCTCTGGGGTCGCTGCGGGAGTGCGGGCTCGGGCGGCGCCAGCCGGGTTAGTGTCCTCTGGGGTCGTTGTGGGGATGCCCGTGTCGGCGGCTGTTGTTGCGGTGGTGGAGTTGTTGTCGGCTGGCTTGTGGGTGGGGGGTGGCTCGGAAGCGGCGGCGGCTGGGGTGGGGCGCTTGCTGCGTGGGAGGAGGCGGCTCAGGGCGATGTCGTTGCGGAGCTGGTCGAGGGTGCGGGTGTCGCCCTGGCGGCGTCGGGAGATCGCGGCTCGGGACAGGCTGGTCATCACTGCTGCGGCGTCGACGGCGTCGTGATCGTGGATCAGATGGGCTCTGCCGACATCATCGGTGCACATCTGCACGGATCGCTTGTCGTGGGCACCCTGGTAGGCCTTCTCGATCGCCTCCGGACAGCGGCGAGCCACCTCGCGCTGACACTCCTGCTTGATGTCCACCAGCGGATGCGTCCTGGCCCAGTCCAAGATGGCCGCTTCGGCCGCGCGCAGCTCGCCGAGGTCGTCGAGCACCGACAACTCGGCCACGATCGTGAACGCCGCGCGTTCCGTCAGCAACCCCTCGGACAATGCCGCCAAGGTCGCGGGGAAGTTGTGGACCAGTTCGCAGGACCTGTGGATCCGGGTCGTCGCAGAGCCTCGGCGCATCTCGATGATGCCGGCGATCTCATCCGAGACCGACCGCAGATCACCGGCGATCCAGCGACGTTCGCCGGCTGTCGCCGCCCGATCCCCTGGTTCGGGGTGCCGATGGCCCAGGTCCGCCGACACGCCATGCAAGGAATCGTCGAACCCAGCGATGGTCTCGGCTTCCAGGGCGGCCAGGCGGCACTTGAGCCGACCGATCGCGTCCAGCCGATCCAGCCAGCCGTCGTCAGTCAGGTGGGATTTGTCCTGGGAGACCACCGCCTCGTATAACGGCAGTCCTTGCGCGGGATCGTTCTCCTTGTCGAACCTCAACAAGCTCAGCAGTGGCGGACGTCCGGCAGGCCGACGTGGCGGGCGCACAGGCCCGTCCACCGGCTGACCAATCGAACGCTTGCTCATGAATCGAGCATATGTTCGACTACTCTGCGAATCAAATCCGCTACATGGGGTGTAACAACCAGGCGTCGTCAGCCCCGGGCGATGGCCAACTTGTCGCGGCAGATGGTGTAAGCGTTGAGCTCCTCGCGCGCCGGAGCGACGACGTGGCTGTCGGCAACCTTCTCCAGCTCCGTGCGGAGCGCCTTGGCCACCAGGCGAGCCCGTCGGTTGGCGCCGCTCGTCGCGAAGAGGCGGCAGGCGATCGAGAGAGCCACTCCTAGGACTGCTCCGCCAACGAGCATCATCGTCGCGTACGGGATGCCCTCCCACTCCGGCAGCGTCAGGTCCTTGAGGAAGGCGGCCAGTACGAGCCAGACAGCTCCACCCAGCGCCACCAGGAACAGCAGCCACTGCAGGAACCGCGCCGCGGCCCACCAGCCCGGGTCGTTGTTGGTGCCCAGGTCCGTACGAGCCACTGCCTGGTCCAACTCGTCTCCGAGGGACTCCTCGCGCCGGCGGATCGCAGTACGGACTGAATCGGCCCAGGGGCGGGACAGACCGGCTGCGGCCTTGTTGGTGATGGTCCGGACAGCAGTGTCCATCCGTGCGCGCTGCACGGGTGTTGCCGCAGGCAACGTTGAGCGGGCGATCGACACCTCGTTGGAGGCCGACTTGCGCAGCGCCTTGCCTTGCTGGCGGGGCACCTGGTCCAGATGCAAGCGCCGCAACGGATCCGGCCGGAAGCGGGCAAGCCACTTGGTGACCGGCCATCCGGTCGCAGCGGTCGCCCGCTGGAGGTAGGACCGGCGTACAGCCTCAACAACGACCGGCAGGCCACTAGCGTCCGACAGTGCGTCCACTAGCTCGGTGACATCCGCCTGCGCGATCTCCGGCGTCTTGGCGTTGCCACACTGGCTGGCCATCCGGTCTGCAACGCGATCCACGTCAGCAGCGAGCCGCTCACGGGCAGCCCGCTTGGCGCTCACCCGCTTGACCAGCAGGTCCCGAAGGTCGTCCAGCCCGTCGCCGCTCATGGCAGACGTCGCCACGAGCTGCGGGTTCTTGAGACCGTCCGACTTGAGCAGCCGGGTCAGGTCGGCGAGGCAGCTCTCGCGCTGGGCGTCGGTGAGCTTGTCGGCATGGTTCAGCGCGAACACCATCACCGACGAGTGCGACGCGAATGGCTTGATGTACCGGTTGTGCAGCGCGGCATCGGCGTACTTCTGCGGATCGACCACCCAGACCAGTACGTCGACCAGCTCGACCAGCCGGTCGACGATGAGCCGGTGCTCGACCTCGGTGGAATCGTGGTCAGGCAGGTCCAGCAGTACCAGCCCGTCGAGGTCCTCGGAGTGCGCGTCCTCGAGCGAGCTGCGGTGCTGCACCTGGTGCCGGCGCGGGATGCCCAGCCAGTTCAGCAGCTCACCGGCCGGCTCCTCGCCCCACACACAGGCCAGCGGCATCGAGCTGGTCGGGCGCCGGGTCCCGATCGCGGCCAGGTCCAGCCCGGTCAACGCGTTGAACAGCGACGACTTGCCCGAACCGGTCGCACCGGCCAGCGCCACGACTGTCAGATCGCCGGACATCCTGAGCCGTTGACTGGCCCGGTCCACGATCTGCGACGCCTCGCTCAGGACCACCTGGTCCAGCCGTCCCCGGCCGGCCTCGGCAGCGTCCTCCACGGCCTCGATCTTCGTCAGGACATCGGTAGCGCCTCGTGTCAGGCCCTTGACCGTATCCACAGTTCCCGTCACGTGCAGTCCTCCACCGCGCGCGCGGCCTCCGTCAGTTGCCTGGGTGCATCGGGATCGACCGGATGCTGGTCGAGCACAGCCAGGTAGCGGGCGAATTCGGCATCCATCAACGCATGAACTCTAGCGTCAAGATCGTCCCGGGCCTTAGCGGCCAGCCCGCGAACCGCCTCTTCGCCGAAGACCGCATCCAGCAGCCGCTGTCCGACCACGGCAGTACTGACTCCGGTCGTGGCCTTCGAGCCGGCCGGGACGCTCGCAGTACTGGCGAAGATGGAGATCATCAGAGCCAAGCCGAGGCCGTTCTCGCCGTAGGCAAGGATCCGCGCCGTACTGCGCTTGTCGGCGCCCTCCTGGCGAATCAGCTCGAACACGCCCTCCTGCCACTCCCGTACCGCCCGACCAGCCGCGTCCGGGAACTCCTCGGACATCCCGCCCATCCCGGGGTCACCGGCCGCGAGCAACTGGCGACCCGGCGCCGACGCCTGCCAAGCCGCCTCCGCCCGCTCAGCACCGGCTGCGGCGTGCTCACGCAGCAACGACTCCAGGCCGGATTCGATGGCATCCTTGAGGTCCCGCGTCGGCGGCGGGTTGCCGACTACCGCAGTACGGACCTTGTCGCGCAGGCGGCCGACGTTGGTCTGCAGGCCCTTGAGCAACTCACCCGTGCCGACGAACTCCTGCCAGCGGGCCAGTACCTCGCCGCGCAGCATGGTGCCGTCCTCGGTCGCCTTGGCGATGTCCTGTACGGCTTGGTCGTAGGCCGATTCGGCAGTCGACCGCAACTCCACGACAGTGTCGGCCTGCGCCCTGACCGCCTTGGCGAAGGCCGGGGTCTTCTTGGTCATCGCGGTGACGGCGCCTTGCAGGGTACGCCGTACAACGCCCGAGCGCGCCTCAGCGTCGGCGGCCAGGTCGATCAGCCAGTCCTTGATCGAGGCAACGACCTCGCCGGCCAGCATTCCGTTGCCGTCGACAACTGTTTCCTTGATGCTGAACAGCGGTGAGTCGCCGAGTCCACGCTCGAGCAGCATCTGCGCCAGATGGCCGGTGATGTCGTCGATCGTGTCGGACGGGGCGCGGTCGAGCACTACGGCTACCGCAGTACTGCGGTCCGAGGCGCTCTGCAGGAACTCCCACGGGACCGCGTCGGCGTACCGGGCGGCGGTGGTGACGAACAGCCAGAGGTCGGCAGCTGCCAGCAACTGGGTGGCGAGGTCTCGGTTGGCCTCGACGACCGAGTCGATGTCGGGGGCGTCGAGGATGGCGAGGCCTTGCGGGATGGTGTCGGCGGCAACCAGGCGGATCTGCCCGGGGTCCTCCATCCCACCCGGGCTGTCACCGCTGGAGCGCGCCATGCCGGGCAGTACCCGGTCGTTGGTGAACCAGTCGACATCGGCCGGGTGGTGGATCAGAACTGGGGAACGGGTGGTCGGCCGCAGTACGCCGGGCTCGCTGACGACCTGGCCGATGATGCTGTTCACCAGCGTCGACTTGCCGGCTCCGGTGGAACCACCGACCACCGCAAGTACCGGCGCCTCGAGCTGTACCAGCCGCGGCAGCACGTAGTCGTCAAGCTGATCCAGCATCGCCTTCTGCTGCTGGCGAGCCTCGTCGGCGCCCACCACGTCAATAGGCAACCGACTGGCAGCCAAGGCGCCGCGCAGCTTCATCAACGCCGTAATCAACGCCATAGCCGCCTGCTCAGTAGCCACCTCCTCAGCAGACTTCTCCCGCCCAGCATCCACAGCCGCAGCACCAGAGTCAGCACCACCGGCACTGGAGTCGTCGCCGACGCCCGCATCCGCATCGGAGTCGGCATCCGTACCTGAGTCGGAGTCGGAGTCCGTACCGGCATCCGCACCGGAGTCGGTACCGGCGTCCACACCGGAATCGGCGACATCGTCCTTAGTGGCGTCGGCGGCGTCCGCATCCGCAGTGGAGTGGGTGTTGGCGTCCGCAGCGGAATCGGCTGCATCATCTCCACCGGACTCGGCAGCGGCGTCCGCAGCGGAATCGGCGACGTCGTCCTTGCCGGAGTTGGCAGCGGCGTCCGCGTCAGAATCGGCGGCGTCCCCGTCGGCATCTGCGTCAGCATCCGCGCTGGAGTCGCTGGCCGCAGCGTCGATGTCGCCCTCGCCGCTGCCGTCGGAGTCGCCCTCGGCACTCTCGTCGTTCGCGACGGCGCTCGGCTGCCCCTCCGCGGATGCAGACGCAGAGGCAGACGGCTCAGCATCCGCAGGAGCTTCTGCCGCGCTGTCGTCGGAGTCAGCTTCAGCGCTCTCACCGCCGGCGTCCGCGGTCTTGTCCTCTGCGGTAGCGCTTGGCTCACCCTCCGCAGGCGCCGATGCCTCAGCCTCTGCATCTGCGGCCGCCTCGGCGGCAGAGTCGTCGGTCCGCACGGCTCCGTCATCAGTAGGCGCAGCCGACTCGACCTCGACGCTCGGTTCGGCGTCCGCCGTCGGCTCAGCATCCGCATCCGGCTCGGCAGATGCGTCGTCCTGTGCTTCCGCGTGGGCGGGCGCATCGTCTTGTGCTTCCGGCTCGGCGGCCGAGTCGTCCTGCTCTCCGCCCGCCGCGGCAGGTGCGTCATCCAACGCTTCCGCCTCGGCGGGTGCGCCGTCTTGCGCTTCCGCCTCGGCAGGAGCGTTGTCCTGTGCTTGCCCCTGGGCAGGAGCGTCGTCCTGTGCTGCTGGCTCGGCAGGTGTTGCGGAGTCTGGCTCTGCGGTCAGGGCGACCTCAGCGGTCGGAGTCTGCTCGGCGTTGCTGTTTGCCTTGGGGTCTGTGGGACCTTCGGCTTCGGACTCTGCCGGAGTATCGCCGGTCGGCTCCCCGGCCTGCGGTCCAGCTGCCTTGGGGTCGGGCCCGGTTGGAGTGTCGGTGGTTGGGTCCGCGTTGGGTTGGGCAGGGGCCTCGGGCTGGGCGGGAGGCTGGAGGTGGTGTTCGGCTTCCTGGGCGGCGGCTTCGGCTTCGGCGGCGGAGACGGCTTCTAGTTCGGCGTCGGCTTCGTCGCGGAGGGCTGTGGGCTCTTCGGGGGTACCTGGTTGTTTGGGGAGGCCGATGATGATGTCGCCGTATTCGAGGGGGAAGCCCTCAGCCGACTCGTCCGGTTCGTAGACGACGCCGACCTTCGGGCGGGACGCCTCTTCCTCTGCCGTCAGGGTCACCGCGGTGGCGGGTTCGGGCTCGGCCGGGCGGTGTTCATCGGTTGATTCCTCGGTGGGCGAGGCGGCGGACGCGTTGACCGCCGGTACCTCGGTGGGCGACGCAGTGGACGCATCGGCGGCCGGTACCTGGGTTGGCGACTGGTCTGCAGACTGCTCGTCGGCCGCCTTCTCCGCACCGATCAACTGCTCGCCATCGGCCGGCTGACCGTCAGTTGCCTGGACGTCAGACGCCTGTCCGTCGGCTGACTCGGCGTCAGTCTGCTGGGCTGTAGTCGGCTCGCTGCCGGCTACCTCGGCGCCGGCGACCTGACCGTCGGTTGCCTGACCGTCGGTTGCCTGGGTCTCGGTTGCCTGGGTCTCGGTTGCCTGACCGTCGGTTGCCTGACCGTCGGTTGCGTGGGTGTCGGTTGCGTGGGTGTCGGTTGCGTGGATGTCGTTCGCCTGGGTGTCAGCCGGCTCGGCGTCGGTCGGCTCGGCGTCGGTTGAGTCGGCAGCCGTCGGATCGGTGGGGGTCGCTCCGGTGGGCTTGTTCTGGTCTGTGGGTGAGTTGTCCGCGTCGGCGGATGCGGCAGCGTCGGTGGTTGCGTTTGCATCGGCGGTCGCGACCGCCGCGTCGGCGGCGGGGTCGGCAGGCTTGCCGGTCGTTGCGTCGGCAGGCTTGCCGCTTGTTGCGTCGGCAGGCTTGCCGGTGGTGGCGGCAGCTGGCTTGTCGGCCGTTGGGTCGACTGGCTTCTCGGTTGTGGGCTGGTCGGCTGCAGGCTCGGCTGGCTGCTTGACCGCGGGCTGGTCGCTCGTCTTCGCGGTCGCGAGGTCGTCCGTTGTCGGCTTGTCGGCCTCGGGTGTGCCGGTGGGCGCGCTGACGCTCGCCAGCTTGCCTGTCGTCGCCTGCTGGCTGGGGGCCTTCTCGGTCGTCGCTTGGGCGTCCGTTGCCTGCTCGGTCGCCTGGGGGGCCGTCGCCTGGGGGGCGGCCGGTTCTGGCTGGGGGGTGGGGGCAGTCGGCGTACTGGCTGACTTGCGTTTGCGGCGGCGCCAGAAACCTTTGCCTTTGGCATCGGATTCGGCGATCAGCCGGGCCAGTTCGGAGACAGGCTGATCCTGGGCCGGAACCTTCGGCTCTCCCGAACGCTCCGAACCCTCACCAGCTGGCCTGGTGTCAGCCACGGCTACCGCCCACGAGCACAGAGTGCCCGTTCGGACAGCGCAGAAGCAAAGTCATCTTCATCCCCGTTTGGCGGCGTGGACGGGTGGCAGTCACTGCGACGGTGGATACGGACCGTATCCTCCCGGCGTTCCGGACGGTTCGGGGGGTCCCGGTGGGTAACCGGGCTGGCCCGCTGAGTAGCCGGGTTGCCCGGAGGGATACCCCGGCTGAGGCGGTGGATAACCCGCCTGTCCCGGTGGATATCCAGGCCCTCCCGGGTACGGCGCCCCCTGCGCCCCGCCAGCCGGGTACTGAGCCCCCTGCGGGGCACTCCCCTGGTACTGCGGGTCCTGCGGTCCACCACCCGGATACTGCGGTCCCTGCGGCCCGCCCGCCGGGTACTGCGTGCCTCCACCCGGGTACTGCGAACCTTGCGGCCCACCCGGATACTGCGACCCACCCACCGGCATCTGGCCCTGCGCCGGATACTGCGACCCACCGGCCGCCGCCTGCGGCGCTCCGAGCGGGTACTGCGGCATCCCCTGCGGCATGCCCTGCGGTGCCGGGACGACCGCCTGGGCGAACGCAGGCATCGGTGGGAACGGCACGCTGGGCCGTCGGGCCCGGAGCTCGTCCAGCAGCTCCTTCTCCGTCACCAGTGCGTCAGGCCCGATCACCTGGCGGACGATCTTGTCTCGCAGGTAGGCCAGCTCGGTCGCGGTCTGCTGGAACGCCTTGGCAGCGGCCGCCGCCTGCGGACCGTACCGTCTCGCGTTCTGCCGGAGCGCCTTGCGCCCGCGCAGCGTCGCGATCAACGGGACGTCCTGCGGCGCCAGCCAGCCGAACCGCACGTAGTCGTACAGCCGGGACGCGATCATCTGCCCCTCCCGCGACCGCATCACCAGCGCGAAGATGAACATCGCGATGAAGATCGGGAACATCAGGAACAGGTACACGATCAGGAACCCGCCACCGCCGGACAGGCTCGCCCCGCCGTTCCAGGACGCGTGCGCCAGTACGGCGGCCAGGTAGCCGACGATCGGCGCCAGGTACCGCACGACGGTACTGCGATGCCGGACGGCGATCCCGATCCCGATCGCGGTGAACGACGTGAAGAGTGGATGCGCGAACGGCGAGATCCCGCCGCGGAACACGAACAGGAAGAAGGTCCCGCGCAGACCGGCGTCGCTGCCGGACTCCTCGGACAGCTGATGGAACAGGCGGCCGTAGTACAGGATGTTCTCGGTGAAGGCGAAGCCGACGCCGACCATGCCGGCGTACACCAGGGCGTCGATGATCCCGTCGAACTCCTTGCGCCGCAGCAGCGCCAGCAACGCGATGATGGAGCCCTTGGCGAACTCCTCCACCGGCGGCGCCACGAAGACCGCGGCCCGGCTGCCACCGCTGCCGGACTCGTGCAGCCATTCGGACGCCTGGGTGTTGATGAAGATGGCGGCCAGGGTCGCGACGAAGGCACCCCAGCACAGCGCGGTCAGGATGTACTTGGCCGGCTCCGGCTCGTAGCGGTCCAGCCACAGGTACAGCGCGATCACCGGTACCACCGGGATGAACGCGAAGACCAGGCCCCACATGAACCCGCTGGCGCCGGTCGACTTCGCCACGATGGCGAAGATGCCCAGCCCGGCGATCGCGAAGGCGACCGCGACGACGACGCCGATCAGGATGCTCTGGTTCCGCCGCTGACCGGGCACCGGGTGGGTACCGAGCCGGTTGGGCTCCGGTTGCTGGCCTGGTTGGCCGGGCGCGCCGACAGCCTCCACCGCGGGTTGCGGCGACTCGGGCGGGCCTCCTGAGGGGTAACTCATGCACGCAGCCTAGTTGTAGAGCCCTCCACAAGGCAGGACCGGCCACTCGGCGTTACCGGGATGGAACGACAACCCTGTACTTCGCAGTAGCCCGGCGGCCGCAGCCCAACCGGCCCCGGCCGCCCCTACCGCCGTACCCGCCTCGCCGGAGGAACCCACGAGCACGATCGGCCCACCATCTGAGAGACTCTGATCCGTGCCGGACACCGATCCGGCCGAGCGCCCGTAGCTCAGCTGGATAGAGCGTCGGACTTCTAATCCGTTGGTCGCAGGTTCGAATCCTGCCGGGCGCGCCTTCTGAACGCGACTCTCCGCGCCTTCCGGACTCGGGCGGCCCGCTCACGGCGCATCCTGCAGCGTGGATCGAGTTCCTTGGACAGCGTGGCCGGCCCGGCCACGTGCAAGAGAAGGTAGTTCAGCCGCCACCCGAGCCGATATCCGAGGCTCAGGCCTTCGTTCTTTCCGTTCATCGGAGCTCCTGACGTCCCACTCACTAATTAAAATTTCAACTACTGTAGTGAGGGGAACATCGGCGGCGTCGGGAAAATGCCCGGTGAGCCGGACGCGCCTCAGTCGCGCCGACTCAGCCCACTTCGTAGGACTGGTTGGGGCGCCGCGGTGACCGGTCAGCCTGCTGGGTGACCGAGGTGTCCGCGGCGGCGGTCTGAGCGGTCTGCGGCTTGGCCTGCTGGGTCATGGCCTGGACGTTGGCCAGTACCGCCTGCTTCTCCTGGAGGGTCTGGGCCACCTCGAAGCTCTGCCAGACCTGTTGGTGGGTCTCTGGGGTCAAGGTGCTCTCGTGGAGCATCTTGTCGACCTGACGGACCATTCGGTGGTCGTCGCGGTGGACGAAGCTGTCGAGGAGGACCTTGAGTTCAGGGTCCTGGCCGGGGGCGTGGGTCAGCCAGGCCCGGACGTCGTTGGTGAACTGTTGCTGGACGGCCGCGGTGTCGAGCGGAGCGCCGTCCCGTACCTCGGCCGCCGCGTCCATGACCGCCCGAAGGCCGGCCACCTTGCAGGCCTCGCGGACAACCGGGTTCAGGTACGGCGGGTCGACCAGGATCGGGTTGACGCCGAAGGTGCGGTCCTGCTCCTCAGTGAGGCGGCGCTGGACCGGGCCAGACTCGTCCAGGGCCTTGGGGCTGCTCAGTGGCCCCTGGAGCGAGTTCTCGATGGTACGGATCGCAGCGAGGCTCCCGAACGTCAGGGACGGATCCCGCGGCAGCTCCTTCATGCCGCCGCCGATGCCCTCGTCGCGGTGCAGTACGTACCCCCGCTTCGTCCCCGGGTGGGGATCCGACGCGATGCCGTCGTAGAACATGTACCGGCCCTCGAACTTCGTCTCCGGGTATGCCGACGACAGCAACTCCTGCACGGTCCCTTTGAGACAGCTGTCCATCAGTACGACCCGGCTGCCCGGCGTACCGACGGGGACGCCTGCGCCACGCAGGTAGCGGGTGAGCTGCTGGTACGACCCGGCGACGTCCTCTGCGGACACACTGGCCGTGTTCTCCCGGTACCCGGCGATCTCGGGGAACGACTTGCCACCGTTCTGCTCCAGGTCCTGTACTGCGGCCTCCGCGACCGCCCGGGATAGGACAGCGTCATGGCAGTGTGCCGAGAAGAACTCGGGATCCAGCGTCCGGGCCGCTACCGACAGGCTGTAGCCGTCCCGGCCGAGGAACACCACCCTGGTGTGCGGGTTGGCCGCCACCTCCCGACGCAGGTCGCGCAGCATGTCCCGTGCGATCGAGGTGACGAAGCGCGCGTGATGTGCCCGGAACGCGTTGTAGATGCGCTCCACTGCGTCCCGGTCAGCCTTGTCCTTCAGCCCGTACGCATCGCTGATCGCCGCCAGCGGCGGGAGCTCTCGTTCGATCGCCACGGTCACCTACCGCCGTCGACTCGGGTCAGCCAGGCCTGCAACGCCCCAGCCTCGGTGCTCACGCCCCACCAGAGGACGACACCGCCCTGCTGCGGCTGGAACCGTCCCAGAGAGTCCACACCGACCGGTACCTGCCTGAAGTCGACGAATGGCAGTGCCAGCGCGGCAGCGACCACTACCGCCGGCCCGAGCTCTCCATCGTCCGGGTTAGGGCTGACGAGGTCCAGCTTCAACCGCCCAGAGGCTGCAGCCTCCAGTACCGCCCCCGCACCCCCGTCAACCTGCAACTGCGTCACTCGCAGCCGCTCAGCAACCGACGAGTCCAGCAGGGTCGTCAGCGCACTGGTCTCCCGGCTAGCGCCAATCCAGCGCACAGGTCCCTCGCCCTGTACTTCAGCAACCGCCGAAGCCTCAGCAGCCACTTTCACGTCCTGGCGCTCCAACGAGTCCAATACCGCGCGCGCCGCCGCCACGTCGTCGGTGACGACCAGTGCGAGTTCCCGAGCAGTGGAGGCCGCAATACGCAGTACCGGGTCGGTAGCCCCCACAGCGAGCACCACTGGCGTGCCCTGCAGGTTCTCCGGCCAAGCAGGCAACTGCGAAGCGCTGTCCGCCAGCGGAGTGCCCGGGAACAGCTCCCCCACGCTCCGCAGCGCCTCCCAGTCATCCACGGACTGCTGCGCCAGGCTCTTGCGCTCAGGCTGGTCGAAAGTCATTCCATCGTCCTCGTCGTGTTCTGCTGGCCGGCCGTACCGGTCCAGCGACTGTTCTCGGCTCGCGTGCCCTGCGGCACTGTAGTTCCCGGGCGGGCCGCTCCCGGCGGCAGCAACGCCGGGTCCGTCAGCGGCGACAGCCGCAACCCCTGCGCGTCTGCCTGTGACCCCTGTACGACCTGCCCAAGCGGCTCGATCTCGTAGTCGGTGGCCGTCCGCACAGCCTCCAGCGCAGCCTCAGGCCCACCGCGCAGCAGGTCCTCGTACGGCCGCTCGACTGCCCCAGCGTTGCCGAAGGCAAGGGTCAAGCCGGTCGAAGTGGTCTTCCGGTCCGCCCGCAGATTGACCAGCATCGTCGGCCCGTCCGCACCGACCTGGACAGACTTCTGCACCCGCTGCCAATCAGGGTTCGTCCCGATCACCGCAGCAGCCGAGTCGATCAACGCCTGCACCTGATACCCGTGCTCACGACCCGGCTCGGCCGGCAGCACCAGCCGATGCTCATGCGGACCCACCGGCCGCACATGCCCGGCATGCGGAGTCGCCGCACGAAGCGCCGCCCGATCCGCCCACGCCATCGCCGCATCACCTTGGCCACGGACATACCGGCGCAGAGACTGCCGCACGAAGTCATCGACAGGAGCAGCACCAGAGGCTTTGTACTCCGCAGTGACAGCATGCGCCGTCCGATCCCACACCGACAGCGCCAACTCGCTCCGGCTCAACGGACCGTTGCTAGCAGCAACTGTGTCCGGCAACGCCGCCACCGTCCGCGCCAGCCACTCTGCCCGGGCCACTGCGACCGGGTCGGCCGCGAGGTCCGGCGTACGCCGCAGCAACTGCTCAGTGCTGACCGGCGACGGCTCGGACACGCTCCGAGCCCAGTGCCGCACCTCATCCAGATGCGCCGGCTGCAGACCGACATTCCGATCGATCGGCATCAGCAGGGTCGGGATGCCCTCGTCGAGCACCCGGTCCTCGGCCCACAGCCGGTCCGGCTCGGTGATCGCGTCGTCCAGCCACGCGAACGCCTGGTCGCCGACCCCCTCCCGAACACTGACCGCCTTCCAGTTGTGCCCGAACCGGACAGGCCCAGCCGCAGCCCTGTCGATGTTGACGAACTCCCAGCGCCGGTCCAGCCCGATCGCCGGACCGACCATCCGGTTGGCGGCGTCGTTCCAGGTGGTCCCCCAGCGCAGGTCGACCAGCCCTTCGCGATCCAGGTCGTTCAGCATCCGCCCGTGCTCGGGATGCAGCCAGACCAGGTACTCCTCACCCTTCAGCCGGTACGGCGTGAAGCCCCGCTCGGCCTGGTTCTTCTCCGGGTTCAGCACCCCGTCGATGTCGACCAGCACCCAGGGTCTGCCCGCCATCAACGCTCCAGGGTGGGCCGGCCGATGGACGTGACAGTGGCCGGCTTGTCCCGGGCACCGTCGCCCTTCGACAGGTCGACCGCGCCACCGGTACCAAGGAAGCGGCTCATGTCGGCCGGGCCCTTGATCGGCTGACCAGGCTCGGGCTTCGGCATCATGCCGTGCTTGCTCATCTCCTTGACCAGCCCGGCGGTGCCGTGATCCCAGCTGCGGTTCTGCTCGAAGTAGTCGCCCAGCCGGTTCGCCGAGGCCTTCGACTCATCCGGGTTGCGCAGATGCCACTCGGCCTTGTCCGCGAAGGCAAGGTGGTACTGGTCCTGGGACAAGCCGGTGGTGTCGACGACTGCCGCGTCGCCGATGCCCTGCGGCACGCTGTTCGGGTCGCTGAGGTCCATACCGACACCTGTGTGGTTGCCGACGATCACTGGCACCCGGTAGCCGGCTACCTCCAGCGGGGCCAGCTCGTAGTCACCCCAGCGGGCTGTGTGCATGGCGAGGTCCGCACCCCGGATCTCGGCCGCCATCACGCTCAGGTCCTTCGTATAGCCGCGCACCCGGACCGGGAAGCCGGCAATGTCGGACAGTGCCCGCTCCTGCTCCGGTACTTCGGCCGACCGCGCGCCGAGCATCGTCAACTGCACCTGCAGGCCCCGGGCCCGCAACTCGGCCGCTGCCCGCGCCGCGATGTCCGCGCCCTTCAGCGGGTCGTCGGTACGGGTGAAGACCAGCAGGTTCTTCATCCGCTGGTTGGGGTCGTGCACGGCCGGGGACTCCATCACCATGCCGGGCTTCAGCTCGACGACTGGCGGCGGCTTCTCGCACATCCGGGCCAGCCTGCGGCCCTCCTCGGTCAGCAACGGCCCGACACCGACCACGAGGTCGGCCCGCTCGACCAGTGCCCGCTCGGTAATGGTGTGCTCGTTGGACTGCTGCGGGTTGCCGCGGCCGCGGTCCATCTCGTCGGCCGTGACGTGCATGAAGTGGATGACCTTGGCGTTCGGATAGAAGTTGTCCCGCAGGTAGCCGGCCGCGCCACCGGAGAACCGGCCGTGGCCGAGGATCACGTCGACATCCGGCGGCAGCCCGTCGGCACGCAGCAACTGCGCCCGGGTGTCGCTGATACCGGGGACGGGCTTGAGCACCTGGATGTCGACCAGCGGGTGCGGGTCGGTCGGGGTGGTGACCCGGGCGGTGACCTGGTGGCCCATCCGGGCCAGCGACTGGGCGACCTCACGGTTCACCGCGAACGGCCCGCCGCCGTACCACTTGTCGGCGAGAGCCAGTACGCGCAGCGGACGACCAGTGTTCGGCAGACCCTCGAAGGGATCGGACATGCTTTTCGTTCCTCCGGTGTTCTCGGTCAGCCGCGCAGGCCGGTGGCGGTGTAGAAGCGCTCGACCAGCTCGTCGGACAGCGCCGCTACCTGCTCGGCGTCCGGGCTGATCAGGCCACGGGCAGCGTCGTGGCGCAGACGCGCTGAGAGCTCCCGGAGCAGGGATGCGGCAACCAGTACCTCGGTACCGCCCAACTCGACCGTCCGAGCCGCGTCCTCGTCCTGCGGCGGCCGCAGCGACTCACGTGAACCGGCGGCCTGCTCGCGGAACTCGACAGGCGCCTGGACGGCCTGCCCCTGCCCATCCCAGCCGTGCCGATAAGTACTGAGCATGTGGCGGCCCGGGTCGGCCGCGACCATCTCCGAATTCATGGCCGAAGAATCCCACGCAGGAGGGCGAGCAGCGGCCGGGATTCAAGGGTCCGCCCAAAAAAGAAGCCCCGAGCAAGCAAACGGCACTAGACCGGAAGCGAGCGGGGCCTTATCCTGTCCACATGCATAGAACAGATGTGAACACAGATCTCAGCTCAACCTTAGCATCTGACGAAGCAGAACGCAAGCCCTCAAACGAAGCAGGCACCTGGCGGCTCGGTGAGCAGGCCGTCAACCGGATCGGCTTCGGCACCAAACGACTCGGCAGCGACGCCGGCCAGGCGATCGCGTTGCTGCGCCAGGCCGTCGCGCTCGGGGTCAACCACCTCGACACAGCCGCCTTCTATCCTTCCGTCGGACGCGCCGGCGAGCAGCACGGCTACGACAGCCTCGAGTGGGCCAATGACGCGGTCCGGCGGGCGCTCGCGCCGTACTCCGACGACCTCACGATCGCCACCAAGGTCGGTCCGACGGAGCACGGACTGGCCCGGCCCGACCAGCTGCGCGCGCTGGTCGAACACGACCTGCGCCAACTCGGGCTCGAGACGCTTGACCTGGTGTACCTCCGCCAGCACGGGCTCGATTCGGTCGCGGAGCATTTCGGCGTACTGGCCGAGCTGCGCGCCGCTGGTCTGATCAAGAACCTCGGTCTGTCCAACGTACGGCTGGAGCACCTCGCGCAGGCGCAGGAGATCGCGCCCGTGACTGCGGTACAGAACCGCTACGGCGTCGGCTTCGGCCGGGTCAACGACACCATGCTGGAAACCTGCGGCGCCCAAGGCATCGCCTTCGTCCCCTTCTTCGCCGTCACCGCCACCGGCCGCGAACAAGGCGGAGTAGTCCACTCCGACCCGGTCGACACCATCGCCCGCGCCCACAACGCCACCCCCGCACAGATCCGAATCGCCTGGACCCTCGCCAAAGGCCCCCACGTCCTGGCCATCCCCGGCACCGGCAACCCCACCCACCTCACCGAAAACCTCGCCGCCGGCACCATCCACCTGTCCCCCACAGACCTGACAACACTCGACGCCATCCCCTCCGAGTAGCCGCCCGCGGCCCGGACCAGTTCTGGTCCGGGCCGCGTAACGTCTTCCCGCTCTACGCCTGAGCGCGTAGTGTTGGATTATGTATACAGGTGAACGGTATGCTGGCTACGGCCGGATGCGGGGCTGAGGCGCGATGTTGCTGCGTCAGCTCGAGTACCTTGTCGCGCTCGCTCGGGAGCGGCACTTCGCTCGGGCGGCGGACACTTGCTATGTCTCGCAGCCGTCGCTGTCCGCGGCGATTCGCAAGCTCGAGCAGGAGCTGGACGTACCGATCGTCCGTCGCGGGCGCCGGTTCGAGGGCCTGACTCCCGAAGGCGAGCGGGTCCTGCTCTGGGCGCAGCGCATCCTGGCCGAGCGCGACGCCCTCAGGCACGAGTTGTCGGTGATGCGTGGCGGCCTGACCGGGACGCTGAGGCTCGGCGCGATTCCGACTGCGATGCCGGTCGTCTCGTTGCTGACCACCCCGTTCTGCGAGCGGCACGCCCAGGCCCGGGTGACGCTGGAGTCGCTCTCGTCGCGCGACATCACGCAGAAGCTCGCCGAGTTCGAGTTGGACGTCGCGATGACCTATCTCGACGACGACACCCTCGGCCAGGTCCGCAAAACCCCGCTGTACGAAGAGCGCTACCTCCTCCTGACCCCCGAGACCGGCGACCTCGCCGAGCTGCCGGTCGCCACCTGGGCACAGGTGTCCGAGCAACCGCTCTGCCTGCTGTCACCCCAGATGCGCAACCGCCGCATCATGAACGGGTACTTCACCGACGACGGCGTCACCGCCACCCCCGCGATCGAGAGCGACACCGTCTCCGGCCTCTACAGCCATCTGCGCGGCAACCACTGGAGCACGGTCATCTCCCATGCCTGGCTGCACATGTTCGGCGTACCGGCGGGCATGAAGGTCGTACCACTGAAGTCCCCCGCGCATGGCCCACGCGTCGGCCTGGTGATCGCCGCACGGAGCCCCGAACCCGTCCTCGCGCGCGCCCTCCTCGACGTCGCCCGCCAGGCCGGCGTACACACCGCCCTGGACGAACTCCTCGACGTCCACCTGATGGGTGGACAGCTGACCCGATAGCGCGCACCTATCCCGAAATAGCAAGCAAGTCTTGGACGGCGGCACCTCCGAACCAGCACGGTTGAAGGACCGAATCCCCTTCAGACGTTGAGGAGTTGCCATCATGGCCAAGGTCTTGTGCGTGCTGTACGACGACCCGAAGAACGGCTACCCGACCAGCTATGCGCGCGACGACATCCCGACCATCGCCTCCTATCCGGGCGGCCAGACGGCGCCGACCCCGAAGGCGATCGACTTCACCCCGGGCGCTCTGCTCGGCAGCGTCTCCGGCGAGCTCGGCCTGCGCGACTACCTGGAGAGCCAGGGCCACACCCTCGTCGTCACCTCCAGCAAGGACGGCGACGACTCGGTCCTCGACCGGGAACTGCCCGACACCGACGTGGTGATCTCCCAGCCGTTCTGGCCTGCCTACATCACCGCCGAGCGGATGGCGAAGGCGCCGAACCTCAAACTGGCGATCACCGCCGGCATCGGCTCGGACCACGTCGACCTGGCAGCAGCCACCAAGCACGGCCTGACCGTTGCCGAGGTCACCTACAGCAACAGCATCAGCGTCGCCGAACACGTGGTGATGATGATCCTCGGCCTGGTCCGCAACTACCTCCCGTCCCACCAGGTCGTCCTCGACGGCGGCTGGGACATCGCCGACTGCGTCTCCCGCTCGTACGACCTCGAAGGCATGCACGTCGGTACGGTCGCGGCCGGCCGCATCGGTACTGCGGTACTGCGCCGCCTCGCGCCCTTCGACGTGAAGCTCCACTACACCGACCGGCACCGCCTGCCCGAGTCGATCGAGCGCGAACTCAACCTGACCTTCCACCCCGACGCCGCGAGCATGGTCCCGCACTGCGACGTCGTCACCGTCAACGCGCCGCTCCACCCCGAGACCGAGGGGCTGTTCAACGACAAGCTGATCGGCACGATGAAGCGCGGCACCTACCTGATCAACACCGCCCGCGCCAAGATCGCCGACCGGGACGCGATCGTCCGGGCGCTGGAGAGCGGCCAGCTCGCCGGGTACGCCGGTGACGTCTGGTACCCGCAACCCGCCCCGGCCGACCACCCGTGGCGGACCATGCCGCACCACGGAATGACCCCGCACATCTCCGGCTCATCGCTGTCGGCCCAGGCCAGGTACGCGGCCGGCACCCGCGAGATCCTCGAGTCCTTCTTTGCCGGTACGCCGATCCGCGACGAGTACCTGATCGTCGACGGCGGCCGGCTGGCCGGTACCGGGGCGCACTCGTATTCGACCAAGTCCTAGCTGGTTACCGGCCCGCTGTGCCCGGGATCACGTGGGACGTAACCGGGATCACGTGAGATGCGGGCATAACCGGCGAGTACGCCTGGTTGAATGTATACAGAAGGCAGAATTCCAACCCAGATGAGAGGGCACCATGATCTTCACCCGTAGGTTCGGCGCTCTGGCGGCCCGGCCGCAGTTCCCGGATGCACCGGAGCTGCAGCAGCAGCTGGACATCGACGTCGAGCTCCACCAGCACGAGGACGACAAGCACACCGAAGCCGGCGAGCGGAAGCGCGTCAGCACCGCCGCCTGAGTATCGACGACTCGGGGCACCGGCCCCGATCGGTGCTCCGGACACCGCATCACCACCGCGGCGGCGGACTCCCCGCGGGACAGCATGCAAGGATCCGGAGCACCGGAAGCAGGACGACAGACCGTGGCACTTGGTAGACTGTCTACCAAGTGCCACACATGTTTTCCACATCTGCGGGGAAGGACCTCATGACGACAACCAGCGCGGGCCCGGAAGCCAACTCCGACTCCCCTGGCGTCCGGCACGTCAAGCGGCCGACGCCACTGCGGGAGTCGGTCTACGAGGCCCTCACCGAGATGATCATCGACGGCACGCTGGAGCGTGGCCGGCACCTGGTCGAGGTGGAGCTGGCCGGCATGCTCGGCGTCTCCCGCCAGCCGGTTCGCGAGGCACTGCAGCGGTTGAACAACGAGGGCTGGGTGGATCTGCGGCCCGGTTTCGGCGCGATGGTGCATGTACCCGCCGAGGACGAGGTGGACCAGTTGCTGGCCGCCCGCGCCGCGCTCGAGTCCGAGTCCGCGCGACTGGCCGCGCGCAATCCCGACAAGGACGCCGTGGCCAAGCTCAAGGACCTCTGCAAGATCGGTGCGAACCTGCAGGAGACCGGCGACATCGACGGCGCCGTCCGCACCAACGCCGAGCTACATGGGCTCATCACGGAGATGTCCGGCAACCGTTTCCTGGTCGACTTCGCCGGCCAGGTCGACCGCCGCGTCCGCTGGTACTACACCCCCGTAGCCCCCGTCCGCGGTGCGGCTTCCTGGCGTGAGCACACCCGCCTGGTCAAGGCGATCTCCGACGGCGACGAGGACAAGGCCGCCCAGATCATGCGAGAACACACCGAACACACCCGCAAGGCCTACCACGAACTGCAGACCGGCACCCCCGCAGAAGAGCCCTCCACTCCACCCAAGAAGCCAACCCGCCGCCGCGCCGCCGACTGAGCCCTCAACAGCAACAACCGACCTGAGCCGAAGCTCAGGTCGGTTGTAGTTGGAAAGTGCTGGTGCTAGGTGGTGGGTTGTTTCTTGCGGTTGCGGTCGGTGGCTGCCTTGCGGGCTGCCAGGGAGTCGGCTAGTTGGATGTACTCGCTGACCACCCGGTGGGCGTACGGGTTGTGGGTGATGATGCGGGGCCACCAGTGGCGGCCCAGTTGTTCGTGCATCCAGAGGAAGCCGATGGCGAATCCCATGCTGAGCAGGGCACGGAAGGCCAGGAACTTCCAGGGTTCTGCCGGGAGGCCGGGGGTGCCCGTCACGGACCACTCGGTGACGACGGCGTGCACCAGCAGTGCTAGTGGGAAGCCGATCACCCAGTAGACCGCCGCGGGAGCGAATACGCCGGCCGGGAGCTTGCCGAGGGCAAGCAGTACGGCGTACCCGGCACCGAACAGGACCAGCGGGACAGCCAGTCCGAGCCCGGTGACGATCGCCCAGCCGATGGGCCGGCCGACGAACGCGGCCAACCCACCGGCGACGAACCCGGCTGCTACTCCCACGGTGGCCGCGGGCAATGAGAACTCCGCGAGCTGCCGGATCTTCACTGTGTCCATGAGTCAGCCCACGACCACGCCGAAGCGCACCAGGCTGTAGAACAGCATGCCCAGATAGAAGACCGCCCCGAACCCGATGATGACGTTCCGCACCGGTCCGGGCCGGATCGGTTTGGGCAGCATCTTGTTGTTCACCAGGAGCAACACGATGCAGTAGGCGCCCATCGCGAAGGTCGACAAGAACGCGAGCACGTCGAGGATCCCTGCCGGACCGTCGGCCGGACCGAACAGCAGGATCAGGATGCCGAACGTGATCACGCCCCAGAGGAACCCGGCGTACAGCTTCGACATCGAGAACCGTTTGGCGCCCGGGATGAAGTAGTACGTCATGTCCGCCTGGCCACGCGAGAACGAGTCGAACAACCCCAGCGTGGCGTTCAGGCCGATCAGCGCGATGAAGGCGAAGAACAGCGTGCCCAGGATCGGGCTGCCGGCCGAGGCGAACGAGTCGGACATCGCCTTCAGCGCCGCCTCCCGGTCACCGCCCTCGATCAGGTTGGCCACGTTCGGATTCTGCCGGGCCGCCGACATGGCCAGCACGGTGAACGAGATCGTGACCAGCATCGTGATGCCCCAGAAGAGCAGCAGCGCGTCGAAGGTGACCCACTTGCGCCACCCCTTCCACTTCGCCATCTCCGCGGGGTCCTCGGTGTCGAACATGTAGCCCCGCGACGGCATCGCCTCCGCCTCGCCCGATGTCCGCAGACCACGGACCTTCGGGATGTGCGCGCCCATCCCGGCGCCGCTGTCGCGCAGTTGCAGCGTGTACCACATCTGCTGCATGCCCGACGGGCCGGCGAAGGCGATCGAGCCGACCAGGATCGGGAACCAGGCCTCGGTCAGCGCCTTGTCCGGCAGGAAGCCGATCGCGAACATGCCGGACAGGGTCTGGGCCAGGTCGTCCCAGCTGCCGACGATCGCCGCGATGATCGAGGTGCCGACCACCAGGAAGCCGATCAGCAGACCCAGCAGCTTCTCGAGGAAGTTGTAGATCACCGAGAGCATGCTGAACAGGATCCCGACGAACACCAGGCAGACGCAGGCGGTTGCCTGCCAAGGTATGCCGGATATCTCCTCGAACGCCGCCGCGCCGGCCGAGAGGTGCCCCGGCCAGATGTAGATCAGGATCGCCGCGACGTAGAAGAACCACATCAGCGGTTTGAACACCCGCGCGGCGCCGAAGAAGATGCTCTCCCCGGTCGCCATCGCGTACCGGGCCATCTCCAGCAGGACGAACGCCTGCAGGGTGACACCGACCATGAACAGCCACCGGATGTCCGGACCGAACACCAGGACGAGCCGGGGCCACATGTAGGACTCACCCATGCCGACGCCCAGCGCGACCAGGAAGACGGTCGGACCGAGGATGTGCAGGGACGGTGGAGCGGGTGGCAGTGGCCGGATCGGCATCGGTTCGAGCCGGCCGGCCTTCCAGACCCGTTCGGTCACCGCCGCTGCCGCGGGCTCTTCGGGTACTTCTGAGGTCTTGCTTGTGACGTCCAAGGCGGACTCCTTAGATCGACGCCAACTGGGGTGGTGGAACTAGTGCAATGAACCCGCGTTCCGGGCCCAGCGGTACTTGGCACCGAGCACCTGGACCGGTGTCTCGGTGGTGTACGGATATGCGACTACCCCGTGTTCGAACAGGTACTGACTGGCTTCCTCGACCTCCACGTCACCCGACAACGAGGCGACGACCGGCTTGTCGATGCCCTTGGCCCGGTACTCCTCGACCACCTCGGCGACCAGCTTCGCGAACACCATCGGCGGCGTCACGATCGTGTGCCAGTAGCCCAGGATCAAGGCGTGGATCCGGTCGTCCTCCAGCCCCAGCGCGACCGTGTTCCGGTACGTCGACGGCGGCTCGCCGCCGGTGATGTCGACCGGGTTGCCGGCCGCCCCGAACGGCGGGATGAACTTCTTGAACGCCGCGTCCAGGTCCGGCGGGATCGTCATCAGCTGCAGCCCGTTGTCGACACAGGCGTCCGAAAGCAGGACACCCGAGCCGCCCGCGCCGGTGATGATGACGACGTTCTCGCCCTTGGGCGTCGGCAGCAGCGGGATCCCCCGGGCGTACTGGAGCATCTCGTTCAGCCCCGGCGCCCGGACGACGCCGCTCTGCCGCAGGATGTCGTCGTAGACCTTGTCGTTGCCGGCCAGTGCGCCGGTGTGCGAGCTGGCCGCCTTGGCGCCCGCGCTCGTCCGGCCGGCCTTGAGCACGACGACCGGCTTCTTCTTCGACACCCGCGCGGCCGTCTCGGCGAAGGCCCGGCCGTCCTTGAGATCTTCTAGATGCATGGCGATCAGGTTGGTGTTGTCGTCCTGCTCGAAGAACGTCAGGAGGTCATCCTCGTCGATATCGGCCTTGTTGCCTACCCCAACGATCGCCGAGACACCCATCCGGCTGGACCGGCTGAAGCCGAGGATCGCCATCCCGATCCCGCCGCTCTGCGAGGAGAGCGCGACACTGCCCTTCACGTCGTACGGTGTGCAGAACGTCGCGCAGAGGTTCTCCGGCAGGTAGTAGTAGCCGTAGATGTTCGGCCCGAGGATCCGTACGCCGTGCTTGCGGGCGATCGCGACCACCTCGTCCTGCAGCTCCTGCTCACCGGTCTCGGCGAACCCGGACGGGATCAGGATCGCGCCTGCCACGCCCTTCTGGCCGCACTGCTCGAGCGCCCCGCCGACGAACTTGGCCGGTACCGCGAACACCGCGACGTCGACGTCGCCGGGAATGTCCGTGATCGAGGGGAAGGCCTTCAGCCCGAGTACCTCGCCACCCTTGGGGTTGACCGGGTAGATGTCACCCTTGTACCCCCCGTTGACCAGGTTCTTCATCACCGAGTTGCCGATCTTGCCGTCCTCGTTCGAGGCGCCGATCACGGCCACCGCGCGCGGCTTCATGATCCGGGTCATCGCGGTCAGGATCTCGTCCTGGGTGTAGCGCTCGACCGGCTTGCCGGCCTCGGCGTCCACGATGATCCGGAAGTCGACCGCGGTGGCGCCGTCCGGCCCGGCCAGCACCGGATTCAGGTCCACCTCGGCGAACTGCGGGAAGTCCTCGACCAGGTCGGACAGCTTGCTGATGATGGCCGCGATCGCGTCCTTGTCGACCGGCTTCGAGCCCCGGACGCCGTTCAGCATCTCGTGCGCGCTGATCCCGTCCACCATCGAGCGGGCCTCTTCCGGCGAGGTCGGCGCGAGGCGGAAGGTGACGTCCTTGAGCACCTCGACCAGGACCCCACCCAGCCCGAAGGCGACGATCTTGCCGAACGTCTCGTCGGTGACGGAGCCGACGATCACCTCCTGCACGTCACCCCCGGTGACCAGCATCTTCTGCACCTGTACGCCGGTGATCTCGGCGTCGGCGTCATAGCCGCGGGCGTTCGCGATGATCCGCTCGAAAGCCGTGATCGCCGCGTCCGAACTGTCGACGCCGACCACCACGCCGCCGGCCTCGGTCTTGTGCAGGATGTCCGGCGACACGATCTTCAGCACGACCGGGAAACCGATCTCGGCGGCCAGCGCGGCCGCCCCCTCGGCAGTCGTGGCCAGCCCCTCACCCGGGGTCGGGATGCCGTACGCGTCCGCGACCAGTTTGGCCTCGGGCGCGCTCAGCGAGGTCCGGCCTTCCGCCAGCGCCTGATCGAGGACGGTCTGGACAGCTGCCTTGTCATAAGTCATGCCTGAGGCTCCTCAGAAGGTGTTTGAATGGCGTTCAGACGACGCCGGCGGCCTTGAGCTCTTCGAGTTCGGCGGTGTCGATGCCGAGGCCGCCGTAGATCACGGAGTTGTGTTCGCCCAGGCCCGGTGAGGTCTCCACCTGGACCGGGGAGTCGGACAGCTTGATCGGGCAGCCGACGGTCTTGAAGGTGCCGCGCTGCGGGTGCTTCACCTCGACGACGGCGCCGAGCTCGGCCAGCGTCTCGTCCTCGATCAGTTCCTTGGTGGACAGGATCGGGCCGCACGGCACGTTCAGCGCGTTCAGCTTCTCCATCACCTCGAACTTGGTGTGCTGCTCGGTCCACTGCTCGATCAGCCCGAACATCTTGTCGAGCTTGTCGAGCCGGGCGGCCGGCGTGTTCCAGTCCGGGTCGTCGGCGAGTTCCGGCTTGCCGATCAACGAAGCGATCGGGGCCCAGCCGGGCGGCTGGACGATCACGTAGATGTAGTCGTTCGGTCCGCCGGGCGCGGTCCGGACCGCCCACCCGGGCTGGCCGCCGCCGGACGCGTTGCCCGAGCGCGGTACCTCGTCGCCGAAGTTGTCGTTCGGGTACTCCTTCAGCGGACCGTGGGCGAGCCGCTGCTGGTCACGCAGCTTGACCCGCGTGAGGTTCAGTACCGCCTCCTGCATGGCCACCGAGACCCGTTGGCCCTTGCCGGTCGTCGTCCGCTGGTACAAGGCGGCGAGGATGCCGGCGACCAGGTGGATACCGGTACCGGAGTCACCGATCTGAGCCCCGGTGGCGGTCGGCGGCCCGTCCTCGAAGCCGGTCGTGCTCATCGCGCCGCCCATCGCCTGGGCGACCACCTCGTAGGCCTTGAAGTCCTCGTACCGGCCTGGGCCGAAGCCCTTGATCGAGGCGTAGATGAGCTCGGGGTTGATCAGCTGGAGCCGGTCCCAGGTGAAGCCCATCCGGTCGATCGCGCCGGGCGCGAAGTTCTCCACCAGGATGTCGGAGTTCTTCACCAGGTCGGTGAAGATCTCCTTGCCCCGCTCGGACTTCATGTTCAGGGTGATGCTGCGCTTGTTGCAGTTGAGCATCGTGAAGTAGAGGCTGTCGACGTCGGGCAGGTCGCGCAGCTGCTGGCGGGTGATGTCGCCGGTCGGGGCTTCGAGCTTGATCACGTCGGCGCCGAGCCAGGCGAGGATCTGGGTGCAGGACGGTCCCGACTGCACATGCGTCATGTCCAGCACGCGAACACCGTCAAGGGCCTTGGGCATAAGGGTCCTCCGCTACTTGTACATGGTCTGGTTCATGGTTCCGGGCGCGTACGCGTCCGGGTCGACCCATACGTTGATCAGCGACGGCAGCCCGGACTCGCGGGCCCGCTGCATGGCCGGCCCGATGTCCTTGGGGTCACGGACCTCCTCGCCGTAGCCGCCGAGCATCTTGGCGAACTGGTCGTACTTGACATCGCCCAGCGTGTTGCCGATCCGGCCGCGGTCGTGCCCGTACTTGGCCTCCTGGCCGTACCGGATCTGGTTCATCGAGGAGTTGTTGCCGACCACCCCGACGAACGGCAGCTTGAACCGGACCAGCGTCTCGAAGTCCCAGCCGGTCAGCGAGAAGGCGCCGTCGCCGAACAGCGCGACGACCTCCTTGTCCGGCCGGGCGTACTTGGCCGCCATCACGAACGGGATGCCGACGCCGATCGTGCCGAGCGGTCCCGGGTCCATCCAGTGGCCGGGCGACTTCGGCTGGACGACGCCACCGGAGAAGGTGACGATGTCGCCGCCGTCGCCGATGTAGATCGAGTCCTCGGTGAGGAACTCGTTGATCTCGTGCGCGAGCCGCAGCGGGTGGATCGGGTTGGCGTCGGAGAGCTGCCGCGGCAGCCGCTTCTGGTACGCCGCGTCCTCTTCGGCCCGCAGCTCGCTGAACCAGGCCTTGCGGTCACCGGCCTTCGCGATCCGGCCCGAGGAAGCCTGGGTGACGGCGGCCAGGATCGCGCCCGGGTCGCCGACCAGGCCGAGGTCGATGTCGCGGTTCTTGCCGACGGTGCGGTAGTCCATGTCGATCTGGACCACGGTCGCGCCCTTCGGCAGCCGGCGGCCGTAACCCATCCGGAAGTCGAACGGGGTGCCGACGATCAGGATCAGGTCGGCGTTGTTGAAGCCGTACCGGCGGGACAGGTGGAAGTGGTGCGGGTCGCCGGGCGGCAGGGTGCCGCGGGCGGAGCCGTTCATGAACGCCGGGATGTTCAGCTTGCGCACGAAGTCGATCGCCGCGTCGCTGCCGCGGGCGGTCCAGACCTGGGTGCCGAGCAGGACGACCGGCTTCTCGGCCCGGGCGATCAGGTCGGCCAGCGCCTCGATGCTGGCCGGGTCGCCGATGCTCTTGGTGGAGGCGCGGTACCGGCCGGCCTCGGGGACGACCGCCGACTCCACCGGGACGGAGTTGTCCAGGATGTCGCGCGGGATCTCCAGGAACGAGGGACCGGGAGCGCCGTTGTAGCACTCGCGGAACGCCATCGAGACCATGTCGGCGACCCGTGCGGTATGCGGCACGGTGGCGGCGAACTTGGTGATCGGCGTCATCATGTCGACGTGCGGGAGGTCTTGCAGTGAACCCATCTTGTGCTGGTTCAGCGCGCCCTGGCCGCCGATCAGCAGCATCGGGCTCTCCGCGCGGAAGGCGTTCGCGACACCGGTGACGGCGTCGGTGGTACCGGGGCCGGCGGTGACGACGGCGCAACCGGGCTTGCCGGTCATCCGGGCGTAGCCGTCGGCGGCGTGCGCCGCGACCTGCTCGTGCCGGACGTCGACGACGGCGATGCCCTCGTCGACGCAGCCGTCGTAGATGTCGATGATGTGTCCACCGCAGAGGGTGAAGATCACGTCGATGCCCTCGGCCTTGAGGGCCTTCGCCACCAGATGTCCACCCGAGATGGTGGCGGTGCTCGGCTCCGGCTCGGTCACCTGGGCAACCGCGTTCGTTTCGGACACTGTCTGGGCCATCTGGCAGTCATCTCCTCAGAGGAAGGCCGTGCTGGATTATCAGCCTGTAGATTGCATACAGTATTTGGTAGTCGTAGTCATACCGCACTGCCGATCACCTTGTCCAGAGCCCAGCTTGGAGTTGCCATGTCGATTCATGACGAACTCGGCCAGACCCGCCGCGCGGTACAGAACCTCGAGAAAGCCCTTGCGGGCTTGCGGAATCAGCTCGGCGCGCATCTCGACGTACTCCGCCTGATCGACGACGTGGCGAGGTGCTCGATTGACCTGCGGCGGCTCGAGGAACAAGTCGGTCCGCCGCGCCTGCAGGAGCTGGTGGCCATCCCTGACGACGACTACAGCCACAATCTCTGGGCAACGGGCGACGCGGACCACGAGGGGCTGGGCGCACCAGGCCGCCGAGCCCCCTGAACCGCGAGACATTGCTTCAGGAGCTGCCGGAGCCGGATGTCGTCCGCCGCTCGCGCGGTGACGGCGACGGCTTCGGCAGCTTGCTCGGGGGCGACGAAAGTTCGGTAGAACGGCTCACCCAGCGCGACCCGGTTCAGCGCGGGCAGCCACCATCTGGCGGGGCCGGCCGGCTCGTCGGCAGTACCGAGCAGATAGAGCGCCGTACGGCGGGCGTTGGACAAGCGTCTTCGTTCATCCTCGACCAACTCCCCCGCCGTCGCGAGGGCCGTCGACGTACAGAGCGCCACCAGGCGGGCCGATCCCTCGAAGCCGACGTGGGCCGTCTCGAGGAAGTCAGGAGCGAACGACAGGAGGGCCCGTCGCCCGGCCTTCGTACTGTGGTCGTGGACCATCCGGGCGATCGACCCGAGGACGGGGTGGACGCAGGCTGGCCGATCCGTCCAGGGTTCCCTGGCCAGCATGGAGACCAGCTCCAGTACGCATGGTTCCGGCCGCGCCACCCGACCGTACTCCGCGTGGCTCACTCGCCCGGCCGGACTACTCCGGCGACCGGAGTCCCCAACTGCCGCCGGACCGTCAACGAAGGTCGGCCCGGCTGTTTGAGGAATCGGACCGTCATCGACGTGACGAGACCGAGGAGGCCGGCCACCAAGAAGACCGGCTTGTAGCCGACCGCCTCGACCAGGCTGGCGGTCACACCGATTCCGACCAGACCACCGAACGCCTTGGCGCTGTAGAGGATCGCGTGGTTCTGCAGCAGGCTGTTCTCGCCGAAGAACTCCAGCACCAGGTTCGCCATGATCGCGTAGAAGGCGCCACCGCCGAGGCCGGCGAACATCGCGCAGAACACGAACGCCCACCCGACGCCGGACTCGCCCGCCAGCACGAGTCCGGCATGAGCCAGACCTTCGATCATCAGTACCGCCGCCAGCACCCGCCGACGGCCGAACTGCTCCGAGAGGTGGCCGGCGAACGACCGGCCGAGACCGTTGACCGCGGCAAGCAATCCGGCCGCGAACCCGGCGACGGCCAGGCCCAGCTCGGCCTGCATCGCATAGCTGACGACGAAGGCGATGCCGAACAGCGACAGCGCAGTACAGAGTGCGAGCGTCAGCCACATGAGCGGCAAGGCACCGGTCCGCATCGCCTCACCAGGACGGTAGTGCCGGGCCGCCGGGATGTTGTTCGGGATGCTGCGGTTGAGCTTGCGGTCGATCGCCCAGGCTTGCGCGTCGAGGTCCGCCGGCCACCAGTGCCTCGGCGGATCCTTCAGCACCCCACCTGCCGTCAGCACTACAAGCAGCGCGACTGCGGCTGCCAGATCGAAGACCAGGCGGTGGCCACCCGACGAGTCGAAGATCGTGAGCAGCGCGATGCTCGGCACGGCGCCGACGGCGAAGCCACCCGTCACGAACCCGATCGTCGCGACCCGCTTGTCCGGGAACCACCGGCCGGCGGTCGTGATGCAGGCGGCATACACGAGTCCCGCCCCGACCCCGCCGATCAATGCATAGCCGATCACCACGGCCGCATAGCTGCCCGCGTGAGCCAGCGTCGCCAGACCTCCAGCTGCAAAGACGCCACCCAGTACTACGAGCTGCGTCGGCGAGGCCCGGCGTACGCGCTGGAGCCACGCCGCTGGGATCGCGACGAGCGCCTGACAGGCGACGAAGATCGCCAGCAGCCACATCGTCTGGACGAAGCCCCAGCCGCGATTCGACTGCAGGTCCAGCGCGGTGGAGCCGAAGGAGTACTGCAACGGGCTGATCGCCACCATGCAAGCCCAGGCAGCCCAGAGCTGCCACCGCCTTGGATGGCCGGTGAGTTCCCGGGGATCCTCACCGACCCGGTATTGGCGGCCGTACACGTCTCTCACGTCGCGTGCTGTCATGAGCGTCTCCTGACTACTGCATACCGTATGTCGTCCTTGGTACTCCCCTGGGTGACCGGTTGTCCAGAGTTGAGAGGGTCTTGTGACGTGAGTGCATACAGAATACAGTCGTCTGCATGGACCTGATGGAGTACCAAGCCAAAGAACTCTTCGCCCGGCACGGCGTTCCGGTCACTCTCGGGCGAGTCGTCGAGGACGCGGCCGACGCCGCCGCGGCCGCGGAAGAACTCGGCGGCCGCGTGGTCGTCAAGGCACAGGTGAAGGCCGGCGGGCGGGGCAAGGCAGGTGGCGTCAAGCTGGCCGCGACGCCGGCCGAGGCCACCGAGCGCGCTCGCGACATCCTCGGCATGGACATCAAGGGCCATACCGTGCGGCGGGTCCTGCTCGCCCCGGCCGCGGACATCGCCGAGGAGTACTACTTCTCCTTCCTGGTGGATCGGGCGAACCGCAGTTACCTGTGCATCGCGAGCGCCGAGGGCGGCGTCGAGATCGAGGAGGTCGCGCACTCCAACCCGGACGCAATCGCCAAGGTCTCGATCGATCCGGTGACCGGGGTCGACGAGGCGAAGGCGGACGAGATCGTGGCTGCCGCGGGATTCCCGGCTGAGGCGGCTTCCGTAGTACGGGCGTTGTGGGACGTCTTCATCAAGGAGGACGCGTCGCTGGTCGAGGTGAACCCGCTGGTGAAGCTGGCCGACGGGTCGCTGGAGGCGCTCGACGGGAAGGTGACGCTGGACGAGAACGCCGCGTACCGGCATCCCGACCACGCTGCCTTCGAGGACAAGGCCGCCGGCGATCCGCTGGAGGTCGCGGCGGCCGAGAAGGGGCTGAACTACGTCAAGCTCGACGGCTCCGTCGGCATCATCGGCAACGGCGCCGGGCTGGTGATGTCGACACTCGACGTCGTCGCGTACGCCGGTGAGGCGCACGGCGGGGTGAAGCCGGCGAACTTCCTCGACATCGGTGGCGGCGCGTCCGCCGAGGTGATGAAGAACGGGTTGAGCATCATCCTCGGCGATCCGCAGGTGCGCAGCGTGTTCGTGAACGTGTTCGGCGGGATCACCGCCTGCGACGCGGTATCCAATGGCATCGTGCAAGCGCTCGCACTGCTCGGCAGCGAGGCGAACAAACCGCTCGTCGTCCGGCTGGACGGCAACAACGTGAACGAGGGCCGGCGGATCCTCGCGAAGGCGAACCACCCGCTCGTGACGGTGGTCGACACCATGGACGGCGCCGCGGACCGCGCCGCCGAGCTGGCCGCCTCAGGCCTGTGAAGGAGACAGCACAATGGCAATCTTCCTGACCGAGAACAGCCGGGTCATCGTCCAGGGCATGACCGGCGCCGAAGGACAGAAGCACACGTCCCGAATGCTTGCCGCAGGCACCAATATCGTCGGCGGCGTGACACCGGGCAAGGGCGGCCAGTCGGTCGACTTCGCCAAGCGGTCGATCCCGGTCTACGGCTCCTGCGCCGACGCGGTGAAGTCCACCGGCGCGGACGTCTCGATCGTCTTCGTCCCGCCACGCTTCACGAAGGGCGCGGTGATCGAGGCGATCGATGCAGGAATTCCTTTGGTGGTGGTGATCACTGAAGGGGTCCCGGTGCATGACACGGCTGCCTTCTTCGCGCACGCGGAGGCTTCCGGCACGACCCGGATCATCGGGCCCAACTCCCCCGGGTTGATCAGTCCCGGCAAGGCGAACGCCGGGATCATCCCGGCCGACATCGCCGGGCCCGGGCGGATCGGGCTGGTGTCGAAGTCGGGCACGCTCACGTACCAGATGATGTACGAGCTGCGGGAGTACGGCTTCACGACGGCGATCGGGATCGGCGGCGACCCGATCATCGGGACCACCCACATCGACGCGCTGCGGGCGTTCCAGGACGATCCCGAGACCGAGGCGATCGTGATGATCGGCGAGATCGGCGGCGACGCGGAGGAACGCGCGGCCGCGTTCATCAGCTCATATGTCACCAAACCCGTCGTCGGTTATGTGGCCGGCTTCACCGCGCCCGAGGGCAAGACGATGGGCCACGCGGGCGCGATCGTGTCGGGCTCGTCCGGTACCGCGGCCGCCAAGCAGGAAGCGCTCGAAGCGGTCGGCGTGAAGGTCGGCAAGACGCCGAGCGAGACCGCTCGCCTGATGCGCGAAGCCCTCGACCAACTGCTCGTGCACTAGAAGGAGCACCGCGATGGCGAAGATCGGATTCATCGGGCTCGGCATCATGGGCTCGCACATGGCCGCGAACCTGATCACGGCCGGCCACCAGGTCACCGGGTACGACGTCGTACCGGCCTCCGTCGAGAAGCTGCTGCAGGCCGGTGGCAAGCCCGCGCCCGACATCGCCTCGGCGGTCGACGGCGCGGAGGTGGTCATCACGATGCTGCCCGACTCGCCGCAGGTCTCGGAGGTCGTGCTCGGGCCGGGCGGGGTGCTCGAGGCGGCTGCGTCGGGAGTCCTGCTGATCGACATGAGCTCGATCGCGCCGGAGACCTCGCAAGCTGTCGCGGCGGAGGGCGCGGCGCGCGGAGTACGGGTGCTGGACGCGCCGGTGAGCGGTGGCGAGCAAGGCGCGATCAAGGCGTCGCTGTCGATCATGGTCGGTGGATCGGAGGAGGACTTCGCGTCGGCGCGGCCGATCTTCGAGGACCTCGGCCGGACCATCGTGCACGTCGGCGGCCATGGTGCGGGCCAGACGGTGAAGGCGGCCAACCAGTTGATGGTGGCCGGGATCATCGCGCTGGTCAGCGAGGCGATCGTGCTGCTGGAGGCTTCGGGCGTCGACGGCGAGCGCGGGCTCGAAGTACTGGCCGGTGGGCTGGCGGGCAACCGGATCCTCGACCTGAAGTCCGCCTCGATGCTGGCTCGGCAGTTCGAGCCGGGATTCCGGATCGATCTGCACCACAAGGACATGGGCATCGCCCTGGCCTCAGCCCGCGCGGCGGGAGTGTCCTTGCCCGTCACTGGAATCGTCGCTCAACTGGTCGCGGCAGCGCGCGCCCAGGGCAATGGTTCGCTCGACCACTCGGCACTCCTCAAGGTGGTCGAGCAGTTGTCCGGTCGCTGATCAGCGGCGGGGTGGCGCGGTACTGGCCCGCACCACCAGCTCGGTGCCGACGGCAACGGGCTGGTGGTGGTGCTCGCCGGTCCGGATCCCCTCGATCAGGGCGTCGACGCTGCGGCGGGCAACCTCGGGGAAGAACTGACGGATCGTCGTCAGCGGAGGCCAGAACTGGGCTGCCTCCTCCATGTCGTCGAAACCCACCACGCTGACGTCGCCCGGGACGGCCCGGCCGGCCTCGTGCAGGGCGCGCAACAGTCCGAGAGCCATCTGGTCGTTGGCCACGAAGACGGCGGTGACGTCGGGGTCGGCAGCGAGCTCGCGTCCGGCCACGTACCCGGAGCCGGCCGACCAGTCACCGGTGAGCACGGGCGGTACCGGGCAGCCGTGGTCGGTCAGGGTCTGGCGCCAGGATCGGAGCCGGCGTGAGGCGGCGTACGAGTCCTCCGGGCCGCCGAGGTGCCAGACCGTCCGGTGCCCGAGGCCGAGCAGATGCTCGGTCGCCAACCGCGACCCCTGGGCCTGGTCGGTGTCGACGACCGGGTAGTCGAGGTCGGCGTTCGAGTCGATCACCACGACCGGCATCCCCTCCGGCATCTGCACATCGGCTTCGTCGAGCCGGTGCGCCTCGATCAGGATGATCACCCCGTCCACCGCCTGCTCACCGAGCCGGTCGAAGGCGCCCGACAGGTCGTGCGGGGTGCCGTCCAGCACCGGGATCAGGTTCACGGCGTAGCCGCTGGACGTGGCTGCCGCGGCGATCGCGTCCAGGGTCCGGGTGTTTCCGAAGCTGGACAGCTCGAACGCGATCACGCCGATGCTGCGGAAGTGCCCGCTGCGCAGCGCCCGGGCCGCGTTGTTCGGGCGGTAGCCGACCTCCCGCATCGCGGCCAGCACCCGGTCCCGGGTGGCCTCGTCGACATTGCGCCGGCCGTTCGCGACCCGGGACACCGTCTGGCCGGAGACGCCGGCCAGCCGGGCGACGTCGGCCATCGACGCCCCGCGCCGTCGGCGTACCTGCTTTTCGTCTGCGGTCATCGGCATCCCCCTCGGTCGTCTCCGCCGAACTATAGACATGTTGACGTAAACACGTTAGCTTCCCGGCAAGAAATGTTGACGTAAACATGGAGGCTGTGGGCAGATGCACCGAGAGACCAGGGGATGGCTGTTCGTCGGGCCGTTCCTCGCCGTGTTCGCGCTCACCTTCCTGGCGCCGATCGGCTACGCGATCTACCTGAGCCTGTTTCGCGACCAGGCCTTCTTCGGCGGCACGGTGTTCGTCGGACTCGACAACTACGTCGACGCGATCCAGGACTCGAAGCTGTGGGAGTCGTTCCTGCGGGTACTGCTGTTCCTGGTCGTCCAGGTGCCGGTGATGCTCCTCCTGGCCCTGCTCGCCGCGCTCGCCATCGACAGCGCCCGGCTGCACGGCGCGAACTTCTTCCGGGTGGTGATCTTCCTCCCGTACGCCGTCCCGGGCGTGGTCGCCGTCTTGATGTGGGGCTTCATCTACGGCAACAACTTCGGGCTGGCCGCGGATCTCAACGACCTGCTCGGCACGACGGCCATCCAGCCGCTCAGCGGGAAGTGGATGCTGCCGTCGATCGCGAACATCGTCACCTGGGAGTTCGTCGGCTACAACATGCTGATCTTCTACTCGGCCCTGCGGACCGTACCGGCCGAGCTGTACGAGGCCGCCGCGATCGACGGCGCCGGCGCCTTCCGGACGATCCGGGCGGTCAAGCTGCCGGCCCTGCGCGGCGCGATCGTGATCGCCACCATCTTCTCGATCATCGGCAGCTTCCAGCTCTTCAACGAGCCGAACATCCTGCGCACGCTGGCGCCGAACGTGATCACCACCTACTACACCCCGAACATGTACGCCTACAACCTGTCGTTCGCGGGCCAGCAGTTCAACTACGCCGCGACGGTGGCGATCGTGATGGGCGTCATCACCGCGGCGATCGCCTACGTGGTCCAGCTGCGCGGATCCCGGGAGGCGTTGTGAGCACGGCCACGTCGACGCTGCGGCCGAGGCGCTCGCCGCTGCTGACCGTCCTGATGGTGCTGTACCTGGTGTACACCCTGGTCCCGCTGGTCTGGTTGTTGCTCAGCGCAACCAAGACGCAGGGCGACCTGGTGTCGAGTCCGGGGCTCTGGTTCGGTCGATCGTTCGCGCTGTTCGGCAACATCCGCGACACGCTGACCTACGACGACGGCATCTTCCTGCGCTGGCTCGGCAACACGGTGCTGTACGTCGTCGTCGGCGCGGGCGGCGCGACACTGCTCGCGACCGCGGCCGGCTATGGGCTGGCGAAGTACCGGTTCGCCGGACGGCGCGCTGTCTTCGCCGTCCTGCTCGGAGCGGTCGCCGTGCCCGGTACCGCGCTGGCTGTACCGACCTTCCTGATGTTCTCCAAGCTGGGGCTGACCAACACGGTCTGGGCGATCATCATCCCGTCCCTGGTCAGTCCGTTCGGGCTCTATCTGATCTGGGTCTACGCGACGGAGGCCGTCCCGTACGACCTGCTCGAAGCGGCCCGGATCGACGGCGCCGGCGAGATCCGGATCTTCTTCACCGTCGCCCTGCGGCTGCTGGCCCCCGGCATCGTCACCGTCCTGCTGTTCGCGGTGGTGTCCACCTGGAACAACTACTTCCTGCCGCTGATCATGCTCAGCAAACCGAACCTCTATCCGCTCACCGTCGGGCTCACCCAGTGGAGCAACCAGGCGACCGGCGTCGGCGCGCGACCCATCTACAACCTGGTGATCACCGGGTCGCTGCTGACCATCGTGCCGCTCGTCGTCGCGTTCCTCCTGCTGCAGCGCTTCTGGCAGTCCGGCCTCACCGCAGGCAGCGTCAAACAATGAAAGGACTACGGATGAGACCTGCAGCCTGGCGAAACGTCGCCGCCGCACTGGTCCTGGTGACCGGTGTCGTGACGGCCCTCCCCACCGCCGCCGCATCCCCGGGGAACACCAGCGAGTACCGCGGTGTGAACTGGGCGGACCCCCGCGACAACTATGCGTCGGACGAAGTCGTGCCGTCCGGCCTCAGCACCGCGGACGACTACGCGACCACCTACCGCAAGGCCACCGGCATCGTGCGCGAGTTCCGCACGGAGCTGAAGGCCAACACGATCCGGCTGCCGATCAACCCGTCGAGCGTCGGCACCAGTTGGTGGCGGTCGTACCAGGCTGCGATCGATGCCTCCACGGGCAACGGCTTCAAGGTCATCCTCAGTTACTGGGAGGCCAACGACGCCAAGGACGGCCGGGTGGACGACCCGACGGCCTACGCCGCCATGTGGGACACGGTCGTCAAGAAGTACGGCAAGAACCCGCGCGTGTACTTCGAGCCGATGAACGAGCCGTTCGGCTACTCGCTCGACGAGTGGGTCGGGGTCACGACCTCCTGGCTCGCCCGGCACCGGGATGTGCCGCGTGGACGGGTCGTCATCTCAGGTACCGGCTACAACGACAACGTCACTGGAGTGGGCGCCGTCCGCGCGCTGCAGGGAACCCTGCTGTCGCTGCACTTCTACGGCTTCTGGGACGACGCCACCACCGAGGCCGAGTGGCTCGCGAACCTCCGGCCGCGGATCGGCCAGTACGGCTGGCGCACCATCATCGACGAGGCCGGCTCCCCGATGACGACCGGCCTGAACTACGGCAACCACGAAGGCAACGTCTCCACCTCGTACTTCGGCGCGCTCACCCAGGTCGCCCGCGAGCAGAAGATGGGCGTCGTCTACTGGCCGGGCCTGCGCGACGGCGACTCCTACTCGATGACCACGCGGGTCAGTGAGCGCGACCTCGAGGTCAACAACGCGAGCGGGCTGGCCCAGCTGCAGTGGGGCTGGGGTCTGCTCAAGAACGAACCGGTCAACGACCTTCCGCCCGCGCCGCCGGGATCGGAACTACGGGCAGTCGGAGGCGGCCGCTGCCTCGACGTACCGGGCGCCTCCACCACCAATGGCACCGCGCTCGACTTGTGGGACTGCAACGGCGGCGGCAACCAGTCGTGGAACCTCACGGCCGCCAAGGAAGTACGGATCTACGGCACCAAGTGCCTCACCGCGGGCGCCGGCGGCTCCGCCGTCATCGACACCTGTGCAGGTACGTCCGGCCAGACGTGGGAGCTCCGGCCGGACAAGACGATCGCCGCCGTCGACCAGCCCGGGCTCTGCCTCGAGGCCGCCGGCGCGGGCAACGGAAGCGCAGTCACCGTCTCGGCCTGCAACGGCCAGATCAACCAGCAGTGGGAACAGTGAAGGGACGCATCATGAAGACCAGTCATCGGCGCAGCCTCCGCAAGGCCGTCGTGGCCACCGTCGCCATCGGGGCCGCATCGGCTCTGCTCGCCGCCTGCGGCGGGTCGGACACCACCGGCTCGGGGAGCCAGCCGGCGGCTTCGCCGGATGCCGTGAAGGCCGCGCTCGAGAAGGGCGGCAGCATCACCTACTGGAGCTGGACACCGTCCGCCGAGGCTCAGGTGAAGGCGTTCGAGAAGGAGTACCCGAACGTCAAGGTGAACTACGTCAACGCCGGGACCGGCAACGACCAGTACACGAAGCTGCAGAACGTCATCAAGGCCGGGTCGGGCGCGCCGGACGTCGCGCAGATCGAGTACCAGGCGCTGCCGCAGTTCGCGTTGCCGGGCTCGCTGGTCGACCTGCGGCAGTACGGGTTCGACAGCCTCCAGTCCGCCTACACGCCGTCGACCTGGACGGCCGTCCACGCCGGCGACGGACTCTTCGGGCTGCCGCAGGACTCCGGCCCGATGGCGCTGTTCTACAACAAGGAGGTCTTCGGCAAGTACGGCATCGCCGTCCCGAAGACCTGGGACGAGTACGTCGCGGCCGCCAAGAAGCTGCACGCCGCCGACCCGAAGAAGTTCCTCACCAACGACACCGGTGACGCCGGCTTCGCGACCAGCATGATCTGGCAGGCCGGCGGCAAGCCGTTCAGCACCAACGGGAAGTCCGTCACGATCAACCTCGCGGATGCCGGCACCCAGAAGTGGACCGGCGTCTGGAACCAGCTCGTCGAGGGCGGCCTGGTGGCGAGCATCCCGGGCTGGTCGGACGAGTGGTTCAAGGCGCTCGGCGACGGCACGATCGCCTCGCTGGCGGTCGGCGCCTGGATGCCCGGCGTGCTCGAGTCGTCGGTCAAGGGTGGCGCCGGCAAGTGGGCGGTCGCGCCGCTGCCGACGTACGACGGACAGCCGGCCACCGCGGAGAACGGCGGCAGCACCCAGTCGGTCCTCAAGCAGAGCGCGAACCCGGCGCTGGCGGCCGGCTTCGTCAAGTGGCTCAACCACGACAACGGTGTGAAGCCGTTCCTGGCCAGCGGCGGCTTCCCGTCGACCGTCGCCGACCTCAAGGATCCCGCCTTCGTCGACAAGCCGAGCGCGTACTTCGGCGGCCAGAAGATCAACCAGGTGCTCACCGGCGCGGCCGACTCGGTCGTGAAGGACTGGAGCTACCTGCCGTTCCAGCTGTACGCGAACAGCATCTTCGGCGACACCGTCGGCAAGGCGTACCAGAGCAAGTCCGATCTGAACCCGGCGCTGAAGGCGTGGCAGGACGCGCTGGTGAGCTACGGCAACCAGCAGGGCTTCCAGACCAACGGCTGATTTCCACGACTCCCGGGCATTCCGCGCAGAAAGGGATCCATGTCCGACTTCACGATCGGTGAGTCCGATTTCCTCCTCGACGGTGCGCCGTTCCGGATCCTGTCCGGCGCCCTGCACTACTTCCGCGTCCACCCGGACTCCTGGGCGGACCGGATCGAGAAGGCCCGCCTGATGGGGCTCAACACCATCGACACCTACGTGCCGTGGAACGCGCACAGCCCGCGGCCGGGGGTCTTCGACACGTCGGGGATCCTCGACCTGGAGCGCTTCCTGCGGCTGGTGGCGGAGGCGGGGATGTACGCGATCGTGCGGCCGGGACCGTACATCTGCGCGGAGTGGGACAACGGCGGCCTCCCCGCCTGGCTCTTCCAGGAGCCGGGCGTGGGGGTACGCCGGTACGAGAAGCGGTTCATGGCGGCGATCGAGGAGTACCTGCAGCAGGTACTCCGGATCGTGGCGCCGCTGCAGGTCCAGCATGGTGGGCCGGTGCTGCTCGTGCAGGTCGAGAACGAGTACGGCGCCTTCGGGAATGACCAGGTCTATCTGAAGGCTGTTGCCGACTTGATCGGTCGGGGCGGGATCACGGTGCCGCTGGTGACCGTGGACCAGCCGACGGATGAGATGCTCGCGGCGGGTGGGCTGGACGGCGTACTGCGTACTGGGTCGTTCGGGTCCCGTAGTACCGAAAGGCTGCGGACCTTGCGGTCTCACCAGCCGACGGGGCCGTTGATGTGCATGGAGTTCTGGGACGGGTGGTTCGACCACTGGGGCGGCCCGCATCACACGACGTCGGTCGAGGACGCGGCCGCGGAGCTGGATGCGTTGCTGGCCGCGGGCGCTTCGGTCAACGTGTACATGTTCCACGGCGGTACGAACTTCGGCCTCACGAACGGGGCCAACGACAAGGGCGTCTACCGGCCGACAGTCACGTCGTACGACTATGACGCGCCGCTGGACGAGGCGGGCAACTTCACCGCGAAGTTCCACGCGTTCCGGGAGGTGATCTCCCGGTATGCGCCGGTGCCGCCGCTTGTACTGGACGCGGTCGAGCCGGCGCCGGAGTTCTCGGTACCTCTGGGCGACCCGGTTGCTGTCCGGGGACAGTGGACGGCTGCCGGGGCGCTGCCGACTCTGGACGAGCTGGGCGCCCGGCTCGCTGTCTACCGGACCGAGATCGACGTCGAGGGGCCGGCGCTGCTCGAGGTCGGCGAGGTTCGCGATCGCGCCCAGATCTTCCTCGACGGGCATCCGGTCGGGGTGCTGGAGCGCGAGAACCACGACCGCGCCATCCTCCTGCCGCACGGCCGCGGCCGGCTGGAACTGGTCGTCGAGGACCAGGGGCGGGTGAACTACGGTGCCCGGATCGGTGAGCCGAAGGGACTGATCGGCGGCGTTCTGCTCGACTCGGTCCCGCTCACCGACTGGTCGACCTGCGTGATCGACCTCGACACCGTTCCGTCGCCCTGGCAGTCCGGCGCGGAGGCGTCCGCGGGCCCGGGCCCAACTGCTTGGCGAGCGACCTTCGACGCCGACGGCCCCGTCGACCACTTCCTGAAGACCGATGCCTGGGGCAAGGGATTCGCCTGGGTCAACGGCTTCTGCCTAGGCCGCTACTGGCACCGCGGCCCACAGCACACGCTGTACGTCCCCGGCACCGTCATCCGCCAAGGAGCAAACGACCTGGTCGTCCTGGAGCTCGACACGATGGCCTCCCGGATCGCAGAGTTCACCGCCGGCGCATCGCTCGGTCCAACCGATCTGTAGCAGCATCAGGCGCGCAGTACGGGTGGAGGCAGGTGGGTCCGGAGGGGCCTGGCAGGGCACGCTGCTCCGGACCCACCTGGGTCTGGACGGTTCGGGCGGTCAGCTGGGCTAGACCGCTCGGGCGGCCGTGGGGGCGTGGGCGATGGGGGTGGTGCCGACCTTGGTTGAGAGAAGGTCGGCGACCGCGTGGACGGCACGGAGCGTCGGGGCCTTGGTACCGGTGAGGTCGGCCAGTTCGACTACGGCGGCGAGGATGACGTCCAGTTCCAGCGGCTTGTCCTTCTCCAGGTCCTGGAGCATGGAGGTCTTGTGTTCGCCCACCCGTTCGGCGCCGTCGATGCGTTTGTCGACCGAGATGTCGGGGGTGGAGCCGACGGCGGCGGCGATCTCGAGGGTTTCCTCCATCATCAGCCGGACCATCGCGCGGGTGCCGCGGTGCTGGGCGATCTCGACCATGGTGGCGCGGGCGAGCGCGCTGATCGGGTTGAAAGCGGCGTTGCCGAGGAGTTTGATCCAGATGTCGTTGCGGATGTCCTCCTCGACCGGGCACTTCAGGCCGCCGGCGATCATCGCCTCGCTGAACTCCAGGCAGCGGTCCGACCGGCCACCACCAGGTTCGCCGATCGAGAACCGGGTGCCTTCGAGATGCCGTACGACGCCAGGCCCCTCCAACTCCGTCGAGCAGTAGACGACGCACCCGATCGCGCGGTCGAGCGAGAGGACCCGGGTCACCTCACCACCGGGGTCCACCGACTCGATCCGGCGACCCTCGTACGGGCCTGGCAGTCCATGGAAGTACCACCACGGGATGCCGTTCTGGGCGGCCACCACGGCCGTCTTGTCGTGCAGCAGCGGCTCGATCAGCGGGCCACAGGACGCGTACGAGTTCGCCTTCAGCCCGAGGAAGACGACATCGACCGGCCCGATCTCGGCGGGGTCGTCGGTGGCCGGTGTACGGGCCACCCAGTCTCCGCGCGGGCTGAACACCTGCACCCCGTTGGCCCGGATCGCTTGCAGATGGGGGCCTCGGGCAACAAGATGCACCTCGGTACCACCACGGTGCAGCGCGGCGCCGACGTACGCGCCGATCGCGCCGGCACCCAGAATCGCAACCTTCATGCTGATTCTCCTAGTCTCGCAGGCCGGCGGCGGTCGGGATCGGGTTCTGTACGCCGTCCAGCTCGGCGAACTCGACCACGTTGTCGATCTCGGTCCCCATCGACACATTGGTGACGCGCTCCAGGATGACCTCGACCATGACCGGCACCTGGTACTCGGCCATCAGCTTCTTCGCCTGCTCGAGCGCGGGCAGGATGCCGTCCGGCTCGAACACCCGCAACGCCTTGCAGCCAAGGCCTTCGGCGACCTTCACGTGGTCGACGCCGTACCCGTTCAGCTCCGGCGTGTTGATGTTCTCGAACGACAACTGCACGCAGTAGTCCATCTCCAGCCCCCGCTGCGCCTGCCGGATCAACCCCAGGTAAGCGTTGTTAACCACTACATGGATGTAGGGGATGTTGAACTGCGCCCCGACCGCCAGCTCCTCGATCAGGAACTGGAAGTCGTAGTCCCCCGACAGCGCCACGACAGTCGCCTCAGGATCAGCGACCGCGACACCCAGCGCCGCCGGACCGGTCCACCCCAGAGGTCCCGCCTGGCCGGCATTGATCCAGTGTCGGGGCCGGTACACGTGCAGCATCTGCGCGGCCTGGATCTGCGACAACCCGATCGTGCTCACATACCGCGTCTCGGGCCCGAAGGCGTTGTTCATCTCCTGATAGACCCGCGGCGGCTTCACCGGGACGTCGTCGTAGTCGGTCCGCCGCAGCATCGTCCGCTTCCGTTCCCGGCAAGCGGCGGCCCACTCGGAGCGGTCTTTGACCGGAGCACTCTCCCGGGCGACATGGATCAGTACTTCGAGCGCCGCCTTCGCATCCGACACGATGCCCAGGTCGGGCGCGAACACCCGCCCGATCTGCGTCGGCTCGACATCGACGTGGACGAACTTCCGCCCCTGCGTGTACGTCGCCACCGACCCGGTATGCCGGTTGGCCCACCGATTGCCGATCCCGATCACCAGATCGGAGGCCAGCAGCGTCTCGTTCCCGTACCGATGCGACGTCTGCAACCCGACCATGCCGGCCATCAGCCGATGGTCGTCCGGAATGGTCCCCCACCCCATCAACGTCGGCACCACCGGTACGCCGGTGAGCTCGGCGAACTCGACCAGGAGGTCCGCCGCGTCCGCGTTGATAATCCCGCCACCGGCCACGATCAGGGGCCGCTCCGACTCGGCCAGCAGGCGCAGTACCGTCTCGGCCTGGGCGACACTCGCCCGTGGCGTGGCGATCGGCAGAGGAACGTACAGGTCGGGGTCGAAGTCGATCTCGGTCAGCTGGACGTCGATCGGCAGGTCGATGAGCACCGGCCCGGGACGACCGGTGCGCATCAACTGGAACGCCTTCTGGAAAGCGCCCGGGACCTGCGCGGCCTCCATTACCGTCACCGCCCACTTGGCGACCGGAGCCGCGATCGAGGCGATATCGACGGCCTGGAAGTCCTCCTTGTGCAGCTTCGCGACCGGCGCCTGGCCGGTGATGCACAGGATCGGGATGGAGTCGGCGCTGGCGGAGTACAGGCCGGTGATCATGTCCGTGCCGGCCGGACCGGACGTACCGACGCAGACACCGATGTTGCCGGCCTTGGCGCGGGTGTAGCCCTCGGCCATGTGCGAGGCGCCCTCGACGTGCCGGGCGAGCACGTGCTTGAGCTCGCCCTGGGCGCGAACCGCGCTGTAGAAGGGGTTGATGGCCGCACCGGGGAGGCCGAACAGGTTCGTGATGCCTTCGCGACGGAGGATCTCCACCGCCGCGCGGGCGGCAGTCATTCGGGGCATACAGGGCTCCTTGGTTCTCAGGTGCGGTGGATCCAGGTGAAGCTGTCTTGGGTGTTACTGCTGGGCTTGTATTCGAGCCCGATCCAGCCGTCGTAGCCGGCCTCCTGGAGCTCACCGAGGTACCGCTCGAGCTGGATCTCGCCGGTGCCGGGCTCGTTGCGGCCCGGCGCATCGGCGATCTGCACATGCGCGATCCGATCGCCGTACTTCGAGATCGCCGTGCTCACGTCATCCCCGTTGACGGTCAGGTGGTACAGGTCCGCGAGCAGTCCGACACTCGTCACGCCGGACTCGCGCTCGACCCGGTCGATCACCTCGACCGCATCGGTTGCCGTGAGCAACGGATACCGCGCGGCGCCACTGACCGGCTCGACCAGGACGGTCGCACCGAAGGAGCCTGCCGCCGTACCGGCGAGGGCGAGGTTCTCCACCGCGAGCTCGTCCTGCGCGGCCGGGTCGACGCCGTCGACCCGGTTGCCGTACAACGCGTTGAAGGCACGGCAGCCGAGCCGCTCGCCGATCCCCAGCGTCACCGCGATGTTGTCGCGGAACTCCAACGACCGCTGCGGCCACGACACCAGCCCGCGATCACCGCCCGCCATGTCACCGGCAGCGAAGTTGAGCCCGACCAACTGGACACCAGCATCCAGAATCGCCCGTTCGAACGCGTCGACCTCGGCATCGCCGGGCAACGCGGTGTCGAACGGCCACCAGAACTCCACCCCCTCGAACCCGGCCGCCCGGGCTGCCGCGGGCCGGTCCAGCAGCGGCAACTCGGTGAACAGAATCGAGCAGTTGACGGCAAACCGATTCTCCATCGGTCCCACCTTCCGGAGCGGTTTGGTATACCGCATACAGTAGGCCGTCCGTCGAGAACGGGTCAAGACATGACGCAGGTCACATTTGCGATGATTTGATAGGCAGCACCGATGAGTTCCGGCGTCGCCGCCGGTACGTACCCGTGACAGCAACCTTCTTCGAGAGGACCTCGGTCATGGGCAGAGTCATCGCGATCGCGTTCGTCAGCCTCGACGGCTACGTCACCGATCCGGACGGATCAGGCGGTACCCCGTACGGCGGCTGGGCGATCCCCAAGCTCGTCGCATCGCACCGCCTCACGGACGTGTCCGGGTGGTCCAACTCGACCCTGGTCGACGGCGATGTTGTCGACGCCGTCCGGAGCGAGTAACGCGACGTGACCGTGACGGGTAGCTCGAGCGTCGTGCACCTGCTGCAGGAACACGAGCTGATCGACGAGTACCGGCTGCTGACCTTTCCGTCGATCGTGGGTGCGGGCGAGCGGCTGTTCGGCCCGACCTCGCCGCCGGTCCACCTGGCCTGCGTTTCCTCGGAGCAGGTGGGGGCGCCGGTACTTACGCAGTACCGGCGAGCTTGAAAGCCGCGAACACCTGATCGTCCTGGAACGTGTGGTTGTGGGAGATGCCGGCCGCGATCGGATGGACGCGCCAGTCGGTACCGCGGAGTTCGAAGACCCGTGCGACGAAGCGCAGGTGATGGTCGCGGCCGCGGAACCAGTTGTAGAACGGTGGCATCTCCAGCAGGACGTCCTCGGTCAGCAGGTCGGTGAAGGCCACGACGTCGGCGCGCTCGAAGGCCTCGATGTATCGGTTGAGGAAGTCGACGCACTTGGGGTCATCCGGCTCGAGCACCTCGGCGGTCTCGGCCGCCGACCAGGCAAGGACGTCCCGCAGGATCAACACGGTGCGCTGCTTGGCCGGCAGGACCTGCAGCGGTGAGGCAGGTATTGGTGGCGATCCGGTAGAGCCAGGTACGTAGCGAGGCGCGCGTCTCGTCGTACCGGTCGAAGCCCGCCAGGCCCGGATCATCGTCTCCTGCAGCAGGTCCTCGGCATCGTGGTTGGACCCGGACATCCGGTAACAAAGCGCCGGCAACTCCCGCCGAAACGGCGCCGTCCGTACTTCGAAGTCCACCCGCCCATGAAAGCACCCAGGGATGCCACGCGGGGGCTAGTGCGAGGCGCGCATCGCCTGGGCCAGTTCGTCCAGGGCGGGGAGCGCGTCGATGATGGTCTTCGCCGTGTCGGCCGGGAGTTGGTCCAGGCAGCTGCCGATGGCTTCGGTGCGGAGGAGTTTGACTCGTTCGTGCAGGTGGCGGCCGGCGTCGGTGGCTTCGACGCGGATGGCGCGGAGGTCGTCGGGGTTGGGGTCGCGCTGGATCAGGCCGAGTTCGGTGAGCCTTCCGACGACCCGGGACAGCATCGTCGGGTTGAGGCCCTCCAGTTGCGCGAGTTCGGTCAGCCCCAACGGGCCGCGGAAGGCGATCAGGCCGAGGACGGAGGCCTGGGTCGGGGTCAGGCCCTCGGCGGTGGCCGTGGCGTTGAGCTCGCGGGCGAGCCGGGAGATCACGCCGCGGAGCTTGCTCAACGTCTCGGTGTCGGTCATCTCAGGAATCTCTTTTCGGCCTTTATTGCCTGCTGGCAAGCAATGTAGTCTGTTCATCGATGGAACCGTCGAGTTCTGCCGAGCTGACCGCCGACCTTGCCGCGGACGAACCGCTGGCGCACCGGCGGCTGGTCTTCGGCATCGTGGCGATCGGCCTGATGATGGCCTCGATCGATCAGACCATAGTGGCGACCGCGCTGAACGCCATTCGCGGCGACCTGCACGCGGAGCTCAACTGGAGCGGCTGGACGATCACCATCTACGCCCTCGGCCAGATCATCGTGATGCCGCTGGCCGGCCGGCTCGGCGACCAGTTCGGGCGCAAGCGGGTCTTCCTCGCCGCCGCCGCGCTGTTCACGGTCGCCTCCTTGTGCTGCAGCCTGGCCGACAACATCTACCTGCTGGTGGTGTTCCGTGCCTTCCAGGCGATCGGCGGCGGCGCCTTCATGCCGACCGCGACCGGGATCGTGGCCGAGCAGTTCGGCCGTGAGCGGGACCGGGCGATCGGGATGTTCACCTCGATCTTCCCGATCGGCGGCATCCTCGGCCCGATCATCGGCGGCGTCATCGTCACGTACTGGTCCTGGCGGGAGATCTTCATCGTCAACGTCCCGATCGGCGTGCTGCTGATCGCGCTCGGCGCCCGTTCATCCCGCGCAGCACCCCCAAGCCGGCCGGTCGCGTCGACACTGCCGGCGCCGTGCTGCTCGCGCTGACGATCCTGTTCGGGATGTACGGGATCACCTCGCTCGGCAGCAGCGGCGCCTCGGTGACCGATCCGTTGTTCATCGCCGCCGAGGTGATTGCGGTCACGCTCGGTTTCCTCTTCGTCCGGCACGCGAACCGCGACGCGGACCCGTTCATCCCGATCACCCTGCTCCGCGGCCGCGGCTTCGGCGCGATGAACGCGATCAACTTCCTCTTCGGCGCGGCCGTCCTGGGCTTCGGCGCCCTGGTCCCCCTGTACGCCGAATCGCGCTACGGCATCCAGCCGCTCCAGGCCGGGACGTTGCTCACCGCAAGGGCCGTCGGGATGATCTGCGTCGCCGGGCTGGCCGTCTTCGCGCTCCGGCGTACCGGCTATCGGGCGCCGATGATCGGTGGCTTCCTGCTGGTCGCGGGCGGGATGACCGTCATGGCGCTGGCGCCACACGGCCTTACGCCGTACGGATGGCTGGCTCTCGCCGCGGGGATCACCGGCGTCGGGATGGGCCTGTCGATCCCCGCCTCCAACAACGCCAGTTTGCAACTTGCTCCCGATCAGATCTCGGCGATCGCAGGATTGCGTGGCATGTTCCGCCAGTCGGGCGGGATCGTCGCGGTCTCCGTGACGACCTCCCGGCTGGCCCACGCCGGCAACGGCGGCCTCGCCCAGGCGCACAGCTTCGTCGTCTTCGCCCTGGTGCTGTTGCTGATCATCCCGCTCACCCTGCTGGTCCCCGACCACCGCGGATCCTGGTGAGAAATTTGCCGGTGGCCGTGTCGGGTGCCCGCGGCCACGGTGTGCTACCGTTTCTGACGGTTGCAGTTTTGCAGTTCCCCGTTCGTTTTTGAAACGCCCGCGGATTTGTGATCCGCAGGGCGTTTTCTCATTTCTGGGCCTCGGTCCGGTGTGGGAGGGCTCGTTCGGCAACCAGGGGACCGACGACCGTCGGGACCTGTTACCCGCCCCACACAAGGAGCAGATCATGGCCAGCGGAACAGTGAAGTGGTTCAACGGTGAAAAGGGCTTCGGCTTCATTTCTCAGGACGGCGGCGGCGCCGACGTCTTCGTGCACTACTCGGCGATCGCGGCGGACGGCTACCGTTCGCTCGATGAGAACCAGAAGGTCGAGTTCGACCTGACCCAGGGCCCGAAGGGCCCGCAGGCGGAGAACGTCCGCCCGGTCTGAACCACCGCTTGAACGAGCCCGGCCGTCTTCGGCCGGGCTCGTTCTTTTTACCTGACCCAGAGAACTTCGCCGTCGACCAGCTGTTCGGTACGCCGAAGCCCGGCGGCGGCCGCGACGGCAGCAGAAGCGGTGTGGTCGGGGTGGATGTGCGCAATGATCCGCGCGGCCCCATGAGCCACCAGCCAGCCGACCAGCCCCACAGCAGCCTCCTTGGCATAGCCCTGCCCTTGCCAAGCGGTCCCCAGGACCCAGGCGATCTCCGCCTCGTCCCCGAGAACGGTGGCCTGCACGTAGCCGACCAGTTCGTCGTACTGCGTAGCGCTGATCACCCAGTTGAGCCACGACTCCCCCGGACGCCCCGGCCCAACCACCTGACGCCGGTACCGCTCGGCGAGCGCCTCTGCCGTCGGCGGCTCACCACCGGTGAACTCATAGAGCTTGCTGTCCGCGAGCACCTTGGCCATCGCGTCGGCGTACTCCACCCGCAGCGGAAGCATCGCCAGCCGGTCGGTGACGAACCTGGTCGCGATCATCCGGCTAACGGTAGCTTCGAGCGGCTCGGCCGCTCCCTCCACGGTCGGCCCGCTCGTCGCCATCTCCGCCCCTTCTTTCCTCCCGTTACGCCCGAAGCCTGGTGTTCGGATGCAGGTCGAACCGCGGATTCCGGTGATCACCGGTCCCGTACGGCGTGACCCGCTCCTCGTAGTGCAGGTGTGGGCCGGCGGCCACGCCAAGGCGATCCCCTGTCTCCACCGTGTCGCCCTGGCGGACCTCCGGCTCGGCGAGATGGTCGTAGAGATGCCAGATGGCATTGGACTCGACCACGACCTGATGTGCGAGCACCCGGACGACGACCCCGGCCATGGTGGCCCTGATCGGCGTACCGGCCGCCGCGCGGTAGTCACGACCCGAGTGGAGGCCGTGCTGCTCACCGCCTGCGACCCCGAACTCGCAGGTCACGTCCGCATTGTGTACAGGAGCTGCCATGGGATGAGCGTGCGGACAAACCTTCAGACAGCCTTAAACCCGCGCGGGGAGGGCCGGATAGGGAGCTGGTTCGACCTCCAGCTCGGCCATCCGCTGGATATAGGTCCGGTACGCCCGCCTGGCCTCTCCATGCGCCCCACTCGCCTGAAAAGCCCCCACCAGACCCAGGTGGGCCCGCTCGTCGTACTGGTCGCGCTGAAGGATCCGCAGCAGGTACCCGGCGGCCGCGTCGGGATCATCCTTCCCCCGCTCAGCCAGGACCCGGGCCACCCGGACATAAAGCGCCCGAGCCTCCTCACGCATCCCCGCGGCCCAGTCGGCGTACACGTCCTCCTCCAGGAAGTCCCCGCTGTACGCCGCCTCCGCCGCTCGCAGCAGGGGCATGCTGTTGCCGTCCAGGCCGCTCCGGGCGTCGTGGAGGAAGCCCTCGACGTCGACGGAGGTCTGGTCGCCATCCAGCCAGATGGTCGCCCGGTCGGCCCCGATGAAGCGGTCGGGCGAGTAGCGCTTCTCCGGGTCCAGTACCGAGCGCACAGTCGAGAGGGCAACCGAGAGTCGCGGCGAGGCGACTGACTCTCCTTGGTCCGGCCAGAGCAGGTCGAGTAGCTGCACCCGGGCGACTGGGCGGCAGCGGCGGGCTACCAGGATCTTCAGTAGGTCGCGTGCTTTTTTGGACGGCCACTCGCCTAGTTGGATGGCTTTGCCGTCTCGTAGTACGCGGAAGCCGCCCAGGCACTCGATGCGTACCGGAGCCGGCCCTGTCTGCTGACTAGCCGCCAGAGCCGCCGCGGCATAGCGGGTAGCTCCCGCAGCCAGGAACTGCTGGTGAGCCTGCAGTGCCAGATCGCGACCCTCACCACCCGGTGTGCGGTGCGCCAGCATCAACTCAGCCCGCGCCTGGCCCAGCGGGTCGCCCAACTCATGCCTGATGTTCAGTACTTCGTGCAGCACCTCACCGCCGTCAGCAGCCGCGTACAACTCGAGTGCGTCGGCCAGCCCGGCCCGGTCCCGGCGACGGCGGCATAGGGCAGCCGCCTCCATCGCCGCGTCGGCAGCCTCGTCCTTGTTGCCCGCATGGAGCGACACCCAGCCCAGCCCGACCAGCGCGCCGGACAGGTCCAGTACGGGACCGTAGGCCACCGCCTTCCGGGCGAGGCCAGCAAGCTCGGCGGCTCGCTCCGGCTCCTCGACCGCTAGTACGCGTGCCAGGCCCGCCAGCGACGGCACTACCGACTGCACGTCCTTGGAGTCCGCCACCGCGATCGCCTCCTCGTAACAAGCTCTCGCCATGGCCCGGTCCCCTCGCTCCCGGTAGACCTCACCGAGTGTGGTCAGTGGTAGCGCTATCTGCTTCGATTCCAACTTCTGGTAGAGCGCCCGCGAAGCCTCCAGCTCGACGATGGCCTCGTCCAGCCGGCCCAGCCGCAGCAGCGCCTCACCCCTGTTGTTCAGAGCCAGTGCCCGGAACGCTGCGAAGCCGGCCCGGTCGGCTAGCTCCAGTGCGATCTCCAGCTCGTCCAGGCCGAGCAAGTAGTAGCCCTCGTCGATCTGGTGCGAGGCCCGGTTCACCCGGATGCGGATCGACTGCAGTAGATCGCCTGCGCGCTCGGCGTACTCAAGAGCGCGCAGGTAGTGCGAGGCGTTGCCCGCTGGATCGCTGTCGACGGCAGCGAGCATGGCCAGCACCGTGTGGACGATCGCCAGCGCTCGATCGTCGCCCGACACCTTGGCCGAGACCTCCGCGCCCCCGACCAGCTCCCGGCACTCGTCGAACTCCCCGCGCAGCCAATGCGCAGCAGCCCACCAGGCCTGCAGTAGCGCCTCGTCTGCCGGGTGCTGCCCGTCGATCCTTCCCCTGCGATACACGGCGACCGCTACGTCGGTCCTGCCGCGCAGGTGATGGATGAGGCCGAGCCGCCAAGCAATAGCGACAGGGATCTCGCCCTCCGGCACGATGATCCGGTCGAAGCAGTGCTCCGCGCCCTGCCAGTCCCCGAGCACCTGCCGCGCTTCGCCTTCCAGCTGGTCCATCGCGGCGTCCCGCAGCTCATCGGGTAGAGAGGTGACGGCAGCAACCACCGTTTCGCCCAGACCAGCGTGGACCATGACCGGTCCTCTCTCCCTGAGCATCCGGGCCACATGGGCTGAGTCCACTGCCTGGTAGCAGGCCAGGGCGTCTCGCTGGTCTCCAACGGACTCGAACCACTGCCCAGCCTGCAGTGTCAGCTCAGCCATGCCGATCTCGTCCGCCGACAACCTGTCGATGGCGAAGCCCCGGACAAGGGGGTTGAGCTCATAGCCGTCCATCTCGCCGGCAGAGACGAGCAGACCTCTAGTACGCAACTGCTGCAGGGTTTCCGCGTTCTCGGTGAGCCCTATCGCCTGGCAGAGCTCGGCACTGAACCTGGGCAAGACGGCGACCGCAGCAACCAACCGCCGTACAGACGGTGGCTCTGCTGCGAAGACCTCCTCGGCCAGGTAGTCGTAGAGCGGCCCATCCGACCGCAGTGCCCGCCGCAGCCGCCCCTGCCGCTCTGCGGCCGGTACTGTCCGCAGCGCCTCGACAGCCAGTCGCACAGCAGCCGGCCACCCCTGTACTGCGGCCTGCAACGGCTCAGCAAGCTCCTCAGCCCCTTCACCCAGTACTACGTTGAGCACGGCAACGGTCTCCTGCACGGTGAAAGCCAGTGCTGTCGCGTCGATCTCCAGCACCTGGCCCCGGCCACGCAACCGGTCGATCCCGAAGGGCATGGCCGTCCGCGACGCCACCACAAGATGCAGCGAGGGCGGCGCGACTCGCACCAGCCCCTCGATCAACTTCGTTGCCGGGTCACCCGGATTGAGCTCGTGCAGGTCGTCCAGCACGAGCACCAGGTCACCAGTGAGGTTCTGCTCGAGCGCGTCGGCCAGCAAAGCGGCGTACGCGAGAGCTCTGGTGCCTTGCTCGGCGTCAGCGTCGGGGCCGCGCGGTCCCTGGAGCTCAGCGGCGAGCACAGTCGACAGTGCGGGCACCTGGCGGCGCAGTGCGTCGACGAGACCGGTGACCATCGCAGCTAGTGAGCGGTCCTCGGCGCGGACGGTATACCAAGCGCAGGGGCGCTCGGCAGCCCAGGCGCTGAGCAGAGTGGACTTGCCGAACCCAGCGTCGGCCACCACGGTCAGCAGGCGGCGGCGAGCGCCCTCGCTGAGCAGCTTGGTCAGCCTGGGCCGCGCGACGGTCCCCTCCATGCCCCACCTCCGTGTCCCCGTGTGCACTCCCCCGAGTACGTAGAAACAGGACAACACCGTCAGTAGTGAGGCCGCAACAGTGTTAGCCCGGATCTCTACGGGAGGTTTGCCCGGTATCGGCGGGACAGCTGTCCCGGGACGGCTAAGGTGGGTGCCCATGAACGACCGGCTGGTGTGGATCGACTGTGAGATGACCGGACTCGATCTCGAAAAGGATGCCCTGATCGAGGTCGCCGTGCTCGTCACCGACTACGAACTCAACGTGCTCGGGGACGGGATCGACCTGGTGATCGCACCACCTCCGGGCGCCCTGGAGCAGATGGGCGACTTCGTCCGCGACATGCACACCGGCTCCGGCCTGCTCGACGAGCTGCCCAACGGCATCGAGCTGGCCGACGCCGAGCAGCAGGTGCTCGACTTCATCTCCGGCTACGTCAAGGAGCCGCGCAAGGCCGCGCTGGCCGGCAACTCGGTCGGTACCGACCGCACTTTCCTGGTCCGCGACATGCCCAAGGTCGAGTCGCATCTGCACTACCGCAACGTCGACGTCAGCTCGATCAAGGAACTCGTCCGCCGCTGGTACCCCCGCGTGTACTACGCGACGCCGGCCAAGAACGGCAACCACCGCGCGCTGGCCGACATCACCGAGTCGATCGCCGAGCTCCGCTACTACCGGCAGACCGTTTTCGTCCCGCTGCCCGGACCCGACACGGAAACCGCCAAGGCGGCCGCGAGTGCGGTCAGCACCCCGATTTCAAGTTCCTGACCTTCATCGCTATGATTCTCCAGTCGCGCTCATTCAGGCGGCTGAAACATGGTGGGTATAGCTCAGCTGGTAGAGCACCTGGTTGTGGTCCAGGGGGCCGCGGGTTCAAGTCCCGTTACTCACCCTCGGACGAGGGCGATCGTGTCTGCGGAAAGCGCAGACCGGTCGCCCTCGGTATTTTGTGCGCCTTCGGCGCGGGTGGGGGCTTCGCCACCCACACCCCCTTAGGATCCGAGGCGTGAAAGCGTCGGGCAGTGCGTGGTTCGGGTACGGGATCGCCGTGGTGGTGACCTTCCTGGTCGGGATGCTCGCCTTCACCGTGTTCGTGTTGTCGAAGGTGTTCGGATCGTCGGCACCCGAGGAGAAGCCGGCGCCCGAACCTCAAGCGGTCTCCAGCCCGAGCACCTCCGTGGATCGGCGCCCGGTCGCGGTCGGCGTGATGGAAGTACAAGTAGTCAAGGGCAATCCGCAGCAGGTCGTGCTGATCGTCGCCACCCCGACCGGCTGCGCGCAGGAGCCGCAGGTGGTCACGTACGCCGAGGGCGCCGGCGCGATCGCGGTACGGGTGACCCAGCGCGTCTACCGCAGTGGCTGCCACCTGAAGACCGATTCCGTCCTGGCGACAGCGAAAGCGCCCATCGCCGGGCGGACCCTGTTGCTCAACGGGGTGCCGTGGACGGTGGGCGCTGACGGGGAGTACGAGCAGGCGTTGCGAACCGCTACTTCGTGACGCAGCCGGCCGGGAGGTCGAACCAGCGAAGGTGGTCGAACTCCTCGTTCACGTGGGCCTCGGTCTGCGGATCCTTGTGCTGGCAGGCCGAGAGCAGCGTACGGGCCTCGGCCAGGTAGCCGGCCAGGGCCGACTCGGGAGCCTTGTCATCGTGACGGGGGTAACGGAGCTGGCCGTCGGCGTCGTACCCGACCTGCGACAGGCGCATCGGCGGCTCGACCGGACCCCGGTAGTGCTTCCACAGGCCGTTGGCTGGATTGAAACGGTAGTCACCGAGCAGCCGCCAGCCGTCCCGAGCGACCAGCTTCACGGCGGCAACGACGTACTCGAAGACTGCTTCCGAGATGAAGTAGTTGAAGTTGACTCGCACCCAGCCCGGCTTGATCCCCTCGCAGCCGTGCACGATCTCCTCGGCGAACTCGGCCGAGCGGGCCAGATCGATGCCGAGCAACGTGTGACCGTAAGGGCCCGCGCAAGAACAGCCGCCACGGGACTGGATCCCGAACAGGTCGTTCAGCAGCGCGACCACGAAGTTGTGATGCAGGTACCGGCCCGAGGGCGCCTTGACCACGAACGACACGATCGACAACCGCTCCGCGTCCAGGTTGCCGAGGATCTCGATCGCCGGCTCCTCGCGCCAGGCCTCGACAGCACGACGGAGGTACGCGTCCTCGTGCGCGCGGATCACGTCGATGCCGACCGCTTGCTTGAGCTGGAAGACCAGGCCGGCCCGGATCGACTCGATGATCGCCGGTGTGCCGCCCTCTTCGCGGTGGATCGGGTCGTCGAGGTAGCGGTGCTCGGTGGGGTTCACGAAGGCGACCGTGCCGCCACCCGGTACGTCGGGCACGCGATTGCGCATCAGCTCACGCCGGGCCACCAGCACTCCCGGCGTACCGGGACCGCCGATGAACTTGTGCGGGCTGAGGAAGATCGCGTCCTTGTAGGCCAGCGGATCCGCGTCACGACCGCCGTACATGTCGATCTCGACGTACGGCGCGGCTGCGGCGCAGTCCCAGAACGACAGCGCGCCGTGCCGGTGCAGCAGCGCGGAGACCCGATGGGTGTTGCTGACGATGCCGGTGACGTTGCTGGCGGCCGAGAACGAGCCGATCTTCAGCGGCCGTTCGGCGTACTCGACCAGCTTGCTCTCCAGCAGCGGGATGTCGATGTGCCCGTCGGCGTCCTGGCCGATCACCACCACGTCCGCGATCGACTCGCGCCAGGGCAGCTCGTTCGAGTGGTGCTCGTACGGGCCGATGAAGACGACCGGCCGCTGCTCCGGCGGGATCGTGTCGGTCAGGTGGTACTGGTCGTCGAGCCCGGCCGGGATGCGCAGGCCCAGGATCCCGATCAGCTTGTCGATCGCACCGGTCGCGCCGGAGCCGCAGAAGATCACCGCGGTCTCGTCGTCACCGCCGACGCTGTCGTGGATGATCTGGCGGGCGTCCTCGCGCAACCGGGTGGTCTGCAGGCCGGTGCCGCTCGACTCGGTGTGCGTGTTCGCGTACCGGGGCAGCACCTCCTCGCGGATGAAGTCCTCGAGGAAGCTCAGCGCCCGGCCGGACGCCGTGTAGTCGGCATAGGTGACCCGGCGCGGCCCGTACGGCCCTGGCATCACCTGGTCGTCGCCGATCACCGAGGCCCGGATCCGGCTCAGCAACGCGGTGTCCGGCGGCATCGCGGCCCGGGCGAGATCCCCCTGCATCGTCATGGCGCCAGGGTAAGGCCGGTAAGTGACATTCGTCGTGTCAAAGCTGACAGTCGTGGCACTAGGGTCGGCAGCAGTCGAGCTTGAGGAGCTGGGGATGACGTTTTCCAAGGAGCTGTGGGAGTCCGGGGCCGCCGAGGTGTACGCCGGGATCGTCCGGCATCCCTTCATCACCGGGTTGACCGACGGCACGCTGCCGCACAGCGCCTTCCGCTACTTCATCGTCCAGGACAGTCACTACCTGCGCTCGTACTCCCGTGCGCTGGCCCTGGTCGCCGCCCGGGCGGTGGACGAGGACGCGGTCAGTATGTTCGCCCGGCACGCCGCAGACGCCATCGCAGTCGAGCAGGAGCTCCACAGCTCACTCCTGGGCTCATTGGGTCTCACCTCCGCCGATGTGGACTCCGTGGGCTCCGGGCCGACCACTACGGCGTACATGTCCTACTTGACCGCTGTCTGCGCCACCGGGACGTACGCCGAGGCAGTGGCGACCGTGCTGCCCTGCTACTGGATCTACCGCGAGGTCGGGCGGGAGCTGCTCAAGCACTCCTCGCCGGACCCGGTCTACGCGGAGTGGATCGCCGCTTACGGATCCGAGGAGTTCGATGCGGTCGTAGAGTCGGTACTGGCGGTGACGGACCGGCTCGGCGCCGAGGTGGGCCCGGGTGAGCGCGACCGTTGCCACCGGCACTTCGCCACGACCACCAGGTACGAGTGGATGTTCTGGGACGCCGCGTACCGCGAACTGGATTGGCCGGTCTGATGCAGAACTTCTACGACGTGGTGATCGTCGGCGGCGGCCACAACGGTCTCGTCGCGGCTTCGTACCTGGCCGGTGCCGGCCTCAGCACGCTCGTACTCGAGCAGCAGGGCCATACGGGCGGTGCAGCGGTCAGCCAGCAGGTGTTCCCGGGTGTGGACGCTCGCCTGTCGCGGTACTCGTACCTGGTCAGCCTGCTGCCCGACAAGATCGTCGCCGACCTCGGCCTGTCGCTGGAGCTCCGGTCGCGCTCGGTCGCGTCCTACACTCCGGTACGCCGGGATGGGCGCGACCTGGGGCTGATGGTCGAGCGGCCCGAGGGGGCGGCTACCCGAACCTCCTTTGCGGCTCTGACTGGGGGCGATTCGGAGTACGAGGCCTGGACGTCTTTCTACAACTCTGTCGCGTCGCTGGCCGGTGTAGTCGCGCCAACCCTGCTGGGGCCGCTCCCGTCGGCTGCGGAGCTCCGCAAGCAGGTCGACCCTGCACTGTGGGAGGCGCTGATCGAGCGGCCCTTCGGTGAGGTCGTGGAGCGCTTATTTGTGAATGACACTGTGCGGGGGGTGGTGGCGACCGACGCGGTCATCGGCACCTTTGCCGGGCTGCACGACGAGTCCCTGATCCAGAACCGCTGCTTCCTTTATCACCTGATCGGCAACGGCACTGGCGAGTGGCGAGTGCCGGTAGGTGGCATGGGCGCCGTGACGGACGCCCTCGCCGACGCTGCTCGACGTGCGGGCGCCTCCGTGGTCGTGAACGCCTCCGTGACGTCGGTGGAAGCCGATGGCAAGCGCGCGGCCGTGACCTGGATGGGTGGTGACGGAGAGCGTTCGGTGGACTGCTCTTACGTACTCGCCAACGTCGCTCCCACTGTGTTGTCCGGCCTGCGCGGCCAGCCGTCCGGCCCGAAACCTGAGGGGTCGCAACTCAAGATCAACCTGCTGCTCTCCCGGCTCCCCCGATTGCGTTCCGGTGACGACCCGCGGCGGGCCTTCGCGGGCACCTTCCACATCGACGAGGACTACAGCCAGCTCGAGGCTGCGTACCAGTCCGCTGCTCTTGGCTCGCTGCCGTCGGTACCGCCGTCCGAGGTGTACTGCCACTCCCTCACCGACCCGTCCATCCTCAGCCCCGAACTAGTTGCCTCAGGCCACCAAACCCTGACCGTCTTCGGCGTCCACTTCCCCACCCGCTTGTTTGCCACCGACAACGACGCGGCCCGCGAGGAATCCGTACGCCGCGTCCTGGCCGGCCTGGAGTCGTACCTGGCCGAACCACTCGACCCCTGCATCGCCCGCGACGCCGACGGCAACCCCTGTATCGAAGCCAAAACCCCCGTCGACATCGAAGAATCCGTCGGCATGCCCGGCGGCCACATCTTCCACGGCGACCTCCAATGGCCCTGGGCCGAGGACGACTCCGAGTCCGGCCGCTGGGGCGTCGAAACCGACGTAGCCAACCTCCTCATCTGCGGCTCCGGAGCCCGCCGAGGCGGCGCCGTCAGCGGCATCGCCGGCCACAACGCAGCCATGGCAGTCCTGGACCTCCGCCCCTGACCTAACCGATTTCACTTCCACCCAAATCCCCTGCTACGATCCTCTTCGTTCGCAAGCACAACAGAACATGCGCCGCTAGCTCAATTGGCAGAGCAGCTGACTCTTAATCAGCGGGTTCGGGGTTCGAGTCCCTGGCGGCGCACCAACACTTAAGCCCTGGCAGACGTCGCAATCTGTTCCAGGGCTTTTGTGTTTTCCGGCAAGCTGGCCTCTCCGGCCACCTTTGACCGATCGCAGCTGTGCGTCACCTCACATGGTTCCGCTACGAGTCGCGGGACAAGTATGCGGTCCAGCCGCGCGCGGCCTGCAGTATCGATTCGTCGGAGGCGTCGTCGAAGGCGTGCAACTTCAGGAAGTGCCGGGTGATCGTCAGGCCGAGGATGCCGCTCACTGTGAGCAGGGCGCGCAAGTGTGCGTCGTCGCCGTCCAGTGATCTGGCGAGGTTGTCGACGCGTTCGTCGAGGTAGGCGCGCATCGAGTCGGCGGCTTCCGGCACTGTGAGCATGGATTGGACCAGTGCACTCGTCTCCGGTGGGAGATCGCGCAGCCGGTTGGCGAGTACCTCCAGAAGGTGCTCGGCGGCGCTCTCGGCGTCGTCGCTGGGCAGCTGGACAGCAGTGGTGAACAGGGCCGCCTTCGAGCCGTAGTGCTGCATCACCAGCGAGGCATCCACTCCCGCGACTCCGGCGATGCCCCGGATCGTCGCGCCGTCGAAGCCACGGGTGGCGAATTCCTGCCTGGCGGCAGCAAGGATCCGCTGTGCGGTGCGGGCGCGTTTGGCGTCACGGGAGGTCTCGTTCACAACTTCACTCTACAGCGTTGAGCGATTCGTGTATGGTTCACTCAACAGCGTTGAGCAGAATGCCTGCACCGGATCGGAGGCCCGCCGTGGTTTTGATCGCGATCGAAGAACACTGGAATCTGCCTGAGCTCACGTCGGCAGTGAAGGCACTCCCCTTGGACCGCGGGGACGCAAGCATCGTGTTCGACGAGATGGGCGACAATCTCGAGCGCCTCGACGACATCGGCGACGCCAGGATCGCGGCGATGGACAGCCAGGGGGTCGACCTGCAGATCCTCTCCCTGGCGCCACCCGGTAGCCAGCCACTGGATCCAGCGGACGCACGAACGCTCAGCAGGCGGGCCAACGACATCGCCGCCGAGGCCGTCGGCCGGCACCCCGCACGGCTGCGGGCCTTCTCCACTCTGCCGATGGCGGATCCAGAGGCCGCCCGCGCGGAGCTCGAACGTGCTGCCGGTCTCGGGTTCGTCGGAGCGATGGTGTACGGGCGGACTGCCGAGATCCCGCTGGACGACCCGCGGTACGACGACCTGTTCGCCACCGCCGCGGCCTTGCGACAACCGATCTTCATCCATCCGCAGATTCCATCGCGCGTGATCCGTCAGACCGTCTACAGCGGCTTCGACCCGGCGACCGATCTGGCCCTGGCGACTTTCGGTTGGGGTTGGCATCTGGAGGCGGCGGTCGCCGCCTTGCGCCTGATCGTCCGTGGCACCTTCGATCGCCATCCCGACCTGCAACTCGTACTCGGTCACTGGGGCGAACTGTTGTTGTTCTGGACCGACCGCGCCGACAGTCTCTCCAGCATTGCGGGTCTGGACCGGAAGGTGTCGGACTACGTCCGCTCCAACATCCACATCACCGCCTCCGGAATGCTCAATCCCACGCTGCTGCGCCATGCCCTGGAGGTGACCACGCCCGATCGGCTGTTGTTCTCGACCGACTATCCCTTCCAGCGGCCGGTCAGGACAGACATCGAAAAGTTCCTCACCGAGTTCCCCACCGACGAAGACCGCGACAAGTTCACCGCAGGCAACGCCTGTGCCCTCTTCGGTATCGACATCGCATCATGAAGGAACAGCAATGACTTCTCAGCGAAATGGTTCACCCACCCGCACGGTCGTCCTCGGCGGCGGCGGAACCGTCGGTGTCGCTTGGCAGACGGGTCTGCTCACCGGGCTGCGCGACGCCGGCGTCGATTTGGCAGGAGCCTCGGCAATCGTCGGAACATCCGCGGGATCCCTGGTCGGCGCGCTGTTGTCCAGCAGCCGCGACGTGACCGACGCGCTCGCAGTCCTGGCGGCGGTGGGGCAGAAACTCGACTTCGACTACGCACGATGCGCGTAGCTCTCGCTGACCTGTTGGTGGGCGCGGATGATTCCGGCGGCCGTCGCGATCAGGATCAGGGCGACTTCCAGGGCGCCGTACGCGACGGCTGTCGGTTCGAGGCCGAAGCGTTGGGCGGCGAGCCCGGCGGCCAGTGCGGGCACACTGAAGGCGAGGTAGCTGACGATGTACATGGTCGCGAACACCTCCCCGCGCCGGCTGTCCGGCGCCGCCTCGCCGAGTGCGTGGACGGCGAAGCGGAACGCCGCGCCGAAGCCCAGTCCGGCGACTGCCGATCCGGCCACGTAGAGCGGCAACGTAGTCAGCAGCATCGCCACGATCGTGACCATTACGCCGAGGGCGAGGGTTCCGTACCCGAGCCACTCGCGCCAACGCGTCGGCGAGACTGACGAGACCACGGTGCCGACCGCCCCGGCGGCGAAGAACACTCCGAGCACGATGCCGACGACGAAATGACTGTGCACCTCGAGGACGTCGCCGAGCACGGACGACCCGAGCGACAGGTACAACCCGGCGAGCGCCCACGTCGCGGCCATCGAAGGAACCAGGGCGAAGAAGACCGGCCGCACGGCCGCCGGAAGCCCGGCGCTCGGCCGCAGCGACCGCCAGAGCGACTCCCGCACGGCCGGCTTCGGATGGGCGCCCTCAGGGATCAGCCAGACGAGCGCTGCGAGCACCAGGTAGACCACGCCGAGGATCAAGAAGACGAGTTGGCGAGGCAGCGGCGCGAACTCCACGAGGGCGCCGGCGAGGACGGCTCCGATCACGATGCCCAGGGACGGTACGGCGCTGCTGACGACCGAACCGAACCGTGGGTTCGGCGCCGAGTCCATGATCATGGCCGTCGTCGTACCAGTGGCAGCGCCGACGGCAAGACCCTGCACGATCCGCGCGACCACGAGGCCGCCGGTACCTCCGGCGATCGTGAACAGCACCATGCCCAGCGCGAGCAGCACCAGCGCTCCGGACGCGACCGGGCGCCGACCGACCCGGTCGGAGAGCGAGCCGACGGTCAGCAAGGCGCCGAGCAACGCGAAGACGTAGACGGCGAAGACGACCGTCAGCACGAACGCGGAGAACCCCCACAGACGCTGATAGACGGGATAGAGCGGCGACGGCGCCGACGCGGCGGTCAGTGTCGCGGCGCCGGCCGCCCCGGCAACGACGAACGAGACTGAGCGGCTGAACACGGGAAACCTCCACCCAAAAGCAATGATCTTTGCTCTAAGGACAGTAGCGCCCGGATCTTCGTAAAAGCAAACTTCTTTGCTTAGAATGGCGGTATGCCTGACCGACCGAGTCGCCCTGGAGGTCGCAGCAACCGGGTGCTGACCGCGATCTACACCGCCGTCGGCGAGCTGGTCGGCCAAGGCGCCGACAAGATCAGCTTTCCGGTCATCGCCGAGCGCGCCGGGGTCAACCCGACGACGCTCTACCGGCGCTGGTCCGACGTCAACGCACTACTCGAGGACGTCGCCGTCGCAGCCCTGACCCGGGACAGCGAGTCCGTACCGGACACCGGATCCCTCGAGCAGGACCTGACGGACTGGGCCGACATCATCGCCGGCGACATCGCCCGTCCCGAGCGAGCCCGCTACCTGCGCGCGATGGTGGCGGCCCGCGTCGACCTCGTCGCGAACTGCGCGGTCACCGACGCCCGCCACGAGCAGGCGGTGGAGATGGTGCGGCGCGCCACCGAACGCGGCGAGAAGACACCGACCGTCGCGCAAATCCTCGACCACATCGTCGCGCCCCTGTACTACAACGTCATCTTCGCCCTGCCACTGGACGACGACCATCCCCGTCGCCTGGTCCGCGACGTACTCGCAATGGCCCGCTGAGCCCGCCGGGCACGACCCCTAGCCGGGTCGGTGGGTGGCTTCGGTGATGAGGTCGGCGACGATGCGGTCGGCGACCGTCTTCAGTTTGGTGTTGCTGTGCTGGGAGCTGCGGACCAGGAAGGCGAACGCCCGCTCCGGGGTGATCTTGTAGCGCTCCATCACGATGCCGACCGCCTGACCGATCACATTGCGGGTCGCCAGTGCCTCATTCATCGTCTCTTCGTGCTTTGCCCAGCCCATCGCGATCGCGACCAGGCCGGCGAACATCGCACCCAGCGCCCGCGTTTCACCATCCAGGCTGTGCGGTTCGTCCGCGTACAGATTCAGCGCTCCCCGCGCATGCGGCTCAGCGCGGAACTGGAACGCGATCTGCGCACCGAACCCCAGGCCGGCGGCGGCCGGCCCATAGTCTGGCCACCGTGGGTCCGAAGCCAGGTCATCCGCCTCGACCACCGGTTCGGATAACGCCGCCTCGAGGCACGGCCCCTGCCGAAGCTTGTACTGCAGCTGGTCTGCCAGCACCACTCGCTCATCGGTCGGCGCCAGCGTCTCGATCCGGCCGTCGCGCGTGGTGACCGACAAGCTGGCCTGAGAAATACCGGGAACCGTGTCGAGCGCACTGGCCAGAAGCTGCTCCAGCGTCGTGTCCAGGTCCATCGGGCCTGCCAGCGCCGCAGCCGCCGCAGTCATGACCGCGGCGAGCTCATCAGGTGAATCTACAGTCAACGCCAGCTCCTCAACGACAGCGATCCGAGCCACAGAATAAGCCGCCCGCCGCGATTCGATAAACCTATGCAACCGCAAGACCTGAAGGCGTAGTCCGGCGAGCGGGCGCGGGTAGACCCGAGCTGGGCGCGGTAGTAGCGGACTTGGTGGCGTGGGGATGGGTCCGGACTGCCAATTTGGACAAAAACTTCGGATTTTGACCAAAACGGGCAATTCGTTTACACGTGTCTTCCGGGCTGATCGGATGCCGTCACCATCCAATCTTCCGGAGGACACCGTGCGTCGTTCCCCTGGCCACCGGCAGCTGCTGCCGGTCGCAGCACTGCTCCTTGTCGCCGGCGTGGCCGTCCCCATGCCGGCCGGCGCCCAGCCCCCACCACCTACCGCGAGCGGCGTGGCCGTCTCACAGCACGAACCGCTGGTACTGACATTGATCACCGGCGACAAGGTGACGGTCGTCCGAGGGCCGGGCCGGGCGGTCTCGGTCCAGGACGTCCAGCGCGCCCCTGGCGCCACCGGACCTGTGCGGGTCGTGGTCGAGGCCGGCGACACCTTCGTCTATCCCGGCGAAGCGATGCCGTTCGTGGCGACCGGCCGACTCGACAAGCAGCTCTTCAACCTCAGCGAACTTCTCGACCAGGGCTACGACGATGCCCACTCCACCGACCTGCCGCTGATCGTCACCAGCTCCGACGCCGCCACCCGCTCACGGTCAGCCCGTACGCCGCTGCCGGGAGCGACTGTCACCCGCGAGCTTCCGTCCGTCGCCGGATCGGCAGTGCGAACCCAGCGGTCGCTGGCCGCCGCCTTCTGGTCGGCGCTCACGGACACCGGCCAGCAAAACGCGCGGCGGTCGGCGCCGGTCACCGGAACTGAACCCTCTTTCGCCGCGGGCATCGAGAAGATCTGGCTCGACGGCAAGGCGAAGGCGCTGCTCGCGGACAGCACCGCCCAAATCGGTGCCCCGGCCGCGTGGCAGGCGGGCGCGACCGGCGCCGGCGTGCGCGTCGCAGTACTGGACTCCGGCGTGGACGCCACTCACCCGGACCTGGCCAAGCGCATCGTGGCGAGCAAGAGCTTCGTCGCCGGGCAGGACGTTGCGGACCGCAACGGCCATGGAACGCACACCGCCTCCACCGTCGCGGGCACTGGCGCAGCATCGGACGGCAAGGAGCGCGGCGTCGCCCCCGCCGCCGACCTGGTCGTGGGCAAGGTACTGAGCGACACCGGATCCGGCCCGATCTCCGGCATCATCGCCGGCATGGAGTGGGCCGTGCGGACCGAGCACGCCAAGGTCGTCAACATGAGCCTCGGTACGGCGGCATGGCACACCCAGGATGATCCGCTGAGCGAGGCGGTCAACCGGCTCAGCGCCGAGACCGGTGCTCTGTTCGTGATCGCCGCCGGCAACTCGGGCAACAACCCCTACAGCGTGAGCGCCCCCGGTACTGCGGATGCCGCGTTGACCGTGGCCGCAGTGGACGGCTCCGATGTCCTGGCCGGCTTCTCGAGCGCCGGGCCGCGGATGAACGACGACGGACTCAAGCCCGACCTGTCCGCACCCGGTGTGGACGTCCTGGCCGCACGCTCGCAACTGATGAACGACGGCGGCGAGGGCTACTACCGCTACGACAGCGGCACGTCGATGGCGGCACCCCATGTCGCCGGAGCTGCCGTCCTGCTGGCCCAGCAACACCCTGAGTGGACTGGGCAGCAGATCAAGGAAGCGCTGATGAGTACGACCGCACTGACCCCCGACTACACGCCGTACCAGGCAGGTACCGGCCGGCTGGACGTTGCGGCCGCCTACCTGCACGCGCAGGTCGTCGCGACCGGATCGGTGGATGCGGGACTCGTTGCCTGGTCACCGAAAGCGGACCGGTCGCCGGTCAAGCGTCAGATCACCTACCGCAACACCAGCGACCGCCCGATCACGCTGCAACTCTCGACCGACCACGGCACCGCCCCGAGCGGGATCTTCACGATCGCTGCCGGTCAACTGACGGTGCCGGCCCATGGCACTTCCACCGTCGGCGTGGTCGCGAACCCGAAGGGCCTGGCGCCCGGCCAGTACGCCGCCCAGGTCGTCGCCCGCTCAGCAGCCGGTACGGTGCACACGGCCGTGGGGCTGGCCATCGAACCCGAGAAGCACAATCTGACCGTTCACCTGAAGGACCGATCCGGTAAGCCCGTCAGCGGCGAGGTCGAGATCACCGGCGCCGACGGCAAGACCAACGTGGTCTGGGTGCCGGACGGCAAGCTCACCAGCCGCTGGGCGCCTGGCACGTACACGCTCGTGTCCACGCTGGACATGGAAGGCAGCCACGGCCCGCACTCCCTGGGTCTCGCGGTGCTGACCGCTCCCGAGGTGAACCTGACCGGCGACCGGGACGTCGTACTGGACGCGTCGCGCGTGCGTGAGGTCAAGGTCGCGACGCCACAGCCGACGACGGTCACCACCAGCAGGGTCGACATCTTCCGCTCCTTCACGTCGACCGTGCCGACGGCCGACGACGCGCAGGCCTTGCACGAGATCCTGATGCCGCCACCCGACTACGACAGCCTGTGGGCACTCCCGACCAAGAGCAGCGTCCGTCAGGGCAGCTTTGTCTTCACGACCCGCTTCCGGGCCGAGCAGACTCCGCTGAAGATCACGTACGGCGGCCGCAGCTTCGACGACGCGCTGCTGGTGCAGCCCGGCTCCCCCGCGTTCCGCGACGGCCGCACGAAGGTCGCTGCCGTCTTCGCCGGTACCGGCACGCCCGCCGAGTACCAGGGTCTGTCCGCACGGGGCAAGGCCGTGGTCATCCGGAACAGCGACCTGACAGCCGTCGACCAGGCCGCGGCGGCGCACAACGCCGGGGCGGCCATGCTGCTGGTGGTCAACGACGGCGACGGTCGCCTGACCGACTGGTACGGCGACCCCGACGGTCGGGCGGCCGGACCGATTCCGGTCGCCTCGCTCACCCTCGACGACGGTGAGGCACTGATCAAGAAGATCTCCGCCGGCCGGACCGACCTGACCGTCGAGGCGCACCCGATTCCGAAGTACCTGTACGACCTGGTCGACTACCACCAGGGCCGGATCCCGGACGACCCGTCGGCGGCCACGGATCCCGGCAGCCTCGCGCGGATCGAGAACGACTTCGCTCCGACGGGCGGCCAGCGGGTGCTGGAGAGCCGTGAGGACAGCCCGTCGTACGAGCACTGGCCGGCCGCGTACCCGTACGCCGGCTTCGGGATGGTACGGGTGCCGCCGTTCCCGAGGAAGCAGGCCGTTGGGCACCGGACCGACTGGGTGTCGGCGGGCAAGGGCGTCAAGTGGCAGCAGTACGCCTCGACCGACAGTTGGGCAACCTTCACCGACGTCGTCGGCTACCAACCGCGAAGCGTCCAGAACGAGCGGTGGTTCGGTCCGATCAGCCGGCCGCGGATGATGGAGTTCGAGGTTCCGCACCGGGTCGGCAACGCGATGGGCGGCATGATCGCCGGCTTCGGTGACGGTGGCTCCGCGCACAGCGGCGACTCGCTGATGACCCGCAGCTTCGCCCTCTGCCAAGGCGACCAGAAGCTGGCGCAGAACGGACCACGACCGGAGTTCGGCGTCGGCGACCTGTCGCCGCAGAAGCTCCCGTACCGGCTCGTCGTCGACACGGTGGGCAGGGCCGACATCACGCCGTACTCGACCACAACGCACACCGAGTGGAGGTTCACCTCCGGCGAGGCCGACAACCTGGCGCTGCCCCTGGCCCAACTCGACTACGGCACCGACGTGGACGCCGCCGGCCGAGCGAAGCGCAGCTCGCTCTTCTCCATCAAGCCCGCGGTCCTCGGCAGCACCGCTCGCGAGGACTCGGTCAGCTCGGTCGCGCTGGAGGTCTCGTACGACGACGGGGTCACCTGGCACCAGCAAGCCCTCAAGCAAAACAAGGCCTCCTGGCAGACCCGGCTCCACGCCCCATCCAAATCCAGCTACCTATCCATCCGAGTCACCGCCACCCAGCGCAACGGCGGCGGCATCACCCAGACCATCACCCGAGCCTTCGGCCTGAACTGAGCCCGTAGGCATTCATGGGGGCTGCCCGTCGGCAGCCCCCATGAAGTCGAGGTCAGCCCTGGAAGTAGGCGCCGGGGAAGTCGACCGCTGAGCCGGGCACCGGAGCGATCAGGTCTTCGTTCGGCTCCTCGTCGAGGTAGCCGATCACCGGGCAGTTGATCAGCGCCTTCACGCTGCCGAACTCGGCGCCACCCGGGCCGGTCAGCAGGTCGGGTCGCTGAGCGGCCAGCTTCAGGATCTGGAACTCGTCGGTCTGCCGGGTGTTGAGACCGGCCTTGACCGCCTTCGGGGTCCACTCCCCGAACTGCGCCTCCCACAGCGGGCTGTACGCGGCGCGGCGGTTGTTCTCGGTCAGCGTCGGGAAGTCGCCCTGCACGTTGAGCGCGTCACCGTTGTTCAGCAGCGCCTGCAGCAGCGCCTTGTTCTTCAGGGAGGCGTCCTCCGCGGCGTGACCGTCCAGGATCACGTGCGACAGACCCTGAGCCTGCGGGTTGTGCGCCCCCGTCTGTCCGTTGACGAACGGGAAGATCCGCTCTCGGACGCTGCCCAGGAAGTCGTCGCCGCCGGCGAAGGCGGTGCCGTTGAGCGCGGGAACGTAGGTGGCCCGCTCCAGCACCGCGGTGGTCGCGTCACTCGCATCGGTGGAGATGTACAGGATCCGCTTGCCGGAGTCGAAGCCACGGACCAGCAGCAGATCGACCGAGGCACCATGGAACTGCGCCGGCCCGGTGGCCTTGGCGGCTGGGTGAACGGCCAGTACCCGGTCGCCGGTGTTCGTGTGGTGATCGACATCGAACGGACCATTGCCCACAGCAACGATCGGCGCGTTGTAGACCGTCTGTGATCCGGCGATCCGGATGAACGGACTGTACTTCGCTCCGCCGACAGCACCAGGCGTCGCCTCGGCCGGCGGGAACCCGGTCGGGCCTGCCTTCAGCACCCGGGCCGGGCTGAAGTCCGGAATGCCCTGGAAGTGCACGACACCCTCATTGAAGACGTTGCCGGCCGCCGCTGTCAGAGTCACGTCCTGCACACAGTCCGGGCAGCCGATCGACGCGTTGCCGAGTTTCGGCGCGTAGTTGAGGCCGAGATCGTCAGCGGCACCCTGGTCGGAGGCCTCGGTCAGGACGTACCAGACCGTCTGACCCTCGAATTCGCCACGGTGCAGCGGCAGCCGGACGAAGCCGTTGGTGAGGTCGACCTTGACCGCGCTCGGCAGGATGATCTTGCTCGACGGCAGGACACCGCCGGCCGTCCGTACGTCGGCAGTGCTCTTGAGGGCCGGTGAGGTCGAGGCGTTCGCCTGGACGGCGATGGCGGAGACGAGCGTGGTGACCGCTGCCAGGCCGATCAGGCCGCCGCGGATCACCCGCCGGCGTTGCTGGGTTCGCACGTGATACTCCTCGGTGAAAGGCGGAAATCGATGGCATCTTCAGATGCCTCGCCACCGTAATCCGGAATATCCACCCGCGACATTATCCCGACCTTACAGAATGCGCCTGAATTCCGTCATCGAATGGTAAGCAGATCGTTTCGCCTTACCTGGAATAGAATGGTGTGTAAGATCATACGTATGGTGAAGGACTCGATTCCCGCTGCTCAGTTGATGCCGCGTCGGCTGCCGGTGGGGCGGCTCGGGGTCTCGGTGGTCGCCGAGCTGGTGGATCTGATCGTGACCGGCCGGTTGAAGGAGGGCGATCTGCTGCCCCCGGAAGGTCCGCTGAGCGACCACTTCGGCGTCAGCCGGACGGTGCTGCGTGAGTCGGTGAAGCGGCTCGAGGAGAAGGGTCTGGTGACCGTCTCGCAGGGCCGGGGCACCCAGGTCCGGGCACCCGGGTACTGGAACATGCTCGACCCAGTGGTGCTGTCGGCGCTGATCGACAACGACGAAAGCCTCGGCGTGCTCGACGAGCTGACGGTCGTGCGCGCGAGCCTCGAGTCCGCGATGGCCGGCGCGGTGGCCGGCTCGCACACCGCGGACGAGCTCAGACGGCTGGAGAACGCGCTGACGGCCATGCGGGAGAGCGAGTCGGAGACGGACTCGTTCCGGCAGGCGGATGTGATCTTCCACTACGCCGTGATGGAGATCTCCGGCAACCGGCTGGCTGAGAACATCGCCAAGCAGGTCTACAAACGAGCGGTCGAATCCACCCGGTACCAGGGCATCAACCCGCCCGACGCGGTGGCGCTCACGCTCAAGGAGCACGAGGCAATCGTCAAAGCCATCGCGCGCAACGACGTGGCCGCTGCCGAGAAGGCGATGCACTCCCACATTCACGTGTCGTGGGAGCGACGCCGGCCGTCCGACCACGCTCCCCGGCCGCGCAGCCGGAAGCGTGGTCAGAAGAGGCTGTAAACCTCGGCGGCACTGCCACCGAACACCCGCAGTCGCTCCGCCTCGGACAGCCCCGCGAACAGGCTGTCCACAGCAGCCTTCCAGGCCACCGCTCCTCCGCCGAGTTCGGCCAGCGGCCAGTCGGAGCCGTACAGGACGCGATCGACCCCGAACGCCTCGAGGGCGAACGTGAGCCGGTCGGCCAGATCCGCGGCCTGCCAGGATCCCGCGGCCAAACCGGAAACGAGACCCGAGACCTTCACGGCGACGTTCGGCCTGCGAGCCAGTTCGCGCAGGCCGGCGGCCCAGGCCGTTGTGTCTCCGCCCGGGGCCGGCGGACCGCCCAGATGGTCGAGCACGAAGCGCAGTCCTTCGTGACGACCAGCCACGAGTGCCGCCTGAGCCAGCTGCCACTCCCGTACGACGAGGTCGAAGCAAAGGCCTTGTCGCTCGAGCGCCGCGAGACCGGCGGCAACGTCGTCCCGCAGCATCCATTCGGGATCCGGATCGATGTGTACGAGATGGCGCACGCCCACGACGGGGACGGTCGCGGTCCGGCGGATCAGGTCGAGCTGGGCATCGACATCCGAGGTGAGGTCGACCCACCCGACCAGCCCCGCGACCACTGACGGATCCAGTTGAGCGAGCCGGACGCTTTCGCCCAGGCTGTTGCTCGACTGCACCACGACCGCCCGTTCGAGACCGGTCGAGGCGAGCATGGCTTTCAGGTCCGCAGCGCCGAAGTCCCGGGCGATCGGCGCCATGCTCTGCGGATCGATCCAGTCCTGCGGGTCCAGCGCCCGATCCCACAGGTGCACGTGGGCATCGACGCCGACCGTCATCCGAGATGCCACACTTCGTCGATCGGTTGCCACAGGGAACCGGGATTGCGTTCCTCGGCGATCCTCACCTGGCACGGATCGGTGTGCGTCCACCACTCCTGCGAGACCGGGTCGTCCGCGATCCGTTGCATGTCCGCGTCGTGGTCCTCGCCGACGTACTCGTAGTACGCGAACAGGATGTCGCCGAAGACGAAGATGCTGTAGTTGCGAATGTTGCACTCGACAAGCTTCTGCTCGACGCCCGGCCAGACCGCGCTGTGCAGCTTCAGGTATTCCTCGCGCTTCTCTGGACGCACACCGACGACGAATGCCCGGCGCTCCGGTTCGCGGGTCACGAGACCGGCCTCAACGGTGCTGCCGGAACGTCGATCACGTCCGGTTCGGCGACCAACCGCAAAGCGGCGCGCTCCGGCCGGATGTGTGGTCCTGTCGCTGCGGGAGCGGCCGCCGTGGAGTTGCCCGGCGAGAGCTGGGACTCGTCAACCAGAATGCCGATGCCTGGACGGTCGCCCAAGATGATCCCTCCGTCGTCGAACTGCTGGTCGACCTCCAGGCCGACCGGGAAATGGAGATCCTGGACCTCGTAGGTCAGGAGATTCGGTACGGCGGCGGCCGCGTGCGCAATCGGGTTCGCGTTGTACGCGACCGGGCTCACCGGCAGGTCGTGACCATGCGCCAGCGTCGCCACCCGGAGGAAATGCGTGATCCCCCAGACGTTGCCCACCTGGACCACATCGAGGGCCTTGGCGTCGAGCAGCGGACGGTACTGCTCCAGCCCGGTCAGGTTCTCGCCGCTGGCGATCGCCGCCCGGACCTTTCCGCGCAAGGCAGCCAATCCGGCCGCATCCCATCTGCGCAACGGCTCCTCCACCCAGGTCAGATCGACGCGCTCCTCGATGGCGGCGACGTACCGGGCGGCCTGGGCCTGGTTCCACGACTCGTTCGCGTCGAACATCAGCGCCGGCCGGCGCGAGTTGCGGCTGAGCACCTCGCGGACGATCTCCAGCCGGGGCAGGTCCCGGTCCAGATCGCGACCGCCCTTGAGCTTGCCGGCCTTGAAGCCGCGGTCCGCGAACCGGCCGTACAGTTCGGCGAGCTCCTCGTCGGTCAGGCCGTACTCGAGGCCGGACGCGTAGCCGGGGACGAAGCGTTCGCGCCCACCGAGCAGCCGCCACAACGGCTCCTCGGCCGCCTTCGCCTTCAGGTCCCACAGGGCAGTGTCGATGGCTCCGATCGTGCCGAAGACGGGTCCGGCATGACCGGTCTTGAACACCCAGTCGAGCATTCGGTCGTACAGGGCAACGACCGATCGCGGGTCCTCGCCCTCGACCGCGGGGAAGACGCGCGCGATGTCCGCGTGCGGGCCGAGGCCGACTCCTTCGATCCCGGCGTCGGTCTCGACGATGAGCACGGGGACCGGCGTGGTGTTGCCGCTCTGTACGCCGTTGACGTCGCCGGTGACCCTCCCCCAGTCGTGAACCGTGCTCAGACTGCGGTATCCGGTGATCTTCATATCGGGTTCTCCTTGAGGGCCGGGGCGGTCATTCCTTGGTTCCTCCGGCCGTCATTCCCGAGACCAGGAACCGCTGGGAGAAGAGGAAGACGATCAGCACCGGCAGGATCGAGACGATCGTGGCCAGCGCCAGGGTGGGCAGCTGGATGGAGTCCGATCCCGCCGAGCTCGGGTTGAAGGCCGGCGTCGCGGCCAGCAGCGAGGTGAGCCCGACCTGGATCGGGTAGCCGTCGCTGGAGGGCAGCATCACGAACGGCAGGAAGAAGTTGTTCCAGTTCTGGACGAAGCTGAAGAAGGCGACCAGCGCGACGATCGGCGCGGCCAGCGGCAGCGCCACCCGGGTGAAGACCTGGAACTCGGTGCAGCCGTCGATCCGGGCCGCGGCGAGCAGGTCCCGCGGGATGCTGGTCGAGAAGTAGATGTAGGTGAGGTACACACCGAAGGGGAAGAACGACATCGGCAGGATCACCGACAACGGACTCCCGATCAGGCCGACGCTGTTCAGCTCCAGGAAGATCGGCAGCACCAGCGCCGTGTTGGGGATCAGCATGACTACCAGAGTCAGCACCAGGAGGGCCCTGCGCAGCTTGAACTCGGTGAGCGCGAGCGCGTACCCGGCGGGGATGCCGACGATGAGCGTGATCACCAGCGCGCCCACCGCATAGATCGCGGAGTTGCCGATCCAGGTGGTGACCGCGCCGTCCTGGAAGGCGAACAGCTGGTGCCAGTTGGCGACGAGGTCGTGCCATGAGCCGACCGAGAAGGGGTTCGAGACGGTCAGCGCCTTGGCGGACTTGGTGACGGCGAGCAGCAGCCAGACGACCGGGACGGCGAAGAAGAAGACGCACAGCGTCACCACGACGCCGGCGACCGACCGGCCGCTCCATCCCCGGAGGTTCGCGAGGCGGTGTTCGACGGTAGTACTCGACATCCTCATTCCCTCTCGAAAAGGCCGCCACGGGTGACGAACACCCATGACAGCAGCAACGCGACGACCAGCAGGATCAGGGAGATCGCGGCCGCCCCGTTGAAGTCGTTCTGCTGGAACGCGTACTGGTACGCGAGCTGGTTCAGCGAGTAGTCGTTGGGAACAACGGCATTGCTGGCCTGGCTGAGCAGTTGCGGCTCGACGAACAGCTGGGTGCCGGCGGCCAGCGACATGACGCCCATGTAGGCGATCCACTTGCGCAGCAGCGGAAGCTGGATCCGGAGCGCGATCTGTCCCACGCTCGCGCCGTCGACCTGGGCCGCCTCGATCACCTCCGTGCTGATGTTGTTCAGGGCGCCGTACATGATCACGATCCACCCGCCGGCCCCGGTCCAGAACGCGATGATCGCGAAGATCGCCGGCAGGTGCCCGGGCTGGATGACCGCCACGAAACTGTCGAACCCGAAGGCCCGGAGCAGACCGCTGACCGGGCTGGCGGTGGGATCGAGGACGAACAGCCAGAGCAGCACACTCGACGCGCCGGCCAGAGCGCCGGGGAGGTAGTACACGAAACGCAATGCAGTACTTGCCCAGCGCAACCGGATGGCGTGCACCAGCAAGGCAAGGCCCACCACCAGGACGACGAGCATGACCAGCCAGATGACGAGGTAGACGGCCACATGAAGCACAGCCGGCCAGAACCGGAAGTCCCCGACGACCTTCGTGAAGTTGGCCAGACCGGCGAACCCGCCGTCGGCGTTGGTGAACGCCAGCACGACCGCGTACAACGCAGGACCGACCCCGAACGCCAGCGCGAGCAGCGCGTAGAGCGAGACGAAGACGTAGCCGATCCGTGTGCTCCCGGGTGCCCGGCCGTTGCCCGGCGCTGGTCGCCGGCGCTCAGGGGCGCCGGCGACCAGCGGATCGCTCGGTGCAGCAATCGTCATTCAGCTCACCGAGTATCCGTCGACCTTGGCCTGGTTCTGGATCGCCTGCTGCCAGGTCGGTAGCAGCTCGACAATCGACTTGCCGCCGGTGATCCCGGTCGTCATCGTCTTCGCCCAGATCGCTTCCTGGCTGAAGATTCCGTAGCCCCAGCCGTCCCAGACCTGCGAGGCGGCGGTCACGATCGGCTCCATCGAGGTGGCGAAGTACTTGCTGGACTCCTGCTTCGCGACCCACTTCTCAGCGGCCGGCGCATAGGCGGGGTATCCCGGTGCGACGTTGACCTGGTAGTCGTCGGCAGTGGTGACGAACTGGACGAACTTCTCAGCAGCGTCGAGGTTCTTGGAATGGCTGGAGATGAACCATGTTCCGCCACCCACGTTGCCGGTGACCGGCTTGTCGTCCCCCTTCCACGGCAGCGGCGCCGCGATGCCGAGCTGGCCCGGGGGCACGTTCAGGGACTGCGGGTTGTTGAAGATCGCTCCGGCGTACCAGGCGGGGCCGGGCATCATGAGCACCTTGCCGGAGTACTTCTTCACGAACTCCGGGGTGAAGACGCTCACGACGGGGACGGTTCCGTTCCCGCGCAGCGTGTCCAGCATCGACGCCGCCCGCTTGCACTCGTTCGTGTCGGTCTTCACCGTGACGGCCTTGGGACCGGTGACGTCGTTGGCCTGGCACTTGCTGGCCCACAGGAACACCTCGGGCGTCCACGCGTCGCCGGCGGTACCGATGATGTAGCCGGGGTGCTGCTTGGCGACCTTCTCCCCCAGTGCCTGGTACTCCTCCCAGGTCTTCGGGACGGTGTAGCCGAGCTGGTTCATCAGCTTCTTGTTGTACCAGAGCACAGCCTGCGCGAGGTCGTTGCGGAGGCAGTACACCTTGCCTTCCACGGTGCACGGGTTGAGCGAGCCTGCAGTGAACTTCGCGAGCGTGTCACCAGGAACCAGACCTTTGTCCAGCACGGCCGCGAATGCCTGCTTGCCCCCACTCTGCTGACTGGCCCAGGCCGCGTCGTTGTTCTGGGTCGAGAACACGACGTCCGGCCAGCCGCTGCCGGCCCGGTCGAACAGCTGCATCTTCGTGCGGAACGAGTTGGACCCGTTCGCCGACCCGTCATAGGCGACCACCTGGATCTTGGTGTCCGGGTTGGCCTTCTGGAACGCCTTCGCGGCGGCCTGACGGTCGGCGTCCACCCAGACCGTGATCGTCGACGTGGCGTCCTGCTTGGCTTCGGGGAAGCCGCGGGAACCGTCCTGCGCCTTGGCATTGCTGCCGCAGCCGGCCAGGACGAGGAACGCGGTGGCGGCACAGAGCCCGGCCACCGCCAACCTGCGGCGGGAGCGAACCGCCGTGTTGATTCCGATCATCAGATGTCCTTGTCTTCGACTCCGGGGAACAACGCGGAGTGCATTTTGGTTCGTGACTATAGAGCATACGTATGACGTTTCACCATGCCTGGGAACGGCGAATCCCGCAGCGCGTCAGCGGCCGAGCCAGCCGCCGTCGACCGGGAGGATCGTTCCGGAGACGTAGCCGGCGGCGTCCGAAGCCAGGAAGACCGCAGCTCCCCCGATGTCGGGCGCGACACCCCATCGCCCCGCCGGAATCCGCTCGAGGATCGCCCGCGAGCGATCAGGGTCATCCTGCAGAGCCTGGGTGTTGTCGGTCGCGATGTAGCCGGGAGCGATCCCGTTCACCGTCACGCCGCGGCCCGCCCACTCGTTCGACAACGCGCGGACCAGTCCGGCCGTACCTGACTTCGCGGCGGCGTAGCCCGGCACGTTGATACCGCCCTGGAACGACAGCAGCGAGGCCGTGAAGACGATTCGGCCGTACCCGCCCTGCAGCATCCGCCGTCCCAGGATCTGGCTGAGCACGAACGTGCTGGTGAGATCGACCTCCAGCACCTCGTCGAACCACTCGAGCGGATGCTCGGCAGCAGGAGCACGGCGGATGGTTCCGGCGTTGTTGACCAGGATGTCCACCGGACGGTCGGCGGCCGCCAGCCCTTCGCCGAACTCGACCACCGCTGCCCGGTCGGCGAAGTCCACCCGATGGCCGGAGAACTCACGACCGAGCTTGCGCACCCGATCCCCGATCGCCGACGACGACGACGGATCAAGGGTGGCCGACACCCCGATGATGTCGGCACCGGCGGCAGCCAGCGCCTCGGCAACGGCGAAACCGATCCCGCGCTTGGCTCCGGTCACCACAGCGAGACGTCCGGTCAGATCGAACGGGTTCATGACGCGTTCAACTCCACCAGGAGCTTCATCGCCTGTCCTGCTTCGAGAACTCCGAAAGCCGACTGAACCTCGGCCAGCGGCACCACGCCGGTCACCAGCTTCTCCACCGGTATCTTGCCATCGGCAACAAGTTCGGCCGCGCGCTCGAAATCGCGGCGCTGATAGACCCGGGCGCCGAGGATCCGGAGCTCCCGCCAGAAGACGCGATGAAGGTCCAGCGGACGCGGTTGCGAGTGGATGGCCACCACGACGAGCGTGCCTCGGACCTTGACCAGCCCGGTAGCGGCCTGAACAGCGGCAGCGGATCCCGAGACCTCGAACACGACGTCGGCGCCGGCGCCTGCCGTCCACTCCTCGACCCAGGCGGCCTGGTCGACGGACGAGGGGTCCAGTGTCGCAAGCCCCAACTCGGCGGCGGCAGCCCTGCGGGCAGGGTCGATCTCCGCGATCACGACCTCCGCGCCGAACGCGACAGCGACGGTCGCGATCAGTACGCCGATGGGTCCCGCCCCGATGACGACAGCCTTGTCGCCGCTGCTGAGCTCCGACCGGCGGACGTCGTGCACCGCCACGGCCACCGGCTCGACGAGCGCGGCGTCTCGCAGCGACACTCCGGCCGGCAGCCTCACCAGGGTTGCCGCCGGGACGTTCCAGTACTGCTGCAGAGCGCCCGGGCTGTCGATACCGATGAAGTCCAGGTGCTGACAGATGTGCTCGTTGCCTGCACGGCAGGCGGGACACGTCCCGTCCCACACGAGCGGCATCACGGTCACCGGATCGCCGATCGACCAGCCCTCGACACCGGGGCCGAGGGCGGCGATGGTGCCCGACATCTCGTGGCCGATGGTCGCCGGCTTGCTGACCCGACTGTCCATGTCGCCGTGGAACACGTGCAGATCGGTCCCGCAAATACCGACATAGGCCACGGCGAGCCGGACCTCTCCCGGCCGGAGAACGGCAGGTTCACGCTCCTCGACCACCATCGTCCGGTCACCTACATAGCTCGCCGCCAGCATCGCTCCACTCCTTCTCGTTCGGTTTTCGCAGCGTAGCCCAGAATCCCGGCAAACATAATACGTATGTTGACTGGCGATACAGTCGCGGTCATGGACAACCTTCCGAAGGCACTCACGCCGCCACTGCCCACCCGACGCCTGCGCACCGGCCACCACCTCACCGAACTGGGGCTCGGCGCCGCCCAGTTCGGAAACCTCTTCAGGGCAACCACCGACGAGGTCTCGACGCGCGCCGTCACGGCCGCGCTCGACGCGGGGATCCGGTACTTCGACACCGCACCGCACTACGGCCTGGGCCTTTCCGAACACCGGCTCGGACAAGCCCTGGCCGGCGCCACTGCCGACGTCCTCATCTCATCGAAGGTCGGACGCCTGCTCGTGGAGAGCCCGGAGACGGCCGATCGGCTCGACGACGACGGGTTCGCCGTACCAGCGACGCGGAGGCGGGTCTGGGACTTCAGCCGCGACGGGATCCTCCGATCCGTGGAGCAGTCACTCGCACGGCTCGGTACAGACCGGATCGATATCGCCTACCTGCACGATCCGGACGACCACTGGGAAACCGCCTCGACCAGCGGGGTCGCAGCGCTGATCGAGCTGCGGGAGCAGGGCGTTGTCGGAGCCATCGGGGCCGGCATGAACCAGTCGGCGATGCCGGCCGAGTTCGTCCGGCGTACCGATGTCGATGTCGTCATGGTCGCCGGGCGGTTCACTCTCCTCGACCAGTCAGCCCTTGACGACCTGCTGCCGATCGCCCGTGAGCGTGGCGTCGGTGTGGTTGCCGCAGCGGTCTACAACTCCGGTCTGCTCAGCACAGCGACGGTCGACAGCACCGCGCATTACGACTACGGGCAGGCGTCGAGAGCCGTCGTCGAACGGGCCATCCAGGTCGCCGATGTCTGCGAACGGCACGGCGTCAGCCTTCCCGCGGCCGCCGTCCAATACCCCTTGCGTCACCCCGCGGTCGTGTCGGTGGTGACCGGAATGCGCACCGAGGAACACGTCCGGAGCACCGTGGCCCGGTACGGGGAAGACATACCGGAATCGCTGTGGGAGGAGTTGCACTCGAGCGGTCTCGCCCCGGATCCGGCCCGGGCGAACTCACCACGGCAACGTCGACGCGACCTATTGTCGCAAACATCATACGTATGCTAACTCTGTTCCCGGGGTACTGACGCCCCGACGACAGGAAGCGATCCAACATGACATTGACGTCTGCACGACGACGCTCGATGACCACGCCCCGAGGACGACGCTCGGCCGTCCTCGCACTACTCGGCGCCGGCGCCGTCATCGCCTCGGCGCTCACCCCACTGAGTGCGCAGGCCGCGCCCGCGACGGTCTACTACACGGCGCCTGACGGCAAGGACTCCGGTCACTGCAGCCAGGCGAAGCCGTGCTCGCTCGAGCGAGCCCAGCACGTGATCCGGCCGGCCGTGAAGCGCGGCGACGTGACCATTGAACTTGCCGACGGCAACTACCGCCTCTCGGCGCCGCTCCGGTTCGGAGCCGAGGACAGCGGCGGCGACCACACCATCCGCTGGACCGCCGCACCCGGCGCTCACCCGGTCATCACCGGCGCGTCGGAGGTCAGCGGCTGGTCCAAGTCCGACGTGGGCCGCGGGATCTGGGTGGCGGACACCCCGAGCGGCCTCGACACCCGTCAGCTGTACGTGAACGGCGTGATCGCTCCGCGCGCGGCCATCCGGGTCGCCAACGCGGACGTCACCCCGACGGCGACCGGTCTGACCATCAAGAACCCTGCCCTGAGCTATCTCGCGACGCTTCCGGACCAGAGCCGGATCGAGTTCGAGTCGCTGGGCGACTTCACCAACCGGTACTCGCCGGTGCAGAGCATCAGCGCGACCGAGATCACGATGGCGCAGCCGGCCTGGGACAACAACACCTGGGGCTGGGACACGGTCCAGCGATCCTTCCTGGCGGGGCCGAGCTGGTACCTCGACAACTCACTGAGCTTCCTCACCCAGGTCGGTCAGTGGTACATCGACCCGACCGGCGGCAAGCTCTACTACAAGCCGGCCGACGGCGTCGACCCGAACCAGCTCGACGTCGAACTGCCCCGGCTGCAGTCCCTGATCAGCATCGGCGGCACGTACGACGAGCCGGTCACCGGGCTCGCCTTCGACGGGATCCAGTTCTCCGGTACGTCCTGGCTCGGCCCGTCCGTCGACGGGTATGCCGACCAGCAGAACGGGCTGTTCCTCAAGGGCGCCTACGACTATCGGCCCGCCGACGCGTTCACGAGTTGCTCGCGCGGCTGTGAGATGTTCGAGCGGGCGCGCACCTCCTGGTACCAGGAACCCGCCGCGGTACAGGTGTCGGCCGCCAGCCGCATCTCGTTCACCGGGAACACCTTCACCAACCTCGGGCAGTCGGCGCTGGGAATCGGGAACGACGCGAACGCCACCGTGACCGGGGTCGGCCTCGGAGCCGGCGACATCGATGTGGTCGGCAACCAGTTCGTGGAGAACAGCGGACACGGCGTCGCGGTCGGCGGCGTACTGCCGGACGCGCACCACCCGAGCGACCCGCGAATGACCAATCACGACATCCTGATCGAGAACAACACGATCAACCGGGTGGCCGTGGACTACAAGGACAACAGCGGCATCCTCAGCACCTACGTCACCAACGCCCAGATCCTGCACAACGAGGTCTCCAACGTCCCGTACGACGGTATCGACACCGGCTACGGCTGGGGCATCAACGACGCCGGCGGCTCGAACGACTACGTCGACCGCGGTTACTACAACTGGAACACGAAGTACTCGACGCCGACCACGCTCAAGGACAACCGCGTCGAGGGCAACCTCGTGCACAACACGAAGGCACGCTTCGCCGACGGTGGATCGGTCTACAACCTGTCCGCGAGCCCCGGCACCGTGGTCGACAAGAACTACCTGTTCAACATCTCGGGTGTCGGCCTGTACCTCGACGAGGGATCGCGCTCGATGACGTACGAGAACAATGTGGTCCAGGGCGGTTCGTTCGTCTTCACCAACGCCGGCAGCCTGCGGAACAACACCAGCGACAACGTCATCCAGAACAACTGGTACAACTCCGGCGGGGTCTCCGCACCCAACGCCGCCTTCCACAACAACAAGCTGATCAACAACCTCAAGATCAGCGGCGCCAACTGGCCGGCCGGCGCTCGTGACGTGATCTGCGCCGCGGGTGTCGCACCGCAGTACCGGACGTCGCTGAACGCGAACCAGTTCGGCTTCACCGGCTGTGCGGTCGATGCACCCGTCGGCGCCGAGTTCAGCACCGCCAAGGCATCAGCTGTCAGCTCGTACTTCGGCCAGAGCGGCGGAGCCTTCGGGATCGCGGCCGCCGGGGCCGACGTCTGGGGCGCCGGCGGTCAGCACGACGACCAGTTCGGCGCCATCTACCAGGCGGGCGCCTTCGGATCACAGGCAAGCGCGTCCACTCGGGTCGTCTCGGTCAACGACGCCAACGCCTGGGCCAAGTCCGGAATCATGGTCCGCAACGACATGACCAAACCAGGAGCCTCGGCCGGCTATGCCGTCGTCGCCGCCACTGCCCGCAACGGCGTCGTCTTCGAATGGGACGCCAACGGCGACGGCTACCTCGACACCGACGCCCGGGCAACCGTCGACAGCTACCGCCCGGTCTGGGTCAAACTCACCCGCTCCGGCACCTCATTCACCGCGTCCTACTCCTACGACGGCCAGAACTACGTCCCGATCGGCGCCCCGGTAACCCTCCCCTCAGCCGCCGCAACCCAGGACGCCGGCCTCTTCACCACCTCCCACGACACAACCCAATCAGCAATCAACCAGTTCGACTCGGTCAACTTCACCAGCTGACTCACAACCGCAGGCCTTCCCCATAAGGGGAAGGCCTGCGGTTGCGGTTGTTGCGGGTTCAGCCGCGGTCGGGGCGAGGGGGTGCTGTGCTCTCCCGGACCGTGAGTGACGTGGCGAGCTCGATGCGGCGGGCTGGGCCGCCATCCTTTCCACCGTCGATGATCAGCCGCACCGCCATCCGCGCCATGTCCACCAAGCGTTGATGCACGGTGGTCAGGGGCGGTGTCACCCAGTCACAGGCGGCCAGATCGTCGAACCCCACGACGCTGATGTCGTCGGGTATGCGCAGACCGCGCGATTGCAGGGCCTTGTAGGCGCCGAATGCCTGCAGGTCCGTTCCGGCGAAGATCGCAGTGGGCGGCTCGGCCAGGTCCAGCAACTCGAGCGCCGCTGCCCGGCCACTCGGCGGAAAGTGGTCGCCGAAGCGCAGGAGTTCAGGGTCGGGGGTGATCCCCGCGCGTTCCAGCGCGGCGCGGTAGCCGCCCAGCCGGGCCTGGGTGCACAGCAGGCCCGGCAGGCCCGCGATCATCGCGATCCGCCGATGTCCCAGCTCGACCAGGTGCTCGGTCGCGGCCAGGCCGCCGGCCCAGTTGGTCGACCCGATCGAGGCGATGTCCGGATCCGGATCGCCGACCGGATCGATCACCACCAGCGGCACCCCCAAGGCGTCCAGCCGCTCGCGTTCGGCGGACCCCAGGTCGGAGACCGCCAGCAGAACGCCGTCGGAGTGCCGCCCGGCAAGGTTGTCCAGCCACCGCTGGGCATCAGATTGAGCGCTGTGCACAGCGGAGACCACCAGGCCGATGCCGGCCTCGCGGCAGGCACCTTCCGCACCCCGGATGATCTCGACGGACCACGGCGTCGCCAGCTCTTTGATGACCAGGTCGAGCAGCCCCGCCCGAGGCTGCTTGCCGCTGGGCCGCCGGTGGTAGTTGTGTGACCGGAGCACCTCGCGGACCCGCTCACGGGTCTCCGGTGCCACCTCCGCGCGGCCGTTCAGAACCTTCGACACGGTCGGGGCCGAGACGCCGGCGGCCCGCGCGATGTCGGCGATCTTCACGCGGTCCGCCTTGGCCACTGTGACTCCCACCAGAAATTTTCGGGACCGTCCCCGACACTTTACACGGCCCCGTACGGGTCAGCCGCCCAGCGAGATGACGCCTGCCTCGACGCCGCCGGGTTTGCCGTACTGCGCTCCCGTGATGACGAAGACCCGGCCACGGTTCCGAGGATTTCCGGGGCCGTCCAGTGAAATGGTGAATCGGCTGTACCCGGCCGGCATCGGCGACGAGAGTCGCCTCCACGCCCCGGGGCTGCCGAGGTCACGATTGACGAAGAAGTCCTGATGGTCGTTGTCGGTGACCACGATGGTTCCGTTCCTGCCGCCCGAGTCCGACCACGACACGACGGGAGCTCCGTTCGGGGCCTCGCCGTTCTGGTCCAGGAGCGGGGTGTCCGCGGAGAACCTGAACGACTCCGGGTCCGTCGCGATCCGGTAGTGCACGTGGTAGCTGTAGTTGGCCTGATCGGGGTTGTCGGGGTCGTCCGGCGTCCCGAACTCATACGTCATGATCCACAGGTTCCCCCTCAGCCGCGCCACGGTGGTCATGCCAGGCCGCTGGTCGTACGTCGTTCCGGTCGCGTCGTCGACGACAGGACCCCAGGTGCGCAGGTCCGTGCTGGTCTGGTGGGCGAGCTTCTGACCGAACTTCGGGTCGCGCTGGTCGGAGTAGTAGCAGATCAGCTTGTCCTTGTGCAGCAGCAGGAACGGCTCCCACACCGGCGTCGCGCCGTTCGTCGTGTCGGGCGGTCCGCCCTGGGCCACCGTGCTGAGGAACTTCCAGGTGAGCCCGCCGTCCGTGCTGGCATAGAGCTGGATGTTGGTGCTGGTCCGGTTCCCTTGCCAGTTGCACGCGAACAGAAGCGCGCCCTGCGGAAGGCCGGCGAACGCGCGGGGCAGTTCATACAGGAAGGGCTGCCGATACGCCCCGGACGCCGTGCTCGCGTCGGGCACATTGCTCTGCTTCGCCCACGTGCGGCCGTCGTCATCACTGCGATAGATCGGGAACCCGGGGTCTGTTGCGCCTTGGAAAGTCGCAAGCAGGGTTCGCGATCTGCCCGCCTGCGAGGTGCTGAGCCGGACAGCGCGAGCGTAGGAGATGCGCCCACCTGGAACGGCTGGTTCGGCCACGACGACAGGCCCGAACGGAACCTCCCCACCGGCTGTGCCCGGATGCCCCACGGCGACCGTGCCAGCGAAGGCTGGTCTCGCGAGGCCGAGGGTCACTCCCGCCGCCGCTGCCGCGCCGAGAAGCGCCCGGCGGGAGAACTGCGGCGTCCCAGCTGTTGAGTCACTCACTTCAGGTTCGTTGCGATAGTTCACCAACTACCTCCTCGTTGAAGACCAGCCCGCCCGATCAGAACCAGCCGAAACTTTCTGAATCTTTTGACGAACCTAATAGCGCCAGATTAGGCTCGTCAAGGCCTCAGGTCAGGGCTTTCAGGCAGGCTCCACGCAACGATTCCGCGAAATGGGCTGGGACTGAGGATCCGAAACTTTCGGAAGTGTGGTCAGCCTTTGGTGGCGCCGGCGAGCATTCCGGAGACCAGGGCTCGTTGGGAGAAGAGGAAGACGATCAGGACGGGGAGGATGGCGATGATGACGGAGAGGGCCAGTTCGGGGCTGGTGATGTCGAGGCCTGCGCCGGCGACCGGGTTGAAGGACGGTGTGGTCGAGAGGAGTTGGTTGAGGCCTACCTGGATCGGGAACTGCTGGCTGCTGGGGAGTACCAGGTAGGGCAGGAAGAAGTTGTTCCAGTTGCCGACGAAGCTGAAGAAGGCGACCAGGGCGACGACCGGCTTGGCCAGCGGCAGGGCGATGGTGGTGAAGGTGCGCCACTCGCCGGCGCCGTCGATCCGGGCGGCTTCGAGCATCTCGGTGGGCAGGCTGGTCGCGAAGTAGATGTAGACGAGGTAGACGCCGAACGGGAAGAACGAGAACGGCAGGATCACCGACCAGACGGTGCCGATCAGGCCGAACCTGTTCAGCTCGAGGAACAACGGCAGTACCAGCGTCGCCGACGGCATGATCATCACGAGCAGCGTGACGGACAGCAGCAGCCGACGGCCACGGAACTTGGTCAGGGCGAGCGCGTACCCGGCCGGGACGCTGGTCGCCAGGGTGAGGATCAGCGAGCCGGCCGAGTAGATCGCGGAGTTCTTCAGCCAGACGAAGACGACACCGTCCTCGAACGACGTCAGGTGCCGCCAGGCCGTCGCGATGTTGCCGAAGGCACCGAAAGCGAACGGCCCGTCGGCCACCAGTTCCGACGCTGTCTTCGTCGGTGCCAGCAGCAGCCAGATCACCGGCAGGACGAAGAAGACGGCGAGTAGCGCGAGCAGGAGAGCGAGCACTGCGACGGAGAGCGCGCGGGAGGTCTGCCGCAGCGGGTGATCGGTCATCAGGCATCCACCTTGAACAGGCCCGATCGGCGGACCAGCAGGCCGGCGCAGATCAGACCGAGAAGCAGCAGGATCAAGGAGACCGCGGCCGCGCCGTTGAAGTCTCCGTAGCGGAACGCGAGCACGTACGCGAACTGGTTGGGCGACCAGGCCGGGTCGAGGCGGCCGAGGCTGGCGGTCTGCAGCATCTGCGGCTCGACGAACAGTTGGGTGCCGCCGGCGAACGCCAGGATCGCCATGTACGCGATCCACCGGCCGATCATCGGGATCTGGACGAACAGCGCCGACTTCCACGGCCCGGCGCCGTCGATCCGGGCCGCCTCGAGGATCTCGTCCGGGATGTTGTTGAGGGCGCCGTACATGACGACGATCCAGCCGCCGGCGCCGGTCCAGAAGGCGATCAGCACGAAGATCAGCGGCAGGTTGCCGGGGCCAATCACCTGCGAGAAGGTCTCGAATCCCAGAGCCTTCAAGAGCCCGGAGGCCGGGCTGACGGAAGGATCGAGCAGGAACAGCCACACCAGCACGCTCGCGACTCCGGCCAGCGCGCCCGGTACGTAGTACAAGAAGCGAAGAGTTGCCGACAAGGCCGGTCGCATCCGGCCGCGGAGGACGACCGCGATCCCGACGGTGAGGACCAGCAGCAGTACCAGCCACAGCACCAGATAAACGGCGATGTGGCCGAAGGCCGGGGCGAAGCGGTAGTCCTGAACGACTTTGACGAACTGGTTGAGTCCGGTGAACTGTCCCCGGTCGTTGGTGAAGGCCAGGTAGAACGCGTAGCCGGTCGGCACGATTCCGAACGCCGTCAGCAGTAGCGCGTACCCCGCGACGAAGAAGTACCCGGCGTAGCCGTTGGTCCGGCCGCGGCGCCGGGCGACGCGCGCTGTGGGAACGCGCGCCGCCCGCAGTTCGACCGAGGTCATCGCGTGGTGACCGTGTAGCCGGCGGCCTTCGCCTCGTTCTCGATGGCGGTCTGCCAGGCAGGAAGCGTTGCGGTGAGGGTCTTGCCCGCTGTCAGGGCGGGCAGCACGATGCTGGACCAGGCGGTCGCGTCGCTGAACCGGGTGTTCGACCAGCCGGTCCAGACGGCGTCGGCGGCAGCCTTGAACGCGGGACCGACATCACTTGCGAAGTACTGGCTGTTCTTGGGGTTCGCCAGCCAGGCGGTCGCGGCCGGAGCATAGGCGGGGTACGTCGGAGCGCCGGCCTGGTTCTCGTTGGAGGTGGTCAGCCAAGTGACCAGGTCGGTGGAGGTCTTCACGTTCGCGGTGTGCGAGGAGACCATCCAGACCGCGCCGCCGACGTTGCCGGTGGCAACTGCCGGGTCGCCGTCCCAGGTCAGCGGCGGCGCGGCCGCGACCTGTCCCGCCGGAGTCTTGAAGGCGGAGTTGAACAGGTACTGCCCGTACCACGACGGGCCGATCGCCATCAGCACCTTCGGGCCCTTGCGCGCCGCGAAGCTCTGCCCGAAGAAGCCTTCCTTGCTCACCGAGCCGTTGGCGATCATCGAGTCGAGCAGGGTCGCCATCCGGGTGCACTTCGGATCCTGCAGATCGGTCCGCAGGGTGGTCGGGCCGCTGAGGTTGAAGGCCGGGCACTGGCTGGACCAGAAGTACGACTCGTGGGAGTTCGTGTCGCCGACCGCGCCGAGCAGGTAGCCGGGGTGTTCCTTCGCGACCTTCTCGCCGAGGGCCTGGTACTGCTGCCAGGTCTTCGGCACCTCGTACCCGAACTTCTTCAGCAGTTCCGCGTTGTACCAGACGACGACCTGGGCGATGTCGTTGCGCAGGCAGTAGGTCTGGCCGCCGAACTCGCACGGCGCCAGCGACCCCTTGGCGAAGTTGTCCAGCGTCGTCTGCGGAACCAGGCCCTGGTTGAGCGGCGCGGCGAAGGCCTGGGCCTTCGGACCGGTCGGCGCGGAGGCCCAGGTGACGTCGGTCGGCGAGGCGAAGACGACATCAGGCCAGCCGGAGCCGGTCCGGTCGAACAGCTGCACCTTGGTCTGCAGGTAGGTGGAGCCGTCGGCGCTGCCGTCGTACGTGACGATGTTCAGCTTCTTGTCCGGGTGCGACTTCTGGTACGCCTGTACCGCCGGCAGCCGGGTGGAGTCGGTCCAGACGGTGACTGTGGCGGCATCGTCCTGCGCGACCGGTTTGAACGAGGCCGAGGTGGCCGGCGCGGCGGTCGTGTCCGCGCTCGCGCAGCCGGCCAACGCGGTCAGTGCGGCCAGCGCGGCGACCAGGGTGAGTTGTTGCTTCATGGCGGGTCCTTCGTCAGGGGATCGGTGTCGTCACGGCGTGGCGACGAGATGGCGTAGTGGTGCTGGGTATTCGAGGTGCGGGGGCAGGGCGATGCCGGGAGCGAGCGGCGCGTGGACCAGACCGTCGGCGTCGACACAGGCCTCGCGGCGTACGTCGGTCGAGGTGACCAGCGACTCGTAGTACGTCGTGTTCGAGATGGCCATGCAGAGGTGCTGGTTGGGGATGTCGGAGCCGTGGACCTCGGCGCGGAGCCGGTAGGCGTCGGCCAGGTGGGCGGTCCGCATCGCGCCGGTGATCCCGCCGCGGAGGGTGGTGCTCGCCCGTACGCCGAAGGTCGCCGCGCCCGCCGTGATGAAGTCGGCGGCGTTCATGTGCGCACCGTCCGACGTCTCGGCGACCAGGAGCGGCACGCCGACCGTACGAGCCAGCTGCCCGTACGCCGTGACGCTGAACTCACGCATCGGCTCCTCGTACCAGAGGTAGTCCAGGTCCGTGAGCGCGCGGCCGAGCCGGATCGCGTCGGGCAGGTCGAAGCCGGCCGAGCCGTCGTACATGAGCGGAACGTCGTCACCCACGTGCTCTCGCAGAGCAGCACACAGCTGAGCGTCGCGGCGTGCGTCACCCCAGGCGTGCAACTTGATCGCCGCGTAGCCGGCCTCGAGGCACTGGGTCGCGACGTCGAGGAACTCCTCGGTCGTGCCGAAGGTCGAGGTCGACGCGTACGCCGGGATCGAGCGCCGGTGGCCACCGAGCAGCTGCCAGACCGGCTGCCCGGCCACCCTCCCGGCCAGATCCCACAGCGCGACGTCGATCAACCCGAGCGTGGGAAGCGGGAGCTCCTCGATCCGGTCGAGCTCCCAGATCCGGTGCCAGAGCCACTCCCGCTGGTACGGGTCCTGACCGATCAGCTCGTCGCGGAACACCCGATCGACGAGATCCTCCAGCTGGGCGGCAGCACCGGGACGGGCGAACAGCGCCACCCCTTCCGCGCCGTCGTCGGTGCCGATCCGAAGCACGGCACCGGTCGCGTCCGGAGCGCTCCCGCCAAGACCGGCACGCCAGCGGAACGGCGGGCTCGCGGCGGGAATCCGGACCCGGTGAGTCTCGACATGGGTGATCTTCATGAGCTCTTTCCGACGAATGAATCAGATCAATGCGTCGCAAAGGTAGCAGGAAGACGGCATTTCGCCTATAAACCAGACTAATCTTTCTCGATTAATCAGGTTCATCACCGGACATGGTAGCCACCGCGCGCCTCCCGGTGTCACACCGCGCGTGCTTGTCCGGTCTTAACGCCTAGCAGGCCGGACGCGGAGCCCGGCCGTCACCGATCAGAAGGAAGCGATCATGACCCAGCAGAAACCGACCGTCGTCCTCGTCCACGGAGCCTTCGCGGAGTCCGCCAGCTGGAACGGTGTCGTCGAGCGCCTGCAGGCTGCCGAGGTACCGGTGGTCGCCGTCGCGAACCCGCTGCGCAGCGTGCCGGGTGACGCCGCCTACGTTCGCGACGTCATCGCCGGCATCGACGGGCCCGTGATCCTCGTCGGCCACTCCTACGGCGGCATGGTCATCACCGAAGCGGCCGCCGGAAGCGACAAGGTGGCCGGCCTTGTCTACGTCTGCGCCTTCGCGCCCGCGCAGGGCGAATCAGCGCTCGCTCTGTCCGGCAAGTTCCCCGGCAGCACTCTCGGCGAGACCCTTGCCGCCTACCCGGTCGCGACGGGCGGCAACGAGTTCGCCATCCGCCCATCGGCCTTCCACCACCAGTTCGCCGCCGATGTACCGGCCGCGCAGGCAGCCCTGATGAGCGCCACCCAGCGGCCAGTCACCGAGGTGGCGCTGACCGCCGGGCTACCGACCGGAAATCCTGCCTGGCAGACGATCCCGTCGTGGTTCGTCTTCAGCGATCAGGACCTCAACATCCCAGTCGCGTTGCACCGCTTCCTGGCCGACCGGGCGGCGGCCAAGGGCGTTCGCGAGGTGCCGGGCGCATCCCACGCGCTCAGCGTTTCCCAGCCCGAGGCCGTCACCGCGTCGATCCTGGATGCCGTTGGCGTCACCCTCCCGGTGTCGGAATCGGGCGTTGAAGGGTGATGGTTGCGCGGGTCGTGCCGGCGGGGAGGGTGATGGTGCCGGCGGGCTGGTTGATGGTGGCTATCTTGAGCGAGACGGCGGCGATGTTGTTGCGGAGAGCCGGGAGTTCGATGCTGTAGCTGGTGGCGGAGGCGCCGGTCAGTTCCAGGGACAGGTACTTGCCGTTGGCGGTCAGGCGGTAGCCGGCGCGTTTGCCATCGGTGGTCGGGTAGTTGTCGATGGCGATCTTCTGCCGGTCCGCGAGCCATTCGTCCGGTACGCCGCGGCCGAGGATCAAAGTGCCGTCGGACTTCTCGGCGATCAGCGAGTCGAACAGGACCTTGGTGGCGGTGGACTGGCCCCACATGTGCTGGTTTGAGCCGCCTCCGCCGGACGCGTGGTCGATGTCCCAGGGCGAGTTCGCGCTCGGGTAGCCGACGCCTTCCCACCAGCCGAACGGCCCGCTCTGCGCCTTGTCGATCATGAACTGGTACGCCTTGATCCCCAGGTCGCGATACTGCTCACCACGCAGCGCCGAGCTTCCGTACCCGGCGTTGTAGGCGCTCGAGTAGTACCCGTGCGGGTAGCCGCCGAAGTTGTAGATGGTGTCGGAGATGTCCTTGCGACGGTCGAAGCCGTGCGTGTAGGTGTCGTCGATCTTGTCGAGCATCACCCCGCTCTGCTCGGCCCCGAACAGGTACCCGTCCCAGGCCCAGCGGCCGAACAAGAACATCGACGCCCAGTTCGCGTCCCGGGGATCCTTGCGCGGCCCGGTCTCGTTGGGTTCGACCATCGAGATCGGGATGTAGTCGAGGTTGTGCTCCTGCATGGTCTGGGTGATCCGGGCCGTCGCGACCCGCAGAAGATCGTCGTACTCCGCCTTGGCCCAGTTCGCCTCGGCAGTCTCGCCGAGCGCCGTGGCCAGGTACCGGTACGTCGTGAGCCCGGCCAGCGCCGACCAGTTGTCGATAGTCCAGTAGCCCAGCGAGTCGATCGCCAAGGTCTGCTTGATGATGCCGGTACCACCGTCGATCCGGTCCGTCTCGACCATGTGGGTGTTCTTCTTGATCGTCTCGAACTGGCTGCGGACGAAGGCCTTGTCGCCAGTCCGTTGCAGATACAGCGCGTACGGCCAGCTGTACTTCCACTTGGCGTCGTCGTACTGGAGCTGGGCCGGCAGCGTGGCGAGGTAGTCGCGGGCGTAGGTGAAGTCACCGATCGTCAGCAGCGTGGCCACGATGCCGATCGTGTCGTGGTCGAACATCTCGTCGTACCCGTTCTCGCCGACGTGCAACTGCTTCGCGCCGTCGATGTCGTCCCGGATGATCAACGTGTAGATGTAGCCGGCCTTGTACGCGTTGACGAGCCGCTCGTCCGGAAGGTCCGTGATCTGTGCGATCGCCGCCAGCCTGGTGTTCCAGTACTTCCGCATGTCCTTGTAGTGCTTGCTGAACGAGCCCGCCTGCTGCAACTGCAGCGCGGACGGCCAGTCGTAGCTCGCTCCGAACCGATCGGCTGCGACCGCGTAGTCGCGCACCACGGTCTGGCCGGCGCCTATCGTCGTCACCGTCGGCGCGGCCGTCGCGGTCAGTGGCGTCAGCAGGCTCGACACCCGGGGCAGCCGGGCGGTAGCCGCCGTCGTGTTCGTCACGGTCATCCTCGAGTACGCGACCTCGAACCGGTTCCCGCCGATCACCACCAGATCCGCGAAGTTCTCGACCCGCACCTGCAGCCCGTCCTTGGCGTACTCGCTGATGAACGCGGGCAGATACCCCTCGGCGTTGGACCACTTGATCTTGCCGGGAATGTTGGGGACCCCGAACGTCACCACCGCATTGCCCCGGCTGCGAAGCTTGTAGCTGCCGTCGATGAAGGCGATCGGCGCATTTAGGTCGCCCTCCCACCCGAACGACGAGGTGAGCCCCGGATTCGTGACGTTCGTGTACTCCGCTCCGGCCGCCGCCGACCCAGCTTCGTCGAAAGCAGCCTTGAGCAGCAGGTAGGACAGCCGCAGCTCGTCCCGTTGAGCTGAGGCATCTCCGATCACTGCTGTCGCCGAGGTGATCTCGCCGTCGAGCTGCTGCTGTGCCGCCTCGCTGGCTGCATTGAAGTCAGCCGACGCGGCCCGCGCGAGCAGGACTCGCGTGAGTTCCCGGAACCCGTCCGCCGAGGTCTCCGCCTGGGTGACGCCGGCCAAGGTGACGTTGCCAGAGGCATGCGTCTTGCGGAGCAGTTGCGTGCTGATCCGGGCCGAGTCACCGGCGCCGAGGGTGAGTTCGTACAGCCGGGTGACCGCGTCGTTGGTACTGACCAGATCGCTGCTGACGAAGCTCGGTGTCGTGGCGCCGTTGAGGTAGACGGAGACGGTCGCGGTCGCGCGCCAGGCGCCGGAAACGAACCGTACGGTCCGTCCGCTCGCTGCCGCGGGGACGGTGAGGTCGTAGCCGTACGAGCCGCCGAGATCCACGTCGACGTTCGCTCCGTCGGCGAAGAAGATGCCGCCCTGCCGAGTGCCCGCCTGCGTCGCCGTCGGTGTGCCGTTGGTCCACGAGTACGTCACCGGGTTGTCGTTCTGCGCACCGATCGCGGCACCGGCCTGCCGATTCGCGACGGCCAGTCGAGCCTTTCCGGCCGGTACGCCGCTGCTGCGGTTGATCGTCGAGCCATCGAGATGCAGCCAGTCGCTCGGCCCCTCACCGGTCAGATCCATCGAGACCGGCGGCGCCGTGGCCGCGAAGCTCGGACCATCCACCGAGGCGACCCGCGACAGCGCCACCGCGGACAGCGACACGTTCCCGGCCGGCTGGACCTTCTCGGTGAACCTGGTCGTCACGACGACGCCCTCCCCCGGCCGGATCGTCACCGTGTACCGCTTGGCAACAGCAGCGTCGGTGGCGCTGATCGGCGTCGTGTACGCCGAACCGCTCCCGTCCGCCGCCGCGACGGTGACCGTGCCACGGGCCTGCCAGATGCCGCCCACGAACACCAACCGACGCGGGGAATCCGCCGGCGCGACCGAGATCCGGTAGCCACCAGCCGCGCTGCCGACCGAGTTGAAAACCCCACCCGTGGTGATCCCCGTGCTCGACGTCGTCGAGGTCCCGTCCGACCACCGGAACGACAGCGGGCTGTCGTCGAGGGTGGTCTGCGCGGCGGCGGGATCGAGGTTGTCGACCGTGATCGACGGCGCTACCCCGGCCTTGCGGTCGGTACCCGTACCAGCCGGATGGACCCAGTCGAGATCGCCGTAAGCGGTCAGATCCATCACCCCGGCGACCCCGGTACCGCCCGCGAGCTTCTCCGTGTTGACCACGAACGCGTTGGACGGGGTGGCCGATGCCGCCGGCAAGGAAGTCAGGGCCGGGAACAGCAGCGCCCCGGCGGTGATTGCTGCCAGCAACTTCATTCGGGTCCTCATCGGTGTCCCCTCACTGCCTCGGTGGTCCTGGCTGCATTGATAGTCCTGGGAGGCTGGAGCCGCGGACGATCAGTTCCGGTTCCAGCAGCACGTGCTGCGGATCACGGGGGTCGCCGGCGAGCAGGTTGTCGATCGACTGGATCAACTGCCGGCCGACGACGTCGATCGGCTGATGCAAAGTGGTGAGGCCGGGGCTCACGAGTGCGGCGGTGGGTGAGTCGTCGAAGCCGGTGACCGCGACGTCGGCCCCTGAGCGCAACCCCCGCTCGTGCAGCGCACGTAGTACGCCGAGCGCGAGCGTGTCGGACGCACAGACGAGCGCCGTCGCAGGGCGGGATGCGTCGAGCATCCGGTGCGCGGCCTGCCGGCCCGCCTCCAGGGTGTCCGGGACCGCGGCCTGGAGGTCCGTCTCGAGCTCACGCCCACGGCAACCCTCCAGCCACCCCTCCCGACGCTCGGCGCCGATCTCGGACTCGGCCAGCCAGCCGATGTGACCGATCCGGCGGTGACCCTGCGCCGCGACGTGCTCCGTCGCGGCCCGGGTGCCGGCGCGGCCGTCGACATCGACCCAGGACGTGGCCTCGTCACCGTCCCAGGACCGGCCGAACGACGCGAACGGCACGCCCCACGACCGCAGCGCCGAGACCCGGTCGTCGTTGCGGTGCGTCTCGGCCAGTACGAACGCGTCGACCGACGTCATCTTCAGCAGATCCCGGTACGCCTTGATCTCGTTCGCCGAGCCGTCCTCGGCGTGGCACAGGATCAGGTGATAGCCGGCCTCGGCCGCTGCGGCGTTCAGTGCGTACAGGAACTCGTCCATCAGCAGCGAGGCCTTGTCGGTCCGGGCCGGCCGGGTCTTGAACGCGATCAGCGACGAGCTGCGGTTGCGCAGCGCCCGCGCCGACAGGTTCGGCTCGTAGCCCAGCTCCTCCACCGCGGCCAGGATCCGCTCCCGAGTCGCCGGTGCCACCCGCTCAGGATTGTTGACCGCGTTCGACACCGTCTGCGCCGAAACCCCCGCCCAGCGGGCCACCTGAACCAGCGTCACGTGCCCATGCGGTACCGGCGCCATCCCGGCCTCCAACCCTGCCGATTATTGACGTTAAAACCCGTGCCCGCACGCTAGTAAGCCGCAGGACGCAGGTCAAGACGTCAGCAGCACGAACCAAGTTTTAACGCTAAGCAGACCGAACAGCCAGCAGCAGTCCCGTCGACCAGGTCAGCCGGACGGTGTGGAAGTCGGTGCGTTCGTCCAACTGAGCGAGGAGCCGCTCGACAGCGTCGCCGTGCCCCTCCGGCCAGTTGGCTTGCGGCAGCAGGTCGTCGACCAAGTACGTCCCGCCCCGTACTACGAGTTGCAACGCCCGCTCGAGATGCGTGAACTTCCCGGGCCAGGTGTCCGCGAAGACCAGGTCGAACGGTGGCCCGTCATACGCCTCCAGCCACTTCCCGCCGTCAGCGGTAGCGAAGGTCACCCGGGGGTCGCCGTCGAACTTTGCGCGGGGAATCGCCTGGACGGCCGGGTCGAGCTCGATCGAGACCAGACGTGATGCCGCATCCATCCCATCAAGCAGCCAGGCGGTGCCCTCGCCGGCGCCAGTACCCAGCTCAAGTACCCGGCCGCCCGGTCGGGCGGCAGCCAACACGGTCAGCAGGTTGCCGGTGCGCTCGTCGCAGGACATCGCGAAACCCGCGTCGAGTGCGGCGGCACGTAGTACAGGCAGGGCTTCGGGGAACCGGCGCGGGTTGTCGTCCATCTGGTTATTCGACCATTACCAGTGTGTTGTGCAGGCCGCTTGAGCCGTTGGGGCGGGGGGCTGCGCGGTCGGCGGTCTGGACTTCGCCGGTGGCGTCGGTGGCTCGGACAGTGAGTTTGTGGTTGCCGGGGGTTGCGGTCCAGCGGAACGTCCATTGGCGCCAGGTGTCGATGGTGTCCTGGGCGGCGAGGTTGGCGGGTTGCCATTCGCCGTCGTCGACCTGTACTTCGACCTTGGCGATGCCCCGGTGTTGCGCCCAGGCGACGCCGGCCGCGACGGCCGGGCCGGCCTTGATCCGGGCGAATCCCTTCGGCACGTCGATCCGGGACGAGGTCTTGATCGGCGCCTCGACGGACCAGCCGCGGTCGGTCCAGTAGGCGCTGAAGTCGGCGAACCTGGTGACCTCGAGGTCGACGACCCACTTGGTCGCGGACACGTAGCCATACAGTCCTGGTACGACCATGCGGACCGGGAAGCCGTGCTCGAAGGGGAGCGGCTCGCCGTTCATACCGACGGCGAGGATCGCGTCCCGGCCGTCGGTGAGCGCCTTGAGCGGCGTACCGATCGTCAGTCCGTCGACGCTGGTCGACTTGATCGCGTCGGCGTCACCTCGGACGCCGGCTTCGCGGAGCAGGTCGGCGATCGGTACGCCGATCCAGCGGGCGTTGCCGACGTACGGTCCGCCGACCTCGTTGGAGACGCAGGTGAGGGTGATGTCGCGCTCGATCAGCCGCCGGTCGAGGAGGTCGGCGAAGCTCAACCGGAGTTCACGATCGACCATGCCGTGGATCCGCAGGGACCAGGTGCGCGGATCGACCTTGGGCACGGTCAGCAGCGTGTCGACGCGATAGAAACTCGGATTCGGCGTGACGAACCGGCTCACCCCGGGAACCTCGGAGGCCACCCCCGCCGGCATCGCCCGAGCCCGGCTGGCCGGCACCGGAATCCTGATCCCCCGCCGCGTCGCCTCACTCACGCCGGCCGGAATCACCAGCGACGCCCCCAGCCCGCCCGCACCAGCCACACCAAGCGCCATCGCAGTGCCAAGAAACCTCCGCCGATCAAACCCCACCGGCCCCTCAGCCGCCCCTGCACCAGCCACGCGGGGTCGATCGACCTCGCCGCGGCGCGGATCGACCTCGCCGCGGCTCTGGTTGGGGCGAGGGTGGTCGAGCTCGGAGTGAGGGTGGTCGAGCTCGGAGTGAGGGTGGTCGAGCTCAGGGCGAGGGTGGAGGATGCGGAGGACGAGGAGGATGCTGATTGTTGCTACTAGCAACGTGATGATGCCGGGCAGGACTTGGACGAAGTGGTTGGGGGCGAGTGTCCGGCCGGTGGCGGCCGCCAGGATCGCGAGTATGCCGAGCAGGGCTGTCAATGCGACGGCGACGCGGGGTCTCGTCGCTCCGATCGCGCCTGCCAGCAAAGCGAAAACGGTCACCGCGAGCAGGACCACGCCGATCAGGACCGGCTTGTCGGCGGTACCGAGGTTCTTGACTGCAAAGTCCTTGGCAGCACCCGGCGCCAAGTCGATCAACTGCGTCCCCACGCCGACTACGGGAGACGTACCACCCGCCAGCGCCGCCGTCAGTTCACCGAGGCCCAGCCCCGCACCAGCGGCAAGCACCCCACCAACCGCTGCCAGCGCACGACGTCTCCTCGTAGTCATACCGGTACTTCGGACCACTCCCCACCGCGGATCGGTCAGCCCCCCACATTCCTTACCATCACCCCATGGATCCCAAGGCGAGCAGCCGCCTTCCGTGGTCAGGGCAATCTCTCGACGAGCCGTTCACCGGTGACCTGGTCGCGCTCGTCGAACAGCTCGCCGGCATCAACGCACAAACCCCGTGCGCGATCCGACCGTCCACCTCCTCACCCTCCGCCAGTACTGGCTCTGGCGCACCGCCCCCGAGCCCCCAGAACCGGCCGATCATCAGCCCGGATTGCGCGACCTCGCGCGCTCGTTCGCGGCCGCCTTCGGGCCGGCCACCGTTGACGACTTCGCCTACTGGTCCGGCGTCAAGAAGTCCGAAGCCCGGACCGTCGCAGACCGACTCGACCCGGCAGCCTGATCCAGCACGACCGAGTGATCGCCCACTGGACCTACCGCAAGAGCGAACTACCGACGCTGTCCCCGTGGGCACCACTCGACGCAAGCGCGGAAGCCAAATGGTCGCGGTTCGTCGAGTGGTGGACCCAGTGCGAGAGCTATGCGGTCAGGCGTAGGTAGTCGATGTTGAAGCCGCCCGTCTCGCAGAACAGGGTGAGTAGCTGGTCGCCGGCCGGCAGCGTCACCTGGGTGTGGATCGACTGGTAGGTTCCCCAGCCGCCAGTGCTCGGCACCGACACCTTCGCCAGTACCGCGCCGGACGCGTCCCGCAGCGAGATGGCATCCGGAGCCGTCGCGCCGGTGCCGTTCGCGACGCGGAGCTCCACGTCGTACGTGCCGGCGTTGGTGACGTCCAGCCGGTACTGGAGCCAGTTGCCCGCCGCCGTCCAGCCAACGTTCTTGCCGCCACTCGCGGCCGCGTTGTTCTCGACGAAGTTGGCGCCGCCATCGGTCCAGCCGTGCTGGGCGACGTACGCCTCCGCCTCGACCTTCTCGCCGACCGGCGTACCGTGCGGCGTCACCGTCACGTGGACGGTCACCTCATCACTCGCAGCGCCGTCGGTGACCCGGAACTTCAGGTCCTGCTTGCCGGCGGTCGTCGGGTGCAGCGTCACCAGGCCGCTGCGGTCGTCGACAGTGACGCCGGCGGGCAGGTCGACGGCGTAGAAGGCGAGCCTGTCGCGGTCCCGATCGGTCGCCGACAGTTGCACCTGGGTTGTGGCGTATTGATCCGCGACTACGTCCCCGACGGGGCGTAGTACCGGGGCGTGGTTGTGGTGCTGGGACGGGACGTCGCCCTTCCAGCGGTACGTCGCGTAGGAGTTGGCGGGGACCGTCGCGGTGAACGACTTGCCGGCGAGCACCACGCGCACGGTCGACGGCGTGGGGTTGCTGTTGCCGAGGATCGCGACGAAGTTGTCGCTGCGATCCTTGTAGACCACGTTGGCGATGCCGTTCGAGGTCGCGCTCGACTCGACCCGGGTGTGCTCCTTGCCCAGGTACTTCGCGAACTGGCCCATCGCGTAGAGCTCGTCGCGAACGGTGAAGGTCTGCGTGGTGGTGTCGACCTTGACGAGCCGGTTCGGCCACTTGGTGGTGCGGCCGACCTCTTCCCAGTCGACGTTGTTGTCACGCAGCGGCGTCCAGTGCAGGGTGCCGCCGTCCTGGTCGGTGGTCTGCGCCCACATCACGTACGACGAGGCGTCCAGCCGGAAGTAGTTCAGGATCGTGGCCGGGTTGAGATCGCTCGTCTCGGTCATGTGCACCGGCTTGCCGGTCTGCTCGTACGCGTCCCGCATGACGGTCGGGTGACCCCAGTACGGGTGGAACGCGATCGCGTCGGCGGCCTTGGCGGCCAACGGGTCGTTCAGGATCCGGTAGTAGTTCTTCGTCGCGGTGCTGTTCGGGTCGCGCCAGTCCCAGAAGTTGAAGTCGTGCACGTAGAGATCGGTGCCGAGGCCGGCCCGCTTCACCTCGCGCTTGATCGCGACCGCGAGCTTCTGCTGCTGCTCGACGCTGATGTCCATCGCGGGGTAGACGACGTCGATGCCCGGCTCGTTGAGCAGGGTCAGCGCGTCGACCTTGATGCCCTGCTTGGCGTAGGCCTGGATGTACTTGACGTAGTACCGGGCGAAGACGTCGATGCAGTCGTCGCGCAGCTTGCCCACCTGGTAGTACGACGTGCTGCCGGGCTTGAGGGCGACCTCGCCGGTGAACCGGTTGTTGGTCTTCATCCAGGCCGGCGCGCTCCACGCCGAGGCGAAGAAGGTCGCGCGCGGGTTGTAGCGCTTGATCAGTTTGGCCGTCTCGACGATGTGCAGGTCGACGTCACGCTTGATCGAGAAGTACTTGAGGTTCCAGTCCTCGACGCCTGCGGGCGGCTCGTCGTACGACCAGAACGGCAGGTGCTCGATCAGGTCCGGGCTGCCGATGGTGAGCCGGAACCGGTCCAGCCCGGCGCCGGTCTTCGGGTCCACGAGCAGCCGGATCGCGCGGTCGCGCTCGGCGGGCGTCAGCTTCCACAGGTTGGAGACGCTGGTCTCGTCGAGCGAGAAGCCGATACCGGAGTACTGCTGGCGCAGCGTGCTCGGGTCGACTACGACGGTGGCGTCCGTCGTACCGCCCTGGTCGCTGGTGACATAGCTGGTGGGCAGCGGCTGCCAGGCTTGCGCCGGGCCGCTGGAGTAGGTGCCTGTGACGGCGGCGCCGTGGTCGGGCCGGCTCGTCGTCGACGCCGGCCGGCCTGCGGTCGCGGGCAGGCCGACGGCCGCGAGCATGCTCCCGGCGGCCGCGGCGACAAGGACCGCCGCACTGATGGATCGCCTCACGATATCTCCTCGATTGGGCGGGGAAAGCGCTTGCTTCGAGCGGCGACTCTACTGTCCCGGAACGCATTGCACACCCCTCTCCCGGTTCCGGAACTTCTTCCGGGCAGCCGCATTCCTCGGCCGAGGGCGACCGGCCCGGCCGCCGGACTAGTCGGCGAGGCGGGTCAGGATCGCGATCAGCGACCGCCGCTCGGCGGCGGTGAGCTCGCTGAGCAACTCCTCCTCCATTGCCCGGATCTCGGCCCGTACTGCGACCAGTCGCGCCTCACCCGCCGGCGTCAGCCGGACCAGCCGGTTGCGCCGGTCCGCCGGATCCTGCTCGCGCACGACCAGCCCGTCCTCGACCAGCCCGTCGAGCAACGCGATCAGCCGCGACTTGTCGTACCCGATCGCGGTGGCGAGCCCGAGCTGGTTGATCCCCGGCTCCTTGGCCAGGTGGGTGAGGACGCCGTACCCCCACATCGAGAGCCCGTGCGCGCGCAGCAACGGCTCCTCGGCGAGGTACAGCCGCCGGGTGATCCGCCCGAACAGCGATCCCAGGTCTTCGCGCTGCATGGTTCGGATGATAGGCGTTGAACAATCGTAAGCAGATGCATATGATCTGCACGTGCATACTAATCTCAAACGCAGCTACACCCGGTCCCTCGCCATCGCGGCCTCGCCAGGGACCGTCTTCGACCTCGTCTCCGACCCGGCCGCCCTGCCCCGCTGGGCCCCCGGGTTCGCCCGCTCAGCCCGCCCGGACGGCGACCACTGGATCATCGAGAACGACCAGGGCGAGGCGAGAATCGTGGTCCGGTCCTCGCGCGAACACGGCACCGTCGACATCCTCTCGGCCGACGATCCGAGCCAGGGCGCCTACAGCCGAGTGTTACCGAACGGCAACGGCAGCGAGTACCAGTTCACGCTGCAGTTCCCCTCCGATGCGCCGGACGACGCCGTCACCGCGCAGCTGGCCGTTGTCGACGCCGAGCTCGAAGCGGTTCGCGGCCTTTGCGAGTGAAGTCACCGGGCGTGGGCGGGGCGTTTGCGGTTGCGGCGGCTGAGGAGGGCGAGGGTGAGGACGCCTGCGCAGCCGATCAGTAGGAGCAGAAGGGTCCACGGGATGGTCAGGACGTGAGCGGTTGCGGCTGTGGTGGGTTGCGGGGCTGACCTCGCGACGGGTACGACGCTGACCGTGCCGGTCAGTCGCAGGGCCGGTGGTACTCCGGGGATCGACGCGGCGACCTGCCAGGTTTCGCCGGGGAGCAGCTGGGGTGAATCTGCGAGTTGGCCCGGGCCGGCGGTGAAGACGCCGAAGGGACCGGTGACAGCGGCTGACTGACGGGCCGCGACGATGATGTTGCCGGTGTTGCGGACCGTGTAGGTGACGGCGACGCTGCCTTCGCCGAAGGGGTTCGGAGTACCGGAGTAGTGCACCTTGAGGTCTTCGACGGTCAGGGCCGGTTTGAGTTCGCCGCTGACTTGGAGGCGGATTTTGGTGGTGGTCAGGCGGTCCGTAGTACCGGCCTGCTGCACCAGGGTGACGATGCCGCCCAGGTGGTCGCCCGGTGTGGCGGTGTCGGGGAGCGCGAGGCGGAACGGTACGTCGACCGAGCGGCCGGCCGGGACGCGCACGGTGGTGTCGGCCAGCTGGATCCAGGCGCCGACATCTCGCGGCTGGGCCTCAGCGCTTCGCAGCTCGATGCTGCCGTCGTCGGCGGTGAAGGCGTCGGCGCCGTGCAACGTCGCTGTGAGCGGGGTCCGGCCGCGGTTGACGATCAGCAGGCCGTCGCGCAGTTGGCCGCCGCGCGGGAGGGCGTAGCTGAAGCTCGAGCGATTCGCGCCGAAGATGCCGGCGGCAGGCTTGATCTCCCACGGCGGCTTGTCAGCCGCGAGCGCACTCTGCGGCTGACCGACCGCGGGCAGGGCGAGGAGGAGGATGGCGATGGCACGGGTCACGGTGTGCAGGACCGTGGGCCCGCGGAGTACCGGCGGGTGCATCAGGTGTCCCTCGGACGATCGGACGGGAGACGTGCCGATGGGGCGGATTGCAGCGTCTTGCGCCTGGATGGAGCGCAGGTGAACGGCAGCCGGCGCAACGGCCGACCGGGGCGCAACAGTCGTGGCGGCGTTGCAGCTTGCGGCAACCCCGAACTGGTTTAGACCTCTGGCTCGATAGGGTGTGGCGACATTCGTCGGTGCGAGAGGCCCTCGGGGGGCATCGAGTACTAAGGGAGAATCTTGCAGATGAGAATTCGTCGTTTTGCTCTTGCGGTGGCCGGGCTCAGCCTGGTCACGGGGGCTGCCGCGGCCGGTCAGGCCGCAGCGGGCGTACAGAGCGATCCTGGTCCGCGCACCACGGCCGGGAAGTCCTTGGGGCAGACGCCGCAGACCAAGGCCGTCGCGGCAGCTTGCCAGGTCGCGGCCGGCGCCATCACCGCCACCGGACTGAACTCCAGCTACCTGGTCACCGCGACCAAGCCGGTTGGGGTTGCCCCGTTGGCGCCGTTCCAGCTGTTCGGCGCCCGTTCCAGCTCGACCTGGTACGCCTGGCGCACGCCGAAGGCCGTCACTTACTACGCGGGCTTCGTGCTGCAGGGCACCAACCTTTATGCCGGCGCGGAGACCTACTCGCGCCCCGAGGGCCAGCCGCCGGTGACCAGCTCGAAGAGGCTGGGCACGGGCTGGGGCGGCTTCACCGCTTTGACGAGCTCCAACTACTACGTCTCGGGCACCACGCGGCCGCACCTGTTCCTCTACGGCCTGCACACCAACGGCTCGCTGTACCGCTACAGCGTGAACGGCCCGACCGGCCCGATCACCAGCTACGGGAGCGCGCCGGGCTACGGGTCGTTCAAGTCGATCACCGTCATCTCCGAGACGCTCGGCTACGACACCATCCTGGCCACCACCAAGGCCGGCGCGCTGTGGACGATCCACCTCCCGGTGACCGCTCCGCTGAAGGGCACCCTGAAGGCGGTCCGCACGACCGGCTTCAAGAGCTACGACAAGCTCGTCGCCTCGCGCTGCGGCAGCAGCACGCTGCTCACCGGCTTCAACAACACGGCCAAGACGCTGACCGTGTTCGCGATGAGCAAGGCGAACGGCTCGAAGACCATCATCAACACGATCGGCAGCGCGCCGGCCACGCACAACGGGGTGACCCACTTCCTGTACACGGGCAGCGGCAGCCCGTCGCTGATCGGCGAGTAGTAAAAGGGAGACCGCAGCATGAGAATTCGTCGTTTCGCTGCCGTGGTGGCCGGGCTGAGCCTGGTCGCCGCGGCGGCGGCCGCCGGCCAGGCGACCGCCGACGTGCAGGGCAAGCCCGAGCCGGCCCGCAACGCGGCCGGCCGGACCGCGGCGCAGGGCCCGCAGGCCAAGGCCCAGGCCCAGGCCCAGACCAAGGCCGTGGCGGCAGCTTGCTACGCGTACTACGGCGGCATCACCGCTGACGGGCTGAACGGGAACTACAAGGTCACCGCCACCAGGCCGGTGGGCGTGACCAAGTACGCGCCGTTCAAGCTGTTCCCGGGCCGGGCCAGTTCCAGCTGGTACTACTGGCAGCCGTCGCCGAGCGTCGGCTACTACGCCGGTTTCGTGCTCCGGGCCGGCAACCTCTACGCGGGCGCCGAGACGTACTACAACGGCTCGAACACCCCGAAGACCAGCTCGAAGGTCCTGGGCGGCGGCTACGGCGGCTTCTACTCCCTGACCAGCGCCAATTACTACGTGCCGGGCACCACGAAGGATCACACCTTCCTGTACGCCCTGAACACGAACGGCTCGCTGTACCGGTACCGGGTCAACGGCCCGACCGGTCCGGTCGTCGCCGCCGGGCACGCGCCGGGCTACAACGGCTTCAAGGCGATCACCGTGATCTCCGAGTCGCCGACCTACGACACCCTGCTGGCCACCACCAAGGCCGGCGCCCTGTGGACGGTCCACCTGCCGGTGACCGCTCCGCTGAAGGGCACCCTGAAGGCGGTCCGCACGACCGGCTTCAAGGCCTACGACCAGCTCGTCGCCTCGCGGTGCGGCAACGGCACGCTGCTGACTGCCTTCGACAACACGGCGAACACACTCACCGTGTACGCCATGAGCAAGGCTGTGGGCTCGAAGACGGTTATCAACACGATCGGCACCGCTCCGGCCACGCAGAACGCGGAGGCGCACTTCCTCTACACGGGCAGCGGTAGCGACCCGATGGTCGGCGAGTGACCTTCGCCTGAACGTGCAGTACTTGCAGGAGCCCAGGTCGGTTGGCCTGGGCTCCTGTCATTCCTCGTCGAAGACGCGGAGCAACAAGGTGCGGTTGTGCGGGCGCCACAGAAACTCGCGGAACTGGTCCACTGGGCCGACCGGCCATCTCTTGAGGATGCTCAGCACGGCCGGGTCCTTGATCTGCTCGGCCAGCAAGCCGGGGTAGTCGGCCCAGGCGACCTTGAACGGCCGGTTCCACAGCTGCTCGACGCCGATCGTGACCGGCTCGGTCAGCTGCAACGCGTTGTGCATCGCCCCGAGCTTCTCGTACGCCGCATTGAGCGCCCGCTCGCGTTCCTGCCAGGTCCTGGCGTGGAGCACCTCGACCAGGATCGGCTGGAGTTCGGGTCCGCACTCCAGCCGGCCAAACGCCGTACCGAACCACTTCGAGTACGGCGCGTACTGCCGCTCCATCAGGAAACAGAGCCGCATCAGGTCGGTGACCAGGCGCGAACCGATCAGCGCCGACCCCAGCTCATCGCCGATCGAGCCGGTCCGGCCGACCAGGTTGATCTCCGGATGCACCCGCCACCAGCCCGCGATCAGCAGATAGAGCCAGACGTCGCGCGGGTAATAGGAGAGCCGGTCGCGAACGTCCTGCAGCCCGGCCTCATCGTGATGGACGGCGCCCGCGGTCAGCGTCCGCAGCGTCTGCTCGGGGAAGGTCAACCAGTCCTCGGCCGTCAGCTCGTTGTGGATGTCGACGTTGAGGGCGTCCCGGAAGTACCCGTCGATCGTGTGCACCCCGATCGACCCCAGTACGCCGGGCGCCGCCGCATCGACCGGCCGGCCCCGGTACTCCGCGGGCAGGTCGCGTTGCAACGTCTCGGCGACGGCCGGGTTCTCCTCGCGCAGGAAGAGCAGCACCCGCGGCTTCCAGTCGTGATCCGTCGACAGCTCGTCGTCGAACCCGAGCACCTCCGACCCGCGGCCGATCAACGCCGCGCTGTACGGGAGTACCGGGAACTTCGCCTCCAGGATCGGCCGCACCGCCTCGGAGTAGAACAGTCGGCTCAGCTCTAGTCCCGGAACGAAGTCAGCCATGCACTGTATTTTCCCAGAGGTCAGCGCTTGGCGACGACCGTGATGGTGACTGTTGCCCCTTGGGGCAGCATTGTGCCGGGAAAGGGCTCGACCTTGAGGAGATCGCCCGGCGTGTAGTTCGGGGACTCCAAGGTCTTGGTCTCGACCCGCAATCCGAGCCCACGCAGCAGATCGGCGTACTTCCGTCCGGAGCTGCCGTCGTCCTTCGAGGTCACGCCGTGCTGCTCCGGTACGCCGACCTGGTCCGGCAGCACCACGATCCGCTCGAGGATGCGATCGACCTCGGCCGCGCTGGTCGACGACTCCGCCGAGAACCAGACACCGGTCGACGGCAGCAGCACGATCCCCTGGCAGATCTGCGGTCCGCCGACGCTCGGCCTGCAGGTTGTCCGCTGCCGCTGGGCCCGGACGCCGTTGATCTGGAACTCCTCGTCCGGTTTGAAGCCGTACCTGTAGGCCGGCCCCGGCTCGCCATCCCCCACCTCGACGCTCTCCACACCGGCCGGCCGAGGAACGGCGCACAGCTGCGTCATCCACGCGTTGATCAGGACGGTGTCGGTCTGTGGAGTGCCACAGCGGGCCTGGTTCGTCCCCCACTCCCGCGGCACCGCGATGGCCACATGCCCGAGCCCGACCAGCCGGGTCCCGGCCGGCACGCCGTTTGTTGCCGTTGGCACCGGGTTGTTGTGGTTCGGCGACGTGCTCTTGGACGACGCCGGCACCTTCTCCCCTCCCGGCGCCACCAGCAGCGCGGTTCCACCGACGGCCGCGACCACACTCACCGCGGCGGCCAAGGAGATGACGGCCGTACGACGGCGCCTGCGTCGCGCGGCGCCTGCCCGCATCGCGTCGATCGGCGGCGGCCCGACGACGGTCCGGTCGCCGGCTCGTTCGAGCAGCTCGGTCAACTGGGATTCGTGCATCAGATTCCTCGCAGTTCTGCCAGGTTCGGGTCCTCGGCGAGCGTCTTCAGCGCCCGGGCGAGCCGGCTCTTCACCGTTCCGGTCGGGACGCCGAGGGTCGACGCCATCTGTTGCTCGCTGAGGTGTGCGTAGTACCGGAGTACGACGGCTGTCCGCTGTTCTCTGGTCAGCCGGTCCAGTGCCCGCATCACCGCATCGGAGTCGTCGACCCCTTCGGTCTGGTCGGCGCCGGCCAACTCCGGAAGCACCTCCGCCGGACGCTCCCCGGTCCAGCGACGGCGTCTCGACGAGATGAACTGATTGATCAGCACCCGATGCACATACGCGTTGCGATCCTCCGCGACCCGCACCTTGTCCCACTTGAGCAGACACCGCTCCAACGTGCTCTGCACCAGATCCTCACCCTCGGCCACGGAACACCCCAGCAACACAGCCGCCCGCACCAGACTCGCCCAGCGCGCCGCCACATAGTCACCGAAATCGTCTTCCCCGCCCACAACTCCCCCGCTCTACCCGGCTCTCTCACCTAGTAGACAGCCTGGCCCGGGCCAGAGGTTCCCTGGCTTTCCGGCGGTCGGGCATTTGGTTCAGACGGACGCTGGGGAGGAGGCGTCGGGGACTAGCAAGGTTGGGGTGCCGGTTGAGTTGGCTGGGACCGACCAGATGTCTGAGGTTGTGTTGTGGTGGAGGGCGTAGAGGACCGTCCCGTTGTCGCGCCAGAGAGGCTGGTCGTCGATGGGTCGGGTCTCGGCGGGGTGGGTGACTTGGTGGCTGGTGAGGTCCAGGACCGCCAGCCGCCAACTGCCGTCGGCGGTCTTTTGTTTGTAGGCGACTCGCCGCCCGTCCGGGGACAGGGACGGACATTCGACGTTCTGGGCGACCGCATTGCCTCGGTAGCCGTGGTAGTCGGCCTTGATCAGGTACGTCTTTCCCTTGCTGCCCATCGTCACGTAGAAGGTGTTGCCGTCGGCAGCGAACGTGATGCCCCAGTAATTGATGTCCGAGGCGAAGTAGCGCTTGCCGTCGACGAAGACCGGCAGTTCCTCGATGCTCTTGAGCAGAGTCGTGCTACGAAGGTCGTAGAGCCCGGTACGGGTCGAGAAGCCCGTCGCCGAGTACGAGTCGCCGGTGACGAAGACGGTCCAGTTGACGATGTTCCCGTCGGGCGAGACCCGGGCGCGGCTCGGCGTACCGGGCAAGGTTTCCTGGTGCTTCACCTTCAGGTCCGGACCGAGCACCAGCATCTCGGTGAACGGCGGCAACGAGCCAGGCTTCAACCGCAGGCAGATACTCGTACTACGAGCCGTCGCAAACCGATCGCAACGCAACTCCCCGACCTGCCGAGCACCAGAAGGATCACCGGCCGGTACCACCGCCAGCTTCCCTTCATCCGGCCCCGACGCAAGGTTCCGGAAGTACAAGTTGCCCGGGGCAATCGCCATCTGCCCCGACATCACCGGCCGCGCGTTGACCGCCGGCCCGCCACCACGCGCCTGTACGACGTACAGGACCCCGGCGCCCAGGAGCAACACGATGCCGAGCACACCGGTGAGGACCTTCTTCATCGTGCTTCCTTCCAGGGCCGGACGACCGCGGCCGCGATCGTGACCAGCAACAGAGCCGCCGTAGTAGCCAGCAAGGCCGGCCGCAGATCCCACAGCGTCCACACGAGGCCCACCAACACCGCCGACACCATCCGGGCCAACGCCTGTCCGGTCTGAAGCAGCGCCAGCCCACTAGCCCGCAAGTGCTCAGGCAGCAAAGGACCGGCCGCAGCAGGCAGTACTCCGTCAGTAGCCGCGTAGAAAGCGCCATGCAACCCCAACGCCACCACCGCAAGCAGCGGACTCTTCACCGGCCCGCACAGCAACAGCAAAGCGAGCACCAGCGCCCCATGCCCAGCCAGGAAGAGCTTCCACCGCCCAACCCGGTCGGCCAGCCGCCCCAGCGGGACAGCCAGCAGCAGGAAGGTCCCCGCAGTACCGATCGGCAGCAGCGGGAACAGCGCAGTACTGACCTCCCACCGCCGCTGCAACGCCAGGTAGACAAAGGAGTCAGTGATAGTGACGAGCCCGAGCATCGCCGCCCATCCGCAAGTCCGGCGGAAGGCCTTGATGCTCAGCAAACCAAGCATCCCCCGCAGAGGCACAGCAGTAGCCGGTCCCAGGCGCGGATGATCCTTGACGAGCATCACCAACAGCAGCACCCCACAGCAAGCGATGCAGAAGCTGCCGACGAAGACGGCGTTGAAGTCACCCAGACTCGCCCACAAGACGCCGGCCGCGACCAGCGGCCCGAGAAACGCGCCCAACGTATCCAGTGCCCGATGGACGCCGAACGCCCGGCCCAGCTTCGAAGGCTCGGTGCTCAGCGAGATCAACGCGTCCCGGGGCGCGGTGCGGATACCTTTTCCGGCCCGGTCGACCGCAAGCACTCCCCCGATCGCCGCGACCGAGGATCCGGCCGCCAGCAGCCCGAGCTTGCAGATCGCTGACAGCCCGTAGCCGATGCCGGCGACGGCTTTGAGCCGCCGCCAGCGATCGGCCACGTGCCCGCCGACGAGTCGCAGTACTGCGGTCGCCCCGGCATAGAGCCCGTCCAGCAGACCGAACTGCAAGGGGTTGAGGCCCAGCCCGATCACCAGGTAGAGCGGCAGGATCGCCGTCACCATCTCGGAGGAGATGTCGGTGACCAGGCTGACCACACCGAGGGCCAGCACATTGGCCGGCACCCGGCGCCACAACCGGCCGGTCTGTTCTGTCTGAGACGGACTGCTACCGCGAGTCTCGGCGAGATACATCAGCCCGGCCTGTCAGTGGCAGGTGTAGGTCGGGCTGCTGTCCAGTACCTGCCGGTCGAGGTCGATCAGCTGGCTCTGGAAGGTGGTGTCGGTCATCGAGAGCTTCAGCACGCCGAAGGTCTCGAGCAGCTTGGCGGTCGTCGGGTGCGCGGTCTTCGGCGGGTACAGCTCCTTGCCGCCGGTACCACCGATGATCTCGACCGGCCCGTTCGGATCGGCCACTCCGCTCTTGTTCTGCGGCAGGAACCGCTCGTAGTGGTGGTCGTGACCGTTCAGCACCAGGTCGACCTTCGCGCCGACCAAGACGTCCCAGAGTTGCGCGGCACCCGCATTGTCACCGTGATCGCCGGAACTGAAGCGCGGGTGGTGGTAGTACGCCGCGATGCAGCCCTTGGTGTTGGCGGCCAGGTCCGACTTCAGCCAGGTGAGCTGGGCCGGCTCGGCGGCCACCATGGACTCCTTGACGAAGTCGTTCGAGTCGAGGGCGATGAAGTGCCAGTTGCCCTTCTCCCAGCTGTAGTACCGCTTGCCCAGCGGCTTCGCGATCGCCGGCCCGAAGTACCGGTCGTACCCGTCGTACGACGGCTCGGCGTAGGTCTCGTGGTTGCCGGGGATCGGCTTGGTGATCGACTTGAACCGGCCCCACGACTTGTCGTAGTAGTTCTGGAAGTCGGACAGATGCGCGTCGTCGTACTGGTTGTCGCCCATCGTGATCACGTTGGCCGGCTTGATCAGGTCGACCAGGTTCGCGGTCTTCGGGTGAATGCAGTCCGACGAGGACGCGGTGCACTGATCCGCGATGTCACCGGCCGCTGCCAGGACGAACGCCCCGGTACCACCCGCGCCGGTCGTGACCGTGATCGCGGCACTCGCCGCGGACAGGTTGCCGGCCAGATCGCGAGCACGGACGGAGTACTGGTACGACGTAGTGGGCGTCAGCCCGGAATCGTTGTACTGCGTGCCGCTGACCGTCGTGACCACGACCCCGTTACGCAGTACGTCGTACCCGCTGACGCCGACGTTGTCCGTCGACGCCGTCCACGACAAGTTGGCGGTTGTCGCGGTCACGGCCGTAGCCGTCAAACCTGTCGGCACCGAAGGCGCCTGGGTGTCACCGCTCGAGTCGGCGGTGCCGTAGACCTCCAGCTCGTACAGCGAGTAGCCGTACGAGGTACCGCGCTGCGTCCCGACCAGGCGGACAAACCGTCCGTGGCCGGTCAGACCGGTCAGGTCGTCGGTCGCGCCGTTGCCGCTGGTCACCGACTTGATCGTGGTGAAGTTGGTCCCGTCATCGGAGACCTCGATCCGGTACGCCTTGCCGTAGGCGGCTTCCCAGCTCAGTTTGACCCGGGTCACCGAGGCCGGCTGCCCGAGATCGACGCGGATCCACTGCGGATCGATGCCCTCGGTGCTGCCCCAGCGGGTCGACAGGTTGCCGTCGACGGCCTTGTCGCCGGTCAGCGAGGTGGTTTCGTTGCTGGAGGTGAGTACTGGTTTCTGCCGGGACAACAGCACATCGGCTGTGGTCCCCGCGGTGGCCTGGCTGACGCTCACGCCGACCACCAGCATTAGCGACAACAAGATTGCCGAACTTCGGATCCGTCTGGACATGTGACCAACTCCTGGGGGCGGGTCGGGAGAATTGTTAGGAAAGTTACCTAACAGATAATCGATCGTCAATGGCCCGCGACCCCTGGTCCCCACCAAACAAGCCGACGGCGAGGAGATCGTCGACGGCCGGGCCCGTCGGTACTACCGCCTGACCGACGAGGGCAACGCGGCCCTGCAGCGCGAAGCCCTGCGCATGCAGCAGGCGGCCCACGTCGTCATCGACCGCACTCCGCGGACGGCACAGGCATGAATCGGCTGGTACTCCGCGTCTACCCCAAGTCCTACCGCGATGCCCACGGTGGCGCGGCCTCCAACTGGCTGCCCTCTGGCTCGCGCTGCTGGCGCTGACGCCTTATCTGCAAGACGTCTGGAACTGGACCCTGCACATCGACCCGCCGGCGCACGCGGTCAACTTCCACTTCAACGGCTGGCGGCGCTCTACGTCGTCGCCGTCTGCACCCCTTGGGGCCAGTCCGCGGAGAACTCCCTGCTCGTCGGGTACGCCGATCCGGCGCTGATCTTCCACACCGTGTACTCCGTCGGCCCACCACCGCTCAAGTTCGAAGAGCTCACCACCGTCGTCGGCCTGACGCTGATCCTGCTCGTCGCTCTCCTCCGCCGGCAGTGGATTCTCGCCGTAGCAGGCCTCGGCGTACCTGTCGCGACGTTCGCCTGGCACCGCCCGAGCGACGCCATCGGCGCGATCTGCGGCGGCGCGCGGACGGATTCCTACCCTCGCTCGTTCGTCTTCATCGCCACCGGTCTGCTGTGCGCGGTCATCGTCTGGTTCACGGTCGCCCGTCGATCCCCCGCAGACGTCACGGTCGGCCGTACGTCTCCAGGAGACGCAGCCAGATCTCGCTGATCGTCGGGTACGCCGGTACCGCGTGCCACAGCCGGTCGAGTGGGACCTCGCCGACCACCGCAATGGTTGCCGCCTGCAACAGGTCCGAGACATCCGGCCCGACGAAGGTGACGCCGAGAATCACCTTGCGCTGCTCGTCCACCACCATCCGCGCGGTGCCCTTGTAGCCGTCGGCGTGCACGCTGGCGCCCGAGACGTTGCCGATCTCGTAGTCGACGACGCGGGTCTGGTAGCCGGCCTTCTCCGCCGCGGCCGCGGTGAGACCGACCGACGCGACCTCGGGGTCGGTGAAGGTGACCTGCGGTACGGCTTGGTGGTCCGCCGTCGCCACATGGGTCCCCCACGGCGCGTCCGACACCGGCTTCCCCTTGGCGCGGGCAGCGATCACATCACCGGCCGCGCGAGCCTGGTACTTGCCCTGGTGAGTCAGCAGAGCGCGATGGTTGACATCGCCCCCGGCGTACAGCCAGTCGAAGCCACGAACCAGCAAGGTGTCGTCGACGTCGAGCCAGCTGCCCGGCTCGAGCCCGATGTTCTCCAAGCCGATGTCCCCGGTACGCGGGGTACGGCCGGTCGCGACGAGGACCTCCTGGGCGGAGACGGTCGAACCGTCACTCAACTCCAGTACGACCTCGTCATCAAGCCGCTTCACGCTCTTCGTCCCTGTGTTGAGCAACAAGGTCGCGCCGAGCTCACGCAGTCCGTCGGCCACCTGCTCACCGGCGAACGGCTCCATCGCTTCGAGCAGCCCACTGCGGGCGATCACCGTGACCGCAGTACCGAAGCCTGCGTACGCCGAGGCCATCTCGACGGCGACCACGCCGCCACCGATGATCGCCAGGCTGCTCGGGACCGTCTTCACGCTGGTCGCGTCCCGGCTCACCCACGGGTCGGCCTCGCGCAGACCCGGGATGTCGGGGATGAGCGAGTCGGAACCGGTCGAGATGACGACCGCGTGCCGTGCGGTGAGTACCTGGTCTCCGACGGTCACCTGCTTCTCACCGGTGATCCGCCCGTGACCGCGGACCAGCGAGATACCGGCCCCGTCGACCCACTCGACCTGGCCGTCGTCCTTCCAGTGGCTGGTGAACTCGTCGCGCCGGTCGAGCACGGCCTGGACGTCGAGTTCACCGGTCACGGCCTGGGCGGCACCCGGCACGCGTCGCGCGGCCCGGAGTACCTGGGCTGAACGCAGTAGCGCCTTCGAGGGCATGCAGGCCCAGTAGGAACACTCGCCGCCGACCAGTTCGCTCTCCACGATCACCGCGGTCAGACCGCCCTTGACCGCGCGGTCGGCGACATTCTCCCCGACCGCGCCGGCGCCCAGCACGATGACGTCGTACTCCGTAGTTGCCATGCCGCCCATCGTCCCAGCCCCCGGTCAGCGCCCTGGCAGCCGGGTGACCACTTCCTGTACCACCCAGCCGTTGCCGTCGGGGTCGCTGAACGAGAGCCACGAACCGTAGCTGCGCCGGTCGGGGTCCGGGCCGGCTGCCCGGTTCGCGTCGCCGGCGTGGTGGAAGACACCGTCGGCGTCGTGCCAGACCTCACTGACGTCGGCGCCCTTCGCGATCAGCTCTTCCCGCGCCGCCTCGATGTCCTTGACCACCAACTGCAGCCCCTGCAACGAGCCGGGCTCGCCGTTGGAGACGCCGTCGCCGAAGATGACGGAGGCGTCCGAGCCCGGCGGCGTCACCTGGACGACCCGGAACCCCTTCTCGGTGGCGAAGTCGGCGTCGAGCCGCCAGCCGAGCTGCTCGTAGAAGGCCTTCGCCTTGTCGACGTCGCTGACGGGGATGACCACTACCTCAAGTTTCATGTCCATAGCTGGAAGGTAGGAGCCGGGCCGCGGGCTTCGCGCCCGTCAGATGACGCTGTCCGTGTACGTCACTCCTCACACCTGCTCTCAGGACCGGGCGACGGGCGTGAGGTTGTGTTCATCAGGACGTTACGAGCGATGGCTTGGGGTGAAACACGGCCGTCGTGGACTGGTAAACGACCCGCCGACGAGGGCGGGGCGCCCCTAGGGTTCCGCTCCGGCAGTACATCGGAGGACTGGTCCGAGAGGGGAGACGGCACCGGTCCGCCGGAGCCGTTCCACGGCGGGACAAAAGCCCGGGAGGCCTTGATGGCCCCGGGCTGCCGTGCGCGTTCCGGGCTGACTCTTTCGGGAGGCCGGAATGTCCGCAACGCTCGACCCCGCCGCGGTCGACAGTGCCAGCTCCAGGACCAGCGCCCAAGATCTCGGCAGCTTCGGCTATGACCAGCAACTGTCCCGGCGGGTGGGGACGTTCGCGTCCTTCGCGGCCGGGTTCTCGTTCGTCTCGATCCTGACGACGGTCTTCCAGTTGTTCGGTCTCGGGTACGGCTTCGGCGGTACCGCGTTCTTCTGGACCTGGCCGGCCGTCCTGGCCGGGCAGCTCATGGTCGCGCTGTGCTTCGCCGAACTGGCCGCGCGGTACCCGTTGTCGGGCGCGATCTACCAGTGGTCACGCCGGTTGGGCGGTGCCGTCGTCGGCTGGTTCGCCGGCTGGACGATGATCGTCGCGCAGATCATCACGGTCGCGGCGGCCGCGATCGCGTTGCAGGTGGTGTTGCCGGCGGTGTGGAGCGGCTTCCAGCTGATCGGTACCGACCCCTCGCTCGCCTCCCGCGACGGGGCCTCGAACGCAGTACTGCTCGGCTGTCTGTTGCTCGTCGTCACGACGACGCTCAACGCGGTCAGCGTCCGGGTCACGGCGATCGTGAACTCGGTCGGCGTCACCTGCGAGCTCGTCGGCGTCGTCCTGATGGTCATCCTGCTGACCGGTCACGCCGAGCGCGGTCCGTCGGTCGTCCTGCACACGACCGGGCTCGACAACAGCACCGGGTATGTCGTACCGCTGCTGATCTCGGCGCTGATGGCGGCGTACGTGCTGGTCGGGTTCGACAGTGCCGGCGAGCTGTCCGAGGAGACGCACAAGCCGCGCGCGACGACACCGCGGACGATCATCCGGGCGGTCGTCGCCTCGGGCATCGGTGGCGCGTTCCTGATCGTCGCCGCGCTGATGGCCGCGCCGTCGCTGACCGATGGCTCACTGGGATTGCAGGGCCTGCCGTATGTGCTCACCAGCAGCCTCGGATCGACGACCGGAAAGCTGCTGCTGCTCGATGTCGCGTTCGCGGTCTGCGTGTGCACGCTCGCGATCCAGACCGCCGCGGCCCGGATGATCTTCTCGATGGCCCGCGACAACGTGCTGCCGTTCTCTTCCCAACTGCGGAAGGTGTCCCCGCGTACCGGTACGCCGTTGCTCGCGACCGTCGTACCTGGCGTCGGCGCGGCTGTTTGCCTGGTCGTGAACGTCGGCAACGCCGGGCTGTTCCTCGGGCTCACGAGCGTCTGCATCATGTTGCTCTACCTGGCGTACCTGATGGTCACGCTGCCTTTGTTCGTACGCCGCCTGACGGGCGACCCGCTGCCGGCTGGGGTCGACGAGGACGGCAAGAAGCTCTTCTCGCTCGGGCGGTTCGGGCTGCTGGTCAACGGGGTCGCCGTGGTCTACGGGTTGGCGATGGCGATCAACCTGGCCTGGCCTCGATCGGAGGTCTACGACCCGGCCGGTGAGGGGTGGTATCTGCATTACCTGCCGATCATCACGCTCGTCGTCACCGGGGTCGCGGGCTTCGCGACGTATCGGGTGCAGCGCGGGCGGTACCACGCGGCGATCGCTCAGCCGGTGCTGGAGACGGCATGAGCTACCAGCACTCGGTTCCTGCTGATGCGGTGTGGTCCTTTCCTGTTCGCGCGGATCGCCTTGTCCGGCTGACTGCGCTCGGCCCCGACGCCAATGCGTCGGTGCTGATCGTGGCGGCGGATCGGGTCGATCGGCTCAATGTGCCGGACACGTTGAAGGCGCAGATGTCGGCGTGTGTCCGGCCGGGGTTGGTGTTGATGTCGGATCGCGGGTTCGCGCTCGCTTCGGTGGTTGAGTCGAGCTTGGAATGGCACGACTGCCTGGCCGGCATCGGTTCTCGAGATGGGTTGGTGGTCGAGCTTGCGAAGTACGGGTTGGGTGAGGTTGATCTGCACGGGAGTATCAACTTCTTCTCCAAGGTCGCGATCGCTGATGACTCGCGGGCCTCGATGGCGTTCGTGCCGGGGCATGCGGTGGCGGGCGATTCCGTAGTACTGCGGACCGCTGCTGACCTGCTGATCTTCGTGTCGACGGCCGCGCATCCGCTCTCCGGGCTGCCTGCCGCTGGAGTGTCGGTGGAGGTGTCTGTCGCTGATGGGCCGTGGCCGGAGCCGTTGCGGGATGAGGCCGGGCGAGCGCTTGAGATGACGCGGAGGGCTGCGCTGTGACTACTTCTTTCTTGGGACTTGCGGCGCTGGATGTGACGGTCGCGGCCGGGGACGGGGCGTTGGTGCCGGTACCGGCTGGTGGGCGGCTGCGGATCGTTGATCTGCACGGGAATCAGGCTGTCGACACGTTGCTGTATGACGCCGCGGAGGTGGCGAATCGGTACTCCGCGTTCGACACGATGCGGGCGCAGGGTGCTGTCTTTCTGACCACCGGTTCGCGGCTGTTGTCGACGCGGCTGGATGAGCTTGCTGTGATCACCGACGACACGTGCGGGCGGCATGACACGGTCGGTGGCGCATGTTCGCAGGAGAGCAACGTCATCCGGTATGGGGAGCACACCCGGCATCAGCATGCTTGCCGGCAGACCTTTCTCCGGTACGGGGCTGCTGCAGGGATCGGGCAGCGGGAGCTCGGGCACAACATCAACTTCTTCATGAATGTGCCGGTGACGCCGTCGGGTGGGTTGAAGTTCGACGACGGGTTGTCGGCGCCGGGCAAGTATGTCGAGCTGACGGCGTCGCGGGATGTACTCGTGCTGATCAGCAACTGCCCGCAGATCAACAACCCCTGCAACGGCTGGAATCCGACGCCGGTGCAGTTGCTCGGCTGGTGGGGCTGATGACGCGCGCTGTGGTCGTTGCCCCCGGCATGCAGACGACGGTGCAGGATCTGGACGGGCGGCAGGGGTTGTGGGACGTCGGCGTACCGCCGTCCGGAGCCGTGGACGAGTTGACCTTCGCGCTGCTCAACGCCGCCGTCGGAAACCCTTCTCATGCAGCCGGGCTCGAGTGCGTGGTGGCCGGCCCGGTCCTGCGACTGGACGAGGACCGCCTGGTCTGCGTCGGGGGTGCCGCCACCCAAGCAACCATCAACGGCTACCACCTCCGCCCCGGCACAGTCGCCCGCCTGACCGCCGGCTCCGTCCTCGACGTCGGCCCACTGGACGGTCCCGGTATGCGCGGTTACGTCGCCGTAGAAGGCGGTCTGGACGTGCCACGCGTGCTCGGCAGCCGCTCAACCTTCATCCTCGGAGAATTCGGGGGGTTGGACGGCCGTGCGCTGATCGCCGGTGACTCGCTACCCCTCGGGCGGCGCGAGAACCTGTTGCGGCCGGCCGCCATCACATTGCCGACGCTGACCAACGAGTGGACCTTGCGAGTCATCGCCGGTCCGCATGGCGCTCCCGAGCACCTCACTGCTACGGGGGTGGATTCCTTCTTCTCGACGGTATGGACGATCGACCACCGCTCCGACCGTACCGGCATCCGCCTGGTCGGCCCGATCCCCGAATGGGCCCGCACCGACGGCGGCGAAGCAGGCCTCCACCCGTCCAACGTCCACGACTCCGCCTACCCGGTCGGCGGCATCATGCTCTCCGGCGACACCCCAGTAATAGTAGGAAAAGACGGCCCTTCCCTAGGCGGCTTCGTAGTCCCCGCAGTAACCATCGAGGCCGACCGCTGGATCCTCGGCCAACTCCGCCCCGGCGACACCCTCCACCTACACCCCGTAACCCCCGAAGCAGCCGCCGAAGCCATCCACATCCGCCGCACCTGGCTCCGCGATCTCCGCCAAGACCAGCAACTCACCGCCCTAACCACCCCTGCCCCAGACCGTCCACCGGCCCTTCACCACCAAGCAACGGCTTGCAGCGGCGATAGCGCTGCAAGCGCCGACCTCACGGAGGTCAACGCTGCCGAGCCCCGCGGCGCCGGCTTCCCCCCACCGCCGTCCCCCGGCCAACGCGGCGGCTTCCCCCCACCGACGTTCCCCGACCAACGCGGCGACTCCAGCCACCTCACCCGACCCAGCGGCGACTCACTCCCCCCACACCCCACCCACCCCGGCGGCTCGCCGGCATACAGCATCAGGCTGGCTGGTGAGCGGCATGTGCTTGTGGAGGCCGGGCCTTTGGAGCTCGACCTGACAGTGCGAGTCTGGATTCATCTTCTCGCCGAGGCGCTTCGGGGAGAGGCTCTCGACGGGGTGACCGAGATTGTCGAGGGCGTGCGGTCGGTGTTGATCGCCGTGGACTCCGGGCGGTTGGCGCCTGGGGAGTTGGCAGAGCATCTCGTCGTACTGGCTGATGGGCTGGCGGATCCGGGGCGGGTGGTGTTGCCGGCTCGGGAGGTCAGCCTGCCGATTGCGTTTGATCATCCGTTGGCGCACGAGGCGATGCGGAGGTATGCGGCTTCCGTGCGACCAGACGCGCCGTGGTGTCCGGACAACGTGGAGTTCATCCGGCGGGTCAACGATCTCGAGCAGCGCGACGAGGTGTTCGACATCGTTGCCGAGGCCACCTATCTGGTGGTCGGGCTCGGCGATGTGTACCTGGGCGCACCGGTCGCGGTGCCGATCGATCCGCGGCACCGGCTCGTCACCACGAAGTACAACCCGGCCCGCACCTGGACCCCGCAGAACGCCGTCGGCATCGGCGGCATCTACCTCTGCATCTACGGCATGGAAGGCCCCGGCGGCTACCAACTCGTCGGCCGCACCGTCCCCGTCTGGCGGCTGTCCGAGCGCGACGAACAACCCTGGCTGCTGAGGCAGTTCGACAAGATCAGTTTCACCCCCGTCAGCACCGAGGAACTCGCCCGGCAACGCGCCGACATCAAGGCCGGCCGCGCGGATCTCCAGGTCCGGCCGTCGACGTTCTCGATCGCCGACGTCCGCGCGATCGAGCAGGAGGCACCGATGGACATCGTCAGTCTGCGCGCGAAACGCCGCGCCGCGTTCGACGCCGAGCGGGCGAGGTGGGGAGCATGACCGTCTGGATCACCCGCGTCGACCCGATCGAACCACGCCCAGGACCGCTGCACGGTCTGACGATGGCGATCAAGGACAACATCGACCTGTACGCCGTACCGACCACCGCCGGCGATCCCCGCAACACGATGCCCGCGGCAACCAACGCCTTCGTCGTCGACCGCCTGATCGAGGCCGGCGCCGTCCCCCTCGGCAAGACGAATCTCGACCAGTACGCGACCGGCCTGGTCGGCACGCGTTCGCCGTACGGCGCCCCACACTCGGTCTTCTCCGAGCAGCACATCTCGGGCGGCTCCAGCGCGGGCAGCGCCGTCGCGGTGGCGTCCGGCGAGGTCGACTTCGCGCTCGGCACCGACACAGCCGGCAGCGGACGCGTCCCGGCCGCGTTCAACGGAATCGTCGGCATCAAACCGAGCAAGGGACTCGTCTCCACCAGCGGCGTCGTACCAGCCTGCCGCTCACTCGACTGCGTGACGGTCTTCGCCCGCACGGTCGACACCGCCCGCCGCGCCTTCGAGGTGATGGCCGTGTACGACCCCACCGACCCGTACTCCCGCACGCTTCCACCAGCCACGCAAAGGCCCGGGCCGCAGCGCATCGGCGTACCGGACAAACCCCTCGGCCTAGACCCCCTGCACGAACAGGCGTGGATCGAAGCCCTCGACCAAGCCGCGAAGCTCGGCGACGTCGTACCGGTCGACATCACCGCATTGCTCGAGACAGCCGACCTCCTGTACTCCGGCCCGTGGCTCGCCGAACGCTGGCTGGCCTTCGGCGACAAGCTCGACGACGACCCCGCCGTCGACCCGACCGTCCGCGCGATCGTCCGCAAGGGCGCCACCCTCACCGCCTCGCAAACCTTCGCCGGCTTCGACCGACTCGCAGCCCTGAGGCGCCAAACCGAGCCACTCTGGGACGACATCGACGCCCTGCTGCTCCCCGTGACCGAGACCCACCCAACTCTCGCCGAGGTCGCCGCCGACCCGATCGGCGTGAACAGCCGGCTCGGCCGCTTCACCAACATGGTCAATCTGCTGGACCTCTGCGCGATAGCCTTCCCCGGCCCGGCCCGCCCCGACGGACTGCCCTTCGGCGTACAGCTCCTCGCCCCGGCCGGCCACGACCACCTCGTCATCGACCTCGCCGCCGTTTGGTGCGGTGAGCAACCAACCACGCGACCACCCGACGGCGTCCTCCTAGCCGTAGCCGGCGCCCACCTGACCGGCCAGCCCCTCAACAAAGATCTGGTACTCCGAGGCGCCACGCTCGCCTTCGAGTCCAGAACCGCCGGCGACTACCGCATGTTCCTGGTGCCAGGACCACGCCCCGGCCTGACCCGCACCACGCCACCGATCGACGGCCCAGGCATCGAGGTCGAGGTCTGGCGCCTACCCACCCCGGAGCTGGCCGGCTTCCTGTCCACGATCGCGCCACCCCTGGCGATCGGCCCGATCGAGCTCGCTGACGGCACCGAAGTACTCGGCTTCGTCTGCACCGCCGACGCGGCCGACCCGACCAAGGAGATCACCGCCTCGGGCAGCTGGCGCAACTACCTCGGCGCCGGTTTGGGGACGTAGCGGATGAACATCAGGCAGACGCTCGCAGCCGCGAGCGCCAACGAGACCGGCACCATCGTGTAGCGATAGCCCGCCGTCGTGGCCAGTACGGCCGCGCCGAGCGGGCCGATCGCGCGGGCCGCGAGCACCGGGGTCGCGAGTGCTCCCGAGATCGTGCCGTACCCGGCCGCGCCGTACCGATCGAGCAGGATCGCGGGCGTCGCGAGTGTGGAGACGCCGAAGCCGAGTCCGAACAACACGATGCAGACGGCCGCGCCCAGAGCGCTCCGGCCGAGCCACGGCAGGATGCCGATCGCGAAGCACTGGATCAGGAACGTCCGCGCGACGATCGTCGACATGTCGAGCCAGCGCTGCAGCACGGAGGTGACGAGGCGGCCCGTCACGGAGTACAGGCCCAGCAGTCCGGTCAGCCCCGCGGCTACGGCAGGTTTGTACCCGAGGTCGCCCAGGAAGAGCACGAGATGGACCGACACGATCGCGATCGCGCCGCTGTGCAGGACGAAGCCGGTGGTGATCAGCCAGAAGCCGCCGTCGCGGAGCGCCGCTCGAATCGCCCGACTGTGCTCCGCGCGGTCGGCGGCTGTCTTGGTGTGGGTGGGGCGGGTGCCTCTCAGCGCGAACGCGTGTAGCGGGACGGTCAGCAGATTGTGTGCCAGGCCCAGAATCAGCAGGGCCTCTCGCCAGCCGTGCGTGCGGATCAGTTGTCCGGCGAGAGGGATGAAGATCGTGCTGGCGAGGCCGGCCACCAACGTCACGACGAGTAGGGCGTTCGTCCGCCGCTTCGGCTCCAGTACCGCGACCAGTACGGCGATGGCCGGGCCGTACAGGACCATCGCGGACGCGACCCCGATCAGCGCGAACACGGCGTAGAGCTGCGCGACATTCTGTACCTGCGACCAGGCGAGGACGGCGATGCTGGCGAGCAACGAGCCGGCGGTCATCAGCAGATGCGCGCCGCGCCGATCGAGCCAGCGGCCGACCGGGACCGACATCACGCAGCTGACCAGGATGGCCAAGGTGAGAGCGCCGGCCGAGGTGGCGGTGGAGATCCCGAGGTCGGAGCTCATCGGGCCGAGGAAGACGCCGAACACGTAGTACAGGACGCCGTAGCCGACGGTCTGCGTGACGGCGAGCGCAGCCACCACCAGCGGCCGACTGCCGCGCCTAACACTCGACTCCAGCTGAGCGGACATCGCGCCCGACTATGGCTGCCCGACGCCCGGTCGGCAAGAGGCAAGTTATGGACCACTCAACCTGACCCTCTTTGGACCACTACACCAAGCCAGAACCCTCATACGGTGGGACCCATGACCACCCACCCCCGCCCGACCGCCAACCATGCGCATTCCTGGGCCGCTTACAGTCGCGCGGGCAGCGCGATGTTTCTGGTCGGCAGCCTCGCCGCGGTCTCCGGGGTCGTCAACGACTACCCCTTCTACGGCGGCCAGGCCGCGCGCTACCTCGTGTCCGCGGCGCTGCTCTTCGCCGTCGCGTACGGCCGCCGCATCCCGCTGATCCGACCCACCCGCCGCGAGGCACTCCTGCTGCTCGCGCTCGCCGCGACCGGCCTGGTGCTCTTCAACCTCTTCGTCATCCAAGGCACGAAACACGCGAACCCGGCCATCGTCGGCACGATCGTCGGCACCGTCCCGATCGTGCTCGCCCTGGCCGGCCCGGTCATGCACCGAACCCGCCCCTCCGCCCGAATCATCACCGCGGCATCGATCGTCGTCGCCGGCACCGCCCTGGCCTCCGGCCTAGGCACCTCAGACACCCAAGGAATCCTGTACTCCGTAGGCGCCCTCGCCTGCGAAGCCTGCTTCTCCCTACTAGCCCTCCCGCTACTGGTCCGACTAGGCCCAGTCCGCGTCTCCGCCTACACCGCCGCCACCTCGGTACCGATGCTGATCGCACTAGGTCTGCTGACCGACGGCCCCGCCCACTTCGTCCGTACTCCGACGTTCGGCGAACTGGCCGGCCTCGCCTACCTGGCGATCCTCGTCAGCGGCATCGCCTTCCTCCTCTGGTACCGGGCCCTGCCGATGCTCGGCCCCGACCGAGCCGGACTCTTCGCCGGAATCATCCCCATCGGCACCATCCTCACCTCCCTGACCCTCGGCTTCGGCCTCCCCGCCCCCGCCGAACTGGCCGGAGTAGCCCTGGTGATCACCGGCCTGCTGGTGGGCCTGCACCGCCCTCGAACATCAGTCGACACTGCCGTAGAGGCCGTCATACCGGCCAAGGTTTGACATCTGGCGAGGTTCCGCGTGCAATATATTGCATGCCGGTCCGGCCGCCAACGACAGGATCTCCCCGATGAGCCTCAGCGACTTCCCGCGTCATCCCCTCACCTTCGGCCCCAGCCCGGTACATCCGCTGAAGCGGTTGTCCGACCATCTCGGTGGAGCGCAGATCTGGGCCAAGCGAGAGGACTGCAACTCCGGGCTCGCGTTCGGTGGCAACAAGACGCGCAAGCTCGAGTACCTGGTACCCGACGCGCTGGCCCAAGGCGCGACCCACCTCGTCACCATCGGCGGCATCCAGTCCAACCACACCCGCCAGGTCGCAGCCGTCGCCGCCTCGCTCGGCCTCAAGGCGCGCCTGGTCCAGGAGAGCTGGGTCGACTGGCCCGACGCGGTCAACGACCGGGTCGGCAACATCCTGCTCTCCCGCGTCATGGGCGCCGACATCGAACTCGTCGAGGCAGGCTTCGGCATCGGCTTCAAGGAGAGCTGGGAGAACGCGCTCGAGCAGATCCGCTCCGAGGGCGGTGTCCCGTACGCGATCCCCGCGGGCGCCTCCGATCACCCGCTCGGCGGTCTCGGCTTCGCGAACTGGGCGGACGAAGTACAGGCTCAAGAAGAGGCACTGGGCGTCTTCTTCGACACCATCGTCGTCTGCTCGGTCACCGGTTCGACCCACGCGGGCATGATCGCGGGCTTCGCCGGCCAGGACCGCCCGCGCCGGGTACTCGGCATCGACGCCTCCGCCAAGATCGACGAGACCCGCGCCCAGGTCGAGAAGATCGCCCACAACACCTCCGCCCTGATCGGCCTCCCCCGCGACCTCCGCGACGACGAAATCACCGTCCTCGAAGGCTGGGCCGGCGAGTACTACGGCATCCCCGTCCAATCCACCCTGGACGCCATCCGCCTCACCGGCTCCCTCGAAGGCGTCATCCTCGACCCCGTCTACGAAGGCAAGTCGATGGCCGCCCTGATCGATTTGGTCCGCACCGCCGAAATCCCCCGCACCTCCACCGTCCTCTACGCCCACCTAGGCGGCCAACCAGCCCTCAACGCCTACTCAGCCCTCTTCAAGTCTTGACCCTCCCCACCCACTCCGCCCCCACCTTGAGCACCCACCAGCCACGCCCTCACGCCTCTGCCGCCCACCCCGTGCCCAAAGTCGCCGGCATCGCCGCGGGCGCGCCGGTGGGTGGCGGGTGGGGTGGAGGGTGGTGAGATGAGGAGGGTTATGGGTACTGCGCTTGCGGCCGATGGGACTCGGGTCGCCTACCAACTGGACGGCGAGGGGCCGCCGTTGGTTCTGCTGGCCGGGCAGGCGAACAGCCATCACTGGTGGGACCCGGTCCGGGCAGACTTCGGCGGGTACCGGACGATCACGCTCGATTGGCGTGGTACCGGCGACTCCGACCGGCCGGACGTCGTCTACAGCACCGAAGGCTTCGCGGACGACGTGATCGCGGTACTCGACGATGCCGGCATCGAGTCGGCCGACGTCTACGGCACCTCGATGGGCGGCCGGGTCGCGCAATGGCTCGCGGCCCGATATCCGCAGCGGGTACGCAGACTCGTCCTCGGCTGCACGTCACCCGGCAAGAAGCACGGCCACGAACGCAGCCACGAGATCCGTCGAGCCCTCGCTCAAGCCGACCAGGCCGGCCGCGACCGCATCCTCCTCGACCTCATGTACACCCCGGCCTGGCTGGCGAACAACCCCGGCCCGTACTACGTATTGGGCGACCGCACCATGCCGACGTACGCCCGAGGTCGCCATCTCGTTGCCAGCAACAACCATGACGCCTGGGACGAACTCCCGAACATCAAGGCCCCCACCCTGATCCTCCACGGCGCCGACGACCTCTTCAGCCCGGCCGCCAACGCCGACCTTCTCGCCACCCGCATCCCCGACGCCCGCGCCCACGTCCTCCCCAACGCCCGGCACGCGTACTTCCACGAGTACCGGACAATCGCGAGCCAACTCGTCCGCGACTTCCTCAACCCAACGCCCTAGGCCTGGTACTCCGCGCCTGCCCCTAAAGGCAAACGAGCTCACCCCATCCGCTGCAACGCCCTCTCCCGACGGCCGGCCACGCTCGACCCCGACTCCCGCCTCGCCATCCGACGCAGTACTACGGGAGCCACCAGCAACCCCACCACCGCCCACACGCCAAGCACGCCGACCATCTCCAGGTGCCGCCACGACTCCCCGATCTCGACCGCGACCGCATCCGCGGGCAGCAGCGCCGACCGCATCCCCAACCCGAGCCAGTAGATCGGCGTCAACTGCGCCACGAACTCCAACCAGCCCGGCAGCGCGGTCACCGGGTAGAAGATCCCCGACACCCCGATCAGCGCCAGCACCGGCAACTGGATCAGCCCCTGCGACCGCGCACTCGTGAACACCGACCCCAGCACAGCCCCGATCGGCAATGTCGCCAGCAACCCGAGTACCAGCACCCACAGCAAGGTCAACGGCCGCTCCACCGAAAGCCCACGGACGATCAACAACCCAGGGATCAGCAGTATCGCCAGGTCGACAATCAACCCACCGGCGACCGATACCACCTTGCTCACCAGGTACCCGACCATCCCGTCAGGCGTCGCCTTCGCCCGCAGCAGCGTGCCGTCCTCGCGGTCGGCCGTGAGCTGCTGGCTCATGCTGATCATGCCCATCGCCGCGTTCATCCCGAGCATGCTCGGCAGCGCCAGCGCGCCCAGCCCGAACCCGGTCGACCCGAACGACTTGTCGCGCAGGAAGTACAAGGCGATCAGCAACAGCACCGGCCAGAGGAAGTGGCTGACCAGTTCGCCCGGATTGGTGAAGGACTGCCGCAACTCGATCACCCCGCGCCGCCAACCGGTCCGGACCGCTCTCATCCGCGGGCTCATCACGCCACCTCGTTCTGTCGTACCAGCGTCAGATACGTGTCCTCGAGCGTTGCCCGCCGGACCTCCAGCTCGGTCAGCGCTTCGCCGTACCGGCCGAAAAGCCCGCGCACAAAGGCGGTCGACTCAGCCACCGACTCCCTGAACCGCTGCCCGCCGACAGTCCACCGAACCTCGTCCTCCCCCGCGATCTGCCGGGTCAACTCAACTTCGGTGCCAGCAGCAACGATCCGCCCGCCGGCCAGCACCAGGATGCGATCCGCAAGCTTGCCGGCCTCGTCGAGATCATGCGTGGTGAGCAACACCGTCGTCCCCTCCTCCGCCGCCAGCCGCGCCACCAATTCGTGGAACTCATGCCGTGCCACCGGATCGAACCCAGCCGTCGGCTCGTCCAGGAACAGCACCTCCGGGCGCCCGACGATCCCGATCGCGACGTCGAGCCGGCGCCGCTGCCCACCCGACAACGTCTTGATCTTCTGCCCGGCGTGCTCAGTCAGCCCGACGGCGGCGATCAACTCATCGGCATCCCAGGGCCGTTGCACGTCGGCGGTCGAGTAGGGGGCGTAGTACTCGCCGAGATGCGCCAGCAATTCCCGTACCCGCCACTTGCCGTGATCCCGCCACGATTGCAGTACGACGCCCAGCCGCGCCCGCCACCGCTCGTCGCCCTCGGCCGGATCCACGCCAAGCACCGAGACCCGTCCCGCGGACCGCAGCCGGAACCCTTCCAGGATCTCGATCGTCGTCGTCTTGCCGGCGCCGTTCGGACCGAGCAACGCCAGGACTTCGCCCCGCCGCGCCCGCAGCGTCACGTCATGCAGAACATCGGTGTCGCCGTACCGCATCCGCAGTCCGTCCACCTCGAGAACAACCTCAGTCATATCCCGGAAGCTACGTTGCGTTTCCACCACTGGCAACGCACTGACCTTGCCAATCCCTCACAAAATCAGCAGATCTGGGCTATTGTTGCAATGACTTTGACAGCGAACGCAACCCCGGGAGGCCGTCGATGCCAGGAGGACGGCTGACCCACGAGGAGCGTCGGCTGATCGCCGCCCGGCTGATCGAAGGCCACGGGTACGCCGAGATCGCGCGCGAACTCGACCGCCCCACGTCAACGATCAGCCGCGAAGTCAGCCGCAACGGCGGCCGTACCGGGTACCGCGCGGAGCACGCCCAGCTCGCCACCGGCTCCCGCGCCCGCCGCCGCAAACGCCCAACCCCGGAGGCCGACAGTCCCACCACCGACGCGTACGGCCGCGACCGCGCAGCCGTCCGCGACTATGCCGAACTCTTCGCCGAAACAATGGTTGAGACGGGCCTGCCCCGGATGGCGTCGCGCGTCCTCGCCCGCCTCTACACAACGGACACCCCAAGCCTCACCGCCGCCGACCTGGTCCGCGAACTCAAGGTCAGCCCAGCCTCCATCTCCAAGGCGATCAACTACCTCGAAGGCCTCGAACTGGTACGCCGCGAGCCCGACCCCGGCAAGCGCCACGAGCACTACCTGATCGCCGAGGACATCTGGATCCAGGCCTGGCGGACGAGCGCCCGCGCCAACGCCAACTGGGCCGGCACCGCGCGCAAGGGCGCCGAACTCTTCAACCCTGCGACCCCCGCAGGCGAGCGGCTCGACCGGATGAGCCAGTTCTTCCAGCAACTCAGCGACGACATGTCCAGCCTCGGCCCCGACCCCGAGGTCGCCGAAGACACCGCGACAATCCTCGCCGCGCTGATCCATGCCCACCACCCCCTCACCACAGACCAACTCGCCACCGCCCTCGCCTGGTCACTCAACCGCGTCACCACCGCCTTGACCACCGCCGAGACCTACAACACCGACCCGCTGGCGCTGACAACAGTTGCCCCCGGCACCTACACCATCACCGTCACCGTCACCCGCTTGACCACCCCCCAACGCCAAGCCCTCACAGCCCTCGCTCACCCCCAAGCCCTGGCCGCCGCGCGCAACCATTCCACCGGTACGCCGAGCAACCGCTCGTCGTAGTACCGACCACGCACCCTGGATTGCCCGGCCGGCCCACCTCCGTCGCCTACGACCCAGGTCCCGCAAGCATCATGACAATCCCCTCCCGATCTCTCGTGCGATCCGGAGCAACGCACCAGCTCGCAGCACCCCGTCCGCCAGCCCGATCTCGACCAGGTTGTCGAAAACCGCTTGATCCGCCGCCGACGCCCGGATCCCCGCATCCAGCACCCGCCCCGACCGAGTCAGCCGAGCGGCCAACGCCGTATCCCGCAGATGCCGCCCCAACAACCCCTTCACCGCCAGCCGGTACTCCGTACCCGCATCCCCCGACCCTCGCCGCAAAGCACCGGCCGCCGCCCTCCCCGCCAGCATCCCGGTCGCAATCGCGTAGTAGATCCCCTCCCCAGTCATCGGATTGACCAACCCAGCCGCATCACCAACCAACATCACCCGCCCACCCTGCGGCCGCCACGCCCAAGACGCCAACGGCAAGTGATGCCCCCGCCAATCCACCCCACCAACACTTGCCCCCGGCAACAACCGCTCCAACTCCCCCAACATCCCCACCCGAGTCAACCGCCCCCGCCCCACCCGCTCCCGCTCCGCCCGCCCCGCCCGCTCCGCCCGGTCCTGCTGCTCCTGCCCCGTCCGCTCCTGCCCCGCGCGCGTCGGCCGCTCCTGTCCTGTCCGCAACTGTTCGCCGTAGCCGACGTTCGACCAGCCGTCTCCGCGGTCGAAGGACCACGCGTACGACGGCTGCCGGGCCGTCCCGAACACGATCACCTGCTGCCCAGCCCGGCCAACGGGAGTCGGCACATACCCCCGCAACGCCAGCGCCACCGGCCCACCCACCAGCCCCAACGCCCCTCGGACCATCGAGTACGCCCCATCGGCGCCCACCACCATGCGAGCCTCGACGTCATCGACCAGCACCGCCGACGGCTGCACCTCAACCCGGGCCACCCGCTGCTTGCGGAGTACCGCCCCAGCAGCCACCGCCGCCAGAACCAGCCGCTCGTCAAAAACAGTCCGCGGAACCACATACGCCTCCCGCGCCATCAACCGCTCAACCCCAAGCGCTCCACGCCGCAACGACAGCCGACGGATCGGCGTACGGTCATCGACCAACCCCGTGACCCCGACCGACGCCAGCAGATCAAACACCTGCGGAGCAATCCCATCCCCGCACGCCTTGTCCCGCGGAAACTCGTGCCGATCAAGCAACAACACAGACATCCCAGGCTCAGCCGCCAACGCCCCCAACGCCGCCGCCGCACCCGCCGGCCCAGCCCCGACCACCACCAAATCCCAAGTCACCCACGCAGGCTACTTTCCCTCCGCACGCCGACACCCCCGTCGCACCAGCCTCTCGCCGAACCATGCACGACCGGGACCGCCCTCTACCCACGAGCAAAAGAAACCCAAGCAAGCCTGAGCAAGCGCAACCTCATCCGGAACGCCCCTCGCAAAATCCACCCCCACCCCCACCCCCCACCCCCGCCTCCACCACCGACTTTGAACACCCGGCGGTCACGTCCTCGCCAACCAAGGTGACCGCCCGCCCCGTGCCCAAAGTCGCGCACGCCCGGTCGGCCGAGCGACCTTGTGCACCGGCCAGCCACGCCTTTGCCGTTCGGGCGACTAGCGGGTGCCCAAAGTCGCGCACGCCCGGTCGATCGAGCGACCTTGTGCACCGGCCAGCCACGCCTTTGCCGTTCGGGCGACTAGCGGGTGCCCAAGGTGATCCACGCCAGGCGAGGGCGGATGGGCGCTCGGCGACGCAGGCGGGCAGGGCGAGCCCCGCGCACGAGCCGGCCTCGCGTGCAGGCCGGTCGCCTCCGCCTCGGGGGCGAAGAACACCGTCAGCACCAGGGTGCCCAGCACCACCGGCACGTTGGCCGGGCACATGGGGCGCTTGTCGGATGTGGGCCCGGGCCCACAGCGCAAGAGCCTTGCCTCCACCGGGGAGGTCCGGCGCAGCCGCTGGACCGGAGGGTGTGGGCAAGCGCAGCTGACGTACCCCGCGGTCGACCCGCGCAACCGGCGTACCGAGGGCGTGCAAGCGCAGCCGGACCTGAGTTGAAGTACATCGTGAAGGCACGGGACGCGGGGCTCGGCGTCGTCTTACCGGCGCAGCCGCTGTACCCGGACGGAGTCTGCCAGCGCAGCCGCTGTACCGGACGGCGGGTTGGCGCAGCCGACGTACCGGACGCAGTAAGTCAGCCCAGCCGCCGTACCCGACGCAGTAAGT
>NZ_JBITDB010000003.1:549874-602288 GCF_044453825.1 Kribbella sp. NPDC051620
GTAGTCAGCCCAGCCGACGCACCCGACGCAGTAAGTCAGCCCAGCCGACGCACCCGACGCAGTAAGTCAGCCCAGCCGACGCACCCGACGCAGTAAGTCAGCCCAGCCGACGCACCCGACGCAGTAAGTCAGCCCAGCCGCCGTACCGGACGCAGTGAGTCAGCCCAGTCGGAGTGCCAGAAGCAGTTAGTTAGCCCGGGCGGAGTACCGGAAGCAGTGGGTTAGCCCAGTCGGCGTACCGGACGCAGTGGGTTAGCCCAGTCGGCGTACCGGACGCAGTGGGTTGGCGCAGCCGGTGGGTGGGAGTGGGTCGGGGCCGCGGGTGGTCAGCGGTTGCCGCGGCGGCCGGGGCGGCGGGTGGGGGGGACGGCTGGGATGCGGCGGGTGCGGGAGCCGCGGCGGTCGGCGTGGCCGGTGCCTTCGGTCCAAGGGGTGACGGGGCGGGCCTCGTCCAGGTCGATGACCTTGGGGAGGGGTGGGAGGAAGGAAGGTGGGGTCAGGGCGGGGACCGGCTCGACTCGGCGGCCGGCTTCGCCGGTCTCGTCGATCAGGTGCTCAGGTGCGTTGGCGCGGAGGCCGCCCTGCCGTTCGACCGATCCGCCCAGCTCGTCGCCTCCGCCCAGCTCGTCAGACGAATCCGGGCGGACCTTGGCGCGGGCGGCTGCTTCTTTGCTGACCAGGGGTTTCGGTCGCAGGACAGCGGCCGGTGCCGGAGCGACGTACTTCTTCTTCGGCAGTTTTGTTTTGAGGTCGATGCCGAGCGTGCTGATCAGTCCACCGATCACCACCACCATCACCGCGACCGCGACCACCAGGCAGGCGGCGAACAGGACCGACTGTCCGCCCGACTTCCAGTCCGACGGGTCGGTCCGGCGCATCGCCGCGATCATCGCCACCAGGATGGCGTTGGTGATGCCGACGGCAACGGTTGCCGCGATCGTCCAGACCAGCACGCGGCGTTCCAGTTCGACGTCGTCGGCCGCCGCGACCAGACCGGCGATCAGGCCGGCGAGCACCGGAACGGTGTAGACCATGGCCAGCCCGAGGCCCGGGTTCGCAGCGAGATAGAAGACGTCGAAGACGAGCGCCGTACCGGCCAGCGCGGCCGCGAAGCAGATCACCATCGGCGGGTAGAACCGCACGATGGCCACCGCGTCGGCAGGCACCGTCCTGATCATCCGGAACGCAGAAACGTCAGTACTCCGTTACTAGAGAGGGTTTCACTGCTCATTGTGCAGGTACCCGGCGCCGGTGGTCACAATCGACAAGGGCGAGTTGGCAACGAAGTACCACGGAAACGCAGAAGGCGCGCACCCCGCGAGGGGTGCGCGCCTTCTAAGCCGATCGGCCGCGGCTCAGGCCTTCTTGGCGATTCCCGCCATCAGGATCCGCTGGTACGGCTGCAGCTCGTCGACGTCCGGTACGTCGCCGTCCGGGTCCTCCGGGAACCAGCGGGCCAGGAAGTCCAGGCCCGGCGGCACCAGCGGGAGGCCGAGGAAGTGCTCGGTGATCCGCTCCGGGGTCCGGATCCAGCCGTTGCCCAGGCTCTCCAGGCCGGCCTGCTCCATCGCCTTCTGCAGCGGCTCGCCGGTGTCGACGAAGTCGGTGATGAACAGGTAGCTGCCCGGGGCCAGCGTGTCCATGATCGTGCGGACCCACTCGTCCGGCAGTTCGTCGTCGTGGAAGTGCATGTGGAGCCCGACCACCATCAGCGCGATCGGGCGGTCCCAGTCCAGGTGCGCCTTGATGTCCTCGTTGTCGAGGATCTCCTTCGGCTGCCGCAGATCGGCGGTGACGACGATGGTGCTGTCGTTGGTCGCCAGCAGCGCGCGGCCGTGGGCGAGCACGATCGGGTCCTTGTCGACGTACGCGACCTTGGCGTCGGGGTTGATCTCCTGGGCCGCCTGGTGGGTGTTCTTCTGTGTCGGCAGGCCGGAGCCGATGTCCAGGAACTGGTCGATCCCCGCCTGGCGCACCAGGTACTGCACGCCCTTGACGAGCGCGTCCCGGTTCTCGATCGCGCACCGGCCAGCGTCCGGAACGTATTTCAGGTAGGTCGCCGCGCCCTCGCGATCGGCAGCGAAGTTGTCCTTGCCACCGAGCAGCGCGTCGTACACGCGGGCGATGGTCGGTTGGGAGGTGTCGAACTCCGGAGCGGGATCCGGGCTGTCGGGAGTCGCCATCGGCGCAGCCTTTGTGTCGTAGGGAATCGTTGCCGCCATCGTAGTGCATTTGCATACCAGCGGCAGCCTGGTCCGGCCCTTCCTGGAGTGTTCCGGAACCGATTTAACACAGCCCGCACACCCGCCTGATTTCTCAACGGGAAGACCCCTGCCGGAGTTACGCCGAATGCCCGGCAGATCGTCGTCCGAACACCCGACAACACCCTCCCGCGACCCCGAAATCGGTCACGCAAAGCGATGTAACGGGCCCCTCCAACGGGCGTTTGAGCACGGTGGGTAGTGGACCGGACACATCGCCCTTCAGCGTGTACGATGCAAATGCAAGCCCAAATGCACGTGCATATGCCAAAGACGTACGGAAGGTGCAGCTGATGACTGCTCTCTACAACGGCATGCCCGCCGACGCGATCGACGAGCTGATCTGGCGGAAGAGTCAGCGGAGTGGCCCGAACGGCAACTGCGTAGAGGTGGCGAAGCTTCCTGGCGGCGGTGTGGCGATGCGGAACTCGCGTCACACGGACGGACCGGCGCTGGTCTTCACCAAGGCCGAGATCGAAGCATTTCTCGGTGGCGTTCACGACGGCGAGTTCGACGACCTCGCCTGATTCGTTCCACAGAGCGAGGGGCCCCTTCACCAGGCGAGTGGTGCGGGGGCCCCTTTCTATTGCCGACGCTGTCTGTTGCGGACGCTGCCTGTTGCCGACGCTGCCTGATACCGATGCTGGCTGATACCGGCGCCGCCTGTTACGGGCACCGCGTGATCCGGTCGCGGCCGGCACAAGATTCCGTTGCGACATGCCGGCGCGCGCGATCACGGCGTACCGGCTGGTCTTCGGCAGAGCACAGCAAAGGCCGGCCCTCCGCTAGGAGGCCGGCCTTTTGCTGTACTACTGCTGCCAGTACTGCCTGCTGCTACTGCCTTTACTGCACAGTGAGCGGCCAGAGCTGCTCACTGGGGAGCTCAGAGGCACCCGCGGTCGCCGCACCGTCCACGGTGATCCGCAGACCGGTGAACTTCGGCGTCATCACCCGCTGGTAACGCGAGGCCCGGTCGGGCTCCGCGACGTACTCGGCGATCAGGTGGTCGCCCAGCCAGATCCGCACCATTTTCCGTCCTCCCGCTCGTTCGGTGGTCATCCCAGGCTCACGATCGGATCGCCGTCCAGCAGGCGCTCGCCGCGGAGCCAGCCCTCGAAGGCCCAGCGCTGCTGCTCGGGGCAGCGCGCCACCAGTTCCTGGATCTCCCGCTCGGTCAGCTCGCCGGGCGCTCGCTCGCCGGAAGGGCGGGCAGCGAACTCGACGGCTTCGGTGTCGTCGTCATTCATCGACTCGGGGTCCCCAACCAGTCATGCCGGCGTACCGCCCGACGGATCTGTAGAACCGGCCTGCCGGATCACGCGATGTCACTTTTCGCGAGATGCAGCTCACCTTCTGTGCATGAAGCAATCATGGCGGTCGCACGAAACGAATGCAAGCGCCCGATGCACGTGCATCCGCACGTTTTCGACTTGTGACCATCTGAAGGCTCAGCGAACCCCCTCGAGAGGCCGATTCAGGCCCCGAACGGCCCGAACTGGCTGAGCGGGAAGCGATTACCGGTACTCCGGACTGCTCGCGTGCATCCCGTCGCCGATCGGCCGGCCGTCACGCACAGTGAGAAACCTGGAATCGATGCCGTGCCGGTGGACAGCACCCACGACTCTTATGTAAGAACTTCGACAGATCACGGTCCGTCCGTGAGATGATTCGTCGGGGTGGGCAGGCCGCCGTTTGGGTTCGAGTTGGGGCGTCGGAGGTGAGTGTGACGGAGTCGGGCGCTCCAGGCGGGCCGACCGCGCTGCGGATCATCCTCGGCGCACACCTGCGGAGAATGCGTGAGGCGGCCGGGATCACCCGGTCCGACGCCGGCTGGGAGATCCGCTCGTCGGAGTCCAAGGTCAGCCGGATGGAGCTGGGCCGGGTCGGCTTCAAGGAACGCGACGTCCGCGACCTGCTCACGTTGTACGGCATCGACGACCCCGAGGAGCGCGAGCGGCTGCTTGCTCTTGCGCGCGATGCGAACAACCCCGGCTGGTGGCACCGCTTCGGCGACGTACTGCCCAGCTGGTTCCACTCCTATCTCGGGCTCGAGTCGGCGGCGCAGCTGATCCGTACTTATGAGCTCCAGTTCGTCCCGGGTCTGCTGCAGACACCGGAGTACGTCCGGGCCGTCGTCCAGCTCGGTCGCGGGCTGATCCCGGCCGAGGAGGTCGAGCGCCGCGTCTCGCTGCGCGTCAACCGGCAGGAGGTCCTGCAGCGGGCAAACCCGGTCCGCCTGTGGGCCGTCGTCGACGAGTCGGTACTGCGCCGGCCGATCGGCGGGCTGAAGGCGATGCGAATCCAGCTCGAGTCGCTGATCGAGGCATCACACATGCCGAACGTGACGCTGCAGGTGATGCCGTTCGACTCCGGCGGCCACGCAGCCACCGGCGGCGCGTACAGCATCCTGCGTTTCCCCGAGCAGGACCTGCCGGACATCGTCTACATCGAGCACCTCACCAGCGCCCTGTACCTGGACAAGCTCGAAGACCTCGACCAGTACACGGCCACCATGGAAGCCCTCTGCGTAGCCGCTCCCCCACCCAGCAAAACCCGCGACAAACTAGCCGCAATCCTCCACGACTACACCTGAACCGCTCCACCTGTGGATAACGTGACCGTTCGAGTGAGCTGAATGGATACGCTCAAGCAGGAAGGACAGGGTGGCGCGGCGGTGCGGCGCCAGCCCGTGGGATCCGCCGGTCAGGCGTTGGTGGTGATCCAGTCGAGGAACGGGGCGGTGGCGCGCCAGTCGGTGCGGATCTGGTCGGCGAGGGCTGGGGTGTGGATGATCGGCTCGAAGCCGTAGGACTTGCCGAGCGTCATCGACTTGTGGCGGAGCAGCTCGATCCGCGGGTGATCCGCGGTGTACCCGCGCGGTGTCGTCTTGAGTTTGTCGCCGCCGAGGGTCCAGCCGGCTGCTTGCAGCTTGGCGAGCAGCTTCTCGAGCTCCTTGCCCCGACGGTCCTCGTCGATGGCGGTACGAACCCGCGCCAGCCGATCGGCCGACGCCTCGTAGAACCCGGCGCCGACCCGCACACCAGGTGCCGCCACCTGAACGTAGTACCCAGTGGACGGACCGAGCGCGACGAAAGCGCCCTGCGCGGTCTTGTACGGCGTCTTGTCCTTGGCGAAGCGAACGTCACGGTACGGCCGGAAGATCTTGGCCGCTCCGAACTCGTCCTCCAGCGCAGCCAGCAACGCGACCATCGGCGCCCGGACGGACTCCTCGTAGACCTGCTTGTGCGCCGTCCAGAACGTCTTGCTGTTGTCCATCTCGAGATCGTCGTAGAAGTCCAGCGCCGCCGCCGGGAAACCGGTGAAACTCATCCCGCCACCATAGTTCGCCACCCGCGCCCACCCACCGCCCAGGTCGCGCCCGCCGACCCACCCACCCCGCCCAGGTCGCGCCCGCGAACCCACCCGCCGCCTGGGGCGCGCTCGTGAGCCGCGTCTACGCTGGGCGGTATGCGGATCGCGGTCATCGGAGGTACCGGGCACATCGGCAGCTACCTGGTCCCGGAGTTGGTGCAGGCGGGGCATCAGGTCGTCGTGCTCAGCCGCGGTGAGCGTACGCCGTACCGGGCAAGCTCGGCCTGGAATCGGGTGGAGCGCGTGCAGGTCGACCGGGACGCGGAGGACGCTGCCGGGACCTTCGGGGTCCGGGTTCGCGGGCTCGGTGCTGACGTGGTGATCGATCTGATCTGCTTCACCGAGGAGAGCGCCCGGCAGTTGGGTGAGGCGCTGCGGGGCCAGGTGCGGCACCTGTTGCACTGCGGCACGATCTGGGTGCACGGACCGAGCGCGCTCGTACCGACGCCGGAAGAAGCCGTGACGGTCCCGTTCGGCGAGTACGGGATCGCCAAGGCCGCGATCGAGCGTTACCTGCTCGGCACCGACGGACTGCCCGCCACCGTGATCCGGCCCGGGCACATCACCGGCCCGGGATGGGCGCCGATCAACCCGGCCGGGCACGTCGACCTCGGCGTCTTCGAAACTCTTGCCAATGGCAACGAACTGGTACTCCCCAACCTCGGGCTGGAGACGGTGCAGCACGTGCACGCGGCCGATGTGGCCGGCGTCTTCCTCGCCGCGCTCGCCAACCGGTCGGTTGCGATCGGCGAGAGCTTCCACGCCGTCGCCGCGGGCGCGATGACGCTGCGCGGGTACGCCGAGGGCGTGGCCCGCTGGTTCGGGCAGGAACCACAGCTGTCCTTCCTGCCATGGGAGGAGTGGCGCAAAACGGTCTCGGACAGCGACGCGGCCATCACCCTCGACCACCTCAGCCACAGTCCGCACTGCTCGATGGAGAAGGCCGCCAGACTCCTCGGCTTCCGCCCCTCGTACTCCGCGCTCGCCGCAACCCTCGACGCCGTCGCCTGGCTGGTCGACAACGGCAAGCTCACGGTGGGGTCTGTCCCGACCGACAGGACATAGTCAGCCGATCGATCGGACGCCACGCTCACACGCGCGGCAGCCGACCGCAGTACCGGGACTATGTCCTGTCGCTCGGGACAGCTCCCGGTCGAGTCGCTCGCAGTTCGGCGACCAACTCGCGGAGGGCGGTGCTGCGGGAGAGGGCTGGCGTGGTGAGGTAGCCGATGGTGCGGCGTGGGGCGGTTGGGCCGAGGGGCTCGACGGCGACTTCGGGGGCGCGGTCAGCGGCGGTCGTTTCGGGTACCACCGCCATGCCGAGGCCGTGAGCGACCATCGAGAGCAGGACGGTGTCGTCGGCTACGTTGATGGTGGCCGGGGGCAACCAATCCTGCGTGCGGAACCAGTGCCCCGTCTCGGTCGAGCAGTTCTCGGTCCAGTCGATCAGGGGCAGGGAACGCGGATCCAGGCAATCCGCCGGATGGATCAGCACGTACGGCTCGTCGAGCAGTTCGCCGCCGACGAGGCCGGCCGACGCGGGGAGACGGTGCGGGAGGTTGACGATCGCCAGGTCGGCGCGACCCTCGACCACCTCGGTCGCCGTGCCGCCGCCGACATCCCGCACAATCGATACGTCGTACGAGAGTTGTGGATGCCGAGCCGTCAACCGGGTCAATGCCGGTGGGAGCAGTTGCGCGGCCGCACTGCGAAAGGCCGCGATCCGCAAGCGGGTGTCGAGGGAGCCACCCGCGGCCGCGCGCGCGTCAGCGCGCAGTACGTCCATCAGGCGGAGCACGCCGCGGCCGTGCAGGATCGCGCGTTCGCCGGCCGGGGTCGGGCGGGCGCCGTGCCGGCCGCGGTCGAAGAGGACGGTACCGAGCTTGCGTTCGGTCATCCGGACCGAGTGCGAGACGGCCGACTGGGTCAGGTCCAGCGCCACCGCCGCGGCCGAGAAACTGCCGGCCCGTTCGACGGCGTCGAGGACGCGGAGTTCGGCGGCGGTCAGGTCCACTCGAGCAGCCTAGCCGCTTCCATGAACGGCACTCATGGAAGCGGACTGTTGCAACAAGATGCAACTCTGCAAAGCAGCACGTTTCCGGCCCTACGGTGGAACCTCCATCGACAGGACGGAACCATTCCATGCGCGCCATCCAGGTCAGTCGGTACGGTGGGCCCGAGGTTCTTGAACAGGTAGAGGTCCCAGCGCCGACCCCGGCCGCGGACGGGCTCCTGGTCGAGGTCGACGCCGCCGGAGTGAACTATGCCGACACCCACCGCACCGACGGCTCCTACACCACCATCACCCCGCTGCCCTTCATCCCCGGCTCCGAGGTCATCGGCCGAACAGGCGACGGGCGTCGAGTCCTCGCCCCGACGTTCGATGGCGGCGGGTACGCCGAACTGGCCGTGGTACCGGCCGCTGACGCCGTGGATGTGCCCGGCCCGGTCGGAGACGCCGAGGCGCTCGCCCTGCTCGTCCAAGGCCTCACCGCGTGGCACCTTCTCCGCAACAGCGCCCGCCTGTCACCCGGTGAATCTGTCGTGGTAAACGCCGCCGCCGGTGGAGTCGGTACGTTGGCCATCCAACTCGCCCGGCTGTTCGGTGCGGGCCGGGTGATCGCGGTGGCGTCGACGGAGGACAAGCGCAAGCTGGCGCTCTCGCTCGGCGCGGACGCCGCGATCGGCAGCGATCCTGACGGGTACGCGAGCAGGGTTGTTGCCGCGAACAACAATCAACCGGTCGACGTGATCCTGGAATCGACCGGCGGCGCGACGTTCAACGCCGCGCTCGGCGCGCTCGGCGGCTTCGGCCGGCTGGTCACCTACGGCAACGCCGCCCGCGAAGGCCGCCGCCCGCTCCTCGACCCCGCCCTGCTCGCCGACCACAACCTCACAGTCGCCGGCTTCTGGCTCCGCCCCGCCCTCCAACTCCCCGGCATGTACCGCGAGCCCCTCGCCGAACTCTTCAACCTGGTCGCCACCGGCAAACTCGAGCCGGTAATAGCCGAGTACCCCCTGGCCGAAGCCCGCCAAGCCCACACCGACCTCCTGGCTCGCCGCACCACGGGCAAGCTGGTACTCCGCCCCTGACCCACTACCCCCGTCGATTGCCCCTCCCCACCCGGTTACGGCCTCCAACGCCGGCGGGCGACCGGTGTGCTGAGATTCCCGCCCAGGTGCAGTTGGTTGCCGGCGGGGTTCAGAGGCTGGCGAAGAAGGCGCGGATGTCGGTGACCAGGAGGTCAGGTACTTCGAGCGCGGCGAAGTGGCCGCCACGCGGGTACTCGGTCCAGCGCACGATGTTGTTCGTCCGCTCGGCGATGTGCCGCAACGGGATGAAGTTGTCCTCCGGGAAGTCGGCGAACCCAGTCGGCGCGGTGGATACCGGCAGCGGTTGTCCCCAGTAAGCGGCGTGACTGCGCTCGTAGTAGATGCGGCCGGCCGACCCCGCCGTCCTGGTGAACCAGTACAGCGACACGTTGGTGAGCAGGTGATCCCGGTCGATCGGATCGTCGCCTGACCACTCCTCGAACTTCTCCGCGATCCACGCCAACTGCCCGACCGGCGAATCGGTCAAGGCATAGGCAACCGTCTGTGGCCGAGTCGACTGCAGCTCCGCATACCCCTGCGACTCCTTCAACCACCCCGCGAAGCGCTGCCACGACGCGACCGTCCGCTCGCGCTCCTTCGGGTCGAGCACCGCCAACTCGTCTTCCGTGGGCTCTGAGGTCGCCCCCGCCCCCGGAATCAGGTTGAGGTGCACCCCGATCACCCGCTCGGGATACAGCCGCCCGATCTCCCGAGAGATCGCCGCACCCCAGTCCCCACCCTGTACTCCGTACCGCTCATACCCAAGCCGCGCCATCAACTCAGCAAACGCCCGCGCCACCCGGACCTGCTCCCACCCCGCCTCCCGAGTCGGCCCCGACAACGTGAATCCAGGAATACTCGGCATCACCAGATGAAACGCCGGACCACCCACGCCGTACCGCTGCGGATCCGTCAACGGCCCAGCAATCTCCTGAAACTCGACAACCGACCCCGGCCACCCATGCGTGACCAGCAACGGCGTCGCATCAGCCTCCGGCGACCGCAGATGCACAAAGTGCACCCGAGCCCCATCGATCACGGTCGTGAACTGCTCCCACTCATTCAACCGACCCTCAGCCGCCCGCCAGTCATACCCATCCCGCCAGTACTCGGCCAGCTCCCGCAGATACTCCACCGGTACCCCGTACGCCCACCCAACCCCCGGCAACCCCTCCGGCCACCGAGCCACCTCAAGCCGCCGACGCAGCTCATCAACCTCAGCCTGCGAAATCTCCACCCGAAACGATTCGATGCTCATAGCAACACCCTCCCCCAGGACATCGCCCGATGCACCCGGATAACCAGCCAATCGCTCGCGGCGCTCGTAGTGCTAACCCCAGCGCTTTGCCCTGCTGGTCCTCTACGCCGCACGCCTCGCCCTGTATCGACCAGGCCCCATCGGCAAGTGAGCAGGCGATCAGCCCCGGCAGTCTGCCCGCAGAACGTGGATGAGTTGGTGTCGACCCAGCATCTCGTGCTGCTCTGAGGAACCGTGCTACTCTGAGTAGAGGAGGTGCTCAACGTGAGAAACATACCGGTCGGGGATCGCACTGGATCCGAAATAGAGCTGTTGGCAAGAGCATGGAAGGTGACTGAGGGCGAGGTTGTGGACCGCCTGCTGGACGAATTCAGACGCGACCGCACTCTTGTTCCGGCGGGATCCAGTGGCGGCGACTCTGTCCCCGTACATGCGGTATATAAGGAGATTCGAGTGGAAGGGGCATACAACCCCACCTCCCTCGCATTGACGATTACAAAGGGCCCGGGAGAAGGTCACAAGTACAGGTCACCCAGCGCTGCGGCGATCGCTGTCGTCTCCGCACTGAACCCATCAGTCAGCCCTAATCGCAACGGCTGGGGCTTCTGGACAGTTACCTCAACCGGTAAGCGGCTTCAATCCATTCGCGATGAGATGCGGTGACTTAGCATGATCAGCGCCCCATGGTCACGGAAGGACGGCTCGTGACTCGATGGATTCCACTGGGTGCCGGCGGTGCAGTGACAGCAATAGGCACCGCCTCGGGGATGCCATGGGGCGCCCTGCTCGCACTTGGACTGGCCGGTCTGGTGGTGTACGTCATCCGGGCGTATTTGCAATACAAGTTGAGCTGCAGGGCCATCGACCGAGTCGCCCGCACACACGTGGCGGATGTGATGAACGCACTAAGCAAAACATCCCCATAGGACCCCTGATCCTCCACCACCACTAGCGACAGCTGCCATCCGTAGCGGAGCCATAGGGCGGCTGCCCTACCACGTGCACCACCAGGCGCGGGAGGCGGCAGGAACGCGCCGGGCTGGTACGCCGTACCCCACCACAACCGAGCTGCACCTCAAGGCGCCTGGGGTCAGCGGACACACCCCTGCGGTCCGTGTCATCGAGAATTCATTGCCTTGTGCAACTCTGTCGTCTACTCCGGGCTCACATAGTTCAGGCTCCGGGAGCGGGGGACGAGATGGATCTGGAGCTGAGCGGCAAGCCACCCCGGGGGTTGGCCTGGCCACCGAACTCGACCCCGGGGGGCCGGGTCGTGATGGGTTTCGCCCGGACCCACCCGTACTGACCCCAAAGCCCGGGGCACCTGAGCGGACGTCACGGGCGGTTGAGGATGCGGGAGGTCAGGCGGTGACGCGGTCGCGGACTACCTTGACGGTTAGGGCGGCGGCTAGGGAGAGGCCGCCGGCTATCAGGATCAGGGTTACCAGGGTGCCTGCGTTGTTCAGGCGGGCGTCGCAGGCCATTGGGGTGATGCCGGCGGCGGGCTGGAAGACCGAGCCGCAGTCGGTGCCGGCGGCGGAGACCGAGCGGAAGCCGAGGCCGAGGCCGGCCAGCAGCAGGATCACGCCGGCGGCGATCAGGATCTTGTTGATCAGCGTCATGCCGGCACCGCTGACGATGCCTGTTCTGACGGGCATGCCGACGGCACGGCCCGACTGCCCCGTTGCACTTCGTTCACTCCTGACTTCGACCGACACCTCTCCGAACTTACGGTCCCGCGGCGTGCGAACCACGCCCGGACAGCCGTCAGCAGCGATTCTTCACACAGTCCTTACTCAGGACATACCTGCACGTGACGATGGTCTCAGAGGGCGCGACAGCCGGTGACACTGGCATCACTGTGCCAGTAACTGGACGACTGTCCAGAACCCGGAACGCGCTCTCCGGATACCGGAGAGCGCGTTGCCGGGGATGCTTCAGAACCCGCCCGACGTGGTCCCGCCGCTGCCCGTGGCCGGGGTCGTGAACGAGAGGTTCGGGTCCGGACCCCACTGGTCGGCCGTCGCCGGATAGTTCGCTTCCTGGCGTTTGATGCACTTCCATTCAACGGTCGTGCTGGGCGGCAGGTTACTGATCGTCCCCGTCCAGGTCGGGTATGCGGTCGGCGCCAGCTTCACGGCGCTGGCCACCGACCAGGCTCCGAGCTGCGGGGCGCTGCCCACGACGTACACCGACTGCCCGCTCGTCGTGGTCCCACCCGAGCAGCTGAAGGTCTTCGAAACGACCGCTTGACCGAGCGTGAAGACGAACGACTTCGCCGTACCGACCGCCAGCGCCGCCGACTTGGCGACGACCAGGTTGCCGCCGGCGTTGTACCAGCCGCTGCCCGCCGCGTCGAAGGCCGCTTTGTTCGCGTACTGCGTGAGCGCGATCCCGTTGAGCGTCACGCCCGACGCCTGCGTGTCAGCCACCAACTCGACCACGTTCTGACGAGACGACGGCGCCCCGGTGTACGTACCGGACGATGCCGCAATTCCCACCGTCGCCGTGTTGGCCGACCGCGACTGGGTCAGGTCGGTCGTCCGTTTCGCGCCGGTCTGGTACCCGATCGTCGAGCCGTCGTCCTCGGCGAGCGTGAACGACGAGGACGTGGTGTCCGAGTAGACCCGGGCGACCAGCTCGTTGCGAGTCGTACCGTCCGCCCGCTTCCCGACGACGTTCATCGTCTGGTCGTCGACGTACATCTTCGGGATGATCGCGCCGGCCCGGGCATACGCCGGCAGCTGGAACTTGCCGTTGCGCCACAGCGGTACGTCGGTCAGGTTCTGGCCGGTACTGACCGTCTTGGTGTTGGTGTAGTAGTCGAACCAGGTACCCGCCGGCAGGTAGACGTCCCGCTTGCGCTGGTTCGCCCCGGCCGCGACGCCGACGAGCAGGTCCTTGCCGATCAGCTTCTCGTGGCCGACCTCTCGCACGTTCGGGTCGTTCTGGTACTGGTAGACCAGCGGCGGGATGAGCGGTTCGCCGGTGGTGTTGGCGCGATGCGCGAGCGAGTAGTAGTACGGCGTGAGCTCGTACCGCTGACGCAGGTTGGCCAGGTTGCTCGGTACGTCGCCGATCGAGTCGGGCGAGGTCTCGGCGCAGTTGCAGAGGTTCTCGGTGTGCGGCCGGATCGGGACGTCGAACCAGGACGAGTTGGCGAACCACTGGGTGTAGAGCTCGTTCAGATCGCTGTCCAGCATCTCCCGCCGGAAGCCGCCGATGTCGGAGCCGAAGTAGTCGATGCCCGACATGGACATCTGCATCTGCACGTTCTGCTGCGACGCGAGGGCCGTCAGTTTGGAGCCGATGTCGCCGGACCACATCGCAGTACCGGTCCGCTGGATGCCGCCGGCCGCGGATCGAGCGAGCATGAACGGCCGCTGCTGTACTGCGTTGTCTGTATAGCCCTTCGCGATGCCGCGAGCCCATTCGAGGTTGTAGAGGTTGTGATAGTCGGAGTGCGCATGCTTGCCCGCCAGCAACCCAGACGTCCAGTCGCCGGCGTCGTACATCTCGGGCTTACCCAGATCGAGCCAGTGGCCCATGACGCCGTCGTTGATCAGCGGCTGCCGCTGGGTGTTGTGCCACTGGGCGCTCGCGGCCGGCTGGGTCCAGTCGATCATGCCGCCGCGACCCCACCAGTCGTTCCCGGTCAGGTACGCCGGGCTGCAACTCGAACAGCCCGCCCGGATCAGGTAGCCCGACGATGCCATCGACGTGTGCTCGGGCAGGTTCTTGCCGACGTACGACTCCTCGATCGTCATCACGCCGACGCCATTGGTGTTCTTGTACGCCGCGAGCTTGGTCGCCGGATTGGGGAAGTTGACCGGATCCCACTCCAGCGTGCCCATCCGGGTGTTGTCGGAGCCGGCCGTCACGCCGCCGAACCAGTTGACGTCGAGCATGACGCCGTCGGTCGGGAACTTGTTCGCGCGCAGGCCGCTGAGGGTGGTGTCGATCTCGTTCCAGTTGTCGTAGCCGTACTCCGACATCCACAGCCCGAACGCCTTCTTCGGTGGCACCGGCGGACGCCCGGTCAGCTCGAGATAGTCCTTGCGGAGGTCGGGCAGATCGGGTCCGCTCATCACGTACCAGCGCAGCTGATCGCCGAAGGTGTCCATCGTCCACGGGTCGCCGGTCAGGTTCCAGTCCTGCTTGTAGACCTGGTCGACGAACATGCCGTAGTTGGTGGTGTTGGCGCCGACCGCGAACAGCACCGGGATCTGCGCGTTGCCGACCGGCCCGTTGTCCGTGTCGTAGAGCATCGCGTTGCCGTAGGTGCCGCTCGTACGCTGCCGGCCGACCCAGTCGCCGTCGGCACTGCCACCCATGAAGAACTGCTCGCCGAGCCCGTACGCGTTCTGCATGGACGACTTGGTGAAGCTCAGCCCCTTCCACGCTTGACTGAGGTTGCGCGGGCAGGTCGTGTTGAGCAGGAGTTGCGGTGTGCGCGCGGTGTCGTACACGGTCGCGCACAGGGTCGTCGTGTTGACGTCGACCTTGATTCCCGGCGTCGTCAGCACTCCGCCGGCCTGGTTGAGACTGGTCGGCCCGGGATAGTTCGTCTTGGCGATCTGATCGGTCGTGAAGATCGGCGAGCCAGTGCCCGGTCCCGCCCCCGCACCCATCTCGAAGTGCACCAGATCGTCATCCAGAAACTCCACCACCAAGTAGTTGCCCCCGGCAGTGAACTGCACTCTTTGCACGGCCGCCTGAGCCGTTGCTGTTGGCAACACAACCAACAGAGGAAGCAACAAGACAAAGGCCATCAACCGTTTCATGGGCGTCCCACCCCAATGTTGTCGAGGTTGATTCCGCCTGAGCCGTAGAGCACCTTCACCACGCGTTTTCCTGCGGTGAGACTGGTAGTCAGCGTGGCCGTTCCCCAGGTGTCCCAGTTGCCGGTGCTCGGCAGGTTGATCGTGCCGACGCTCACCCCATCGACCTGGATCGTGCGGGTGGCGGTAGTCGCAGCGCCGTTGGAGTAGCGGAGCTTGATCACGTGGCTGCCGGTGACCGCCGCGCTGGTGTCGACCTGTACTGCGTCGCCCGCGGTCTCGAAGCCATCGACGAAACCAGTGCCGGTGAAGCCAGCATGATCGGTGTTCACCGTAGTACCTGTGTTACTCCCGAACTCAGCCTCATAAGCCGCCTTGTCGACACCGTTCAGTACTACGCTCCGCGCCGCCGCACTCGATGCCGTCTTCACCAGCGTGAGCTGCTGCACCGGATCCCAGTACCACCCCTCGGTGGCACCCTGCAGCGCGGCGAGAGTCGCGTGCGCAGTCATCGCCACACCGTCCTTCGTCACCGACGAAGGCTTGCTCGACGCCACCTGCAGCGTGCTCTTCGTGGCCAGCGGCGGAACGCTCACCGTCACCTGATGACCGGCGAAGTTCTCCGTCGACGTCACCGTCCGGGTCTGGTTCGCCGAGTCCTCGAAGTACCCGTAGCTTGTCGTCCCGGACGGGTAGATCCGGAAGGACAGGTTGGTGTAGTTGTCGACGCTGTTGCCGATGGCGCCGCCCAGCTCGTAGTTCGCGTTCAGGTTGAGTGGGACGATCGCGCCGGCCTTGGCATAGACGGGGATCGTGCCGGTGTCGGCGTTGTAGACCTTCGTGCCGGCTCCTTGCGCCCGGCCGCCGTTCCAGAAGTCGTACCACTCACCCGCGGGCAGGTAGACGTTCTTGCTGGTCGCGCCCTGGGTGGTGATCGGTGCCACGAGCAACTGACGACCGAACAGGTACTGCTGGTCCTGCGCCGCTGCCGTCGTGTCGCCAGGGAAGGCGATGCTCATCGACTGCATCATCGGAAGGCCTGTGGTGGAAGCGTTCTTGGCCTCGGTGTACAGGTACGGGATCAGGTTCATCCGGGTATTCGCGAACTTGCGGAACTTCGGGATGACCGTTGTGTCGCCCGACCGCGCCTGCACGTTCCATGGCGTGCGGGCCTCGGAGACGCCCGGGTTCGACTTCTCCGAGTGGTACTGCATGATCGGCGAGAACGTCGACTGCGCGGCCGCCCGGAGGTAGAGCTCGCTGCTCGGGAACGTCCCGGTGAACCCAGCCATGTCCCACGACCAGAACGGGATGCCTGACGCGCCCGCGCTCTGGCCGGCCCGGACGGCCTGCTGGAACGCATCGAAGGTGGACGCCTGGTCACCGGCCCAGAAGATCGAGTTCGCCTGCGCCCCCGAAGTACCGCCGCGGCTGAACAAGGTGCCCTGGGCACCCTTCTTGGTGGTGACGAAGTCGTTGTACGCCCGGGTGTACTCGTTGGGGTAGGCGTTGTGCAGCTCGTCGCCCTTGCGACCGGAACCACTCGTCACGTTGCGACCGAAGACCGCCTCGCTGCCGTCCGTCTTGAGGCCGTCGATGCCGACATCGTCGAACAGGTAGGACCGCTTGCTCATCCACCAGTTCGTGGCCGCCGTCTTCGTGAAGTCGGGCACCGTACTGTTGCCGAACCACTGCCCGGACGGGATCCGGTACGGGCCGCCCGCGCCGTCGCCGAGAACGTAGCCCTGGGCAACGGCATAGTCGCGGTCGTTGACGTGTTGCTGCGGCGCCGTCGGCGGATTGGTGTCGAAATCCTGCTTCAGCACCGGGATCTGCCAGAGCACCATCTTGATGCCCTGGTTGTGCGCAGCCGTCACCATCGCCTTCGGATCGCTCCACTCACCGCCGGCGGGGAAGGTCAGGTCGGCGTAGCTGAGCGCCTGGCTGCCCGGCTTCGGCGTGTAGGTCGCGCCGTGCCAGAGGTAGAAGGTGGCCTCGTCGCTCCACTGCTCGAGCACCATCGCGGTGTGCGGGATCTGGTTGGAGGTCATGTTGGCGAGCTCGGAGTTGACCTCGGCCTGGGTGTTCCACTCGTTCGCGGAGCCCCAGAGCCCGAACGACCACTTCGGCGGCAGCTTGGGTCGCGCCGTCGTCGCGGTGTACTGGTCGAGCATCTCGGCCCGCGTACCGGTGAAGAAGTAGTAGTCGACCGTCGAGTTGAGGGCGCCACCAGTGTCCACGGTGAAGCCGGCCATGTCGGTGAGACGCGTACCGAGGTTGAACACGGAGTACCGGGTGCTGGGCACGTAGATGCCGTAGCCGGCCGTGTTCGTGACGAACGGGACGCTGAGGTACGTCCGGGCGGTCGGGCCCTGGTCCTGGTACTGGTTGTAGACGTAGTTGTGGACGTCCTTGCCGCGCTGGTCCAGCGCGTCGTACCGCTCACCGAGTCCTTCGAAGCGTTCGCCGGCTGGGGACAGCCAGTGGTCCTCGACCTTCGTCACCGTCGTGCTGCCGTCGCTGGCCCAGCCGGTGTTGCGGAAGGTCGCTGGGTCGTACTGCCTGGCGATGAGCGTCGTACCGTCGCCCTTGTAGACGGCGACGCGGTACGGCGACTTCTGGATCTTGAGGACGACCTTGGTGGTGGCGATCTGGAGGGTGCCCGCGCTGTCGGTCACCGTGTACGCCGATGAGCCGGTGATGTTGAGGCCGCTGCCCGTCGGGGCGACTTGCACGTGGAAGCGGTCGATCGCGGGGAACGCGAACCGGACCTTCGGGGTGAAGCTGCCGGCGGTGTCGCCCGTCGTGACGTCGACGCTGGTGCCGTTGTTGACGAAGCCGGAGACGTTGCCTGTACCGGAGTACGAGGTCACGGCGAAGGAGAACGGGCCGGTGGTCTTCTGGTTGGCGCCGTCGACGTCGGCGTTCACCGTGTAGGTGATCTGGTCACCGCGCGCGAAGGTGCCGAGCGGGACCTTCCAGTACGTGTTGTTGCCGCTGTTGTAGTCGAAGGCGCCGCCGATCGGGGTCTGGTTGACACCGTTCTTGGTCCAGGTGATCCAGACGGTCTGGCCTGAGGAGATCGGCCAGGTGGTCGCCTTGATCTGGACTGCCTCGCCGGCCATCGGGTCGCGGGGGGCGCGTTCGGTCAGGGCGGTGTTGTAGAGCTCGTCGGCGCCGTACGGGGCGTGGAAGACGCCGGTCAGCGTGCCGGCGAAAGCTGGGGTCGGGGACAGCTGGAAGATGACTGCTGCGAGCACCAGGAGCGCAGCAATCCCCCGTCTTCTTGGGGCGTTCAGGGCGTGACTCATCGACAGGCCTCACTTCAGGGAAGGAAAGAAAGAAGAAGGTGAGGCTGGAGCCTCACTTCACAGAAAAAGAGAGAAAGATCAGGCGGAACGTTTGGTGAGGGACGGGCGGTTGGCCTCGTCCGGGCGGAGGTTCGGCTGGAAGAGTTCTCCCAGGAAGAGGCCGGCGGCGCCCTGCGCCCAGGCCTCGTCGTCCCAGTCGTCGACGACCACGTCCAGCTCGCGCTGGAGCCCGTCGAACACGGCAAGTTTCAAGGCTTCCTCGAAGCCGGGCAGGAACAGATCGCTCACCCGCGTGCCTTCACCCGCGAGCACGATCAGCTTCGGATTCAAGAGGTTGACGAGGTTGCCGACGGCCGTCCCCAGCGTGTGGCCGACTTGATCGAAGACAGCTTTCACCGCTCGGTCGCCGCCGCGGGCGAGCTCGGCGGCGTCCTCGATGGTGGCGCAGTTGCTGGCCGCGAGAATGGCCGGTTCGCCGATCAGAGCTTCCAGACAGCCACGCCCGCCACAGTCACAAAGCGGGCCGTCGGCAACGACTTTGGTATGCCCGAACTCCCCCGCCCCACCACCGGCGCCCCGGTACAGCCGCCCGTCCAGCACCATCCCGAGCCCGACACCACGCCCGATGCTGACCACCGCCACATCGGACACACCGCGCCCGGCCCCGAACCACTGCTCGTTGGCAACCAACGTATTCACGTCGTTGTCCACCACCACAGGCAACCCGATCCGCTCGGTCAGCAACCCAGCCAGATCAACATCACGCCAGTCGGCATAGGTGGCATGCCGAACCACCCCATTGGCCCGGTCGATCACGCCTGCGAGCCCAACCCCGACGCCATACACAGGTCCAGCTTTGGCCTTCAGTTTCTTGACCACAGCCGCCACCGTCCGTACGACGGTGGTCACATCATCGTGCCCGAGAGTCGCGGTCGCCCGCTCGACGATGCCGGCGTTGAGATCTGTCAGCACTGCGATGACTCGGGTCTCGGTGACCTTGATGCCGATCACGTAGCCGGCGTCCGGCTTCAGCCCGAGCAGCACCGGCCGCCGGCCACCTCCGGACGACGCTGTCTCGCGCTCCTCGATCACGCCCGAGCCGATCAGCTCGGCCACGATCTCGGACACCGTCGGCAGGCTCAACCCGGTCCGCTTGGCCAGCTCCGTCCGCGACACCAGCCCACCGCGCAGCTCCCCCAGCACCAGCGACGAGTTGATCTCCCGGATCAGCTCCTTGCTCCCCACCCGAACCGGCTGCACCCACCTCACCCGCCTTACTAAGGTCACCGAAGGAAGTCCCCGGAAGCTAACCCGGCCACCCCAGCCAGGTCAACAGCTCGGGCCTCCTTCAGCGAGCCGAAGCCGCGGCGAGCTGGGTGAGGATGCTCGCTTCGAGCTCTTCGACACGCCGTACCTGGGGAGTGTCGGGGCCGTACTGACGCGACCGGAGGCGCGTGGCATCCGCAGCGACTTGCCGGGCCTGTTCGAGGTCCGACCGCCGATGGGTCCCCGCCAGCGCCCGGGCCAGCAACTCCTCCGCACGACCCGGGTCACTCGCACCGGCGGCCGCCTGGTCGGCGAGCACTCGCAGCAGGATCCAGGTCGCCTCGTCGCAACGCTGCAAGGCGATCAGCGCGTGCGCCCGGATCATCTGCCCGTTGAGTGTGCTCTCGTGCAGCGGTCCGAGGACGGTCTCACGGACCCGGACCACGTCGGTCGCCAACTGCAGCGCCCGCTCGGCATCCCCACCGAGATGTCCGCCGTCGACCAGGGCCAGCAGCAGCAACGCCTTGTTGGCCAGGGCAACGAGCGTTCGCGGGTGCTCCTCGCCGTACTCGGCGGCACGCTCGGTCAGCTCCCGTTCGATGATCTGGTCCGCGCGGTTCAGGTCGTTCAACTCGCCCCGGTCGCGCAGCGCGACCGCGAGATTCAGTCTGGCCAGCCGGCTCAGCCAGGCGGACGGGCCGTCGGCCTGCTCCCGGTGGGCGAGTTCTTCCTCGTACAGCCTGATCCCCTCGGGGTCACCCGACTTGCGGACGAACTGGGCCCGTACCAGCGCACTGCGGCGGGTCAGGTAGGCCTCCGGTCCCAAACACCGCTCACAGGTCGCGGCCAGTTCGGCGAAGCGGGCCGCCGTCGTCGCGGCGTCGTGGTTCTTCGCCTCGTGGTAGATCACCATGTACTTCGCCTCGAGAGTGACCAGCGCCGTCTCGCCGAACTGTTTGGCCGCCGTGCTGCAGATGGCCCGGAGCTCGGGCATGCCGGCCGCCGGATCGACCGGCAGGACGACGCGCAGCACCTCCAGCCGGGCCAGTAGTACTTCTTCGGCGGGCGTGAAGGGCCGCGCGCCGGGGGCGGAGCTGCGGGCGGGAATCGTCATATCGCTTCCTCGGATCGGTCGGCATCAGGTCGATCCCCGGGAAGTGCAGGCGGTACCAGTCGGACCGCCGGTCCGGGGACCGGGGATCTCTCCTCCCGCAACTGCTGAATGGCGAGCGCGAGCACCCATTGCAGTCGGGGTGAGAGATCCTCGTCGGTGGTGGACCAGATCTGCATCAGGTCCGAGATGGCGCCGATCACCTTCCAGGTATGCCCTTCCAGGCCGTGCTCGTCGAGGTCGAGCGCCGCGATGGCAGCCCGAACCGACCCGAGTGCTCCGACCACCGAGCCAGGCCGGTTCTCGCGCACGACGAAGCAGACGGCCGCGCGGACGATGTCGGCGCCTGCGACGGTCAGGTCGGCCCGAGGGGCGGGCTGACCGTGGCTGCGCAGATTGCATCGGACGACGGCCTGGGCCAGCGACTCCGGCAGCGCGGCGTCGTCGCGCGCGGCCAGCGACCGGTACTCCTCCGCCCAGCGGGCCGAGATCTGCACCAGCGTCTCCAGCCGACGGCGCGGTCCGAGCCGGAGCCGCTGTGCCTGAGTGGTCCAGCCGTCCAGCCAGGGCTGGACGAACCAGGACTTCGCCTGGTCGATGACCGCCCTGGTCCCGTGCCGTTCGACGTCGATACAGGCCCGCTGAACGGCCGGCCCGAACTGGTTGTAGAAGGCTTGCTGACCCTTGCCCGAGGTCGCGATCAGCTCCTCCTTTCGCGGGTACCGTTCCTCGGTCCAGGCCGCGGCCGCCTGGTAGAAGGCGATCCGCGTCTCGCGAACCCGTGGGTCCAGTTTCCTGAACTCGTCGATCCACGCCATGAGGTTCATCCTGTCTGCCGATTCCGCCGGCGGTAGGTGGTTTCCGCGAAGTCGCCGGTGTCGCGGAATGCACCGGCCACCGGTTCCACGAACCCGTCCCACTGCCCTACTGCGTCGACGCCCCCGGCCACGAAGCCGATCACCACGGACTCGGTGAACTCGGCTCGACGGTCGCGGAATCGCGCGCATCGTCTTGTTCAGACGGACAGGACGACGAATTGGGGTGTGGGATGACGACCGAGAAGCGAGGCCGCCGGCACTGGCCGATCTGCCGGGTCACCGGCAAACAGCGCCTGGACGAACCCAAGGACGTGAAGAACGTTCTGCACGCCGCCCGGACACTGCGAGGCAGAGCGGCCCTGAACGGCTCCCGGTCCGTCTGGAACGTAGTGAGCGGCTACGACTGTGATGCCTGTGGCGGCTACCACCTGACCAGCCGGCCGCGACCGGCCTGGACCTCGGTACGCCGTCCGACCCCGCTGACCGTGGCTCCGTTCATGGGGTCGGGTCTCACATGAGCGGCATCGAATCCGCCGACCAGGCGAAGGGGCAGAAAACGATGAAGAACGAAGACCGAGGCGGTGGAGCGACGCGGTACCGGCTGCTTGACCGGTTCCGCGATTCTCGGGCCGGGCGGCGGGATGGCAAGCGTGATGCCGCGGTTCCGTCGTACCGGAGTCCTCATCCGGAGGGACAACCGACCGACTGGCTGGCCAAGAACCAGCACCGGCTGCTGGCGGGCTGCCAGTACGAGTTCAGTGCTGCCCGGCTTGCCGTCGATGAGTTGCTGGTGCAGTTGACCCGTGCTCGCACGGATGCTGCTCAGGCGCGGAACGAACTGGCCGACGCGACCATTCGCTGGCAGGGCGCCTCGGACGGACCTTCGCCGGAGATCCTCCAGCGCCGCGGTCCGGCCGAGCTCCAGGACAGCGAGCACACGATCGACGCCCGGCGACGTGCTGAGCATCGCCAGCAGCTGGCGAGGCTCGAGAGCACCTGCGAAGCGGCGCGCGCAAAGGCCGCCGTCGCGGAGGCCACCGCGGCCGACCTGACGACGCGGATCGAGCAGCGGTTCGGACAGGCAGTCGATCGGTCCCGCGAGCTGCTGGAGCTGCACGAGCAGCGGGCCGCCCAGTACCGCAGGTCCTACTGCCGGGCACTGAGGCTGGCGGAGCCCGCGGCCGAACAGGACCATCCGCTCAGCACCACACCGCCGCTGCGCCTTCCGCAGTGGACCGCCGAGCCATGCCCCTGGCTGCCGGTCGAGCAACCCGAGGCCACCTCCACCATCACCACCGTAAGGAGCATCAGATGAGCAGAGCAGGCGATCGCCTCTCCGGGCTCCTCCGCAAGTTGCTGCCTGGGCGCAAGCACAGTCGCAAGCCCAGACCCATCCCGAACCACAACGGCCTGGTCATCGACCTCGGCGACTGGAACGCCACCGGCGAGGTGCTGACCGACATCCGCCGGATCGACTCGGTCTCCGCGCTGGATCACCCGTTGCCCGGACCGGCGCCGGTCCAGTCCGCCTGTGAGGACGAGGTCACCCGGACCATCGATCAGCTCGCGGCTCGCAACGCGCTGGATGCCGGGACCGACGACGTGCTCGACGACGACATCGAGACCCGGGGGCCGGTCTGGCACGCGCACGCCCACCAGCAGGCGGCCGAGCGAACCCGGCGAACCGCTCAGCTGTACAGCGTCGCCGTCGAGAACTTCGTCAACGAACAGCACAAACTCGCGCGGCTGACCGAGTTGCAGGCCGACGCCGTCCGGGGCGAACAGCAGGCGAGCCGCGAACTTCTGGGCGAGGCCGCACTGCCGCCCCTGAGCCTGCCCGTTGCCCGGAACCTGCCGGAGCCGGCCGGACCCATTCCGGCCACCGATCTCAACCGCCTGCTGGCACCGGCCGACGCTGACACCGTCGTTCCGGCTGTACTCCCGATGGACCCCGGCGACGCAACCGTGCCGGACGACGGCCGGGCAGAGAAAGCGACGACCCACCTGCCGACCGCGGTCCGGGTGCACGGAGGCAGGGCCCGCGGCTGGCAGAACCCGCGCGCGGCGTACGAATCGCCGCAGCGGCACCTCCTCGTCGTCGGCGTCGCGGTGCTCGCCCTGGCTCTGGTCGCCTCAGCCGATCTGGGGATGATCAAGGGAACCATCGACCGGCTGCTCGGGCTGGAGCCCCAGTGGTCCTGGCTGATCGCGGCCGGTCTCACCATCGCCGCCCTGAATCTGCCGATGATCGCCGGCAAGTTGTGTCGCCGCGGACAGGCGACCGGACATACCGCCGCGCCGATCCAGTGGACGTTGCTGACCGCGTGGGTCCTGATCGGCGCTTCGCTGCTGGTGATGCGCTGGTTCGCCGCCGACCTGCTGCCCAGCGATGCCGGATTCGAAGGTCAAGGCGCGGTCAACGACGAAACCGGTACCGACCGGTTGGTCGCCATCGTGCTGGCCGCCGTCTATCTGGGCACCGGCATCCTCGCCTGGGCGGAGGGCTACCTGCTGACGAACGACGCGGCCGCGACCCGGCGGGCTGCCGCGCGGAAGGCCGAGCAGCTGACGAAGAAGCGGGCCAAGTCCGAGGCACTGCTCACCCGTCTGGCCCAGACCGTCGCCCTCCACGGCCACGAACTGGCAACCCGGCAGGACGCCGAGAAGACCGCCCATGACGCCGTCGACGGTCTGATCGAGCACCTGAAGGCGCACTCCCGGGTACGGTCCGCACACCATCTCGCCGATCCGGCGGCCACCGGTATCACTCGGCTGCGACCGTACCGGTCCCCAGATCAGGCAGCGGGTGACGCATGAGGACCGCGGTGCGGCTGATGGCCGTCCTCCTCGCTCTCCTCGTCGGGTCGACCGGATGCGGCGGGGGCGACGACGGGAAGGCCACCAGCGCTCCCAGCACGACCACGAGCACAACCAGTGGCACCAACGGAGGCGGCCAGGCGTGCTCTCCCGCCAAGCCTCCACGCGCGCTGGTTCTGGTGGTGGGCATCCACCAGAACCAGCCCGCCCCCGGCGTACCCGATGCGCTCTCCTGCCTCCTGCAAGGCGCCGTCGAGAACGGCACGAAACTGGCAGTGGTGGCTGTCGACGGCAGCCCCGTGCTCGTGCCGATGCCCAGCCATTTCGAGATCGACACCGACAACGAGGCGCGACGCAAGGACGACATCAAGCGTGCGCTGAAGACCGTCGTCGGCAGCGTGCGAGGCGCCCGCGCGGACAGCGATGGCTCCGATCTCTTCGCGGGGATGAAGATCGCCGCTGATTTCGTTCGGGTCAACGGTGCCGCGGACGGCCAGATCGTGGTGATCGACTCCGGGCTGTCCGACACCGGGGTGATCGACATGACCCGGTCCGGCATGCTCGCGGTCGACCCGGCCGAGCTCGGCGATTCGATCGCCGCCGAGCTGGACGGCCTTCATCTCAAGGGCATCCAGGTCACCCTGGTCGGCTTCGGCTACACCAGACCACCACAGGAACCGCTCACCGCCGGCCAGTCCGAGGCAGTCTCCACACTCTGGACGAAGCTCCTCACTACCGCGGGTGCGACCGTCGTCCCGCTGCCGGCACCCCGTACCGGCAATTCCCCCACCACATCCTTCACCACCCGGCCGGTCAAGGTGGTGAAACCGCCACCGCCACCACCCCCGCCTCCATGCGCCAAGACGACGGTGGTCTACGACGATGCGTCGCCGGTCGGCTTCCACCCGAAGTCGAACGAGTTTCGCGACCGGCCCGCGGCGCTGGAAGTACTGCGTGAGGTGGCCGGGTGGCTACTGGGCGGTCCGTACCGCAGCGTCGTCGTCACCGGCACGACGGCCGGCGCCGACACGGTCGCCAGGCGGGTGGCGCGCTCGAAAGGCCGCGCCGAGACGGTCAAGAAGGAACTCGTCCTCCTGCAGGTCGACCCGTCGATGATCAGCACCCGGGGCGTCGGTACGGACTTCCCGGAGTACGTCGACGACCAGTTGCCCGGCGGCGGGCTCGACCCGGTGCTCGCGGTCAAGAACCGCACGGTCCGCCTCACCCTGATCGAGACCCGCCCCGACTGCCCGAAGACCGGCGGCTGAGCCCGGCGCGATACCGGGCCCTTGACAGGCTCTCCCAGGAGGCTTACTTTTTGGCTAAATTTAGTAGCGAAGTAAGTCGGGAGTGCTTGTGGCGAGTGGACAGGGTCCGATTCCCCGGGGCGATCTGGTGCCGTCGGGGATCGTCGGGTTGCTGGGGACCCAGGGGCCGACCTCGCGGACCGAGATCGCCAAGGGGCTCGGGCTGAGCCCCGCGACGGTGACCCAGGTGACGAAGGATCTGATCGCTCGCGGGCTGATCGAGGAGCTGGAGTCGGTACCGTCCAAGGGCGGGCGGCCGGCCCGGTTGCTCGGATTGGTGATGGACGCCGGCGTCGCGCTCGGGGCCAAGGTGACGGCCGATCACGTCGCGGTGGTGACCGTCGAGCTGGACGGGACCGTCCGCTCGTCGACCGAGTTGGAGTACGACCCGGGAGCCCCGGACGCGATCGAGCGGCTCGGGCAGAGCCTCGCCAAGCAGGTGGCCGAGCTCGACGACCGGCTGCTCGGGGTCGGCGTCGGCGTACCGGGTGCCGTCGATTCCCAGGCCTCAGGCATCGTCGACGCCCCGACCCTCCGCTGGCAGTCCGCGCCCGTCGGCCCGGTACTACGCTCCGCCATCGGCACCCCCGTCCTCGTCGACAACGACGTCAACACCCTGGCTGCGGCCGAGCGGCTGTACGGAATCGGGCGGGCGCATTCGTCGTACCTGGTCGTCACGATCGGGCGCGGTATCGGCTGCGGCATCGTCGTCGACGGCGGCATCTACCGGGGCGCCAACGGAGGCGCCGGCGAGATCGGGCACATCCCGGTCTGGTCGCCCGGTACGGAGCAACCGCCGTGCACGTGTGGTTCGGCCGGCTGCCTCGAGGCGTACATCGGCGCGGCCGGGATCGCCCGGACGGCCCGCGCTCGCAAAGTGATCGGCCCACGCGGATCGCTCGCCACTTTGTTGCGGGCGGCAAGTACTGGCGACACCGCGGCACAACGGATCTTCGAGGAAGCCGGCGGCATGCTCGGCCGGGCGCTCGCCGGGGTGATCCACACGGTCGACCCCGAGGTCGTCGTGCTGATGGGTGAGGGAGTGGACGGATGGGAGTTCTGGCAGACCGGGTTCGAGCCGTCGTTCCGGCAATCGTTGCTGCCGGCCCGGCGCGCGGTACCGGTCGTGGTGGAGCCGTGGACGGAGGACCAGTGGGCCCGCGGCGCGGCGTCGCTGGTGCTCTCCTCCCCCTTCGACTCCGCCAACAACGGCGGCGAGCAGAGCCGGCTCGTCCGCGCCCGGCTGGAAACCCGATGAAGGCGAACGCGACGCCCACCAGGACCCGGAGAAAGGGTGGCTGGAAACGCCTCGGCTGGGTCTTGTTCTTCCTGCTCCCGAGCGCGATCCCGCTCTTCGTCTTCACGCTCGTGCCGATGGTCTCCTCGCTGTGGGTGAGCCTGCACAAGTGGAACCTGATCTCGCCGATGGAGTGGGTCGGCCTCGGCAACTACACCAACCTGCTGACCGACGAGAACACCCGCCGGGTCTTCCTGCACACGCTGATCTACGTCGCCGGCTACCTCCCGATCGTGTACGCCGGTGGGCTCGGCCTCGCACTCGCGCTGAACCAGAAGCTCAAGGGCCGCTCGTTCCTGCGGGCGACCTATTTCCTCCCCGTCGTCACCAGCTGGGTCGTCGTCGCGCTGGTCTGGAAGTGGCTGCTCAACCCGACGAACGGCCTGGTCAACCAGGTGCTCGGCGCGGTCGGCCTCCCCCAGCCGGGCTGGTGGACCGACCCGCACTGGGCGCTTCCCGCCGTCATCCTCAGCTCGGCGTGGAAGGACCTCGGTTTCGTGATGGTCATCCTGCTCGCTGGTCTGCAGGCCATCCCCTCCGACCTCTACGAGGCCGCGAAGGTGGACGGCTCGAGCGCCTGGCAGCGCTTCTGGCGGGTCACCCTCCCGCTGCTGTCCCCGTCGACCTTCTTCGTGGTGGTGATCTCGCTGATCAACGGTTTCCAGGTCTTCGACCAGGTCTACGTGATGACCGGCGGCGGCCCGCAAGGCTCCAGTCAGGTGGTGGTCGGGCAGATCTACGACCTGACCTTCCGGTACGGACGCGCTGGTGAAGCGTCCGCACTGTCCTGGATCCTGTTCGCCGTCATCCTGCTGATCACCGTCTTCCAGATCCGCGGCCAGCGCCGGTGGGTGCACTATGCGTGACACCAGGTCCCTCCCCGCGAAGATCGCCCTGTACGCCGCCGTGCTGGTCGGCGCCGCGATCATGCTGTTCCCGTTCCTCTGGACCGTGATCACCTCGATCACCCCGGAGGGATCACTGGCCGACGGCCCCAAACTGGTCGTCGACAACCCGACGCTCAACGCGTACCGGACGCTGGTCGACGCGATCCCGATCTGGCGGATCATCGTCAACTCGCTCGGCATCGCGATCGTGTCCACGGTGCTCCAGCTGATCACCGGGTCGATGGCGGCGTACGGGTTCGCCCGCCTGCACTTCCCGCTCAAGAACGTCGTGTTCGGCTTCTACCTGGCGACGCTGATGGTGCCGCTGCAGGTGCTCGTCGTACCGCTGTTCATCGAGATGAAGACGTTCAACCTGCAGGACACGTACTTCGCTCTGCTGGCGCCCACGATCGCGTCGGCGTTCGGGGTGTTCCTGCTCCGCCAGGCGGTGACCGCCGTACCGATGGAGCTGGACGAGGCGGCGACGATCGACGGCGCCGGCCATCTGCGGATCTTCACCACGATCGTGTTGCCGCTGATCCGGCCCGCGCTCGCGACCGTCGCCGTGTTCGCGTTCATGGGCAGCTGGAACAGCTTCCTCTGGCCGCTGGTGGTGATCAGGTCGCCGGAGTTCATGACGCTCCCGCTCGGCCTGTCCACGCTGCAGGGCCAGTTCACCACCCAGTGGGATGTCGTGATGGCGGGCTCCGTCGTCTCGATCGTCCCGATCGCCATCGTGTACCTGCTCGCGCAGCGCCACATCATCGCCGGTGTCGCCCACACCGGCATCAAGTAAGCCTCAAGCAAGAGAGTGAAGGAAACCGCCATGCGCCATCTCAAGACCGTGGGCCTCGGACTGACCGCCGCGCTCGCACTCACGCTGACCGCCTGCGGGCAGGGCTCGGCGACCAAGGAAGCCGCCGCGCCGGAGGGCAAGAGCGTCGTCCGGTACATGAACTTCTCCTCCAACGACGGCCACGAGAAGGACCTGACGGCGATCGTCAACGCCTTCCAGACGGCCAATCCGAACATCACCGTCCAGGTCGAGACCGTTCCGTACGCGGACTACTTCACCAAGCTGCAGACCTCGGTGGCCGGCGGCACCGCGGCCGACGCGTTCGAACTCAACTACGAGAACTTCGTCACGTACGCGAAGAACGGCTCGCTGGCCGAGCTCAAGGGGATCGACACGGCGGCGTACAAGAAGTCGCTGGTGGACGCGTTCAACGACGGCGGCAAGCAGTACGGCGTACCGGAGTCGTTCTCGAACGTCGTGCTGTTCTACAACAAGGCGCTGTTCAAGAAGGCCGGCGTGGCCGAGCCGACCGACGCGTGGACGTGGAAGGACGAGCAGGCGGCGGCCGCGAAGCTGACCGACAAGGGCGCGAAGGTGTGGGGTGACTACCAGCCCGTGTCGTACAACGAGTTCTACAAGGTGCTCGCGCAGAACGGTGGCGAGTTCCTGAACGCCGACCGGACCGAGGCGACCTTCAACTCCCCTGCCGGGATCGAGGCGGCCAAGTTCCTGATCGACAAGGTCGGCAAGACGATGCCGACCGAGGCCGACGGCGCCGGTACGCCGGACTTCGACTCGAAGCTGTTCAAGTCGGGCAAGCTCGCGATGTGGCACACCGGGATCTGGATGTTCACCCCGATGGCGGAGGCGCCGTTCGACTGGGATGTCGTGGTCGAGCCGGGCAACACCAAGAAGGCGTCGGCGATGTTCGTGAACGGGCTGGTCGTGTCGGCCGCCTCGAAGAACGCGGACGCCGCGCAGAAGTGGGTCACCTTCCTGGCCTCCTCGGACGACACGACGAAGACCCGGCTCGCGACCTCGTGGGAGCTGCCGCCGGTGGCTGACGAGGCCAAGCTCGCGCCGTACCTCGACCAGAAGAAGCCCGCCAACCGCAAGGCCGTCTTCGCCGCGCTGGAGGAGACCGTACTGCCGCCGGTGATCGAGCGTCAGCAGGAGATGCAGGACCTGGTCACCGCCGAGCTGACCTCTGCCGCGGCCGGTCGCAAGCCGGTCGAGAAGGCGCTCGCGGATGCCCAGACCAAGGTCAACGGCCTGCTCAAGAAGTGAAGGAACCGATGATCTCTCCCGCCCCTGACCTGCAAGAGCTGACCCGGCTGAGGGCGCTGGCCGAACACAGTCACGCCGTCATCACGCAGCACCAGGATGCCGGTGGCGCCTATCCCGCTTCGCCTACGTTTTCGGCGTACAAGGGGTATGCGTGGTTGCGCGACGGCTCGTTCACCGCCGAGGGAATCTCGCGGTACGGCGATGTCGCTTCGGCTGATCGGTTCCACGACTGGGTCGATGGTGTACTGCGGCGTCGTCGCGGGCAGGTGGACGACCTGCGCGCGGCGCTCGCCCGGGGCGAGGTGCCGTCGAACGAGGCGATGCTGCCGACGCGGTTCACCTTCGACGGTGAGGACGGGTCGGATCCCTGGTGGGATTTCCAGACCGACGGCTACGGGATGTGGCTGTGGTCGGTGGTCACTCACGCGGCGCGGCACGGGCTGGATCTGTCGCGCTGGCGGGAGGGGATCGATGTCGCGGTCGACTACCTGGTCGCGTTCTGGGATCGGCCTTGTTATGACTGGTGGGAGGAGCACGTCGAGCATCGGCACGTGTCGACGCTCGGGGCGATCCATGGTGGATTGGTTGCTGTTGGCACCTGTTCGTCGTTGCGGTCGGCGCCCTGGTCGGCGGCGGCGTTGAAGGTCGCGGCCGACATCCGGTCGCTGGTGACGGCGGAGGGGATCGTCGACGGGCATCTGGTGAAGTGGCTCGGCAGTTCGGCGGTCGACGGGTCGTTGCCGGCCTGCATCGTGCCGTTCGGGTTGGTCTCTGCCGACCACTCACTGGCGGCCATGACGCGAGCGGCCGTCGCCAAGGACCTGGACTTCGACGGCGGGGTGCATCGCTTCACCGCCGACGTCTTCTACGGCGGCGGCCAGTGGATCCTGCTGTCCGCCCTCCTCGGCTGGAACCTGGCTGCCGCGGGCGACACCGCTGGAGCCCTCAGGCACCTCCGCTGGATCGCCGACCAGGTGGACGAGCACCGCGACCTCCCCGAGCAAGTCCCCCACCACCTGCTGCACCCCGGCTCTCGCAACGAATGGATAGCCCGCTGGGGGCCGGTCGCCAGCCCCCTGTTGTGGTCCCACGGCATGTACCTGATCCTCGCCGACGAACTCGGCATCACCACCAAGGACGCTTGATGCTCACCCACCGCCCGTACGGCATCGAACACCCGTACGCCACCTCCCCCGACCAACGCATCCCCGTCCAGCCGTTGACCGGCCAGCAGGTGCAGCTGGGCGTGGTCGTCTCCCCCGACATCACCCGAGTCGTCTGCGAGTGGGGCTCCACGGAACTGATGCTCTCCCCCACCGAAGCAAACGCCGCCGACGCCGCGGCGCTGGCAGGCGGCGAAGGCCACCTAGCAGAAGCCCAAGCCACCGCCCTAGGCGGCGACGGCGGCTGGTCGGTCGCCACGCCGCCGATCACGGAGCCGGTGAAGTACCGCTTCCACGCCTACCGCGACCCCGCGGGCGCGGGTGGCGCGGGCGCGGGTGGCGCGGGCGCGGGCGCGGGTGGCGCGGGTGCCGGCGCGGGTGCGGGTGCGGGTGCGGGTGCCTCCGGGGCGGCAGGCGCTGGCGTGGGGGGCGATCGCTTCGCGTCCGCTGCGCTCGGGGCGGAGCCGGCTGCCGGCTTCGCCGAGTCTGACATCGCGAGGGGCCTCGCGTCGCAACCGCCCGCCGGCGAGGCCGTCGCCGAGACCTCGGAGTGGTTTGAGGTGAGTCCGGCGACGTGGACGGCGACTGGTGGAGAAGTTCGGGGTGGAGGCGAGCGCGTCCGTGAGGTTGAGTGGCTGGTGTCCGCCGCCGGGGTGCATCGGGCTCGGTTCGCCCTGCCGCTTGCTGATGGTGAGCATCTGGTGGGGTTTGGGGAGCGGTATGACGCTCTGGATCAGCGGGGGAAGACGCTGGATGCGGTGGTGTTCGAGCAGTACAAGTCGCAGGGGGTGCATGGGCGGACTTATCTGCCGATGCCGTTCGCGCATGTGGTGGGTGGGCCGGGATGGGGGTTTCATGTGCGGACGTCGCGGCGGACCTGGTACTCCTCCGAGGGAGACCAGCTTGTCGTGGAAGTTGCCTTGGGCGACGAAGCGGTGGTTGACCTTGGGATTTATGAGGGGTCGGCTGACGTCGTACTGAAGCAGTTCCTGGACGAGGTAGGGCGGGCGGAGGAGCTGCCGGAGTGGGTGTTCCGGTTGTGGGCCTCTGGGAACGAGTGGAACACCCAGGAGCTCGTGATGGCGCGGATGGACGCGCATCGCGATCTGTCCATCCCGGTCGGTGCGGTGGTGATCGAGGCGTGGAGCGACGAAGAGGGCATCACCATCTGGCGGGATGCGCGGTATGACGTCAACGCGGATGGGAGTGCACACAGCGCGGCCGACTTCGAGTACCGGGCGGATGGTGCGTGGCCTGATCCGAAGGCGATGATCGATGAGTTGCACGCGCGCGGGATCAAGGTGATTCTCTGGCAGATTCCGTTGCAGAAGACGGAGTTCAGCACTGGCCAGGTAGCGGCCGACGCGGCGGCGATGGTGCGGGACGGGCACGCAGTACTGGAGGCCGACGGTACGGCGTACCACAATCGCGGTTGGTGGTTCCCCCAGGCGCTGATGCCCGATCTCTCCACCCAGCGCACTCGCGACTGGTGGACCGAGAAGCGGCGGTACCTCGTCGACGACCTCGACGTCGACGGCTTCAAGACCGACGGTGGCGAGCACGCGTGGGGACACGATCTCCAGTACGCCGACGGCAAACGCGGTGACGAAGGCAACAACCTGTTCCCGGTGCACTACGCCCGCGCCTTCGGTGATCTCCTCCGCTCGGTCGGCAAGGCGCCCGTCACCTTCTCTCGCGCCGGGTTCACCGGTTCGCAGGCGCACGGCATCTTCTGGGCCGGCGACGAGGACTCCACCTGGGAAGCATTCCGCGCCTCCGTCACCGCCGGACTCTCCGCGGCGTCCTGCGGAATCGTCTACTGGGGCTGGGATCTAGCCGGCTTCTCCGGCCCGGTCCCCGACGCCGAGCTCTACCTGCGCGCCGCCGCGGCCTCGGTCTTCATGCCGATCATGCAGTACCACTCGGAGTTCAACCATCACCAACTCCCCCTCCGCGACCGCACCCCGTGGCACGTCGCCGAGACCACCGGTGACGACCGCATCGTCCCGCTCTTCCGCCGGTACGCCGAACTCCGCGAACGCCTGGTCCCGTACCTGACCGAACAAGCCGCCCTCACCATCACCACCGACCGCCCCCTCATGCGCCCCCTCTTCTTCGACCACCCCTCCGACGAGGAGATCTGGAACCACCCCCACCAGTACCTCCTCGGCAACGACCTCCTCATCAACCCGGTCCTCGAACCCGAGGCCACCACCTGGACGACGTACCTCCCCGAAGGCGACTGGATCGACGTCTGGACCGGCGACCCCGTCCAACCCGGCCTGGTTACCCGAGACGTCCCGCTGGAGGTCGTCCCCGTCTACTGCAAGGCAGACCGCTGGCCCGCCCTCGCCGCCATCTTCGGCTGAAGCTGGTCCGCGCGGGCAGCGCCGATCATGCGTCGGGGTCCTGCCCCAGGGTGGCGATGAGGTCGTGGAGGGTTCCGTAGCCGGGGCAGGCTGGGCCGCATTGCTTTTCGGCTTGCAGGGTCAGATCCAGGTCCAGGTCGTTCTGGCTGGATCGGGAGAGGGTCCAGCCGAGTGGGGCGGACAGCGACGGCTGGGTGCTTTGGCTGATGACGTAGACGAGGTTGGGTAGGTCGGAGTGGAGGGTGGCACACGCGGATGACTCCGTGCAGAGCTGGGCGGTCGCGGCTGCCCGGGCTTCCCGGAGCAGGGCGCGGTCGTTCGTGCCGTCCTCCTTGGCGGAGATGAGTTTGGTTGCCGGGGGCACCAACAGTTCCGGTACGGCCGGCAGGTTGGTACCGGGTTTGAAGGTGTTGCCGATGCCGTCGACCGGGTCGTCGTTGCCGACGCTGTAGTCCTTGCCGGTGCCGTTCTCGATGTAGACGACCAGCGGCAGGATGACCTCCCCGGTGCCGTCGGCAAGCACCTTGTCGTTGTGTGAGCGGACTACAGCACCCCACGACGGCGCGAGATCGACGATCGTGCCGATGCCGGTGTTGTCCGTGTACCCGCCATCCACCAATTGCGCCGGCTTGAGGTCGCCACAGCTGCCGACCACCCCGGACGGCGTCACATACGGGAAGCGCGACGCCAGCAACCCAGCGGTCAGCGCTTGCGGGTTGCCGAGGCAGCCCGCGTCGGTGCGTTCCGCAGTACGGCCGTACTCCGCGAAGAGGTCGTAGTCGTGCGCCCCGGCCACCCCGGCTCCACAGACCGGCGCGCCATCCGCAGTACGGGCTCCGTCGCTCAGATCGACCTGGCTCATCAACGCGCGACACCCGTTGCGAACAGCAGACGTCGTCAGAATCAGCTGCCCGGTCATCGCACCATCGGCCTTACCGTCATCCGGCAGGAAGTGCCGCCGCAGCTCAGGAACCTTCCGCTCCCACGCCGTCTCCATCAACCCGGCCCGGTCCAACGGCTGGCGCGATGGCGTCCGGTACTCCGCGGCCGCATCGAACCGCAACCCCGCCATACTGGCCAGCAGATCACTCGACATCAGCGAGATCGTCGCAGCACCGAGCGCCTCATGCCCCGCCATCGCCTTGACCGCCGTCAACGGCTTGTCCGTGTACCGCGCAACGGTCAGCCCGAACGCGCCACCACTCGCCCCACCCGAGAACAGCACCGAATTCTTCGCGCACCCAGTGCCCGTCATGCTCAGCCGCTCGAGCGCGGAAGCAGTCCAGTACGTCGCCCTGATGCCACCACCCTCCGCGGCCACCATCATCATCGGCCGCAGCCTGAGCCCACCATCCAACGGCACCGTGCAGCCCGGCTGAGCCACCCATGCATCGAAGGCCTGCTGCATACTCGGCCGATCAGGCAGCGCCGCGGTGGCCGTCAACGGATGCACCTCGGTCTTGCCGCCGATCAGCGCCGTCGCCACCATCGCGAAGACCAGCAGGCTGATGATCGGTGTCGCGCGCATCCGCAACCACTTGGTCTGGAAGATCTCGGGCGGCTGCCGCTCCTGCGCATAGGCGACGATCACCCCGATCAGGATCACCAGCGTCGCCAACGCGAGCAGGGTCGACGCCAGTACGCCGAGAACGTCAGCGAACCGCCTCGGGAACGACCCCAGCAGCAGCATCGCCGCACTGGCACCAAGCACGAACCCGGCCCGAACCTTGCTCCGCGGCGCCACGTCGACCACGGTCGCACCGCTCGGGTTCACGCCAGGCGTCGCGATCCGCCCGTACCAGCCGAGTACGCCGGTCGTCTCCGGTTGCCCCCACCGCTTGATTGCCTTGAGCACCGGCCAGGAGACGAGCCAGGTACCGATCGCCAGCACCACGCCGGTCACGAGCGCCACCGTCGGATGCACGGCGTACGACGAATCGAACAACCCGACCGCATCGCCTGCCGCCAGGGCGGCGAAGGCGCGGACCATTCCCAGGCCACCCAGCGACACAGCGGTCACCGAGATCATGTCGCCGGCGATCATCACGTCGCGCGGGAACCAGCTGCCGACCGGCCGCAACGCCTTCGGATGTACCCCGGGCTTGTCCCGGAGAAGGCGCGACAATCCCAGCACCAGCAGGGGAATCAGACAGAACACGACCAGCCGCCGCTTGAACACCTCGCCCTGGCCGGAGACAGCGATCACGACCGCGATCGCCGGCAACAGGATCGGCCCGACGACCCAGAGCACCAGGTTCTGCCGGCGCTTGGCCCCGTTCTGGTTGTAGAAGGGCCATTCGTGGTCCTCACCGCGGACTCGCCGGACGGCCCAGTCGGCGCGGAGCCGGCCGAGCAGGAAGATCGCGGGCAACAGCACCGCGTAGTACAGGAAAGCGGCGATGAGCGCTTGGCCGACGCCGGTGCCGTTGTCGAGCCAGCTGCGCTGGACGTCCGGGAGTTGGTCGAGGACGTCGGTGCCGGGCACGATCGCGAGCAGGCCGAGCGGCAGGAACGCGAGCAGGCTGAAGCGCTGGATCCACAGCGCGCGGCGGATCCGCGGCACGGCCGCTTTGATCGTCTGCCAGTGATCGCGGATCAGGAAGTAGACGATGGCGAGGAACGCCAGCCATTTCAGCGTCGTGATCACCGCCAGGATGACCGCGGACGCGGCCGGGACACAGTCGCCCGCGTCGCAGCGCTGGCTGCCCAGCCAGTACGTGAGGATGTTCTCCACCACGTCGAGGCCAGCTAGTACAAGCACTGGCCCTGTGGCAATGAAGCGTCGCAGGGCGGGCACGTAGATGGCGATGAAGACGAGGTCCAGCACCAGATAGATCGCCAGCAAGGGCAACCAGTCGTCCAGTTGCTCGCCGGTGAGCTTGTCGTGCCAGCCGCCGTACTGCTTCATGGCGAGCGGTCCGCTCATGCCGTTGAACGCCCACGACTTGCCGCCCTCGGCGAGGAATCCCGCCGCCAGCAGGCTGATCTCGTTCATCGCCAGCCAGACCGCCGCCAGGGCGGCCAGGATCGCCCCCACCCACCGGAAGTCGGCAGGCTCAGGCGCCTCCTCCACAACCTCCTGCTCCACCGGCTCACTTCCTGCCGGTTGCTCCCCCACCACTGCGACCATTGCCCATTCGCCCCCACAGCTCACCGGTCGTCACACTTAGTCACATTGCCGCACACTCCGCTGCCTACGGCAAGACCTCACACCGGTCCATCGCTAGATGCGACGGCGTCGCATATGATGCCGGAGTGACGTTGACCTTGAGAGCCGCGGTTGCAGCAGACGGACCCGTGCTCACCCGGTTGGCCAGAACCTCCGCCGCCTACGACGGCATGTATCGGGCAATGATCGAGGAGCAGACGATCGACGCTGCGTACCTGGCGAAGAACCCGGGCCGGGTGGCGGAGGACGACCGTGGCGTCGCAGGCTTCTACACGTTGGCGATCCCAGGTCGTGCTGGGCCGGGCGAGGGTGAGCTGGACTACCTGTTCGTCGCCGATGACCGGCAGGGGGCAGGAATCGGGCGGATGCTGATGGACGACCTGCGAGTCGAGGCCAAGGCGCTCGGACTCCCTCGGATCCACATCATCTCGCACCCGCCGGCGGAGGGGTTCTACCTCGCGATGGGCGCCACGCGGGTGGGACTGCTGCCGCCCCGCGGCCGGGTGACCTGGGCCCAGCCGCACCTGGTACTGGAGCTGCCGTGAGTCAGGCCGCACATTGCCCAGATGTCGGACAATCTGACGGTTGGGGTCGGCTTGGGTCGGATTGGGCTCTAGGCTCTGGTCGTCTGAGCTTTGCGACCGAGAGGCCGATCCATGACTGATCCGATGGCGCTGGAGAACAGCTACGGCGCGCACAACTACCACCCGTTGCCCGTCACCGTCGCGACGGCGGAAGGCGTGTGGGTGACCGACACGTCCGGACAGCGGTATCTGGACTGCCTGGCGGGCTACTCGGCACTCAACTTCGGGCATCGGCACCCTGCGCTGATCGCTGCCGCGACGGAACAGCTGGGCCGGGTCACGTTGACCAGTCGCGCGTTTCACCATGACCAGCTCGGGCCGTTCTGCGCCGAGCTGGCCGCACTCTCGGGCAAGGACGCGGTACTTCCGATGAACTCGGGCGCCGAGGCGGTCGAGACCGCACTCAAGCTGGCCCGCCGTTGGGGGTACCTGGTCAAGGGCGTGCCGGACGGGCAGGCGACGATCATCGTTGCTGATGGCAACTTCCATGGGCGGACGATCAGCATCATCAGCTTCTCGGGTGACGCCGAGGCGCACGACAGCTTCGGGCCGTACACGCCTGGCTTCCGGTCGGTCCCGTACGGCGACGCGGCCGCGCTGGAGGCGGCGATCGACGAGACTACAGTCGCGGTGCTGATCGAGCCGGTTCAGGGCGAGGCTGGTGTCGTCGTGCCGCCGGACGGGTATCTGGCGGCGGTTCGGTCGGTGTGCAGCCGGAACCAGGTGCTGATGATGGCGGACGAGATCCAATCCGGGCTTGGGCGGGCGGGTGCGACCTTCGCTTGCTCGCGGGCGGGCGTGGTACCGGATGTGTACGTACTGGGGAAGGCGCTCGGTGGCGGGATCATGCCGTTGTCGGCCGTGGTGACCGATCGGGTGGTGATGGATGTGATCACGCCGGGCACGCATGGCAGTACGTTCGGCGGGAACCCGCTCGCGGTGGCGATCGGGCGGGCGGTGATCAAGCTGCTCGAGCCGGGTGAGCTGCAGGCGCATGCGCTGGCGATGGAGCCGGAACTGCGCGAGCGACTGGAGCCGTTGCGGGCGCAGGGGCTGGCCGGCTTGCGGGTGCACGGATTGTGGGCCGGACTGGATCTCGATCCGGCGCTCGGGAACGGGCGGGCGCTGTGCGAGAAGCTTGCGGAGTACGGCGTACTGGCGAAGGACACGCATGGCTCGACCATCCGCCTGTCGCCGCCGCTCGTCATCACGACCGACGACCTGGACTGGATGACCGACCGGCTGTCGCTGGCCCTCAAGTCCCTCGCAAGCTGAGGCGGGCGCGCGGATGATCGAGGTGCGGCGGGCGACGACGGTTGATGGTGAGGCGGTCGGGGTGGTGCATGCGGCCTCTTGGGAGGCGGCTTATGCGCCGTTCTTCGACGCGTCGTTTGCGGCGGAGCAGGTCGAGTCGCGGTTGGCCCGCTGGCATGAGCGGGTCGCGTCGCCAGAAGGGCTGGTACTGGTCGCCGCTGTCGATGGACGCGTTTTGGCCTTCTCCTGGTCGGTGCCGTCGTCGAGCCGGCCGGGCTTCGCCGAGATCAACAGCTTCTACGCGCATCCGGACGGCTGGGGTACGGGCGTGGCAGCAGCGTTGATGAGCGATACGCTGCGCCGGTTGCGGGCCGAGGGGTTCGACGGCGTCCACCTGTGGACTCTGCGCGATACTCCCCAGTCCCGCCGGTTCTACACGAAGTCAGGCTTCACGGAGACGGGCGCAACCACCACCCGCGACTTCGGCGACGGCCAGGAGATCGCGCAGGTCGAGTACGAGCTGAAGCTCGGCTAGTCACCACAGACCTGCACCCGCACCTCGACGAGCAACTCGCCCAGGTCGACGAACAGCCCGGGCTGGTCGCGGTCGCGTTGCTCCCACTCCGGTCGCGAGATCGCTGTCAAGGCTCCGCTGCTGCTTCCCCGGATGGTCATCAGGTTGACTGCTTGGCCGGGGCCGGCGACCAGTTCCATCGCCACGGTTGCCTCGCCGGGGAATTCGGTAGCTGTGCCGCGAGCCACCGGTCGGCGCTCGCCGTCGATGAGCAGGAGGACGTCGACGAGGGGGAGGAAGGTTCGGTCGAGGCCTGGGAAGTACGAGAAGTCGGCATCCTGCTCAAGATCCGCGACACTGAGCCGCCAGCCGGCCGGGTCGTCGACGAGTTGCCGGGTTGAGCCGGCTCCGTTGCGCCACGGGACGGGGTTGACGGCATCGGGCGTCAGGATCCGGGCCGCGCCGACCTCGGGCGTCACCATTTGGGGGGCGGGGGTTCCGGTGGATCGGTCGGGGGTATCGACGTGACGCTCCTCTCGGTGATGGGCAGGGGACGGAGGGATAGCCTACAGTGGACATATGAAGAGTTCTGCAGATGTGCAAGCGCCTGTGGTGATCGACGGCTGCAATGTCCGGCTTGTCGACCCGGAGCGGGTGGCGGCCGTCCATGCCAGGATGCCTTCTGAGCAGGATGTCGTCGATACGGCCGATGTGTTCGGGCTGCTCGGCGATCCTCGGCGGTTGAAGCTGCTCGTCGCCTTGCTGGACGGCGAGTTGTGCGTCTGCGATCTCGCCGCGGTGACCGGGATGAGCGAGTCCGCCACCTCGCATGCGCTGCGGCTGCTCCGCGCTCACCGAGTCGTCTCGGTACGCCGCGACGGCCGGATGGCGTACTACCGGCTCGACGACGCCCACGTCCGGATGCTCGTCGACCTGGCCGTCGCCCACACCGAACACACCGACGCCATCCACCCGGAACGAACCCGATGACCACCGACCACGACACCCCGGACGGGCACCTCACCGGGCACGACACCCCGGACGGGCTCGTTGCCGGGCACGGTACGGCGCCGGGCAAGGCCGCCGGGCACGGTCATGGGCACGGGCACGGGGTTGGCGCTGATGCGGATCGGAAGTTGCTGGGGGGTGCGCTGGCGCTGATTCTGGCGTTCATGGCGGCTGAGGTGATCGTGGGGTTTGCGGCCGGGTCGCTGGCCTTGATCACCGACGCGGCGCACATGCTCACCGACGCGGCCGCGATCGCCCTCGCGCTGATCGCCATCCGGCTGTCGGCGCGGCCGCCGGCGGGCGGGTACACGTACGGGCTCAAGCGGGTCGAGATCCTGTCGGCGCAGGCCAACGGGATCACGTTGCTGCTGCTCGCCGCGTTCTTCGTGTACGAGTCGGTCAACCGGATGATCCACCCGCCCGAGGTCCAGGGCGCGCTCGTCCTGATCACCGGCGTCGTCGGCATCGTGGTGAACCTGATCGCCACCTGGCTGATCAGCAAGGCGAACCGCACCAGCCTGAACGTCGAGGGCGCGTTCCAGCACATCCTCAACGACCTGTTCGCCTTCGTCGCGACCGCGATCGCCGGGCTCGTCGTCCTGCTCACCGGCTTCGCCCGGGCCGACGCGATCGCGGCCTTGATCGTCGCCGCGCTGATGCTCAAGGCAGGCATCGGGCTGGTTCGCGACTCCGGCCGGATCTTCCTCGAGGCAGCCCCCGCCGGCATCGACCCCGCTGTCGTGGGCGCCGAGCTGTGCGCAGTACCGGGTGTGGTCGAGGTCCACGACCTGCACGTCTGGGAGATCACCTCCGGCGAGCCGGCCGCGTCGGCGCACATCCTGGTCAGCGAAGGGCTCGACTGCCACCTGATCCGCAGCCAGATCGAGACGCTGCTCGCCGACCGCCATCATCTGACCCACTCGACGCTGCAGGTCGACCACGCGTCAGGCGATGTACAGGACGCTCACTGCAGCGACGCGCACGGCGTCGTCCATCGCCCGATCGAGATCACAACCGCTGGAACAGCACCTGACCAGGCCAGACCGAGTCACTGACCGGTACTCCGAAAGGCTCCGCGCGAGTGAACCCCTGCTTCTCGTAGTACCTGATCAGAGCCCCATCGCCACCGCCGAAACAGTCGACGCGGAGCAACCCGACGCCAAGACCGCGCGCGAGCATCCGCGCATGATCCAGCAGCTCCGTCCCGATGCCACTGCCCTGCAGCGCGCGATCCGTCACGAGCAAACGGACGTAAAGCTCCGGCTCGGTCGCCGGCGGAACATACGACATCGCATCGCCAACGGCCAGCGCGCCCACCACCCGTCCGTCAAGCGACGCCACCCACAGCCCGTCACCGGACGCGAACTCCTCGATCTGCGCGATCCGCCGCGGATTGGTCGAGTGCGCCTCGGTCCCCCACTGATCGGTCCGCCCGGCCGCGACCAGCCACTCGGTCGCCTTGTCGAGCAGCCCCAGAACAGCCGGTACGTCGCCCAGCTCGCCGCGCCGGATACTCAGAGAAGAAGTCACCCGGCCATCCTTGCACCGGACGGAAGACTGATCTGGGACTCGCGCGGCACGGAGGCGAGCTAGCCGAGGCCGAGGCGATAGGCGTAGGCGACCGCTTGAGCCCGGTCGCGCAAGCCGGCCTTGGCGAACAGATGATTGATGTGCGTCTTGACCGTCGCCTCGCTGACCACCAGGCGGCGGGCGATCTCCGTGTTCGACAGACCGGCCGCGATCAGTCGCAGGACGTCCAGCTCGCGCGGGGTGAGACCGTCCGACTCCTGCGGCACCGGTACGGCGGTCGTTGCCTCGATCAACCGTCGCTGCACCTCGCCGTCGATGATCGACTGCCCGGCCGCGGCCGCATGCAACGCGCGACCGATCGACTCCGCGTCAGCATCCTTCGTGAGGAATCCCCGCGCACCGGCCCGGAGCGCGCCGAGCACCGAATCGTCATCGCTGTAGGTCGTCAGCACGACCACCTCAGTGCCCGGGTACTCCGTGCGCACCCGCCGCGTCGCCTCCACCCCATCGCAGCGCGGCATCCGCAGATCCACCAGCAAAACATCCGGCTTGTACTCCGCAACGAGCTCAACCGCCTCCACCCCGTCCGACCCGGCGGCGACGACATCGATCCCCGGCAACAACCGCAGCAACGTCACCAGCCCGTCGCGCACCACCGTCTGATCATCGGCAACGACCACCCGCAGCGCGCTCATCCCGCCGTCACCAGCACAATTCGCAGCTCGCTCATCCCGGTATCACCAACTCAACTCGCCACCCGTCATCCGTCGGGCCGACCTCGAGGCTGCCGCCGATCAGCTCGGCCCGCTCGCGCATCCCGAGCAAACCGTAGCCCCCGCTGACGGCTCGGGCCGGCGGCTTGCCGGGGTGGTCGTCGACCGTGAGGACGACGTGGGCGTCGGCGTACCGGAGTACGACATCGATCGGCGCTCCCGGCGCATGCTTGCGGGTGTTCGTCAGGGCCTCCTGCAATCCGCGATACAGCGCCGCCATCGCCTCGGGCGCCAACTCGCGCGACTGCCCCAAGATGTCGAACGTCGCCTCGCTCCCCGTCTCCAGCCGGTACGCCGCGACGAGATCGGCCATCGCCCGCGCGTCGGGCACCGAATCCTCTCGCAACGTCGCCACCGCTCGACGAGCCTCGGCCAACCCGTCCGCCGCCAGCCCTTGCGCACGAGTCACTTGCTCGATCGCCTCCTCGGATGCGCCGTCCCGTACCAGCATCAGCCGCGCGCCTTGCAGATTGAGCGACAAGCCGGCCAGCGAATGCGCCAGTACGTCGTGCACGTCGCGAGCGATCCTTGCGCGCTCGGCCAATGCTGCAGCGCGACTGTGCTCCTCGATCGCAGCCTGCTTGCGGGCGAGCGATACCTGGAGTTCGTCCAGTTGCTCTTCCCGTGCGCGACGGTTGGTGGAGGCCAGCAGCAGGGCGATCACGCCGATCGCGATACCGATCGCGCCGCTGGGCGAACCGCTCGCCGCGAGCACCGGGAGACTGGCGCCGAGAATGCCCAGCAGGATTACCAGCGCTTCACCGCGGCCGGGTCGGTGATACCTCACGGCGGCTCGCACCGCCCAGAACGGCAGGACGATCAGCGCGCTGTTCGGCAGCGCGTACCAGAGCAGCGATCCGACCACCACGAAGACGAGTAGTCCGGCGGTACGCTCGGTCGACTTCTCGCCGTATCGGATGATCATCAAGTTGCCGCCGACAATGATTGCCGCCAGCACCAAAATAAGGGCCAAGGGCAACTTCCTGGTCTCGGGTGAGCCCCATGCGAGGGGCACCGTCACGACCACCAGGACCGCGGGTACCAGCCGCAGCAACGTGGCGAGGCCGGGCGATCCCCAGAGATCGACGACCCGCTGCCAGGTGGCAGACGGCAACCCCTGAACGCCCACTGGACGTTCGGGGGTCGACCGGTCCGGGATGGTCATGGGCAACATCATGCCCGTTCGGCTGCCAGCGGGATGTGCAGGCGCTGGGCGCGGAGGTAGACGGCGACGTTCTGGGCCGCGATGCTCAGGCCGAAGGTCAGCAGGAGAGCGGCTGTGGTGAGGGAGCCGTTGAGGCCCATCGCCGCACCGGCGAAGCCTGCGCCGACCCGGATGCCGATGGTCAGCAGCCACAGAACCAAGGTGGCAGCGGTGCCCTTCTGGTGCAGGCCGCCGTCGCGGACCGTCAGCTGGGTGCTGGCGCCGCGGGCGAGGCCGATCAGGATCAGGACGGCGACGTCGAAGACGAAGAAGGCCAGTTCGCCGGGCGAGGCGGTGTTGAAGGCGTCGCGAGCCGACAGCAGACCGACGACTACGAGGACCAGCGGCATCACCACCAGCGACCGCTGGGTCACCATCGAACCGCGCAGTTGACGGCCCATCACCCGGACCACGACCAGGACCCCGATCAGGATGCCCAGCAAAAGATTGACCGACATTGCACTGTCCTTCCGACGATAACCGGCAAATCCGGCACCCATTTCCGACCCCAGCCGGATGCCTCCGGTCGGAAGCCTCCAGTTGGACGGCTCCGGCTGGATGCTCCAGCCGGATGACTCCAGCGTCGTCGGATTCGGCCGCCGGTACGTCGGTCTCCGGGTGTGACCCGGATGGATCTCCGGCCTCCACCCGTGGGTTGATATGCCGCTAGCTCTTGCGGTTGCGGTAGGCGGCGGAGGCTATTCGGTCGTTGCAGAGTTCGCAGCAGTAGCGTCGGCGGTTGGCTTTGGTGCGGTCGACGTACACGCAGCGACAAGGGTCGGCGGCGCAGGTCCGGAGTCGGTCGGCGGCACCGTCCGCGATCGCTCGGGCGAGGGCGTCCGCGGACGATACGGCCAGTCGCGCGACCGGGTCGTCGCCACCTGTCGCCGCGAGACGTGGGCCGGGGACAAGACGTGGCGTTGCGCCGTACCGGGTGAAGATTTCGTTCAGTACGCCGTACTGGGCCTGCGCGTCAGCCTCGGCGAAGACCCGGTAGAGGCGGTCGCGTACCGCGCGCACCGGCTCGAGGTCGGCGTCGGTGAGTCCAGGGTCCGTCAGCTCGTGGTGGGCGGCGAGGCGCGCGACGAGCGGGATGGTCAGCCGGTCGGGCGGGTCCTCGAGCAGGTCGTAGGTGTTGCAGAGGTCCAGCACGAACCCCAGCCAGGGGTCGGTCGCCGGCACGCTGCTCATTCCGCACATCCTCCACCGTCTTGACCGCTCGGCCCAGCCGCTCTACGGTCGTCAGTTGTTAAGAGAGTTTATCAACTGATAGATTGCGAGGGGTGGGCGATGAGAAGACTCGCGGTGGCGACGATGATCGGGGCGCTGTTGCTCGGGGTGGCGGCAGCCGGGGCATCTTCGGCGGCGACGGATGCGCGCAAGCCGCAGCCGGTGGTGGTGACGGACATCCAGATCCCGGTACATGGGCAGGCGCCGGTCACGGCGTACTTGGTCAGGCCGGTGGCGAAGAAGCATCAGAGCCTGGTCGGGGCGCTCTACCTGCACTGGTTCGAACCGCCGAGCTCGACGCAGAACCGGACCGAGTTCCTGTCCGAGGCGGTCGCGCTGGCGAGCAAGGGCGCGGTCGCGATCCTGCCGCAACTCACGTTCCCGTGGAGCGCCGACCCGGTCGGCGACGAGACGGATCGGGTGAAGGTGACCAATCAGCTCGCGGCGGTCGAAGCGGCGTACCAGGCACTGCTCGCGCAAGACGGCGTCGACTCACGGCGCACAGCCGTCATCGGGCACGATTACGGCGCGATGTACGCGTCTCTCATCGCCAAGCGGGCCCATGCGATGGTCTTCATGGCGGGCGATGCGACCTGGGCCAACTGGTTCGACACCTACTGGCTGGGACTGGAGCCCGACCAGGCCGTTGCCTACCGCAAGGTGTTCGCCGGCCTCGACCCGGTCGACAACGTCGCGCGCGCTTACGACGTCTACTTCCAGTGGGCCGGCCGCGACATCTTCGTCACGCCGGAGGTACGGGCCGCCTTCAGCGCGGCGAAACCGGACGCGAAGGTCAGCCTCTACGAGAAGTCCGACCACTTCCTCACCCAGCAGGCCAAGGACGACCGGCTGGCCTGGGTCAGCTCCGAGCTCGGCCTGCGCTGATGGCGGGTTTCCGACATGTCGTGGCAGGCGATCGGCCCAACCCCTACCGTGAATAAAAGAAAGGTCCTTGCGTATTAGATCGGAGTGGCCATGAACCGACGGCTCGGCAGTTTGCTCGCGGGTGCCATCACAACGGGGTTGCTCCTCGCAGGGGCCGGGGTGGTGGCGGTCCAGGCCGGTCAGTCGGCGCAGGCGGCCGTACAGGCAGCTTGTACTGCGCCCGCGTGGGCCGAAGGGGTTGCCTACGCCGTCGGTTCGAAGGTGACGTACCAGAGCAGGACGTACCAGGCCCGGCAGGCGCACACCGCGCCGCCGGGCTCTGGCTGGAACCCGGTCGCGGCCGCCTCCCTCTGGCTCGACCTCGGCGCATGCGACGGCGCCCCGCCGACCACCCCACCCACAACTCCGCCCACCACTCCCCCGACCACACCTCCTACGACCCCACCCACAACGCCTCCTACAACACCTCCGACCACTCCGCCGACGACGCCACCCACTACGCCGCCGCCCGGGTCGACGACCTGTCCGGTGAAGTCGCGGCCGGCCGGGAAGGTGCTGCACGGGTACTGGGAGAACTGGGACGGCTCGTCCAACGGCGTGCACCCGCCGTTCGGCTGGACGCCGATCACCGACTCGCGGATCGCGCAACACGGGTACAACGTGATCAACGCGGCGTTCCCGGTGATCCTGTCCGACGGCACGGTGAAGTGGGAAGACGGCATGGACGCGGGCGTGAAGGTCGCCACCCCTGCTGAGATGTGCGCGGCGAAGGCCGCCGGGCAGACGATCCTGATGTCGATCGGTGGCGCGGCCGCCGGGATCGACCTGAGCTCGTCCGCCGTCGCCGACAAGTTCGTGGCGACGGTGGTGCCGCTGCTGAAGAAGTACAACTTCGACGGCATCGACATCGACATCGAGACCGGCCTGACCGGCAGCGGCAACATCAGCCAGCTGTCCACCTCGCAGGCCAACCTGATCCGGATCATCGACGGGGTACTGGCGCAGATGCCGTCGAACTTCGGGCTGACGATGGCGCCCGAGACGGCGTACGTCACCGGGGGCAGCGTCACGTACGGGTCGATCTGGGGTTCGTACCTGCCGATCATCAAGAAGTACGCCGACAACGGCCGGCTGTGGTGGCTGAACATGCAGTACTACAACGGCAGCATGTACGGCTGCTCGGGCGACTCGTACTCCGCGGGAACCGTGCAGGGCTTCGTCGCCCAGACGACCTGCCTCAACACCGGCCTCGTCATCCAGGGCGTCACGATCCGCGTCCCGTACGACAAGCAGGTACCCGGCCTGCCCGCGCAGAACGGCGCCGGTGGCGGGTACATGTCGCCGTCGCTCGTCTCCCAGTCATGGAACAGCTTCAACGGCCAACTCAAGGGCCTGATGACCTGGTCGATCAACTGGGACGGCTCGAAGAACTGGACCTTCGGCGACAACGTGAAGTCACTCCAGGGCCGCTGAACCCCGACTTTGAGCACCCAGCGGTCACGCTTCTCGCGATGTGGTGACTGCCGGGTGCTCAAAGTCGCTTGTCGTGGGTCAGGCGAGGGAGACCAGATCCAGGTAGTCGTCGGTCCAGAGGTCCTCGGTGGCATCCGGCAGGATCAGTACGCGATCCGGCCGGAGGGCCTCGATGGCGCCCTCGTCGTGGGTGACCATGATGATCGCGCCGGGGTAGTTGCCGACAGCACCTAGTACCTCCTTGCGCGACGCTGGGTCGAGGTTGTTGGTCGGCTCGTCGAGGAGCAGGACGTTGGCACCCGAGTGGACCAGGCCGGCCAGGGCCAGTCGGGTCTTCTCGCCGCCGGACAGTACGCCGGCAGGCTTGTCCGCGTCGTCTCCGGTGAAGAGGAAGGAGCCGAGGACGTTGCGAACCTCGCCGTCGGTCAGGCCGGGCGCGACTGTCGAGAGGTTCTGCCGGACGGTACTGGCCAGGTCGAGCGTGTCGTGCTCTTGGGCGAAGTAGCCGAGTCGCAGCCCATGACCGTGCACGACCTGGCCGCTGTCGGGTTGTTCGCGGCCGGCCAGGATCCGGAGCAGGGTCGTCTTGCCGGCGCCGTTGAGGCCGAGGATGACCAGTCGGCTGCCGCGGTCGACGGCCAGGTCGACGCCGTTGAGCACCTGCAGAGCGCCGTACGACTTGGTCAGCCCGTTGGCCGTGAGTGGGGTGCGGCCGGAGGGTGCCGGATCGGGTAGGCGGATCTTGGCTACTCGGGCTGTTCGGCGTACCGGCTCGAGGTCGGTGAGCAGCTTCTCGGCCCGCCTGGCCATGTTCTTGGCGGCCATCGCGGTCGAGGCGCCGGCGCGCATCTTGTCGGCTTGGGCGTTGAGGACAGCGGCTTTGCGCTCGGCGGTGTGGCGTTCGCGGGTACGACGACGCTCGTCGAGCTCCAGCTGGGTCAGGTACTTCTTCCAGCCGGTGTTGTGGATGTCGATCGTCGTCCGGTTCGGGTCGAGGTGGAAGACGCGGTTGACGGTCGCGGCGAGCAGGTCGCGGTCGTGGCTGATCACGACGAGCCCACCGGCGTACCCGAGCAGGAACGACCGCAGCCAGCCGACCGAGTCTGCGTCCAGGTGGTTGGTCGGCTCATCGAGCAACAACGTGTCGTGCTCGGCGAACAGAATCCGCGCCAACTCGACCCTGCGCCGCTGCCCGCCCGACAACTCCCCGACCGGCTGCTCAAGCGCCCGCGTCGGCAACCCAACCCCCGCGGCAAGCCTGGCCGCTTCCGCCTCGGCCGCGTAACCTCCAGCCGCCTGGAACTGCGTCTCGGCGCGTGCGTACGCGGCCATTGCGCGCTCCTGAGCCTCGCCCGTCGCGGTGCTCATGACCGCTTCAGCCTTCCGCAGTCGCTGCACTGCTTCGTCGAGTCCGCGCGCGGACAGAATGCGCGCGGTCACGCTGATGTCAGGGTCAGCCGCCCGCGGGTCCTGCGGCAAATACCCAACAGACCCAGTGCACGCGATGGTCCCGGCCGCCGGCCGATCCTCACCGGCGAGCGCCTTCATCAGCGTCGTCTTACCAGCACCGTTACGCCCGACCAGACCGATCCGGTCCCCACGACTGACGTGAAAGGAAAGATCGGCCAGCAGCAACTGTGCCCCGACCCGAATATCCACACCGCGAACGGTGATCATGATGACTACTCTCTGTAATACCTACTGGACACACTTCTGGCGCGAAAGCGAGTCCACAACTAGACACAGAGGCAAGTAGCCATGCCGTCAGAGTAATTCCTCCCCCTCCAAACGTCAGCCGATTTTCCTTCCACCGGCTGACTCACACCCCTGGCGCACCTTCCCCGCCGCCGCCGTGACAGCGGTCCCCACCAACCCGCAAAGCCCACAACCCCAGGCCAACTCAGACAACGCGCACTGCCCCCGACACCAGCCTGCCTGCACCAGCCCCGACATCAGGCGGCCTGTATTGGGTCCGATGTCCCGCACCCCAGACCTGTCACTCCACGGATCCAAAGCGTCCGCTCCTTCGGGCGCGCACCGGCGTCGAGACACCGCCGATCGTTCACCTGTATCTCGCTGAAGACCTCCAACGCCCCGACCAGCTTGTGCGCGCCGGTCCACGCGACATCAGCAAACCGTTCCATGCCGGCACGGCTGTCGGGTCGGTTTGGCAGGGCTCGTTGCATGACCAGCGTGAAGAATCCGCCGTTGCCCACCTAGCGGACCCAGCCCCGGTCGAAGCCGGTACCTGACCAGCCCGGCCCGCGCCTCGAGCCGTCCAGTTCCCACGCCCGCGCAATTGCCGCCCCCGCCGACACTGACGCTGGAGCTGGCGCTGGCGCCGCCGCTGCGTGTGGAGCTGGCGCTGACACTGGCGCTGGAGCTGACACTGGAACTGGAGCTGACGCTGAGCTGGAGCTGGGGCTGGGGCTGGCGCTGGCGCTGACACTGGATCTGGAGCTGGAGCTGACGCTGACGCTGACACTGGGGCTGGGGCTGACGCTGACACTGGGGCTGGGGCTGGGGCTGGCGCTGGAGCTGGCGCTGACACTGGTGGTGGAGCTGACGCTGACGCTGACACTGGGGCTGGGGCTGGGGCTGGGGCTGGGGCTGGGGCTGGGGCTGGGGCTGGCGCTGGCGCTGACACTGGTGGTGGAGCTGGCGCTGACACAGGTGCTGGTGCTGGCGCTGGTAGTGGCGCTGGCGCTGGTGCTGGTGCTGGTGCTGGTGCTGGTGCTGGTGCTGGTGCTGGTGCTGGCGACGATCGTCTCGATCCTGCCCATGGATCAAGGGCGGACGCCTCCTCGAGTCCGATCAAGGTCGGCCGCCGCCATCCCCGACCCACGGCATGCACCCACCAACCTCCATGCGCCTCAACGGCCTACCGAGAACACCGCTCCGACGGGCATCTCGCGACGGCGCTCTACCACCACCGCCACTCCGGGGGCGGACAACTGCACCCGATCGAAGGCCCAGGCGCTGACCTCAGCCGGCATGCACAGGGTCCAACGACGCGATCCTCACCCGCGAGTTTGCGTGGCCCATCGTCAGGCCACGGCACCCCCAGGCCGGTCACCCCATGGGTCGAGGGCGGCTGCTTCTTCGGGGGTGGTCCACGGGGCGTCGGTGAACCCGCCCCGCGTGCGGATGGTTGTCGGTCCCGGTGTGGAGGGCGGAGTTCCTTCGCTGCCGGCATTTTCGCCCCAGGGATCGAGCGCTGCCGTTTCCTCGGCGGTGATCCAGCCAGCATCACCGCCGTAGGTCCAGTTCGGTCCCGGTACCTGAGCCGAACCCGAAGCCAGCCCACAAGCAGCAGCCCGCACGGATGTCGTGGCCGGCTTGGCATCGGTACTGCCATCGACCTCCGCATCAGTCGGTGAGAGCGAGGACTCAGCCTCCATCGGCACGAGCCGTCCGTCCGTGCTGGTGGACGACGGCCAAGCCTCAGTGGCCACCGCCGCAGGTCGCGCGTCCGTGGTGGCTGTTGAAGACCAAGGTTCAGCGCCCGCCGCGGGCGTGGGCGGTGGGGTTGTAGCTGCTGTCGAAGGCCAGGGATCAATGTCCGCCGTGGTCGCAGGTGATGTGGTCGTGGTGGCTGTTGGAGGCCAGGGGCCTGTGGCTGTTGGAGGCCAGGGGCCTGTGGCCGTCGTGGTCGCGGGTGGTGTGTCCGTGGTGGTGGACGGTGACCAGGTCTCAGTGGCTCCCGCCGCGGGTGCGGTCGCGGAGGTGGTACTGGGCTGGTCGAGTCTTCGCCCGGTACTTCGCGCAGGCGGGTCGGCCCAGGATGGGCGGGTGACGTGGACCTGGTTGTCGATGATGGTGATGGTCCAGTGGCCGTCGTGCAGCGAGTTGTGGTCGACGCGGCAGAGCAACACCAGGTTGGCGAGGCTGGTGACACCACCATCGGCCCAGCTGGTCAGATGATGCGCATCGCAATAGATCGGCGGGGCATGGCAGATCACGCAGCCCTTGTCGCGCTGGTTCAACGCGTTACGCAAGCCGTTGGTGACGTACCGGAACTCCCGCCCGACATCCAGCGGCTGGCTGTCGGAGCCGAGCACGATCGGGATGATTCCGGCGTCACACGCCAACCGGCGGATCGCGGCAGCGGACAGGCCGTCGCCGTAGGTCAGGTCACCGGTCGCGTGTCTCCCCGCCTCAAGAAGGTCGTTCAGGTCGATCGTGACCGCGATGTGCGGCCTGATGCCGCCGCGGGTGGGCAGGTCACCAGAAGCCAGCGCGATGTCGAGGGCGTCGACCAGGGCGTCGGCCTGGCGTTTGCCGCGCGGCCGGGGGTCGTGGTCGCCGTCGGGGGTCTTGTGGGGTTTCGCGCCGGCCTGGAGAACGGTCTGGAGTTTTTCGGCGTTCTCACCGGCCAGATAGCCGCCGAACTTCACACCACCCTCGGCCTTGGCCAGCCAGACCTCTTCGCGGGCACGGGCAGCGTCCTCGCGCGGCTCGGGACCGTCGGTGTCGAGGATGTTGCGGACCTGCTCACCCATCCTGCGCAGATCACCAGGGCTCATATGCCGAGCCGCCTCAACCATCTGACCGGTCGCCGCGTCCAGTTCTTCCACGGGGACGTTGGCGCGTTTCGGGAGTTTCTCCAACGCGGACACGATCGCGTCGGCCTGCGCCGAAAACAGCACCACCGCGTCGTCGGCGATGACATTTCCGGGGGCGGGGAGCGCGCCGGCGACGGCCGGGTACTTCGGGAGCGCGACGGCCAACCGGACTCTGCGGCGGGCCTCGGCCGGGTCGAGGCGGTAACGCTTCTCGATCAGCCGGGCGGTGTCGTGTGCACCGATCTCCTGGGCGTACTTCATCTCGTCCATGCGGTGGAGGACCTGGTGGCGGCGGGCGAGCAGTTTCTCGATCGCTTCCTCAATGGCGTCGGAGTCAGACAGCAGCTCGTCGCCGCTCATCGTCTCCACCGCCCGATCATCCATACCCACAAGGCTAGACGACGCCGCCGACAGTTTCGGGCCGGAAAGCCCTTATCCACAAGGTGAATTCCTCACCACTTCACATCGACCGAACACCTGTAGGTTGATTGGGCAGCGCACCGACGTTCCAGGCCACGCGCGGCCGAATGCCGGCCTCGGCGAACGAACGGAGACCGGAACGCGCGGGGCCCGCGATGGCGAAGCTGCGGCAGCCTTCCAGGCATCTCCAGCCAGACAACTGGTGCAGGGGCAACTATTGACGAACCTTGCGTCCAGTCCCCCCAACGCCGCATCGCGCACCCAGACACAGCCTCAACCCTCAGCACCGGCGGCAGGTTCAGTGACCCTTGCTCGCATCGCCAACCAGGCAGCAAATTGCCGTAGCCAATGCCGACGACCTCGCAAACAGCTAGCCCACCGCCACCTGTCGCCCCGGCACCGCCTCAACCACCGCGCCGGCCGGGAATGTCTGTCGCTCTTGTCTGTCGCTCTTGTCTGTCGCTCTTGTCTGTCGCTCTTGTCTCGCTCTTGTCTGTCGCTCTTGCTTGATGCACTTCGCCGTTGCACTTGGCCTTTGCCCACAGCACCCAGTCAGCTATCAGCCCGGCACCCAAAGCAACCACAAGCCGACCGGGGACCCTCTGTTGCAC